>JABUFB010000008.1:0-600000 GCA_013314775.1 Armatimonadota bacterium | reverse complement strand
GGCTGGCGGGAGCTGTCCACGAACCCGGAAGACCGCCCGAAGGCGATAATGCCCACCTTCGCGCAGTCGCGGTTCATGGCCTACAATGCCATTACCCACGGCGCGAATGGTCTCCTCTACTGGGGTACGCATTACACTCGCAAGCCATCGCAGTTCTGGTCGGAGCTGAAGTCGCTCATCAGCGAACTTGCGTGCTTGCAGGATGTGCTGGCGTCCAGGAGCATCCTCCCGGCCGTAGACGGAGAAACGCCGGAAAGGCTGTCAGCAATCCGCAAGAGCGTTGGCGACAAGACCTTCCTGGTCGTGGTCAACGAAAGCCCCGAATCCCGGACCGTGAGCTTGAAGGTGCCCTCGCTCCAGTCCCGGCAGGTGCGGCGACTCTTTGAGGGCCAGAGTATGAACGTGGGTGAGGATAGCGTGGTGCGGATCGACCTGGACGCCTATGGTGTGGCGGTGCTGAGTGATGACTTGACCTTCGCAGATAAACGCAAGGACTTCTCGCGTGAGTGGCAGGACGCGCCGGCGGAGAAGATCGATCCGATCCTGACCGAGGCCGGGAACGCCATCGTGAACCCGGGGATGGAGGCCGACCTCGATGACGATCAACTGCCCGACCACTGGGGCATCCGCGAACCATTCTCGGTGGAGCTTGTGGAGGGCGACGCTCACAGCGGCAGTCGTGCGGCGCGGCTCACCAATCACTCGGATGAGAGCATGCCGCTGCTCATCCAGAACGGTGTACCTCTGGAGGAAGACGGGGCGTACCGTCTGAGCGGCTGGGGCAAGACCGGCGAAGTCGGTACGGAGTTCCGCATCTACGTGGAGTGGAACCAGGGGGACGTGTGGTCGGGTAAGGTGGGCCCTTGGGTGAAAGGCACCGGTGACTGGCAGGAGCTGACGGTGGACTTCACTGCCACCCCGGACCCGCAGGGCAGGGCATATGTGGTCCTGCAGATCCGTGGCAAGGGTACGGTACTGTTCGACGATATCGCGGTGCGAAAGGCGGAATAGGAGCGCGCAATTGGAGTGTTCGGGGGCCAGTGGCCCTGGCGAGGTGCAGGGGCAGCGCCCCTGCGCCTTCTCGCCGTCCGCTCTCTGCTCCTATTGCGCCACCTCGTTGAGCGAGATCTGCGCCCGAGCACCCATGCCATTGCGCACACTCAGGCCGCCCGGCTGCAGATTCCCGGTGATGATCGCCGCCTGAACCGTGGGCTCGATCCCGATGGCCACTCCGGGCTTGTGGAAGAAGCAGCCCTGTACGCTCAATCGGCCGTTTTCGGCCAGGATCGCGCCGGTCTCGCCGGGGACATCCACGAAGTGACAGTTGCTGAAGACCACGGCCATTTTCCCCTGCAGGTGGGCAAGCCGGCCCTTGATGCCCCAGAAATTGCAGTTCACGAACTGCGCCGCGCCTGTTGCCTTGGGCCCGGTGACGATGGCTGTATTCGGGTCACCCGCGAAGCTGGTGAACTCTCCGTTGGTAACCTGCAGGCCGATGGGCTGGATGCCCTCGACAAGCACGCAGGTCCGGGCTGCGTCTGCGCCGATGCCCGAGAATTGGCCATTGCACGCGCCCGATTTGGTGGCCACGAAGTGGTACCCCACCTTCGCCGCGAACACGAAGGTGTTGGTGCAATACTGCCAGTCGGTTCGGCCGAAGATGAATGCTTCGAGGTTGTCCATCATGTACCGGGCGGTGTCCATGGTCCGGTCTTTGCCGTCCTGGGGGATGGACGGGTGCCCGCTGCGCTGCCAGTAATGCGGGTTGAAATGCACATTCTCGACGCGGCCGATGTCGGAGCAGCCGTCGATCTGAACGCCCTTGCGCAGGACACAGCCGAAGACATTGCGGATCAGGTGCAGTTCGCTCCAACCCGGCGCACCGATGGAGATGCCCTGATAGGCGTTGACGAAGGTGACGTCCTCAACGGTGTTGTGCATGCCCTCACCGTGGATCGCCCACGGGTAGGCCACGATGTTGTCCCACTGCTGGTCAGGCCACAGGAATGTAAAGCCCTTGAGCGCGCTGCTCTGCTCCAGGCGGATTGTGGGCTGTCCGTCTTCCTGCTCGCGCCCACCGGTGATGAGGAGTGTGGACCCCTTGTCCCACGCTCCGTGGTGGGGCATCTCCCAGCTTCCCCGCAGGCAGACCCCGGTGGGCACCCGCAGGTTCCCCTCGATCAGGTACTTTCCGGGCGGAAGGCGTACTTCTCCGCCTGTCCGGCCGGCGGCGTCCAGTGCGGCCTGGATTGCGGCAGTGTCGTCGGTCTCGCCGTCACCGGTCACGCCCTCCGGCATTGACTCAGACCCCGCCGCGCAGCTGATGAGAAGCACGATGAGAACGAGACCGAGCAGAGCCGCCACCTGCATGACCGGCACCAGCCTCTCAGGAGTGTATTGATGCGCCCTACTGCAGGGAGTTCCCGGCGTTTCCGGAACGGTCAACTATGGCCTGTCCGGACTGCCCATGAATGATGTTCCCCCGGGTCCTCACCCCATCCACGCCGGGGCCCAGGAATATGCCGTAACGCTGGGAGACGCGACCGTCGCGCTGGGTGTCTTCGATGGTATTGCCTGTAAACACCAGGTCGCGGGTGATGCCCTCGATGTGTACGCCATCGCCCGGCTGCTTCTGGCCATTATCGCGGATTACATTATCCTCGAAGGTGTTCCGGTGGCCACCATTGGCCTCGGTCTCAGGGCGGAAATGCACGCCGTGGCGGCCGTTGAGTTCCACCGTATTGCCCACGAACGTGTTGTCCGTGTCCTTGTGGCCGATGGAGATACCGTCCAGGCCGTTGTCGATGATGGTGTTATCCTGGAAGCGCGACCGGGCGACGCGCCAGCACAGGAACAGCCCGACCTCACCATTGCCCTCGATCATACACTCGCTGACGTCGGTGCTGTGGGATCCGGAACCGGGGTGGATACCGTGGCCGGCATTGCGGTACGCTCGGCACCTGGTAATGGTAATGCCTGGACTCACCTGGTAGCTGATTCCGTCGCCATTGAAGTTGCGGGCCTTGCAGTTATCAAGCACACAGTCGCGGGATTTCCAGAAGTAGATCGCGCCGCCGCGACAGCCATTGAGGGGAGGGGTGTTGGAGCGGTTCCCGTCGACGAGGAGATTCTCCAGGCGCACGCGCTCCACTTGCTTGCCGAAGATGACGGGCACGACGGCCTCGACTTTGCCATTACGGGATGCGAGGTAGTCAAGGTCGAGTTCCTGGTCCAGCACTATCGTCCTGCCCTCGACCGCGGTGATCGTCCGGGTGCAGACATACCACGCGGTATTGTGCCGGTCGTCGCTGATCGCCACCCCCATGCCTGCGCGAAAACCGGCGGGATTGGTTACCAGGACGCGATCCACGCCATAGCCGGCGTCTTCGGCCAGGGGACTGCTGACGGCGTCGGCGAGTTGCAGGATGGGGGAGGGTCCGAGGCCTACGACATTCACTCCGCTGCGCAGGAACAGGGAGTTGGCCATGACGTAGCGCCCGCTCTTGATGTAGACCGTGCCGCCACCTTCTGCGAAGACCCGGTCCACCGCCTGTTGCAGAACGCGGTCGTCGCTGCCCGTCAGGTCGCCATCGCGCTGTCCGACTGTGATCGTCGCGGCATCCAGCGTACCCATGATCAGAAGGATCCCAAGAAGGATGGGCAGTGTGCTGACAGCGTGTCCGAGCCAACGCGTCACGAACTGCACCTCCGGAAGCACAAACGGCAGGCTGTGCACGACAGAGCACCGGCGCGAGCGAGGTTGTAGGGGATGGAATGTCCCCGGAGACGGCGCCCGTGCGCCGCGAGCTAATCGTAACACCCGCAAGAGGTTCGGGTCAACCTGACGGCTGCGGCACCGGCTCAATCCCAGCGCATCATCCCCCGGCTACTTCAGCCGGTAGACGTGTACCTGGTACGGCTGGAAGACATCACCGAACTTGCCCGGCTCGGTGCCCGAGACGGTGCGATCCTCGAACATCACCGGCAACTGGGTATCCTCGAACCCCGGCGCGGTGAAAGTGGTGACCGTGGCCGTATCCGATGTGTTCACCGCCACAAGGTACGCCTGCTCGCCGTCCGAGCACTGGGCGACCTGTATCAGCCCGTCCGCCAGTGGAGGCAGGAGCACCCGGCTGGATCTCCCGTGAATCGCGCTTCCAAGGGCTATGAGCTCCTGGTTGATCACGGAAATGCCCTCCCAAAGGTGGGGCGCATCCTGGCGCAGGTTGAAGTTCCGCTGCTTGTCGCTCGAAATGAGATTGGTTGCATAGTAGAGCAGACCATCCGCGCCGTGAATGATCGCTAGATACACCAGTGCGCGAATCTCCTGCACCGTGGGCAGGCGGCCCTCGGTCTGGTCATCCAGCGAGCGGTCGGTGGCCCAGGAGTTCCCGGTGGCCTGGATCAGCGCCCAGACCGGTTTGGCGTTACCCGTCGCCCGGCGCGCATTGTCAACCGCATCAGCCAGCCGCGTGATGGGCATTCTGGGTACCGGAAGCTCCCATGGGACGATGATGTCCGTTGCCCGGGCGTAGTCATCCATGGTGTCGGGGTAGCGCAGCGCTGTGATCACCGGGTGGTTGGGCGACACTTCGGCGATGATCTGGTAGAGTGCAAGCATGACGTCGGGCAGCACGAGCTTCGCATCGGGACGCTGCACGACCTGCCAGCCGATGAATGCGGGCAAGTCTCCGAACTTCTGCTGTCGCAGCTCCCAGAAATCCCGGCGTACGCTGGGCGATTCGATCAGAAAATGCAGGTCCTTGATCGCGCAGGCCTCAGCAAGTTCGTAGCTGGCTTTCGGCGACGGAACCACGATAGTGTTGTACCCCGCCGCCTTCACTGCATCCAGTTCGTCCGAACTCATCACGTAATAGAGCCCGATGGGGAAGTAAGGCGCACCGTTCACGAGCAAACGGCATTCCTCGTCGAAGGTGACCTCGCTGGCGTACGGCTTTGTGCGCTGGATCGGGAGCGCTAACGCCCCGATAATCTTCCCGCCGGCCAGTACCTCCGTTCGAACCTGATGCTCGCCGATGAGAAGCCCTTCGGAGGGCACCGTGATCCGGAATGTGCCGTCCGGGTTGCGGGTGATGCCTTCCTTCTCGGTAACCGTCGCTCCGGTGCCGGTGAGCCGGGCGCGAAGGGAGCACTGCTGGATCACAGACGGGACGCCAAACAGCCTGCCGTTCACAACGATCTCGGGAACCGGATGGTTATTGGTTACCGTGCCCCGGAAGGCGGGTTTTACCAGGCGTGCATCGATGAGGCCCGGCACCTCCCGCTCATCGTGCAGCAGCAGGTCCCCGGACGAGGCATCGCGCAACTCCAGTTCCACCTGATGGGGATCGCAGGCAGGCACGACGTAGTTGAGTTTCACCGGCTGAGGAGTACCAGGACGCAGGGCAAAGTTGCGCCGAACCTGGCTGATTCTCCGACCATCGCGGAACGCGGTCAGCGCCAGGTCCACCGTGAGGCCCTCGGCAACATCGCAGACCATCTCGAAGCTTGCGGCACGCGTGTTGGGCAGGCGTTCCACGCGCCCGATGTCGGCATTGCTCACCTGCACGCCGTCGGGAACGGGACGGATCGACACGTCATCAATGAGGATCGTCCCGGCCTCGAGCACCTGGAAGACAAGCACAACCTGCTTCGCTCCAGGCACCAGTTCGGCGAACCAGTTGGAGGTCTTCCAGTTTGAGACAGGGCGCAGGGGACGGGCTTCGTCCCACAGCGGACGGGTCTCCCACTGGGTGGTCAGGAAGTCCTGGTCGAAAGACACCAGCATGACCTGGGCCTGCGGGTCGTTCTCGGTGCGGTACTTGCAGGTCACCATGAGTCGGTCGCCGGGGGTTGCGGTCACGTCAATCGGGCGCGAGAAAGCGCCGTAGACGGACTTGCCGGCATCCACGGTGATTGCCAGGCAACGCTGCCCGGAAGCGCCGCCACGCCGGGCCTGGACTGTTCCCTGAGTGGCCACGGTCCACGATCTCGGCGCCCAGTTTTCGGGCATGTTCTTGTCATCTACAGCCTCGAATCCGCCGTTCATCACGAGATTGCCTGACCAGGCCAGGCCGCACAAGCCCAGCGCGGCGGCAACCAGGAAGCTACGAAGCGGCGACATCATGTGGGCAATCACTCCTGACGCGACAAGACGGGAGCAGGCGTGCGCCTGCCCTTGAGAACGTAGAAATGCCTGACCAGCGTGTTACTGCGTACCCGGGCGAGATCGGTGACCTCCAGGCCGCAACGCTCGAAGAGACTCTCACCGCGTTCTCCGAGGATGACTGCCATTCTCAACGCCCGCGGGGCCAGATTGTTCAGCACATCCTCGTACAGGCCCTCGCTCGGATGGGTGGTGTGACCGTACGGGAAATCAATCACCACCGCATCCCACTGTCCCCGAACAGTGCGCGCGTCAGCCACCGCCACCGCGGGTGGCAGCCCGAAATGCAGCAGGTTTTCGCGTGCAGCGAAGGCGTTCGCGAGCGCAATGTCGCTCCCCCACGCCCGGATCCCCATGTGCCTGGCCTCGACCAGGCACGTCCCACAGCCGCAACACGGATCTAGAAGCGTATCGCCAGGCGCGGCCACCAGGTTCACCAGTGCCCTGGCATGCCGTGCGCTCAGCGCCTGAGACAGGTTTCGCGGTCGGCCTCTTTGAGCGAGGTCTCCCCGGCTGCTCCTTGAGACGGTCCGCCCAAGCCACCAGTCATTCCGACAGCAGATAACCGCAAAACGTTCCCTCGGGTGCGACAGATCCGGCCAGCCGCTCATGCAGTCCGCTATGCGCCGGGCGATGTCCAACCCGTGCTCGTCAGGACGGGGCGGGAGCTTGTGCAGATCGATCCGAAACCCGTCGGAACGCAGGCCGAGGCCGGCGAGCTCCGCGCACAGTTCGTCCAGCGACCGGCCGTGCGCGACAATCTCCGCACAAGTCCGGACGTACGCGGAGCGCGAGATGTCGCAGGCGACCGGGCCGATCCCGATGCGGCCCGCAGCCTGGCAGCCGGCTAGCGCCCGCAGCTCCGCCTGTGCGAGTTCCGCGTCCTGCTCATCGGTGGAAAGCAAGTAGATGAAGGGCATGTACTCCCGGACTCTTCAGATGGTGACCGCCGCGTCATTACTGCGGCGCCCGTTCGTGGTGCAGAGCCAGTCTACGGCGCGCAGCCCTCGTCCGCGACGACCTTCCACGGCGCGGTCTCAATATGGGTCTCGATCGGGCCGAGGCACGCTTTCCAGTCGATCCCCGCGGCGCGCACTGCCGCCTTGAATCCGCCGAAATCCGCACCTGCCAGAGACGCTTCCAATATTGGGCGGCACAACTCGCGTCCGCCTCGACTCAGGATGGTCTGGGCTTCGGACCAGCGCACCGAGCCGCTGGTCACGTCGTGGATCCCGGCGCGCTGAAGCCCGGACAAAGCCGCGCCGATCCGCCTGCGGAAGGCACTCCCCGTCAGAAACGCCTCGCCTTCATATGCGGTATGGGGCTTGGGAACGAACGGGTTGATCGACACCGAGAAACGCGCCGATCTCGCACGACTGCGCAGGCTCGAGAGAAGACCCGCGATAGCTCGCGCGTCCGCATCGGTCTCCCCGGGCAGACCCAGCAGGAAGTAGAGCTTGAACCTGTGGATGCCCGCGGCAACCCCGCGTTCGACGCAGTCGAAAAGCTCTTCGTCGCTCATCGGCTTGCCGACGCGACGGCGCAGGGCCTCAGTTCCGGCCTCCGGAGCCAGCGTCAGTTGGTGCTGGCCGGACTTGCCGAGCAATGTCAGAAGCCCATCGGATGCCGTCTCTGCCCGGACCGAAGAGACCGACACCTCCGCACCCATCGCTGACAGGGCAGCCCACAGCGTTTCGCCCTCGGGGTAGTCTGAGACCGCGGTGGATACGAGCCCCACCCGTGGCGTCTTGTCCATGACCCGGCCGATCCGGTTCACAAGCATGTCCGCCGGGCGGATGCGCCATGGCCGGTAGATGCGCCTGGCAAGGCAGAAGGAGCAGCCCCGTGCGCATCCCCGTGAGATCTCGATCAGGAACCGGTCGGCGAAAGTGGTGTACGGCGTCAGAATCGCCGACTCTGTGGAGAACACGGACAGGTCTGGCGCGTACAATCGGCCCACCTGTCGCCTGTCTGCGCCCAGAGCCGGTTCGTGTTCGGGCAGCCAGGGCAGGTAGAGGCCCGCATCCCCGCAGACACGCGCCGCCTCTGCGCGCAGTCGATCCAGCTTCGCCTGGCGCCCTTCGGGCAAGAGGCAGATGTCTGCGAGAGCCCCGGCGAAGGGCTCCAGTTCACCGATCCACAGAGCGTCGGCGAAGTCCGCCAGCGGTTCGGGGTTTGCCGTCACCGCAGGTCCGCCGATGATCACCAGTGGATGCTGATCATCGCGCTCTTCCCGTAGCGGAGGAACGCCCCCGGCCGTGAGCATCGCCGGGATGTTCAGCCAGTCAAGCTCGAAGGAAGACGTGACAAGGACAGTGTCGAAGCTGGACAGCAGCGCCTGAGACTCCAGGGACCGCACCTCGCCCAGAGGGTGGTTGGGGGGCATGAAACCGCGCTCACACGCCACTCCGTGCTGGTTGAGGAGCGAATAGAGGGTCTGCACCGACAAGCTGCTCATGCCCGGCTCGTAGGTGTTCGGGAAGACCACCACCGCGCGGCCGCGGCCCTGCGGCATCTGGGGGAGCAGGTGAGTCTCGGCGGCCAGGAGTGTATCGCGGTCCGGTTCAGTCATGCGCTCGGTCAATATGGGCGGTTGGCAGAAGGGCCGCGCGCGGAGCTTCCGCCTTTCTAGGGACTTCTCATCGTGCCCGCATTATACCATAGCGCACGGTGACTGTGGCTGCAGCTCGCTGACGCGTCACGGAAAGACGAAGCCGCCGCCAGGATTGCCCCGGCGGCGGTGTTCGGTGCATGACGTGGGAGGTTTACAGCTTGGGCAGGTAGCTCTCGAGTTCGTACTGGTGAACGACCGTGCGATACCTGTCCCATTCGATCTTCTTGTTCTCGATGAGCTTCTCGTGCACGTGGTCACCCAGGCATTCCTTCAGGAATGCACTGTGCTCGGCAAGCTCGATGGCCTGCGCCAGATTGCTGGGGAGGCTGCCGATTCCGCGGGCCTCACGTTCCTCAGGAGTCATTTCGTACACGTTCTCCTCCACAGCGGCGCAGCACTCCTGCCCCTCTTCGATACCCTTGAGCCCCGCGGCCAGCATGACAGCGAAGGCAAGGTACGGGTTGCAGGCCGGGTCCGGCGAGCGCAGCTCGATGCGGGTGGCCTTCTCCTTGCCGGGCTGGTACTCAGGCACGCGGATCATGTCGGACCGGTTGCGGCGGGCCCACGACAGGTACACCGGAGCCTCGAAGCCCGGAACCAGACGCTTGTAGGAGTTCACCCACTGGTTGGTGACAAGGCAGAACTCCGGCGCGTATTTCATAATCCCCGCGATGTAGCACTTGGCGACGCAGGACAAGTGCATTGGGTCGTTGGGGTCGTAGAAAGCATTCTTGTCGCCGGTGAACAGGGACTGGTGGGTATGCATGCCACTGCCGTTCTCGCCGGACATCGGCTTGGGCATGAAGGTCGCGTAGACGCCGTGCATCCGAGCGACTTCTTTGACCACCAGGCGGTAGGTCATGGCATTGTCTGCCATGGTCAGGGCGTCGGTGTACCGCAGGTCGATCTCGTGCTGGCTGGGTGCGACCTCGTGGTGGCTGTATTCCACGTCGATACCCATGGCCTCCAGCGCAAGCACAGTCTCGCGGCGCAGATCGGCGGACACGTCGGATGGGACCAGGTCGAAATAGCCTGCGTGGTCCAGCGGCTCCGGGTACTTGTCCGATGCAAAGTAGAAGTACTCAAGCTCCGGCCCGACGTAGAAGATGTAGCCCAGCTCTTCGGCCTTCTTCAGGTTCCGGCGCAGGACGTAGCGGGGGTCACCCACATACGGGTCGCCTTCGGGTCTGAGCACATCGCAGAACAGGCGGGCCACTGCGCCCCCCTCGGTCGGACGCCAGGGGATGAGCTGCCAGGTGGACGGGTCCGGCATGGCCACCATGTCGCTCTCATCGATGCGCGCGAAGCCCTCGATGGAGGACCCGTCAAAGCCCATTCCGTTCTCCAGAGCGCCCTCAAGCTCCTCCACCGTGATTGCGAAACTCTTCAGGTATCCCAGAATGTCAGTGAACCACAGGCGGATGAACTTCACATTCTGTTCCTTCGCCGCCTCAAGCACATACTTCTTCGCGTCGTCCATTGTCAGCGTCCTCCTGGTTTCATTAGGCTCGCAGCCCCTCGGTTGGTCGTGATACTATGCCCGGCGTGTTTCCGATTTGTTTCATGGGCGCGAATCAACTCCCTCGCGCTCCGAAGGACGATCGGCGCACCGGGGCGAATACCACCAGGACCACCCGCCGCAACCAAGGAGGACTGGGATGTCCACCATGCTCCCCATTGCCTGTCTTCTCGCGCTGTTAACGGCGCTATGCACTTTCGCTCAGGAGGAGAAGCTTCCCGTTCCTCCCGAGGGCAAGACCTGGAAGCTCACGTGGAACGATGAGTTCAATGGGACCGTTCTTGATGAGAGCAAGTGGCAGGTGTTCGACAACAACCCCCGCCGAGATGGATTCTGGATGCGCAGCACAGTGAACCTCGACGGAGAGGGCAATCTGGTCATGAGCACCGTCAAAGAGGGAGACAAGTACCTGGACGGTTGCATCCGCACCCGCGGGAAGTTCGAGCATGCCTTCGGGTATTTCACTATTCGCGTGAAACTCCAGAGACAGCCCGGACACTGGTCTGCATTCTGGCTCATGGGTGACGGCGTCGGGAAGGTCGGCAATGAGGGGCGCGATGGAACCGAGATCGACATTTTTGAGAAGCCGTGGCTCAACGACACGGTGCAACACGCCCTGCACTGGGACGGCTACGGAGAACATCACAAGTCGGCAGGCCACAAGGTGGAGGTGCCCGGCGTTATGGAGGGCTTCCACACCTTCAGCCTGTGGTGGAAAACCGACGAGTATGTCTTCTATGTGGACGGCAAGGAAACGTGGCGCACCAGCGCCGGCGGCGTCTGCCACGTGCCTCTTTTCATCAAGGTGAGTGACGAGATCGGTAAGTGGGCAGGGGATATCGCCACCGCCGAACTGCCTGACCAGTTCCTCGTGGACTATGTTCGCGTCTATGACCTAGTGGACGCGGAGTGAGCTCCGCGGCCTTATGCTTGTCGCGAAAGGAAGCAGTCATGTCGATCAGGATCGGCGCACAACTCAACTGTTGGCCGTTGGGCACTCTCGGCGAGGAATTGGTCATTGCCGTGCGTGAGGCAGGCGAGATCGGCTTTCAGGGCATTGAGACCAACTGGCGGATGATCAACCAGTGGGGCGACCGACGTCGGGAGTTTGCGGACCTGCTGCGACAATCCGGGGTGGTTCTCTCGGCCCTGTTCTTTGGGGCGGGAAGCGCCGAGTCCACCGCCGCGAGGCAGGAGATCGACGACGCGCTGCGCGCCGCCGAATTCCTGCGTGCGATGGGTTCGGACCGTATGATGGTTGGCGGCGGCAAGGCTACAGATGATCCCGACGAATTCCGGACCGTCTGCGACCATTACAGCGAACTGGGCGCAAGGGTGCTCGACGATTTCGGCGTGAAGGCATGTTATCACCTCCACCACGGGGCTATCGCGTCGTCACCTGATGAGATCGCTCGCATGATGGAACTAACCGATAAGCGCACCTGGTTCCTGTGTCCGGACTCGGGCATCATGGTGCGCGAAGGCCACGACCTCAACGCCACGCTCAGTAGGTACTTCGATCGTATCGGCTACGTTCACTTCAAGGACTGGGACGGGGGCGAGAGCTGGTGCATGTTGGGTGAGGGTGTCGTGGACCACACCGGTGCACTGCAGACGCTGGAAGCCCTCGGGTACGACGGCTGGGTAATCTCGGAGAACGAGTCTCGCCGCCAGGACCTCAGTCCCAAGGAACAGCAGGCCGCGGACCGTGCCTGGTTCCGCGCGCAGGGGTACTAGAAAACGCGTGAGTTCCTACTTGCCATTGCCCGTGCAGGGCGGCCAGCCCCTGGAGGATCCGATGCGCACATCACTTGCTCCGCTTATACTCGCAGTTCTCTTCCTGCCGGCAGTCTGTATCGCCCAGGACGCAGATCAAGACGGAATCTCGGATTCTATCGAAAAGACCCTGGGAACCAACCCCCTGCTCCCGGAGACACTGCAGCTGGTGCTTGAGGACGCGGCGGAACCTGCTGCCCGACTCGCGGCCGAGGGCTACAATGCGGCAAAGGACGTGCAGAGCGTGGAGTTCGGGCACGTCGCGGAGAACCGGTACCTGTGGAAGGTCAATTTCGCCGCGCCGCCAGAACTGGTCAGCACCGTCCTGCATCTGTACCTTGACGCAGACTGTGACGAGGCCACCGGCCGCCCTGGTCCTGCGAAGGGCTATGTCACCGGCACCGACTATATGCTCAGCGTGGTTGGAGGTGGCGCGAACCCGGCGCATTTCGGGGCCGACGGCACTCGCTCCGATGCCCCATCCATGTCTTTCGCAGCCCAGGGCAACAGTGTGTATATCTCATCGGACCTTGACCTGTCCCGCGACGATCAGGGCATCCGCTTCGGTCTGTACGTGCTCTGCCACGATGTAACGCAGCCGGGTGAGAAGCCGAAGATGGATGATTCGGTGCCCAAGAAGCTGGTTACCGGGCAGCCGACTCTTGACCGGGAGAAGATCATGCGCCCCGAGGACCGCACGGAGAATTGGCGGGTTACCGCAACCCACGGGCTGGACATCTTGCGCGCATTGCTGGCTGATCCGGACACCGTGCAGGTGCGCTACGACCAGCTTGAGTGCGACGGGTACGCGGTGGACATTCAAACCCAGCGCCGCTTCGGGCATGTGTCCCGGAAAGCCCTGGGGGGCAAGGTCACGGCCCGCGCACCCAGGTCCGGGAAGTACTATGTCGGGTTCATGATGTACGACGACGGCAATGATGAGCGGGTGGCCATTTACCTGAAGGGCGAACTGGCCGGTCTCGCGCTGGCCCGAAATGACAACAACCAGGACTGGCTCTTCTATCTCAGCGATCCAGTGGACATTTCCGAGGGAGACGACGTCACCCTGGTTGCACTGGGGCCGTCGGGGCTGCATGGGATCTGCAACGTGCTTTTCTTCCCCCGCGCACCGGAGACGCGGGTGGTGGAGAACAAGGTGGAAAACACTCTCTGGGCGGGGGTCGTCAATGAGCCCGGCCGCGTGAACATCTCCTGGACCACTACCTGGCCGAGCCGCAGCCGCTTCGAGTACGGGACCACCACAGAATACGGGCAGGTGGCCGAGGAGGATTGCTACCGCATCGTCCACAAAGCTCGGCTGTCCGGCCTTGACCCAAACGCCACCTATCACGGGCGCGCTGTTGGTTTCGCCCGGGACGGCAGCCCGTATTACGGCCCGGACATCATTTTCGACGCGAAGGGAATCGTCCCGCCGGAGACCCAGGCGGAGACTGCCCGGGTGCCTCTGACCGTGCGCAACCCATACGACTTCGCGCTCGCCGGCTGGCCGACCACTGCCGGCGTTCCCTTCCCGCGCGGCGTGCTGGGTAGCGCAGACAACGTGCGCATTCTACGGGGCGGCGCTGAGGTGCCCGCCCAGATAAAACCCACCGGAACCTGGCCCGACGGCAGCGTGAAGTGGGTGCTGGTCACTCTTCTCGCGGATCTCCCGGCCTCGGGCGAGACGACCTACGACCTCGAGTTTGGGCGGGATGTCAGGCGAGCCTCCGCAGGCGGGGTGCTGGCGAGACAGGACGACCAATTGGTCATCGTGGACACCGGCGCGGTGCGATTTGAAGTCGATGCGCGCGGGCAGGTTGCGAACCTGAGAACCCCGGAAGGTCGCGGATTTGACGGCGCCTGCACGACCTCGATGACCACAAGCCAGGGTGGGGTTTTCTCGACGAGCGCGGGCGATGCACCCGCGCAGATCGTCATCGAAGAGAACGGCCCTCTGCGGACGGTGATCTTCACTTCGCGCGACATGCTGGCCGAGGATGGTGGCGACTGCTTCCGTGTCGAACAGCGTATTGAAGCCTGGCGCGGATCGCCACTGGTGGTCATCCATCACACCTTTATCAACGATGTGGGCCAGGAATGGACCGAGGTCGAGAGCATGTCGCTCACGGTTCCCGTCTCGGCACAGTGGCAGGCCCTCTTGGCGGACGGAAAGCCGATCGGAGTGTCAGGCAAGCTCCAACAGCGCTTTGACGGCGAGTACACAGCGGGGAACGCGGTGATGAAGGGACGGCTCAGCGGGACGGTTCTTCCCGACGGCGATGCCGCTTGCGCGGTCTCCCTGCGCGACATGTGGCAGCAGTACCCCAAGGCGCTTTCAGCCAACGCGGGCATGCTTCAGATCGATCTGTGCCCAGACTTCGAGCCTGGCCTTTACGACGCGTTCCCCTTCGAGAAGGAAGGGCACCATCTCTACTACTACCTGCTGAATGGGCGCTACAAGCTCCGGCAGGGCATGGCGAAGACCCACGAACTGCTCCTGTGCCCGGCCCCGGCGGAGACCCGGAAGGCGCTCTGCCAGGCCTTCCAGCGTCCGCCGCTCCTCACAGCCCCGCCCGAGTGGTACTGCTCCAGCCGGGCCTTCTATGACGTGGCTCCACGCAACGAGACCTTGTTCAAAGCCTACGAGAACGCCGTGGACAAGAATATTGCAGAGTACATCAAGGGCATGGAGCGCCAGCATGACTTTGGCATGATGAACTACGGCGACTGGTACGGAGAGCGCGGCGCTAACTGGGGCAACGAGGAGTACGACACCCAGCACGCCTTCCTGATGGAGTACGTCCGCTCCGGCAACCCCGACGCCTTCTTCCTGGGGCACTGCCACGAACTGCACAACCGCGACGTAGATACCATCCAGTGGGCCCCGGACAGGAAGATGGTGGGGGGCGTCTACGTCCACCAGATGGGCCACGTCGGCGGCTATTACACGGAATCGGTGCCTGGCACTCTGGGCATACCCCGGGCGGGTTACACCGTAAGCCACGCCTGGAGCGAGGGGCACTTCGACCACTATTTCCTCACCGGGGACCCGCGCTCGCGAGAGACGGGTATCGCGGTCACTGACTTCTTCGCCGACAAATCCCTGGGCCGGCCGTATGACTTCGCAAGCTGCCGCGATCCCGGGTGGCATCTCATCATGAACGCCGCTGCGCTGGCTGCAACCAATGACCCGTATTACCTGAACGCGTCGCGGGTCATCGTCGACCGGGTACTCGAGACCCAGGATACGGTGCCGCGACCACTGCCCGAGTACCAACAGGAGCCCGGACGCACTCACCAGCTTGGTGGCTGGTCGCGGATGATGGTTCCGGGCCACTGCGAGTGTGAGCCCCGGCACCAGGGCAATGCCGGCTTCATGGTGGCGGTGCTCCTGTCTGGTCTCAAATACTACCACGACGTAACGGAAGATCCGGCGGTAAAGCAGGCGATCATCCTGGGCGCGCGCAATCTGATCGAGGAGACCTACTCCGAAGAGGTCCACGGGTTCCGCTACACGTCCTGCCCGAAGACCCGCTACGTGCCCGGTGCCTCCCCGCTGATGGTCGAGGGGATAGCAAGGGCGTACCTGTGGACACGCGACCCGGTGCTGCTGGACCCAATTACCACCGCCTTGTCTCTGGGTGCAGGCGGCAGCGGTTACGGCAAGAGCTTCAGCATGTACTACCGCTGCGCTCCCCGAGTGCTGGCGGATCTTGCAGCCTGCGGCCTGACCCTCGCGGAACGGATGACCGTCCCCAAGGCAGAGTTCAAGGCCCCCGACTGGCTGGCGGCCTTGTCTGAAAAGCAGCGCATCGTGCTTCAGGCCGAGAAGTTCACAGGCCAGGGCGGGGGAGAGGTGGCCGAGAAAGACGACCGGCAGGGCTGCTGGGGGACAATGATCACCCAATGGCACGCGGACATCGGGCACTGGCTGGAATGGGAGTTTGAAGTGCCGCAGGCGGCTGAATACCGCATCTGTTTCCGGTACGCCAGCGGCAGTGAGAACGCGCCTCGGCGGAGGGTGGAAATTGACGGCAGACTGCCCACGGAAGCGGCGGAGTCAGTCACCTTCCCCCTCACCGGAGGGTATGCGTCCGCTGCTTCCGACTGGAAGTACCAGTGGCTGAAGGATGGAGCGGGGCAGGACGTGCAAGTTCCCCTCAGCGCCGGGAAACACCGCTTGCGCATGACGAACCTGGGAGATGGTATGGGGCTGGATTTCATAGTGCTGGTCAGAGACTGACGGTTTGTCGCTGTCGGGGACGGGCACTGAGTTTGGCGCCCGTCCCCGCGGTTTGGCGTGGGTTATCCCGCTCGGCCAGTGATGTAACGCTCGGTGCGCTCATCTTGGGGCGCACGGAACAACTGCTGCGTCGGACCGCTCTCAATGAGATGGCCGGTGCGGTTGTCGTCAATCCAGAAGAACGCCGCGTATTCGGACACGCGCGCCGCCTGCTGCATGTTATGGGTCACGATGATGATCGTGTACTCCGGGACTAGTTCCTTCATCAAGTCCTCGATGCGGTAGGTGGCGATGGGGTCCAGCGCGGAGCATGGCTCGTCCATGAGCAGGATCTCCGGCTCGACCGCGAGTGCCCGGGCGATGCACAGGCGCTGCTGCTGGCCGCCAGACAGGGACATGGCGTTGATCCGCAGCTTGTCCTTGACCTCCTCCCATAGCCCCGCGCGCGCAAGACACCGCTCCACATGTTCGTGCAGCCGCCGACCCCGATAGAGCCCGTGCATGCGCGGCCCCCAGGCCACGTTCTCAAACACCGATGCCGGGAAAGGATTGGGCTTCTGGAACACCATGCCCACTCGCTTGCGCAGGCGCATCACGTTCACCCCAGGGGCGTACACAGCCTGGTCGTCGATGTAGAGCTGCCCCTGGAAACGAGCCTCGGGAATAGTGTCATTCATCCGGTTGATGGACCGCAGGATGGTGGACTTCCCGCAGCCGGAGGGACCCATGAAGGCGGTGATGAGACCCGCCGGGACGTGAAGATGGACTTTCTCAACGGCCTGGAAGGCGCCGTAACGCACCCCAAACTGGTCCAGGTGAATCCGGGTCGGGTGGGGTCTTCCATGGGCGTCCATCGGGGCCGACTGTTTCTGCGTGTCGGGAACCGGCGTTCCAGCCCCGCCTTCGAGCTCTGTTGCGGCCATGGTCTTCATAGTCCCTCCACTACTGGATGATCTCGTACTTCCCACGCGTGACGACACGGGTAAGGATGCTCATGCCAAGCACTAGGCTTACCAGGACGAGTGACGCGGCCCAGGCCATGGCGTGCCAGGTCTCATAGGGCGACAGGGCATAGTTGTAGATGGCCAGGGGCAGCGACGCGATGGGCTCTGACAGGCTTTTCGACCAGTAGTTGTTGTTGAATGCGGTGAACAGCAGGGGGGCAGTCTCTCCGGCGACTCGCGCCGCGGCCAGCATGATCCCCGTGATGATCCCGGCGCTGGCGCCACGCACGAGGACAGCAACTGTGGCCCGCCATTCGGGCACCCCGAGCGCCAGCGCTGCCTCATAGAGCGTGTATGGGACCATGCGGATCATCTCTTCGGTAGTGCGCACCACTGTGGGGATCATGATCATCGCCAGAGCGATCCCGCCGCTATAGGCGCTGAAGGTCTGCGCTTTGACCACCACGAGTTCATACACGACGACGCCGACCACGATCGACGGCACTCCGCTGAGCACGTCCGCCGCGTAGCGCACCCAGAATGACCAGCGCCAACCGCTGGCTCGGGCAAGGAGCACACCCGCCAGCACGCCCACCGGGACACCGATGCAGGAAGCAAGCCCCACGAGCACCAGTGTCCCAACCACGGCGTTCGCAAGCCCGCCGCCTTCCTCGCCCACAGGAGCAGGCAGTTTCGTGAAGAAATCCAGGTCGATATGGGTGATGCCCAGTCGTGCCACATGGAACAGGACGGCGAACAGTGGCAGCACGGCAGCGACAGCCATGAGCGTGCAGACAGTCAACGCGAAGGCATTCTTGAGCCGCCGATAGCTCTGCCGATCCCAGGTCATCGTCTGTCGCCTCCCTGCATCCCGGTGCTTCCCCAGATCAGCAGCCGCGCAATGGCATTCACCGCGACGGTGAGCAGGAGCAGCAGCAGCGCGATCTCTGACATGGCCGCGGCGTGCAGTTTGCCCATGGCTTCGGCGAATTCATTGGCAATGACCGACGCCATGGAGTAGCCGGACTCGAAAAGGGAAATGGAGATGGTCGGAGTATTGCCGATGAGCATGGTGACGGCCATTGTCTCGCCAAGCGCGCGCCCCAGGGCGAGGATGACAGCGCCAAGGATGCCCTTCTTTGCATAGCGTAGCACCGGTCCGCGGAGGGTCTCCCAGTGTGTGGTTCCCAGAGCGAGCCCCGCTTCGGACTGGGCGCGGGGGACGGCTCGTATCGCGTCTGTGGAGATAGACGCGACGAAGGGCAACACCATCACCGCGAGGATGATCCCAGCTGCCAGCACCCCGATGCCCATGGGGGGGCCCGAGAAAAGCGGGATGTGGCCCCAGCGCTCCCCAACGAACAGCTCGAACCTCTGGATGATCGGCGCAGCGACGAAGATACCCCACAGTCCGAAGATGACGCTGGGAACTGCTGCGAGCAACTCCACCAGGAAAGACACAGGGCGTGAGATAGCCGTTGGGGCGAGTTCTGCGAGGAAGATGGCAGTTCCGATGCCCACAGGCACCGCAAGTAGAAGAGCGATGAAGGACGTTACGAGCGTGCCCCAGATGAAGGGGAGTGCACCAAATTGCTCATGCACAGGGTCCCAGTCACTACTGATTAGGAACCGAAGTCCAAAGTGATCTAAAGACGCGGCCGAGTTCTTCGCGAGCGTGTACCCGAGAGTGACGACAAGCGCGAGCACAACACCACTGGCGCCATACAAGATGGCGTTGAATGCCCGGTCGCTGATGCATAGGCTAGCCTCTGGGCGTGCTCCGGGTGCGATTTCAGCAGCCATTATGCGGGCTCCTCACCGGCTGTCGTAAAGTGGGGCGCCTCCCATGGGAAGAGGCGCCCCGCGCAGGCCCAGGCGCTGTGCTTCGCCTGGAGGGAGAGATCAGTGGAGCGGGACTACTTCAGCTTCGCGATCATTTCCTTGCAGATGGCGCGCACGGAATTGGGTAGCGGAGCATACTCAAGGCTCTTTGCGATGGCCATCGACTCGTCGGACATGAGCCAGCCCAATAGGCGCTTGAGTTCCGCAGGCTGGGCGGAGTTCTCGTAGACGAAGATGAAGGTCAGGCCAACGATCGGGTAAGCATCGCGGCCGGGAGAGTTGACGATGTCAGCGCGCAGGTCGTTCTTGAGCACGCTCAGAGCACCCTCAATGCAGGCGCTGGTGCTGGAAAGTGAGGGCTTGATGTAGTAGCCGCTGCGGTTCTTCACGCGTGCGGTAGCAATGTTGTTCTGCTTTGCATAGGCAAGCTCGACATAGCCGATCGCACCGGGGATCTGCTTCACCAGAGCGGCGACTCCCGCATTCTTTGCGCCACCCTTGCCGGTGGGCCACTTGACTGCGGTACCCTTGCCGACCTTGGACTTCCACGTCGGGCTTATCGCGCACAGATAGGTGGTGAAGATGTCGGTGGTTCCGCTGCCGTCGCTGCGGTGGCAGACGGTGATCGGAAGGTTCTTGTTGCGCAGTTCGGCATTTTCGGCAACCAGCTTGGGATCGTTCCATCGCTTGATCTGACCCAGGAAAATGCCGGCCACGCTGCTGGCGCTGAGCTTGAGGTCGCGGGAGGCGCCGGGCACATTGTAGACGATGGCGACCGCGCCGCCGCAGGTCGGGATCTGGAAGAGCTTGCCGGGGAGGGACTTGAGCTTCGCGTCGGACAGCGCAGCGTCACTGCCGGCGAAGTCCACAGTCTTCTTGGTAATCGCGTCGATTCCGGCCCCGCTGCCGGTGGCCTGGTAGTTGACTTGAATACCCGTGCGGTTCTTGAACTCTGCAAAGGTCTTCGTGTAATACGGGAACGGGAAGCTCGCGCCGCTGCCGTTCAGGGTCGCCGCGGAAGCGGCCATGGTGCTGATCGCGAACACCGCGCACAGCATCATCGTCACGAGAGACTTGCTTGCACTGCGCATTGTGTGCTATCCTCCGTTTGGTTAGCGACCGCCAACGGCGGCCGTTGTGACTGTCGTAGCGGGGCTGCTCCGGGCCATGGAGGAGCCCCCTTTCTTTGTCTCAGTAATGGGTCATGAGTTGGATGCCGAACTCGCCCCAGCTGTCGCCACCCTCGGGTGTGTCCTCGGAGTACTCCACCGTCACGCGGTTCTTGCCGTCCTCAAGCTCGTGAGCGTAGCCGATGGTCCACCGGTCGCGGGTGTAGTCCTTGGCGCCGCGGCCTTTGCGGCGGCCGTCGAGCTCATCGTAGCGGGCGTAGAAAGTGCCATCACCGTCTTCCGGGCGGTACAGGGCCATGACGTAGAAGCCGTCGATGTCAGCGCCTTCGGTCTCGCCGGTGAAATACTCAGCCTGCAGGCCGAAAGGCTGCGGGGCCAGGTAACCGTGGATACCGATCAAGTCCTCACTGACTTCCTGGCCAAGACCCTTGGAGACGTAATCCCCGGCATAGTAGCTGGCGCCAAACTCCAGGTACTGGTCAGGCTCTTCGCTGTCAGAGTTGAAGCCCTTGATGAGCATGGGCTTGCAGCCGCGCAGGACGATGTGCTTGTCGCTATTGAGCTCGGCGCCGTCCTCGATGCCCTGGCCGTTGAAGAAGGCCACTGCGATGTTGCCGAAGTCACCGGTGCCGAAATGCTCATTCTTCGCAAGGTTGAACAGCTTGGCATCCTCTGGATCGGTGTAGTAGTAGGCGATACCCGTGTCGCGCTCGCCCGCGATGGTCCGGCGAGCAACCCAGTTGCGTTCCAGCGGCAGGCGGGATGAACTCGACTGCGGGCCCTCGAAACCGAAGGGGACCTTGTGCTGGCCGAAGCGAATCATGGATGTCATCTCGTTGCCGAACTTCTTGTCCACGTAGGCATCCTTGATGGTGACGTCGCCCTCGCCAAAGTCCGGCTGGATGACCACTTCGACGCCGTCAGCCGGCTTGGCGGAAAGCTTGATCCGAGCGCGCCGAACCAGGAATTCGCTGTCCTTCTTGAGCGAGACGGACGCGAGATCGACTTCTTTCTCTTCAGCATCCGGATAGTACAGACCGCGAGCCTGTATATAGCCGCCCAGCTTGATGGTGTCGTACCACTGCTTCTTCTTCGGCTTTGCGGCGGCGGCAGCGGCAAGCTCATCGGCCACGGCGGCTGCAGCCTTCATACCCTGTGCCTTGAACTCCGCGGCCTTCTCCGCGGAGATAAGGCCCGACGCCACCATGGCATCGATCACGGCATCGACGTACGCGCGATCCGGCGACGGCGTGGGCTCTCCCGCCCAGGACACCGTGCACAGTGCGGCCACGGCGACGACGGCGAACAGCAATACTGCGGTCCTCATGGTTTCCCTCCTGGGATGTGTGCGATGACGCGACTGGTCTTGTGTGCCCGCCAGACGCGGGTCACTTCCCCACTTGGTCGGAGATCCGTCGCGATGGGGCTCACATGGCAGAAGTATCTATGGGCCCAGTTAAGAAGGGCTGAAGCAGTCGTTAAGAGAGAATTAAGCCATTGGTTAAGGCGTAGATCCGGACGGATGCGCGCAGGCACGCATACGGCCCTGAATCCGGCGCTTCAGGGCCGCATGCCGGGGTCCTTGCGCTGTCAGGTGGGCCGGCCTGTTACGGGGAAGGACGGGTCCTGATAGCCCCTGCCGCAGTGCTCTCCAGGGGGCACCAGCTGGTCAATGCGCGCCTCGACTTCGGGTGTGATCGTCACATCCAACGCTCCCAGGTTGTCCTTCAGCTGGTCCATAGTGCGCGGGCCGATGATAGGAGCAGTTACCAGCGGGTTCGCCATTACCCAGGCAAGTGCGAGCTGCGACAGTGTGCAACCGACCTCTGTAGCCACGGGTCCCAATGCTGCTGCGAGTTCAAGATTAGCTTGCCGGAACTCGGTCTGGAGCATTCGAACATTGCCACGGCCGGCACGAGAGTCGGGTGGGGGCTCCTGCCCCGGCGAGTACTTGCCGGTGAGCACGCCCCGGGCAAGGGGGCTGTACGGGACTACGCCCAAGCCCAGTTCCCGCGCCATTGGAAGGATTTCGACTTCACAATCACGATTCGCCAGGTTGTACAGGGGCTGAATCGCCGCGAAGCAGTCCCATCCCCGAGCCGCCTGAATCCCCAGGGCGTGAGCTGTCTGCCAGGCCCGGAAATTGGAGCAGCCCACATACAGCGCCTTGCCGGCGCGCACCAGGTCCTCCAGAGCCCGCAGCGACTCCTCTATGGGCGTCTCCGGGTCCGGGGCGTGCAGGTAGAGCAGGTCCACACAGTCCAGCCCGAGACGCTCAAGGCTGGCCTCAACGGCGCGCAGGATGTGCAGGCGGCTACTGCCTCTGTCATTGGGACCATCGCCCATGGGCAGGTGGACTTTGGTCGCCAGAACCACCTGGTCGCGCACCGGCCTGATCGCCCGGCCCACAACTCGCTCGGATTCACCGGCATTGTACTTGTCGGCGGTGTCGATGAAGTTGATCCCAGCATCCAGAGCGGCGCGGATGATCGCCACTGATTCCGCTTCAGGCGTGGGGTCGCCGAACATCATGGTGCCGAGGCAAAGCTGAGAGACCTTCACGCCTGCCTTGCCCAGGTTGCGGTATTCCATGGATTGCCTCCATCTCTAGAGGACGCCGGTGCCTTCGTGGGAACCGCGCAGGTCCCGGCGCGGAAAGCACGGATGCGTCACGGCTTCACGAGAACCTTCCCCTCACCGGGCGGAAGAGTCAGCGTGAGTCCATCCTTGCCGCCAGTAAGCCTATCGCCGGTGAGGGCGTCCACCCATGGTCCGCCGGTCTTGAGTGTGACGGTGACTTCTGCATCTGGGCGGACGCTCGCGACGATGAGCACCGGCTTTTTGCTTGCATCGCGGAAACTGCCAATGCGTGCGTCACCTTCGATATTCACGGGCCGTCCGGGCGTCAGGGACATGAGCAGGGGCGAAAGCTTCGTGAGCTTACTGGCGAGATCTGCGCAGGGCTCGTAGATCGGCCGCGGTGTGCCGTCGTACTCCACCATGCCGTGCAGGTATGTTGGCATGTACTGGTAGATGAAGTAGAAGACCCCGCGGACACCGCCGGCGAGTGATAGCCAGGTCATTGCCCTCAACTCCTCGGGCGTCGGGTACCGCCAGTGGCTGTCCCCCGGCACCCCGAAAGCCTGGAGCACAACCCAGCGCGGGTTATCGCCGGATGCCTGGGTGAAGGTGCGCATCCCGCTCTCGAACCCGCCCAGGGTGTTGAGGGGCGTCCCTTTGTGGTGCGGGTAGATGTCAAAGACGGCTTCACTGAGCACGGTCTCCCGCGAGACCCGGGCCAAGGAGTCGGGGTGGCAGAAACACGAGAATGCCGGACGTTTCGGGTCAAGAGCCGCCAGGGCGCGCTGGACCAAGATCCAGTTGCCGATCAGTTCCCGGGGTGGCTCATCCCGGATCTGGTAGCGCAGGAGCGAGTCATACTTGCCGATCTTGCCGACGACTGCTGATACCGCGTCAAATACCTCGGCTTCACTCACCGGCGTGGTCTGGCTGACCAGGCGCACCAGCGGCCCGACCTCGAGGACGATTCGTATCCCAGCCTGATCGGCAGCTTGCAGGAGCGTTTCCCAGAGCGCCTCCGGACAGTTGGGGACAGCCGCGCAGTTGAAGCCGTGAGTGGCCATATCCCTGAAGCAGCGTAGGAAGTAGGCGTGTGCACCGGCGGGGTCATCCGGATACCCGGCCATCGCTGGTGAACCCTCGAACCATACTCCCACCGGGAAGAATGGCTCCACTTGGTAGCTGACAGGCGGCCACCGGTACTCAGTGTTCACCGCCACCGCCGCGGTGAATTCGCGCTCGTGGTCGCCGCTGAAACGGACGCGTACCGTGTAGTCGCCGTCCGGCGCAATCTTCCCCTGGACTTTGCCGCTCCAGGTGAGGTCAACTTCGTGCTTCTCAGTGGGCCAGGCATTGGTGAGAACCGCCAGCACATTGCCCTTCGCGTCGAGGATATCCACGGTCATCTCGCTGTCCCGCAGGGCGCCGACGTTGATCATCACCTCGTCGTTCACTCCGTCGCCATTGGGGCTGATCACCGCCGGGCTCACACTCAGCCACGCTTCGGCGTCGCCGGTTCCACGCAGGTTGTCGATCCATACTGTTCCCTTGCGCTTGCCGACCTGGTTGAGCATGAAGCCGATGCGGCGGATTCTGGACAGGTCCGCGCCGCCGCCCTGCACGGATGAGTCAGTCCGGAATGCCATACTGACCGTAGTCCACTCCGGGTGCCCGGTGTGAAAGTCCAGGTTCGTGCCGTGGGGGCCGTAGTTCACAAATCGGCCATCGGCGTCCCACAGGAACAGGAAGACACTCACCGGGTCTCCGGTCCCGCGCAGGTCGAAGCACAGGCCGCGGGTCCACGAGAGGTCGAGTTCCACCGGGCGAGCGTAGATGATGTGATTTGTGCCCGAATCGGCGAAGACGTAGTCGATCTGCAGGCTCTGTCCGCCGCCGTTGCCTGGCCCCGGCTTTACTGCGCAGCCGCTGACCTCACCATACTGCATTTCCGGTTGCCACGCGCTTACATCGCCCGAGAAGTCGTCGAGAAGCTGCGCGTGAAGATTCGCCGCGGCCACCAGGGCCATTCCGATGATAATGAGTCTGCGCACGTTGTGGACCTCCTGACGACTGTCGGATCAGATTTCGGCTGTCACGCAGGTCAAGCTCTCTGCGCCGCTTCGAACATCGCCACGACGTTCTCCGGCGGCACGTCATTCAGTACATTATGCACCTGGTTGAACACGTAGCCGCCACCTTCTCCGAAGACGCGCACGCGCTGGGTTACTTCCCTCTCCACTGCGTCGGGCGATCCGTAGATGAGGGTGCTTTGCGTCTCGGCGCCGCCGCCCCAAAAAGTGAGGTCTTTGCCAAACTCCCGCTTCAGGCGTTCGGGCTCCATGCCCCGCGCTGCCGTCTGGACAGGGTTGATGATCTCCACACCCGCCTCGATGAGAGAAGGTAGCAACTCATACAGCCCGCCGCAACTGTGCAGAAAGACCTTCATGCCGGAACGCTCCCGCACCCTCCGGTAGATGGCCTGGTGCCTGGGCAGGAAGAACTCGCGGTACATGGCCGGCGAAATCTGCGGCCCGTGCTGGGTGCCGAGATCGTCTCCGAGCTGGATGATGTCGATAACGTCGCCCACTGCCTCGATGAACTTGTCCAGGTTGCGCAAGTGATGCTCGGTGATGGCGTCCAGCAGCATGTGCACGTCCGAGGGGCGTTCGGCGAGATCCTGCAGAAAGCGCCCGAATCCCCGCAGGAACTGAGACCATTCCAGCAGATTCCCTCCGAAAGCGCACATGATGGCGCGATCTGTCTGCGCCCGGAAGGCCAATGCGGTCTTGCGGATCTCCGCCCAGCGGCTCTCATCGAACCCAGGATGCCACGGCGCACAGCCCAGACAGCTCCAGGTTACCTGCCGCATGTGGGTAGGCAGCTCGGCCAGGGATGCCGCGCTCAGCCCGGCGCAGTCGTCGGCCATGGGCCAGTAGCACTGGCTGATGTACGGTTGCCCGGCAGGCATGACGCCCACGACCTGCTCGAAGTCGCCCCTCCAGAGCCAGCCGCCCGCACCGTCGGGTTCAGGCTGGAACCACGCGGGGACCTTCGCCAACGAACCGTCCACGAGGGTCCAGTCATGCCAGTCATCGGGGCGGGTGAACCAGGCGCGGGTGAGGTCCACCACGTCCACACCGAACAGGTCGAGTATCGTCTCATGGGGCAGGGCAAGCCCCTGCACCACGTCATATTGAAGGGTGTCGTGCTCCAGCCCGAGGTGGTCCTTGAGGCGGTTGTAGGCTACGGACATGATCCCCGTAGACCTCATTCCACCGAAGTCGATGGGCACGCGGTCGGTGGGCTGGTGGGCAATAGCAGCAAGCACGCGCTCACGGGATGTCATGGCTGCTCCTCCTGGGCGCCGACGCGCACCGGGGTATCGTCGCTCGCGTTGACTTCCGGGTACTTCGTCGAAACGATGCGCAGGCGCAGTATGCGTGTTCCCTGCTCAGCATCGCGCGGGATGGCCAGATGCACGCCTACCCAGGCGGTTTCGCCGGGTCGGATCGTGACCGTCTCGGCAACGGGCTTCGCCCACTCTGCCGCCGGGCCCTCAAGGTGCACGCGGAAAGTGTGGGGGGCATTTCCGTGGTTGGTGATCTTGAAGGGGTGGATGCGGAACCCTCCGGGCGGCGTGACGAGGCTCTGAGCCGGCGTCCACTTGCCCACCTGCTTGCCCTCAGCATCCGCCTGGATTGGCCACTGGGCGGCCATGCTGATGTCCACCGACTCGCCCTCGTTGATCAGATCGAGGGTGAAGGGCATGAGACACGCAGGGCCCCGCGGTGCTCGGGCCACCATAACGCAGGGCATTTTGCGTGCCACGGCGTAGACCGGCGGCTCTGTGTGCAGTTCGAGAGTGGTCTCGGCTCCCGGCCGGAGCGTCTCGTCGGCCACGTGCACCGATGCCCAGGGCGCCGGCGCATAGAAGAAGCCCTCGATCGCCAGCGGCTGATCCGACTGGTTCCTCACAAGGAACTGGGCGATGTTCGGCTGCCCGGCCTTGACGGAGACACTCTCAGGCCCGCGGATGGTGAGCCGGTTGTCCTGCGCTGCGCCGGAGCCCTCGCGGAACCGGTGGAAGGCCTCGTTGAGCACGATACCCCCATCTTTCGGACGGATGAGACCGTACATGTCGCCGGCTTCGCTGTCCACGTACCAGCAGGTGACTTCGGCCAGGGGTTCGAGGCGCGGGTAGATTTCGGCGAGATATGCGGCCTTCGTGGCCTCGCTGTCAACCACGCCCGGGCCGCCCTTCCAGCCGCCCGATTGCCACCCAACTTCGGTGATCCAGATGGGCTTGCGGACGCCGAAATGGTTGAGCACCCGCCAGGCCGCACGCACGCGATCTTCGGCCAGTCTTGGGTTGCCTGCATAAGGGTGGAAGCCCACCAGGTCGCAGAACTCGAAGGCTCCGGTACGCGCCATTTCCATCAGGTAGCGCTCGCCGTGACCGTCCAGCCCCGCTGTCATCACTAAACAGTCAGGATTGCCCCGTTTCGCTCCCCGGTAAGCGGCGGCCAGCAGGGCTGTATAGTCTTCCACGGTGCCCGTCCAGAACTGGCTGATGTCCGGCTCGTTCCAGATCTCCCAGACATGCACCCGGCCGGCGTAGCGCCGGGCCACGGTCTCAACATACCGCTCCCAGGCGGCAAGGTCTTTCGGAGGCGATATGGTTGCGCCGTCCACCGTGGCCCAGGGAGGATTGCTGAGAAACAAGCCGATCAACTGGATGCCGGCCTGCTCGGCCGCTACTACGGTGGCGTCCATGGCGCTGAAATCATACGTGTTCTGCTCGCGCTCCCCAGCGGCCCAGCCGAAGCCTTTGCGTGCCCACCTGACCCCAGCAGCCTGCCACAGAGGCATATACTCCGGCCCTGCATGGCCGCAGATGCCCCAGGGAGTCGTGGTTTCGAGAACCGGGGTCTTGGGCAGGTCATCTGGAGGCGTGTCTCGCACCATCAGAGGGCTCACAGCGGTCCATTCGCTGAGGGACGCCCAGTCGGGTTGCACTTGTTCCGGCGGCTCCGTACCCGCAGGAAGCAGCCACCACAGTCCCTGCGCTGTGCCTGACTGCCCCGGCGCAATGTCGCCAATCCGAAGGTTGTGGGTGACCCGGAACATGTAGCTTTCGCCGATGATGGCGAACTCACCGGGGCCGAAGCGAGGAATGACCTCGGTGTCGCCGACCGCAAGATGCACGGCGGGGAAGGTGACGCGAGTTGCCGTGTCCACAAGCCCTGGGGCATCCAGCGACTTGTCACCACGCAGGACGTTCTCCGGCCGGTTGTAAAAGTGTGGAGCAATGGTATATCCCGCGCCAGGCAGGACGCGGTCACCCTCGTTGTGAACCGTCACTCTCAGAAAAACGGCGGGCAAGCCGCGAGCAACCGCAAGCTCCCTGGTGACCCGAACCGGCAGGCCCTTGATCTGCGCGGAGTGCTCCCATCGGATTGCCGCCGTCTGGTCTGCAGCCGTAGCCGTCCACGCCTGCGCCTGGCCTCCAGATAGTCCCGCGGAGCCTTCGGAACTCCAGACGCTCTCCTTCGTCTGGCGCCAGTCGGCTTCGAAGGTGATGACCGGCTGTCCCTGAGACCGTTGCAGGCGCATGAGCCGGCCCCCGAGCTGGGGCGCGACTGCCGCCTGAACGAGGCCATTGTCGATGACCACTACCCGGCCGTCCAGTGGGCAGTCCTCGAAGCGGATCTCGACATGTTGGGCCGAGACCGCAGCTGTGATTGCGACCATCATTGCCACGGCGGTCTTCAC
This sequence comes from Armatimonadota bacterium, assembly GCA_013314775.1. NCBI lineage: Bacteria > Bacillati > Armatimonadota > Armatimonadota bacterium. Next base: position 571,414 of record JABUFB010000008.1, on the reverse strand, counting down.
ACGCGCTTCCTCCAGACGCGGCGGGGTACGTCAGGCTCCATCTTGCAGGTCACGCCAGGCTCCGAGCGACTCGCGGAAGGGTGGCCGAGCGATCCCAGCTTCCGTGATAATTCCTGTGATGAGCTCCGCGGGAGTCACGTCGAATGCAGGACTATAAATGTGAACATCTTCGGGCGTTGCCGATCTGCAGGCCAGCCCGGCGAGATGCGACACTTCTTTAGGATCGCGCTCTTCGATGGGTATCCCGGCACCATCCGGCAGGTCGTAATCCACCGTCGACAGCGGGGCGGCCACGTAGAAGGGAATGCCGTGGTAATGCGCCAGAACCGCCACGGAGTAAGTGCCTATCTTGTTTGCGGCGTCCCCGTTGGCCGCGATCCGGTCGGCCCCCACAACGCAAACGTCAACCCGCCCCTGCTGCATGACATAGCCTGCCATGTTGTCGCAAATGACCGTGCAGGGGATGCCATCCTGGTGCAGTTCCCAGCTCGTCAGGCGTGCGCCCTGCAGCAGCGGCCGGGTCTCATCGGCCCAGACATGGAGGTCTCCGTGGGCCTCCCATGCCGCGCGGATGACCCCCAGCGCGGTTCCGTAACCCGCCGTGGCGAGGGCACCCGCATTGCAGTGGGTGAGCACGTTCGCGCTCGGTGGGATTACCTCGGCGCCATTGCGCCCGATGGCCTTGCAGCGCTCCAGGTCATCGCGGGCAATGCGCACGGCCTCAGCGGGCAGGACTTCGCGCATCTCAGCTACGGTGCTCGCGCCTGCACTGGCCTGAGCCATGCGCTCCAGCGCCCAGAAGAGATTGACCGCCGTGGGGCGAGTAGCTGCCAGGGCCGTGCGCGCAGCACCCAGTTCCGCCCGGAGTTCCTCAATGCAGGAAGCGGTTGAGCGGCAGGCGACAAGCGCCATGCCCATCGCCGCCGCGCAGCCGATTGCCGGCGCGCCTCGCACTCGCAGGTTCCGGATTGCCTCGCAGACCTGGCCCAGTTCCGTGCAATCGATGATCTTCTCTTCGCCGGGCAGCAAGGTCTGGTCGATCATGCGCACGGCCGGGCCGCCGGGTAATTCCACCCACTCAATGGTTGGGATCATCGCGGATCACCGGCCCCGTTCGGCAAGCAGTTCGTCCCGCAACGGGGGCTCGAGATTCCGCAGGGCCTTGTCTACGATGTCGAACCCCGCGATCTCGCTCCAGCCGTCCAGAAGCGCCTTCGCGATCGGCCCGACCTTGCCATCGCCCACTGGCAGACCATTGAACCGGGTGGCGGGCATGATGCAATATGGCGTGCTGGTGAAGAACGCTTCATCAGCCACGTACACATCATAAGGCTGCAAAGGGCAGACTTCGACGGGAATGCCTTTGCTGCGGGCGATGTCGATAGTGGTGCGCCGGGTGATGCCGTCCAGGGCGTTCCACGGCGGCGGAGTGCGCACAATACCGTCCTTGGCGACGAAGAAGTTCCCCCCCTTGTTCTCGCAGAGGAACCCGTCCACGTCCAGAATGATGCCCTGAGCTCTTGGGTCCACCAGTTTGACTTCGAGTTCGGCCAGAGTATACGGCAGGCGGCTGCGGTTCTTGATCTTGGGGTCCAGAGACTGGGCGGGGGTCATGCGAGACATCGGCGTGACTGCGTGGCACCCCCGCACGAAGAACTCGGCCCAGTAGTCCAAGTTCATGGGAGCGGTGTGTATGATGATAGTCGCCGTGCGCCTGGCAGATGGGTCACCCGATGGGAAGTACCCGCCCCGCGAGACGTTATGGACAATCCAGATGTCCTCGTCGGGACCGTATGCGGGGAAATTCCGCTCGGCGACCTCAAGGGTAACCCGGACCATTTCGTCCGCTGTCATGCCCGGGTCGATTCGCATGATCTTCAGTGAATCATAGAGCCGCGTCACGTGCTCCTCGAGCTTGAAAGGCTTCTGCAGGAAGGTGCGCGTTGACTCGGTGGCGGTGTCGCCCAATTGCACGGCGGAGTCGAAGATAGAGATCTTCGCGTCGGGCTCGGCGAAGTATTCGCCGTTGATGTAGACCAGGCGCTCAGACATGGTTCCTCACCCTGCGGAGTGGCGAATGAGTGTGCGGACAGAGCAATTCGCCGGGGATGGGACGGAGACCTTGCATGGGCCGCCCCGCGCTTGCGCGTAGGTCGAGCGTCCCGCTCGATGCCGTCCTCGCCCCCGGTCTCTCGGCAGGTGCTCTTCCCTTTGACGTCGAACAGAGCGCCCAATCATTGCGTTGGAGGTAGTCGCCATGTCCGCGCGGTCCCTGGTCATCCTGCTGGTCAGCCTCTGGTGTGCAGCGGCCCTTGCTGAGCCCGTCTCGCGCTGGGACGGTGAAAGCTGGGTCCTCGAGAACGGTGCCCTGCAGGTTCGCGTCGATGCGGACGCCGGTCGATTCTCGGTGCTGGACAAGGTCTCCGGCTATCTCTGGCGCGGGCCGGATGCGGGTGCGGTGCAGACCGTGGCGCCGAGCATACCCAGGCTGCCCTCCGCGCCCGTCATCGATGGTGATCCCTCGGACTGGGGCGATCGCGGGGCCGCTATTCCTTTCACTCCGGACATGCTTGCCGATGCCCGCACTGTGGACGGCCCGGCGGACTTGTCCGGCACGTGGAGAATTGGCTGGACGCCGCAGGGGCTCTTCCTGTGCGGCACGATGCGTGACGACCGGCTCATGCCCCCATCGGCGGATGAGAACGAATGGTGGTACCGCGACAGCGTGGAGTTCTGGATCGGTGCGGAGCAGTACGCCGTGCGCTTCGGCTCATGGGGATCCAACTTCTGGTCCCGGGGAGCCATGCCGCACGGCCAAAGAGCGGCCTTCAAAGCGTCGCCGACCGGGTACACTCTGGAGTTCGTACTTCCAGCAGAGCTGCTTGGAGACGCCATCGCGAAGGGCCCTGGAGCCGCATTCCGATTCGCCATTGGCGTCAACGACTGCGACGGCGAGGACGGCCGGCAGGGCCAGTTGTACTACCCCCGTGGTTGGGCGCACTCGAACCCCGACACTTTCGCGCGGTTCACCCTGGCCGACGAGAGCGGGAAAGAGCCGGTGGCCGCTCCGAGCCGTGAGCCCGTGCTGACCTACCGAGACGACTCGCCTACGCAGGGCAACCGCCTCGTCTTTCAGGGCACGGCGGGTGAGGGCAGCAGTCGATTCCCGGTAAGCATCACCTTCCGGCTGGAGGGTGATGCTCCCAACCTGTGGATCGACCTTGACACTGACGACCGTTCACGCACAGTGGGACGCTTCTCGGTGTTGCACCCGCTGGTTCTCGACAAGCCCGGCGGCCGTATTCTGGCGGCCGCCTACTGCAACGGTATAGGCGTGCCCACGGATGACATGTCCTGGCGCGGCAGGCAGTGGTACACCTGGAGCATCGATATGCCCTGGGTCGGGGTTACTGACGGCGACATCGGTTACATGCTTCTCTGGGAGCTTCCGGTATCCTGCGATAACGGATCGGCAATCCTGGAACGCGCTCCGGTTGGCGGGAAAGACTTGCTCGCGCCCTCCGCTAATCACTACCCCATCAAGGGCATCTTCGCGGAGCCCCGCAGTATCCGGTATTCCTTCTGCTCCGCCGGCGGGCACGTGGCAATCTGCAAGCGGTATCGAGATTACGCAAGGGAGAACGGGTTCTTGGTCACCCAGTATGAGAAGATGAAGGCCAAGCCCCATCTGGAACGCCTCCTCGGGGCGCCGGATATCTGGGGACGCAGCGATCTGAAGTTTTGCCGCGAGGCGAAAGCTGCCGGAATCGACCGGATGCTGGTGAACTCGCCCCAGCCATGGGATGACATGAAGAAAACTGAGGCCCTCGGCTATCTCATGGGCGTCTACGATAACTACGAGGATGCCTTCGAAGGCGACCCCGGCAAGTACGGAGATTTCGTGGAAGCGGACGACGTGGTGATCAACGCAGACGGGTCACGCATGAAGGCCTGGCTGACCAAGGGCGACAAGCCAAAGCAGTTCATGAAGCGTTGCTCGGCGTTACACGAGGCGGTGTCGCGTCGCTGGGTTCCCAAGGAGCTTGAGCAGTATCCGTATAACGCGCGGTTCATCGACGTCACCACCGCAACCGGCCTGCGCGAATGCTTCCATGAAAAGCATCCGCTCACCCGCAGTGATGACCGCCGGGTGAAGCGCGCGCTGGCTGCCTACCAAGGAAACGAGTTGAACCTGGTGCTCGGAGGCGAGCATGGACGATGGTGGGGGGCCGACATCTACAACTACTGGGAGGGCATGCAGAGCGGCGGCTTTTACTCTTGGCCCGCTGGATACGTGGGACTGGACATTCCGCAGACAAGAGAAGAGATCGGTCGCCAGTATCTCGAGTGGGGGCTGGGAGAGGCCAACCGCTATCCCCTGTGGGAGCTTGTGTTTCACGACTGCGTCGTATCTACGTGGTACTGGGGTGACAGCACCGGGCACCTGCGCCGTGCCGCGCCGGAGTTGGGCTACAAGAAAGACGCCTTCAACATTCTCTACGGTACCGTACCGCTTTACTGGGTCGCCCAGGACTACAGCTATAGGTGGGATGTGCCCGAGACCCGCGAACGCCTTCTGGAGAGCTACCGCAACACCTGCAAGCTCCATGAAGTCATCGGGTTCGAGGAACTGGTGAGCCACGAGTTCGTCACCAAAGACCGTGCAGTGCAGCACACTGTCTTCGGGGACGGCACCAATGTGTGGGTGAACTTCGGTGAGAAGCCCTGGACTTTGGAGTCAGGCGGCCAGAGCTGGGAGATTCCGCAGTTCGGCTTCTATGTAAAGGGCCCGAAGATCGAGCAGTATCGGGTCAACCGCGTCTGGGCGGCTGCGGACTACAAAGGACTGGATGAAGAAGCTGGGCACATTGGCGGAGTTGCAACTGCCAATCGAGTGACCTGTATCCGAAAGGATGGATATCTCTTTGTGGAGGGCGACGTGCCCGGGCTGGTGGAGTCCTTCCTCGGGTCTCCGGTGACTGCCCGGCGCGATGGTCCAGCGCGAATCAGGATCAGCGCGCCGATGTCGAAGTGGGTCCGGGTGAACTGGCGGGCGCTCTGTCCGGATGCGGGAGAAGGAGCCTGGCGCATCGTTGCGCTGGATGACGCCGGGGACCCGGTGAAAATCGGCGATACCGTGAAGACCCAGAATGACATGCTCATGCTGCCCACCGGGATGCTGGTCGGATCGGTAATGCTCATCGGACCGGCGGAGCTCGCGCAGATGACCGAACTGTCCATCACGGGCACTCGCAAGTCGCCGGATGACCCGGAGCGTCCGAAGCAGGGCGATCCGCTCACGGTGGCGTTGACGGTGGAAAACCAGGGGGGAAAGGATTCCGGCGAAGTCTCGATTGCTGCTTATCTCGGCAGGATCGGCGAAACGACCCGGCTCGGTGCTAAGAGCGTTTCAGTGCCCGCGGGCCGCGCTGCCGTGGTGGAGTTCACCTTCCCGAGCGAGCGTTACGACGGCCCCACGACATTCTGGTTCCAGGTGGACGACGGCAATGCAGTGCCCGAGCTGTGCGAGCGGGATAACACCGCCGAGTGTGGATTCAAGATTGAGCCCGACCTCGCACTGTGGGACGGCAAACTGAGCGTGACCGTGGACATGGGCGACCTGCCCAGGTGGCTGCCCATCGCGAAAATGCCCTTCGACCTGGAAGCGGAATGGAAGGCCCTCGGCAAAGAGGGCAGAGCTGATCCGGGCGCGATACGGGTCATGAAGGAAGGCGAGGAGTCACCTTACCTGCGACTGTTCCCGTGCCAGTATGACGCGCAGGCGAAGGAACTGTCCTTCGAGATGCTGGGCCGTTTTGAGCCGGGCCAGAAGGTGCGTTGCGAGATCCTGCTCGACGATGCGGGCAAGGCTCGGCACCAGCCGCTCTCGGCGAGCTGGTGGAAGCCACAAGAAGATGTGTTCCATAGCCCGCGTATGGTGGTGCGGTTCAAGGAAGGCTACATCCGCGGCGTGGAGAGCCAGTACCCCTTCGTGAAAATCATCGGCAATCTCGGTGTCTCTTCGGCGGACACGGGCTGGGTAGATGAGGTGGGGGAGGTGGAGAGCTTCGAAGTGGTGCAGGACGGCCCGGTATTCACACAGATCCGCGTGAAGAAGAAACTGCGTGGGAACCACTCGTACGACAAGCTCTACACATTGTACCGAAGTCATTTCACGGTGACTATGCTGTCGGCGGAACGTTTCGGCATTCCGAGTCGGGCCTACTACGTGACCCGCTGTCTTTTCGAGGACGACAAGGGTAACAAGTCAATCATCGACGGCAAAGGGGACGCGGAGGACGTGGCCGGAAAGAATCCGAACCCGCGGTGGTACGCGACCTGGCCTGAGCCGGAACAGGGGAAGGAGGGTGAACCGGCGGAGTGGGCGCTGTCCTGCGTCGCGGTCACGCCGCACGAGAGCCTGACCTACTGGGATGCAGGCAGTTGGGCGGGAGTGGGGTTCAACCCGCGGCAGCAAGCGGGGGCAACGGTTGCGTACATCCTGCACAATGCTGAGGACAAGGTGACGGGGGTGCCGGGTTTTGCAGAACTTGATTACCAGCGTATGCAAAGGCCGGTAGTGGTGATGCGGAAATGAACGGCGGAGGGTAATGGCAAGAGCGATGCGAACGGACCGAGCATGCGCCGAGGTCGGGCTGTCGGGGGGCAAAAAGAACCCCCGGCTTCGGCGCCGGGGGGCCGTAACAGACGGCGGGGTCAATTGACGTACTTACGCGCCGATGACCCTGACCTTGTCGGCCCGCGGCCCCTTTGCGTCAGTCACAACCTCGAACTCCACAAGCGCGCCTTCCTCGAGGGACCTGTAGCCTTCGGCATCGATGCCGGAGTAATGGACGAAAACGTCCTCTCCACCAGCATCACGCTCAATGAATCCGTAACCCTTCTGATCATTGAACCACTTGACCTTGCCGGTTTCCACCCGTCTCTTACCTCCTTTCTTTTAGACCAGCGCCTGTCTCTTTCCGGCAAGACCAACGTGCCATTGCCATCAGAGCCCGTGGGGATCGTCCCGACATTTCAAGGCGCACGAATAAGCAATCCCGGCACCCCGAGCAGTTCTTACTGGGGATACTGTTCATGCTACATACACCATAACACCGACAGTCCCCGGCTGTCAAGTGCCCTCGAAACACTACCTATGGTAGTGAGAAGCGCACTGACGACCTTTTTCTTGCGTTCTGGTGTTATTCGATGAGCCACTCGGTCACGTCGGCCGAAGGCGTCAGCTCCACGTCGGCCTCATGTAGCGCGATTCCTGGTGTCTGATCTCCCTCTTCATCGCGAGTCCTCAAAGTGATACCTTCGGTCCTGTTCAAAAGACCCGGAAGGTTCAGTCGAAGCTGCTTCACACCCCGATCAACCGGCGGCCCGGCAAGAACTTGGTCGTTGAAGATCGGGTACTCCTCACTCTTCAGCGCCCTCCAACTGCCAAGATCGCCACAGGGGATGACCCGCAGGGGACGTCCTTTGCGGATGAGCACCGCACCGTCCACTGTGACGGGACCTTCGGTGACGGGACCGACGCCGGAATTGAGGTAGGTGTACTCCGGGCAGTCAACGTAGTCCACGCGACGTCCGTCCACCAGGGCGCTGTAGGCGAGGATCTCCCCGGGCTTGTGCATGACCCAGCCGAAGGGCGGCAGGACGTGTTCACGACCCCCGACGCTCAGTTTCCAGGGCTGCTCGCGATTATAGTTCACGTAGACCGTAAGGCCCCTTGAGTAGGTTACGCGCAATCTGCCCTGGTCGCGAACGCCGCTTCGTAGCGCCTCGCTGGTGCTGACGTACGAGGAGGCCGCCTCCGAGTACCACTGGATGCCGGCCACGGTGTCCGGCAGGTACTCTCGTTGCGGCCCGGACAGCAGGCTATAGTAGTGTATGGTTCGGGCTAACGATGGGAAGTACCCGTACCCGATCATCGCCGAATGTCCGTGGGCGATGGTCGCCGCAAGCCAGTGATAGAACGGCTGATGGTCCGTACCCTTTCCCGGGTCCTTGTTGAACTCGGCAAGGGCTTCCGTGCCGAAGAAGCAGGTGGGCAGGTAACCCATAGCCGTCCCGATCTGCTTTGGGTGGATGCGCAGGAGGTCGAAGTCAGGCAGCAGCGGCTTGACATCCGGTTTGGTGACACCAGCCCATTGCGCATAGTCCATGTCCGCAAGACCAGCGTACATCCAGCGGCAGATGCCCTCGCTGCACAGGGAGCCCTGCTGGACGTGGACTTCGCGGATGCATTCGGCGTTCCCGAGAACCGTGGCCCGTGCCGTCCCCGCACCCTCGACGCCTGCCTCGAAATCCTGGGCATCAGGGCCGATGTTGGTGTGGACATCCAGATATACGCAGTCTGTTGGGTAATGCTCTCTGATCCGCCGGCCGACTTCGCGGGCGATGCCGGCCATTGCGTTGTTCTTGGTCCAGTAGTGACCGAACCAGCCGTCCGCCAGGCTCCCGTCACTATTCAGGCAGACCTTGCCCTCGTCCCAGAACTCGTTGATCGGCAAGTAGCAGTCATAGTTGACGATCATCCCCCACTTGTATCCCAGACTCTTGATCTGCTCCCGATAGCGGGCGACCTGATCTATGCTGAGATCGGGTCTCGGCCGCCAGCGCATTGCAAAGCCTTCGCCAACGCGCTGCCACCAGATCTGGGCGAAGGTCACGCTGATGATATGGTCCAGCCCGTACCGTTTCAGGGTCTGGTAGTAGCCGGGAGTGAACACGGAACTCATCACGTACATGTCCGGCGCGAGTTCCTCAAGCTTTGGCGAGCGGGGCGTGGCTATTGAGGGGAGCACGTCATGGATGTCATCCGAAACCGTAACGAGTATGCGCTCGTGCAAGTCATTGAGCGTGCCGTCGGTCAGTTTCATGTACCGCGTGTGTCCGGCGATCCGCAATCCGTCGTCGTCCGGCTCGGTGCGGGCCCCGGTGCTGTCTAGCCTGCTGCTGGCGGAATGATACCAGTCCGGCAGTACCGACGTGAACGCTCCAGCGCCCATTGCGACACAGGGCCCGGGAGCGCTGCGGAACATGAGGTAGGGGATCTCTATGCCGCGAAGATCACCGGGCCCACGCACCTTGCCCAGGTCCAGAGCGGTCGCAACCCCGCCGGGGCAGTCGACCTCAACCATCAGGGCCCGTCCGCGCAGTTCGTGGCTCACCGTGTACCGGACCGTGGATTCGCCGGCCTCAATGCGCCAGCGCTGGGTCATTCCAGTCCCCTCAAGCTCCCAGCCCTCGCAGGTGAGTTGTGCGTGTTTCGCCGATACGGGGCCCTTTGGCGTGATCAACTCAATGGCCGCATCGGCCATGGGCTGGAACTCAGCGCCGTCGTTGAGCCTGGCCGTGATTCCACCGAAGCCACCTTCGACCGGTCGGACGATGTAGGTTACGTTCGAGGAACCGGTGCGCGACACGAAACGCACGCCGGAGCCGTCGTCCAGTCGTTGGACCGAGACCTCGCAGCCCGCCGGTGGCGGCGGGAGCATGTTGTCCTCGCTGGTCGGGAAAGGCGGATCGGTGAGCCTCCCCAGTGCGGCGTATGGCTTGCGTTCGCGCTTGTGGAAAGCCAGAGACTCCAGGTACATGGTGATCGGCTTGTCCACGCGGCTGCACGAGAGAGTGATGCTGTGGAAGCTCAGCGGAGGCTCCAGGTCGCTGCGCAGCTGCTCCTCGATCAGGCCCTGGCGAAGCTCCCAGTAGTCACCACGCAGCGACCCGCAGTCCAGTTCGGTCGAGTTGCCATTTTTGTCGGTGACTGCCACCGTGACTTGCACCGGCGCACCTGTCGCACTGTGGCCGTGGTTGCTGTGGAGCCAGAAATTGACGGCATTGGTGTCCGCGGGGACCTGGATAGGTTCGGGCGGGGTGATCACCACTGAAGTCCCGCGCCCTTGGCCGAACCGGACCCGCAGCGTCTGGTCCCGCCAGATGCGCTGAGCCCGGGATGCTGCGAGGGTTACCTCCGCATCCCCGCGAGCTTCGGCGGTCCAGCCATCGAGATGCTCGAAGGTCACCTGGGGTGTTGGCTTCTCGGGCCGTTTCGCCCATGCGATCTCGTATGGAGGCTCGCCCGGTTGCTCGTCAGAATCGGGCGCAGACTGGATCTGAATGATGCGTCGGTTTTTCACGTCTGCAATCGCGGCGTCACGCATGGCGGCGACTGTCTCCGGGGCCAGGAGCCCCACGCCCACATTGCGTACTGCCAGCGGCGCCTGCTGTTTCAGGGCCGCCGGCAGATTGGGCTGAGCGTAGGCGACTCGGAGCTGGAAAGTCTGGCCGGGTCGGACGAAGCTGCTGAGGTCCAGCAGGTAGCGGGAATCTTGCCCCGTGCCCGCGGTATTGAAATCGTAGCTGTCGGCGAACATGACCATCCAGGCGTCGTGGTCGCGATTGTACCAGGTGAAATGGTACTGGCCGCCGGAGAAGTCAAAGGAGGCAGGCTTGTTCAGCAGCCTGGGACGTGCCTGAGAGTCACGGACCACGCGATCGTTCACCCAGAGCCTCAGCACCCAGTTGCACCCGCCGCCTTTGCTGCCCGGAACGTGCAGGCGAGCATCAAGGCCAAGCACAACCACCCCTTCGCCTTCGGGGGCAGTGACGGTTGTGACCCAGTCCTGGGCGGGGAGAGCCAGGACCTCTTCCACCTGCACAGGCTGGAGCTGCAGTTGGTCGCTCTGTGCGAGGGCGAAGCCACAGACCAGGATGATAGCTGCGAGTACGGTCGCTCTTGGCATGCCGACACCTCACGCGAGAAGGATTCCGCGTCACTCCCGTGGCAATAGGCGCCGGAAGGAGTGTGTGTATGATTACTGACCTCAACATTCCCCGCGCGGTGCAGCTTGTCCTTGATGATGTCGGCTGGCGTGAAGGCTGGTCCCTGGATGCGGAGGGAGGGCCATGGCGCGCCGGGGTGGATCGCCTGATGGAGCCCGGCGACTACGCTGCCATCGCCAACATCGGGGCGGAGCTGAACATGCGTCCTCAGGCGGTCATGGTGCTCTGCGAGTGGGACCGGGAGAACCTGTGCGCGCGGTGCCCATCCTGCACCCAGTCCGGCGCGAACTGGGATAACCGGGGTACGATCGGGCCCTGGGCCGACGAAGCGGCGGACATATTTCGAACACGCGCGGCCCATCTCGAGCTGGCGATGCACGGCGTGGGTCACGAGTACTGGCTGAACGGACGGCGGGTGCGCGCCGAATGGTACGGAGCGCAGGAGGGCCTCCGCTGGCCCTGGGAAGACTTGCTGGAACATCTGCACGTGTTCCGGGAGATCCTGGATCAGCATGGCCTGGGCCCGGCAGACGGACATAGCCTGCCGCTGAGCGGGGTCCCGTGCGCCTTCAACTACTACCTCGACGACGCTGACCCGCATTCCACCGGAGCCCTGTTCCGGGAAGCACAGGTTCGGTACTGCTCCACGCCTTTCGGGGGCGGCTTCCACGCCCACAGCCCACTCATCGCAGTTGACGGCGCGCTGGACCACGGCCTGCTGGTGATTGATCGAATGGGCAATGGGGTCCCGTACAATGTCTTCGACACGGTGCCCGTGGAACTCACGCGCAACAGCATCTGTGGTATTCACTGGCCCAACATCCTGTCGCCTGATCCGGATGAGAACGCGGCCGCGGTCAGTCGCTGGGTTGAGTTCCTGCGCGCGGTGGGCACCCAGTCCGACATGATGCTCGCGGCCAGCTCGGCGGAGTGCTTCTCGCAATGGGTCTGGCATACATTCGCGCGGGTTGATCAATCAGACGGGGAAGTCGTGCTGGATACCAGCGGTGTTCCGAGTGAGTTGCTGCACATTGCCTGCGACGGGCCGCTTTGGCTCAAGCTCAGACTGAAGCCCGGCGAGCACGTGTCGCGGGTGATCACCGACGGGCCCGTTCCAGCCCAGTACGGGGCAACAGGTCACCACGCACTGCTGGGCCTTTGCGGCGTAACCCCGGGCACTCACCGGCTGCGCATCGAGACCGGTCCGCAACCGCTTTCCCCTGTGGTTGTCCGGGATGGGACCTGCGGCGTGCTGGGCCTCACAATGCACCGGGACTGCATGCTGGTGAACATGCGGGTGTATGGAGCGCAACCGGTGCGGATCAGGCTTGCCTCCGAACCGGTCGCTGTAGAGACGGACAACCCCGGTGTGCGTGCGGAGGCCACCGACTGGCAGCCAGAGGCTGGGCTGCTCACAATCAGACTGGACGCTCACGACATACAGGGCGAGATCGTGGCGCTGAGGCTGCGGAACTGGACGCGAGTTGAGGAGGCGGGCCCGGGTTATCTGATGGGGCCACTGTAGATTACATCGTCCCAGTCCTTTATGCCCACCACGCTCTTGTATTGCTCGAAGACCTCGTCTTCGCGCGGCGTGCCCATCGCCTCGAAAACATACCAGATCGGCTTGCGTCCCCAGGGGTCGCCGGGTTCGTCCCTGAATTTCCGCAGGCCGATGCGCAGTCCGAACTCCTGCCGGTTGTCCAGCCACGCGTGGTACTGGAATGCCTCGATGCTGTCCAGCCGCTTCAACTTCTTCCAGGTGTATGCCAGGCCTGCCGCCTGGTCGCGCAGAGACTTCTCCGAGTAGTCCGGGGAATTGAGCCCCTGTTCCGTGCAATGCACGGTGCGCTGGGTTTCGCCACGGAACCAGTTGGACTTCAGCTTCGCCCAGGCTTCGAGTACCTCGAGATTGCGGAAGGTGATCTTCGGCGTATCCAGGGAGAATGTGACGTGTTTGTCCTCCCACGTGCGCGGGTTGAAGAGCGAATCGGGGTACGGGTGAAATGCCAGCGCCCAGTCGAAATCGCCCTCGGCAGCGCAGTACTGATTGAGCAGGTCCAGCAGGCCCGCTCCTGTGTAGAAGTGCGGGTCTCCCTTCATGTTCCAGTGGTGTTCCAGGGAGATGAAGGCCTTCCCGTTGGCATCGCGCTGTCGCAGGATGAGATGGGCCAGGCGCATGGACCGATGGTATAGATCCATATACAAGACATCGGTCTTCTCGCCCGCATTGGTCCACACCCAGCCCGCGTTGATCTCGTTGTGAAGTATGAAGTGGTGGATGCGGCCGTACTTGTTATCCTCCCGGCTGTAGCGCTTGACCAGGTAATCAAGGGCAGCCGCGTAAGCGAGCACGCCCTCCTCGCTGTCCATGTTGGGCATCACGAAAATGCCTGCCGGGTCCGCGTCCGGGTGTGCGACGATGCGGGACCAGTCGCCTTCCGGGGCATTGTGGCCCTGCGCCAGGAGGATGATGGCCGAGACGATGATGCCCCGCTTGCTGGTCTCCGCGAACGTCCGGTCGAGGTGGGCCACCGTGCCCTCATTGATGTACCACGTCCGCCCGCCGAACTCGAAGGCCGCGCGTCCATCACCGGGGACGGTGGCGATCAGCCCGTTGAGCAGGATATTGACGGTGACCGCCGAGATGTCCAGGTCATCGAGGTCGCTGACGATGTCGCCCCACGGACCGAAGCCCCCCAGTCCCTTCTTCCCCCGAGGCTTTTCGAAAGGCATATTCTGTTCGGGCACAATCTCATCCGGGTAGCGCCCGGTCGAAAGGAGAGTAAGCTGTCGGCGGCCGCGCTTGACGATCGCCCAGCGTGAGTAGATCCTGTCCCGCGCGCCCTCCATCCGTGGCAGGGTGATTCGAAACTTCCCGCGTTTCTCGATCGCAGTGAGTGTCGGGACTTCACGCAGCCGCGTGATGTCCGCCCAGATTGGCACTTCGGCGAGAAGCAGGCGTCCATCGGACTCGCAGGTGTCGCCCGCGACGGTGACCTCATCCGCAGTCACACGCACCTCGCTGACGCGCGCAGGGAATTTGCCCTGCAGATACTCGCGCAGGCGCGCGTCCCGGTCCACCGCTTCCCGCTTGCGGGCCTCCGCGCGGGCCTTGAGTTCCAGTTCCCGCTCCGTGGGTGGGCGCAGGACAATGTTACGAATGCGCACGGTTCGGCCCGCGTGATTTCCGGGGTCCAGACGCAGGCCCTCCCACTTGCCTTGCAGGGCGTCCAGCACAGGCTCCAGGTCGATGGCGTACGAGGTCCAGCCTTCGGCCAGCGTGAGGCCGGGGCCCTTGACGCTGTTGGCCTCGGAGAGGGGCGGGAAGATGTAGACCTGCACACTGTCGGTGCCCTGGGGGCAGGCATATTCGAAAGCCAGAACAGTGTCTTCCGGGCCTGGTTGGCCGGAGACCCGCTCCAGGAACACGTATGGGTCGTGTTCGGTGGTGACGATCTCCCACGAGCCGTCGCCGGGGTCTCGGAAGTCGACGCTGTGGCTGTTGGTGGCGACGGGACGGTACATGACAGACTGCGCTTGAGCACTCATAATGCCTCCCAGAATCAGCATCGTGGCGAGCGGGACCGCAGTGTGACTACGCATGGGATCGCTCCTTCATCATCAGGGCGCTGGTTGATTGGCTCGGGATTGTCCGGTCCCGTGCCTCCACGGGCGCAGGCCGAAGACGCTGAAAGTAACTGTGCCGCGCAGAATCTCAGGGCCATTCGGGCCGGGATTCGCCCGGTCATCGACGCCCACCCAGGCGGAGAACCGTACGGCGTCGGCCGGCACCTTGTAGATGATTTCGGCCTCAGAGAAGCAGCAGAGGCCTTTCTCAAACCTGCGGCCGTTGATGCGGATCGATCCGCTGCCGGGTGGGTTGCCGTCAACGGTCATCTCGTGATACGTCTGCTTCGCTGCGACAGGCTTGAGTTCAGACAGGTAGAGTTTCGACCCGTCCGCACGTGCGAAGGCCGCGTCCGCCCAGCCCGCCCAGTCGCTCCAGCAACTGTTGCCGCCATCGCCAACCACCAGTCGCAGCTGATCCAGTCCGGCCACCGGTACATCTACCCGCAGGGCATCGTCGCCACCCCTGAGCAGGGGGGAACCAAAGAGCCGCACCGACGATCTCAGTGCGCGGGTGACAGTCTGCCCCAGAGCCTGCGAGCCGGCGAACAGGCGAGCTTTGACAACGGCGCTGCCTTCCAGTGCGAAAGGCTCGGCGTAGGCTGGAGATTCCGGCGTGGGCTCGGAGTTGTCCAGTGTGTAGCGGATGGTTCCGTTCTCAGCGGCGACGGAAAGCATCACCAGGTCCCCGTCAGGGAGCGTCTCGGCTGCCGGGTAGAGCGTGACGACGGTGGGGTCCGGGTCAAGCACCAGCGCGAAGAAGCGGGTATCTGGAGCGGCGTCGATCCGGATCTCGTCGCCCGCGGAGCCGGTCTGGAGCACTCGGCGATCGGCGCTTACCGGATCAAGTTCTACCAACGCGCAAGGGCTTGCCGCATCCCAGCCGGTCAGGTCGCTGGTGCGGAAGCGGTACTGCTTGCCTGCTTCCAGTGATAGTTGCCAGCGCTTCGGGCTCACCCGGAAGCCCACGAAGCGTCCATCGAGTTCCACTGGGCCGACCTTCCGCCGGTCTGGCGCTTCCCCAACGAAGTAGCCCTCCGCCTGGATGCTCTTCACCACCGCGCCGTCCAGCCAGAGTTTCGTCTGACGGAAGGCCGGTCCGGTGACCAGATATCCGCCGGGAGCAAGGGTCACCGTCTCGCCGGAATCGGATGTATACTCGCGGGGATCGTCGCCGAAGTTCACCACTGCAGTATGTCCCGTATCGAACCGGGTCCGCTGGAGGGCCATGTCCGGGCTCAGGAACTCGTGGTCGACCAGCCTGGCGAAGGCCACCTCGCGGTGGAAAATGCAGGTGTCGCGATAGGACTGCATCAGGCGTTCACGGTTGCGTTCCCAGCCGTAGCCTTCGTCGCTGCGCCACAGAATCGGAACACCGCCATACAGGAGGGTCTGGAGGTCCTTTTGGTCCGAGACTTCCGGCGCGGCGTCGTGGTGGAAATCCGGGCCGTCCCCCCAGTACCAGGTGGATACCGCGCAGTCATGGTAGACCAGTTGCCAGAACGGCACGCGGGTGTCGTACCCGTGGCCGATGCGCAGGTATTTGTCGGTGTAGTCTTCGCGCGAGACGGCGCGTCTCAAGCGCCCCGGGTCCCAGCCCCCGTCCCGCGCACGGTCCCACCAAAACGGGCCGCCAAGGGAGCCTTCGGTCCAGTCAATGAACTCAATGCCCCAGTCATTGCCATGCTCGGCGCCGACAACAAGCCCCTTATCGTTGAGCCAGCGGAAGCACTCGCGCCGGTAGGCCATGTCCTGCCGGCGATCGAATGTGTGCTGGGGGTGCCAGTCCTCCAGGAGATGGATGGCGAGAGCGACGTCCATGAACCAGGCGTTATAGCCGTAATGCTCGAGTTCCGCGGGGGCGTAGGTTGTGAGCGCCCTCATCGCGAAGGCTGTGGAACGCATGAAGTGCTTGTTGAGTTCGTCCTCCCAGCCGCCCTGGGGGCCGGAATCCGGCCTGGAGTGAAAGGCCGTCTCCTTCAGCGGATCGCGCTGAGGGCCCGTCGGACCATCGAGGGCGTCGGTGACGTTGTCATAGGGAGCGGTCAAGTAGCCCAACTCGTTGAGCTTGCGCAGGGAACCATGGTCCCACAGGCCGTGGTGGGCGTTCGCGAGTACGCCGGCGACCATTCCTTCGGTCCTGGCTTCCTGGATGAACCGCCAGGCATCTCGGGCGCCCCAGAGGATCGGCGCCCCCCTGAGCCCCGCGACCTGCGGGCGCTGCTTGAGCTTCCGTGAGAAGGGGAGCACATGCCCCTGCTCTGTGGCGTACTTCCTGTACAGGTTCGCCAGCGCGACATAGCCGCCCGAAGGCACAAAGCGGTATGACAAACGGCGCGGATAGCCGAAGGTGTCCAACGATTCCTGCCAGATAATCTGCGGCCAGCAGCGCTTTTCGGCATCAGGGGCGAGGTGGAACAGGGCGTCGCAGGGCGTTTCGACCAGCGCCATCATAGCATCGCCACGGGGCGAACTGACCACGCCCACCAGCGGCATGTTAGTGGTGGCGGTGTTCCCATAGACCGTGAGTAGCTTGCCGGCGTAAGCCTCCTCTTTCTGATCCACGTAGACTCCCGCGGAACGGTCGCAGAAGACAAGCTTCGCCGCGGCAAGATCGCTGGTAAGCATGGGCGGGTAGTCCACCAGCGCCTGGAAACGTGACCGCGGGTGCTCGGTGCTCAGCTCGAAGGAGACCGTTCCCTGTTCAGGCAGGGACACGGTACTGGTGTAGTCCGTGCGGGTACTGTGGTCGTACAGGTCGAGCACCATCGTCCGGGAATCGGCACGCCGCGCTCCAGTGAGGAGCGCCTTGCAGCCGGAACCGTTGGCGGTCCATCGTCTCCCCGTGCGGCGGTCAACCACACTGTAGCGGTGGTCACGGGTGCGCAGGGTTACCCGCAGGGCATCGTTCTGTATGGTGAGATGGTCGGGAAGGGAATCACGCGCAGCCAGGATTTCCGCAGGGTACGGATCGCTTTCGAAGCGGATCCAGTCGATCTCGAAGGTGCCCGGTCTGTGCCCCACGGCGAGGCGGACCTGGAGGATCGTGCCAACTGCGGGGAGCGGAATCGCGATTTCGTGCCATTGATTGTCATGAGGCACCGGGAAGCGCACCACGCCATGCATGCCGATGTCGGGGCGCTCCCGGGTTCTGATGTACGCTTCGCCCTGGCCCACCATGGTGTCGCTGGTTCGGATGCGCATGACCAGCTTCGCGGGAGCGGGAGTCTCGGCCTGGGGCAGCCAGAGCCATACCCCGGAGCTTTTTCCGGTGATCTCGCACCTGAGCATGCCGTCTTCGACATTCGAGGTGCATCCGTGGGGCCAGAGCGCCGATGCGTCAGGGTCGTCAAAGGTCCACTCGTGCAGGACCTGCCCCGAGGCGGCTGCGCCCCAGAGCGCGACGGCACAGCAGCAGATCGTGGCGCGCAGCACGTTATCTCGCCTCCGTTGGCGCGTCAGTACCGACCAAACACCTGCGCCGCTTCATACATGGCCCTCACGTGCTCCACGGGTGTGCACGGGGCCATATTGTTGGCGGCGATGAGCACGAACTTCCCGCCGTCCATGATGCCCGACTCGCAGATCTCCTGGACCTTAGCGCGGATTGCCGACTCCGGGCCATCTCTTAGCAGCATGACCGTTGGGCCGCCGAAAATCTGGACATCCGGCCCAAGCTCTCGTCGCACTTGCCCATGATCCACGGGGAAGCCGGTGTCGAAGCTGGTAACGTTCATCTCATCCCGCAGAATGGGGAAGAAGCGTGTGGCGTCGCCGCAGAGGTGGACGCTCTTGGCGCCGCCGTCACTAAACTCCTCCGCCAGGCGTTTGTGATACGGCAGCACGAACTCCCGGTACTGCTCCACCGAAAGCAGGACGATGGCATCGTCCGCGAACCCGTAACCGGGGCGCTTGAACTGGCCCCTGTCCGGCGAGTCCGGATGCCTCTCCCATCTCCACTGGCGGATGGCTTTCATACGCCGAATGAAGCAGTCAGTGATGAAGGTCATCAGGTCGTGGTAGTAGTCCGGATCCGCGATCATATCCATACAGACTTCAGCGGCCCCGCGCAGCTTGTAGGCGGCGTCGAGCGGGCCGTCATTGCTCTCGCCGGGGATGGTGACTGGAGGGTTCACTGGAAGGCCCTGGAACTCCAGGTTGCGGCAGCGGTCGTGCATGTACTCGTAGAACTCCATAGCGCGCCCCAGAAGACCGCCCCGCAGGGGGTCCGGGCACTCCATCTCGTACAGCCTGTGCTTGTCGTGCTTCAGGATTTCCACCGTGTCGGGGACTGCATTGCCGTCGTAGTGCAAGGGGCAGCCGAACCAGCCTGCATCGTAGGAGTTCTGGAAGTCGACGTTCAACGTCCAGCCGCCGGCGGGCGGGCCCATCTCCCGGTCGCAGATCACGTGATTGCGGTACCATGCCTGGTAGGCAAGCTGACACTGGATTTGCGCTTCGGGGTCGGTGAAGAAGTCTTCGAAGGTGTATCCGGTGTCGTTGATGGCCGAGTTCTGGATGAGATTGCGGATGCTCCCGTGAATGGACACCGGCACGCGCGTGGGCTTGCCATCATAGTAGGCCTTCCACACTGCGGCGACTTCTTCGTTGTGTCTCGCGAAATCGGGTGGATCCTGAAGGTACCAGGACATGGGATTTCCTCTCTCCGGCGCGAGACCCCGCTGAGCCCGGCGCCCAGTCACTTTGCCACAACGTCGCACTCTGCGACGGGTTTGGCCGCCACAGCCACCGGGTTCAGCGCCATATAGATGCAAGAGCCGATGATCAAGGCGGAACCGATCAGGAACTCGCCGGTGTATGGCTCGTGGAAATACAGTACGCCGATGGTCGCGCTCATCACCGGGGCAATGAGACTGATGAGGCTGCCCTGCGATGCCCCGGTGTGCTTGTAGGCGTAAGTCATGGAGAGCTGCCCCGCTGAAGCGAACACACCGATAAGCAGCAGCCAGAGCCACTCGGTGGGCGTGGGCATGACCCAAGCTCGGGTTGCCGGGATGGCGACGATCGCCAGCCCGAAAACTGCCTGGGACCAGAAGATATTGGTGGACGTGTCTGTGGCGCGGCACCGGGCTACGCAGATAACCGCGACGCCGCTCAGGAACCCGGAGAGTAGCGCGATCCAGTCCGCAGGCCTGAAAGTAAGGCTCTGCACGCCGCAGAGTATCACCGCCCCGAGCATTGCCGCGAGAACCGCCGCCCACTGCAGGGGCCTCAGGCGCTCGCCAAGCACTGGGACGGCCATGATCGCGGCGAAAACAACGTAGGTATAGCTGAGCATCTGGGCCTTCGCGAGGCCCACGTTCTGGATCGACCAATACAGCAGGATAACCGCAATCCCGCCGATGACGCCGCGGCCAAGAAGCCAGGGCCAGGCAGTCCAGCGGGGCCTGTCGCGGCCGGTTGCGAAGATGGCGAGACACACCAGTATGCCGATGGCGAACCGGGCCGCCACCATGATCAGTGGATTGACCGATGCCACCCCACGCACCATGGCCGCCATCAGCGAGAAGATGACTGCCGAGGCCAACATGAAGATGATTCCGCGTTGCCTGTCAGACACCGGTGCGAGCCTCGTTTGGATTGCGCGCGGGTCACGTCAGGGACGCGTGACCGATGTAGTGCCAGCTATGCGCCGGATTGCACCCTTGCACCTGCTGACAGGACGAGATGGCGATATCTCCCATGGCGCCTGTCACGGGCGAAGCGGCGGCCACGCGACCCGGTCAACAAGAAGTGCCCCGAAGTCTCCGTATAGCCCGGTGGCCCAGGCGATGCTTGCTGGTTGCAGTTGCTCGAGCAACGCGGGATCGATCAGCGCTTCCCCAATGATTTCGCCATCCTGCAGGACCCGGAGCCTGTCGCGCAGCAGCACGCATTGCAGGACCGTGGGGCCGGGCTTCCACGAGACCCGCGCCGACAGGTGTCCGGGCCGCGTGCATCGCCACACGCGACCGTATTCCGCGTACACGTCGTCGGTCAGGAACGCGAGGTTCGGGTCTCGCCTGCTGGGGCCTTTCGCGGATGTTGCCACCATCAGTGAGTCACGCCATGGGGTCATGCTGCAGATCCGGTGGCCCCACTCATTGATCACCATCTTCGCCCCTGTGGCCTCGTTATAGTCGCGGATCTCTTGCTCCCATGGGTGCGCGACCTTGTCGGTGAGCTCAGGCTGCGTGAACATCCGCCGGGCGAGTAACCATTCGCCTGAATCACGGTCCAGCCGCCAAAGCTCGGCCCAGGGCCAGACGCCGGCATACAGCTCCCCGCCGTAGATCATGGTGGTCTGGGCCTCACGCGCCGAATCCGAGACACCGGGCATCACCGGGGGGAAGTTGGGCAGCTCTGTGATTTGCTGGCCGTCGTATTTCAGGAGACGCCCTGTGGGGTAATGCCCGAGATACAGGTCACCGCGGTAGTTGACCATGGAATAAACCTGGTAACTGGTGCCCGGGACATGCTCCCGCAGGATACGCCATTTGCCATCGCTGAAGATCGCCACCGTGCCCCAGTTGGACACCGTGAGCACCTGGTGGTTGAGTTGGCCCCAGACGAATGTCGTCTCCGACTTCATCGATGGGGAGACTGCTTTCATGGCGCTCACGTCGGCCTCGGACTGGCCGGGTCTCCAGGGACAGGCGCAGATGTTCGTAAATGCGCTTTCTCCCGTTCCGCCACGGTGGTAGAAGAACAGGTGCCCGTGGGCGTAGTAGAAGTTTGAGTACGCACCTGTTTCGGGCCGTCCGAGGATGCGGGCGCCGTCGTACCACGCCTGGCCGTCCTGGAACACAAGGAGCTTCCCGGCCACCCGCATGAAGCCATCTCCAAAAACATGCCGCTCCGGGTCGAGAAGGTCATCATCCACCCAGGCCCCTGAGGAATCGTCCCACCGCCGAAGCCGTTTGTCGTGGGCGTAGGTGTAGGCGTACAGGTGACCATCCAGGTCCTGGATTGAAGTGTGGGCAATTTCGGTTGAGCGCGGCAGCAGTTCCCAGTGCGGCTCGACTGGCTTTTCGGGTCGCACATAGAACTGCAGGCCGTACCGGTCGGTGCGGACGCAAGTGTTGTAGATGTCAGGGAAGCCCGCACCGATGATTGGCCGCCCATCAGCATTGCGCACCTCAAACAGGGTGCCAAAGCTCTGCCCCGTGTCGCCGCTGAAATCCACAGTTGCCGTGGCGGAGAACAGCGTATTGGGCGCCTGGGCTGAGCCGGCACATGACCAACCCAGCATGAACATCACCATCCAGAGCTTCGTAAAGGTCGAGAGCGGTCGCGGGGACATGGCGATCACCCATTCGGTCGCGCTTGAGATTGCATTGCCCGCCGGCTACTGCCCAGCTGGAAGGATGAATAGCCTTCCGTCGCCAGCATCCAGTGAGATCTGCAAGCCGTCCATCGCCGGGCTGTCGTCGATGACCGGGGCGATCTGTCCGGTCATCGGGTCGACCTCGAGTACCTCCGCAGCCGGTGCATCGAACTCCACGGTGGGCCAGGACGTGTAGCGGTACTCGTAGTTGTTCAGCAGCACGGCGCGTCGCCCGTCCTCATGGCGGAATACACCCACCAGAAAGTCGCCCTTGTGGCTGGGGGTGATATTCCGAATGGGCGTTCCTGCCAGAAGCTGCGCCGCGTTGCTGTCGGGTGGAATCCGGACCACTTTCTCGCTGGTTAGGGCCATGAGGGTCGGGCCCAGTCTCTTCAGGCCTGCGTTGATGCGCTGGGCCTGATAGTAGTGCCGGCCGCGACGACCGTCCCTGTGGATAATGGCCCCACCCTTGGGGAATTCGCCCCCGGCGGGCGTGTAGTAGCAGAAGTACAGGACGCCCTTCGCCCCGTAGGCCAATGATGTAAAGATCTGCCAGCGTAGGCCGCCCTCGGTCAGGTCCATGTGGGGGCCGTAGGGCATGGTGTTGAAGAAGTTCCAGAAAGGCACGCCGTGCTGGAGCGCATACTTGCGCATGACCTCGAGATTCGCGCAGTAAGACGACCGGGTGTCGCCGTCGGGGTGCAGAATCGGGTAATGATCCATGCTCAGCACGTCAGGGCTCACGATCTGCATGAAGGACGCAACGTGCTCATCATACGTGTCATTGCCAAGCTGCGCGGCATTGGCGTAGTTGGGCAAAAGGTTGATGTATCCAAAGCGCCCGGGACGCGCAGCGCGGATCGCGGCCACGCGCTCGGCCAGTTCGGGGAAAAGCCGGGAGTTGGGCTCATCCACTATCTGATAGCCCCAGCAGGCCGGGGATTCGGGCAAAGCGTCCGGCGCCACGCCATGGCTCCAGACTACCGCGCGCAGGTCGTACTTCTCGCAGAGCTCGAGTTGCCGCTTCACCTGCTCGGGCGTGCGGGCGCCGAATCCGCCGATGACAAGGGTGAAGTTGGCCTCGGCAATTTCGGCGTATCGTTCATCCGCGCGGTCATCCATCGGCGGGTCTACCCAGAATCCGATGGCAAAGCGGTCCTGCTGGAAGCGTTCCTGGGCTGCAGCGGGGACGGTCATGGTGAGACCTCCGGCGATGATGGCGCAGCAGGTGAGCGCGGCGCAGGTTTGTGCCTTCAGATGCATGGTGGTTCCTCGAGGTTCGCCGGTCAGCGACCGGCTCGGTGGTACGCTGGCATCGCAAGTTTCGACAGGGACAGTGGATTGACCTGTGTGCTTCGCGGGAAGACGTTTATATGGGGCCATTGCGCAGAGCCTGACCGCGGTCACGGATAACTATGTTTGACGCGGCTGATAAACGATATATAATCAGTTTAGATAGAAGTCGAGATGGAGGGATTGGCCATGGTAACCACACTCTTTAGACATTCCTCAGGGTCGACTCTGGTAGCGCTCTTGCTCGTGCTCGTGTCGCCAAGTCTCTCGCTCGCTGATGAACAGGTCCCGCCAGAGGCTGCGTCTGCCGAGGGCGCCGTCGTTGCGGCTACCGAGAACGCGCCGGAGCCTGAAAGGCCGGTTGCGCCGCCGGTGGTACTGGCCGAGGGGGAGCCGCCCTTGACGGATGTCATGGTCTCGCATTTCGGGAACTTCCTGGAATGGACGCTGGATGCTACGCTGACCCAGCAGCAGCGGCTGGAAGTCCGGCAATCCCTACTTGCGGCCTGGCAGGACAAAGATGCGGAAACGATCACGAGTACCGGTGATATCGTGTCGCTTATGGAGCAGTTGCCGACGCTTTCAGAAGCAGACCGGAAGCTGCTGCGTGAATCGTTGAGCCATGAGTTACTTAGCGGCGCCCGGGCAGCGCCCCAGGACCCCGGTAATCAATGGCTCCTCGGCATCTACGACGCGGCCCACGTTCCTCTCGCGCAGGGCAACCCGCCGCTGACCCGCCAGGTGACCGATGCCCTGGTGGAGATGGTCGTGTTCATGGTCGCTGAGGCAACCGGCACAGAAGGGCTCGCCGCGACTCCGGAGATGAGGGATGAGTTTGCCGCAGACCTGGCTGCTCAGTGGCCTGCGCTCGCACCCGAGGAGCAGGCCGAAGCGTCCAAGCTGCCTATCCAATGGGCTGCGCTCCGAGTTGTGTGGCCGACTCTGGACGAAGAGCAGAAGACGCAGTTGCGAGCCTCGTGGGCTGAGCAGTTCAAGCTCTCTGCGCCCCAGGAGCCTGCTCAGGACGAACAGGCCGAGGCCCCAGCCGACACGGCAAACGACAGCGCAACGCGAATGGAAGACCTGATGAAGCAGCAGGCGCTGCTCGAAGCCCAACGGCAGAGCTTCCAGGTGATGAGTAACGTGCTGAAGATGAGTGCAAATACGAGCACGATCATCAGCAACAACATCGCCGGGAATAGTTGGGAATGGCGCTACTGACGCCTAAAAGAACCAGTGACTGAACGCAATCTGCACCATTGTGGCAACTGGCCTCCAGTTGCCACAATGGTTTCCAGGCCTGCGAGGTCCTGACAGCAGCGACAGAGAAACAGGCGCACAAGATTACGCGCGTAGAGCCGGCCTAGCCGCAGGCGCCCGCTATGAATCAGACTGCTCGGAGAGTCACGCATGAGGTTCAGCCGATATGTGGGAATTGATTACAGCGGGGCAAGAGCGCCGACATCGCGCCTCAGAACCCTGCAGGTGTATTGCGCTTCGGACGGCCTGCCCGAGAAGGTCTTCGCGCCCTTCAGATCGGCGGACCAGCGCCGAAACTGGTCGCGGCAGGAGATCGCCGATTGGCTGACTGATCTCGCATTGAGCGGCGAATCATTCATCGCGGGACTGGATCACGGCTTCGGCTTCCCGGTGAGCTACCTCAGGCGCTACAAGCTGAGCAGTTGGGGACATTTCCTGGACGACTTCGTGGAGAACTGGCCTACGGACGAACCACACATGTACGTTGATCACGTCCGCCGCAACCATCCGCCGCGAACGGGACCCAGCAATGAGCTGCGTCTGTGCGAGAAGTGGACGAGCTCGGCCAAGTCTGTTTTCCGGTTCGATGTGCAGGGGCAAGTCGCCAAGTCGACGCACGCGGGCATTCCCTGGCTCCGGCGCATGCGCGTGGCAGCAGGGGATCGGCTGCACTTCTGGCCCTTCGACGGGTGGGGGGTCCCGGAGGGAAAGTCGGTGATCGCCGAAATGTACCCGTCGATCCTGCGGAACCGCTACCCCAGGGAGAAGCGCAGCACGGACGAGCAGGACGCCTACTCCATCGCGCGGTGGCTGAAGGAGACGTGCCAGCGTGGGTTCATGGGCAGGTACCTCGATCCGCCGCTGACTGATGAGGAGCGGAAGATCGCGAGTCTTGAGGGCTGGATACTGGGGATTGCGTGACGCCTCTGCGGGTGAACCTGCCTGCGCGCGAGTGCGTCTGCCGAGTGGAATCTAGCGGGGCGTCTCCCCGATTTCTAACGTCCGGGAAAGGACTCTCGCCATGGATCGCCGAGACTTCCTCAAGGTGGCAGGGATCGGTGCTGCCGGCATCGGGGCAGCAGCGCTGGGGCTGCGAGGCATAGGCTGGTCGCAAGCAGGCCGCAAGCCCAACATCATTGTTATCCTGGCCGACGACCTGGGCTACGGCGAACTCAGCGTCCAGGGCTGCCAGGACATTCCCACTCCGAACATCGACACCATCGCGGCGGCCGGAGTGCGGTTCACGGACGGGTATGTGTCCTGCCCCGTCTGCGCGCCGACCAGGGCCGGGCTGCTCACCGGGCGCTACCAGCAGCGATTCGGGCTGGAACTCAACCCTGGTCCCCAGCAGCAGGCGGACCCGGATTACGGACTGCCCCTTGATCAGCCCACCATCGCGGAGCGCCTCAAGGGTCTGGGCTATGTCACCGGGATGGTGGGGAAGTGGCATCTGGGCTACAAAGCGGGGTTTCAGCCGCCGCAGCGCGGCTTCGACGAGTTCTTCGGCTTCCTGGGCGGCGCGAACGGGTACCTAGCCGACAAGAGGCCCGCGGACTCGATCCTGCGGGGGACTGAGGTGGTCCCTGAGCCCGAGTACCTCACAGACGCCTTCGGACGTGAAGCAGTGGCCTTCATCGAAGCCCATGCCAACGACCCGTTCTTCCTCTACCTGCCTTTCAACGCAGTCCACGGTCCCCTGCAGGCCCCGGACAAGTACCTGGAACGCTTCGCGCACATTCAGGACGAAAAGCGTCGGACCTTCGCCGGCATGATGGCCTCGATGGACGACAACGTCGGGCGCGTCCTTGACACGGTGCGCCGGCTTGGCCTGGAGCAAGACACACTCATCTTCTTCCTGGGGGACAACGGCGGCCCGACCCCACAGACCACTTCCGGCAACGGGCCGCTGCGGGGAACCAAGGGGCAGACATATGAAGGCGGTATCCGGGTTCCGTTTCTCATGCAGTGGAAAGGGCACATCCCGGCAGGCCAGGTGTTCAGCCACCCCGCGATCTCGCTGGACATCCTCCCGACCGCTGTTGCCGCCGCCGGGGGAACCCTGGCGGCCGACTGGAAACTGGACGGGGTTGATCTCATGCCGGCCCTCACGGGCGCTAATGCCGCTCAGCCCCACGAGAGCCTCTACTGGCGTTTCTCCCAGCAGCGCGCGATCCGGCAGGGCGACTGGAAACTTGTGCGGGGTCCCCAGAGCCAGGCGTGGGAGCTGTACAATCTCGCAGATGACATCGGCGAGACCACTGATCTGGCCGCGGCGCAACCCGAAAAGGCGGCGGAACTGCTGGCGGCTTTCGAAGCGTGGGACGCCGAGAACATCGAGCCTCGCTGGAAAGGACGGACTCCCGCTGCCAATCGGGGAGGGCAGAGGCAGAACGCTGCCGCCCAGCGATTCCGGCAACTGGACAAGAACGGCGACGGGAAGGTCACTGAGGATGAAGTGGGACGACCGAGACTGTTCAGGCAGATGGATGCGGATGGCGACGGCAGTGTGACGCGCGCCGAAGTGCGGGAGTTCCTGGCGAAGCGTCCGGCCGAACAGGCAGGCCAGCCTGAGTAGCAGGTCACAGTCAACACGCCGCACGCAGCCGGAGGTGGAACATGCCCGATCCCCGTGATATCGAGCAGATCAAGGCCGACGCCGTGCGGTACGTGATTCCGCATTTCGCGGACTATGATTCTGTCGCACGTGACCCCAAGGTCTTCGTCCGGGGTGAGGGCTGCTACCTGTTTGACATCGAAGGGAATCGGTACCTGGACACCTTCGCGTCGTTGCTGACCACCATTTGCGGGCACCGGAATCCGGATGTGGACGAAGCGATCCGGCGGCAGTTGGAGGACCTCGAGTTCTTCCCGAACTACGTGGACACGTTCACGGTGCCTTTAGTGCGCCTGGCCAGGCGACTGGCGGAGGTGCTGCCCGGCGACCTGGAAATCAGCTTCTTCGTCAATAGCGGCTCGGAAGCCAATGAGACCGCGATGAAGTTGGCGCGGCAGTACCAGTGGGAGATCGGGGAGAAAAACCGGCACAAGATACTATTCCGGCGCTGGTCATATCATGCAACCACGCTTGGAGCCGGCGCGGCAACCGGTCTGCCCTGGTTCCGCGAGTACTTCGAACCCCTCCTGAGCGAGGCATGCCGCCCCACGTACTCAGCCCGCTGCTATGCCTGTGAACTTGGGCTTGCGTCGGAGACCTGCAATCTCGCTTGCCTGGGGATGATGGAGGACCAGATCAAATGGGAGGGCCCCGACAGCATCGCAGCGCTGATCATGGACCCTTTGCCGGGCTCGAACACCGGGTTTCCGGTGCCTCCTGACGGCTATCTCCAGGGCGTCCGTGATCTGTGCGACAAGTATGGCATCCTGCTGATCTTCGACGAAGTCCAGTCGGGGTTCGGCAAGACAGGGAAGATGTTCGTTTGTGAGCACTGGGGCGTCACGCCGGATATTATGACGCTCGGCAAAGGGTTCAGTGGCGGGTATGTGCCGTTGGGGGCTACCGTGACCACGGAGAAGATATACTCGGTCTTCCGCAGGCCCGGGCACGAGTTCCGCAGTGGCAGCACCTATGGCGGGCATACCCTGGCCTGCGCCGCTACCCTCGCGAACCTGGAGTACATTCTGCGTGAGGGCCTGGTGGAGAAGGCAAGAGAGCTTGGCGAGTACCTGTCAGAGCGCCTCGCCGATCTGCGGGAAGGGCACACGTGTGTGGGGATGATTAGTGGCATCGGATTGCTGAAGGCGCTGTTCCTTGAAGGGAACGCATATGATGGGCGGGGCCTGGGAGCCTTTGTGCGCGACTACTGCTGGGACCACGGGATGATCATGCGCGCGAACGGCAACATTCTCGTGTTTGCCCCGGCACTGGTCATCACCCGGGAGCAGATCGATGAGATGGTAGCTCTGATCGACGAGGCTTTGACGGCGGCGGAAGGGACCATCCGCTCCCCTGCGCGATGAGACCGCTCGGGATCAGGTGGGCCGGCAAAGACCTAGGGGCTGCCGGTGCAGGCCGGCGTGCACCGGCACAAACGGGAGGGTAACCGATGTTCCGACTGTTGCGTGAGCAGGACGTAGAGGTTCTCGCCAAAGGCACGCTGCATGTCCTGGAGCGGGTCGGGCTGCATGTGGAGAACCGTGAGATACTCACCGCCCTGCATGTTGCGGGAGCGAAGGTGGACTTCGACGCTCAGCGCGCGCGCTTTCCGCAGTCGATGACGCAGGCTTTCGTTGATCAGATCCGCGCAGAGGACAAGGCGGCGTGGACGCGATGGATGGCATCGACCGGGGAGAACCTGAAGACGGGCATGTCCGGCTGGACGCCGTATGAGAAGGGGCCTGAGCTGCGGGCTCCCTTCCTTCCTCACCTGTTCCATCAGCTCGCGACCTTCTACTATGACGATGAAATCGAGCAGTCGCGCAAGGGCAACCGAAGAGACTACATTCGACTCATACAGTTCGGGGACATGCTGCACCCCGACGAGGGCAGCGGACACTCACTGATCCTGACCGAAGTCCCCCCGCAGGTGGAACCGTTGGAAGCGGCGCTGTGTCAGCTTGAGTACTCCCACAACCCCCGGGGTGTGTATGTGCAGGATGCCCGGCAGGTCGAGTATCTCCAGGAGATCGAGAGGATCTTCGGGATAGATGACCCCTACTGGCATTGGATGGCGAATATCTGCCCGAACTCTCCTCTGAAGCTCGATCGCGGGGTGGCGCAGCGCGTGGTGCAGATGGTGAAGTCCGGGCTCTACCCGGCGAAGCTCGCGTGCATGCCTGCCGCCGGGGTGAACATGCCTATCACAACGGGCGGCGGTGTGGTGATCATGGCGGCCGAGTTCATCGCTGTCTGGATGGCCGCTCGCGCTCTGGTGTCGGATGTGCCCCTTGCTGGGCTGGTTGTCTGCGGCACCATGGACATGCGCGGCGGCGACGTGTCTTTCAGCGCCTTCGACGCTCTCCGGCGCAGACTGGCGGCGGCCGAGTTCATGCGGGTCTGGACAGGGGTGGAAGTGAGCCCCTCAATCGGCGAGTGGTCCAGCGCCTGCAGGACGGGCATGTTCACGGCGCTTGAGAAAGCCTACGTGGCGATGACGGTAGCCGCGTTTACCGGCTACCACCCGGAGATCGGCATGGGGCACCTGGATTCGGGGCTCGCAATCAGCCCGGTTCAAGTTCTAATCGACCGCGAGATCACCGAAGCAGTCCGGCAGCTCGAGCCCGGCGGGATAGACGAAGAGAGTCTGGGGCTGGAGACCATCGAGGAGATCGGGTTCGGCTTCGACCGGAACTACCTGGGCGAAGAGCATACCTGCCGGTACTTGCGGTCGGAATCATGGCTGCCGGAGTTCTACGGCCGGAGTGGGTGGACGCCTGATGAGGACGCGGCGATCCGGGACCGGGCTTTGCGGAAGGTCCACGAACTCGTGGCCGCGCATGAGAAGCCCAGCGGCCGTGGGGACCAACTGGCCGCGGCCCGAGAGGTCGTCGACCGGGCGCGGCGCGAGCTTTGCGGATAGAAACTGGGGCCGCGGAATACCAGATACCAGCGCCGATGCCGGCTCCGCGGCCCCGTTCTGCTTGCGGGGAAGCTTCGTGCTTCCCCGCGGTCATCTTCCTTGCGGGACGCCGGCGGGTTGTCCGGCGGCGCCGCCCTGGGCCGCGCCGCCCTGCATACCCTGCATCATCTCAGGCGGCGGCTGCTGTGCAGGCATCTTCTTGGGCGCCAGCGACTTGAAGCCGATGAAACCTACGATCAGAACTGCGATGACGATGACGACGATCACGACGGGCTTGCTGACTTCCACGGTCACATCCCTCCCGTATGGGTTGACAGATACGCGGCCTTTCGCCGCGCAGGACCAGCACTGAACCGGGGCTCGCGGCATAGACGCCCGCGCCTAATGGGCCGCGCGATGGGTTACCTGCCTGGCGGCACACCCATTGGCTGCGTGGGCGCACCTCCCGGCGTGCCGCCTCCCGGCGTGTTCTGCATCAGCTGCTGGGGCGCCATGATCTGCTCGGTTGCGTTTGGCTTCTTGGGCGCAAGCGTCTTGAAGCCGATGAACCCAACGACCAGAACTGCGACGACGATGACGGCAATCATGACCGGCTTACTGACTTCCATTATGGGGAACCTCCCGTTCTTGCCTGAGAGATATCCGGACAGCCGCCACGCGCACCTTACAGACGCTGCAAATTTCGACGCCTGCCCCGCGTCCTCCTTCCTGCCCTCCGCTGATGTTTCGCTGGTCTCTCCCGACCACTCGTCACGGGAGAGGTGGTGTGTCATGGACGGCGAACATCGCGGGCAGCAGGCGCAGTTCCATGTGCTGCATTCTTCCGAGGTGTTCGGATTCTGCCGACACTCCGGCAGCCTGGCCTGGAGGGTGAACCATGGGCCAACTCATGGCCGTCCTCGGACTGATTCTGTTGGGAGTGAGCGCGTCGATGGGTGATTCTGTAAAGGCACCGGACTGGGTGCTGGTGAATCGAAAAGCGGATTGGCAGGCTCGGGACTCGCAGGGCGAGTTTGTGTTCGACGATCACCTCTGGATACTCGGCGGTTGGTTTGCGCCGCAGACACCCAATCCCCGGGATGTCTGGAAATCGCCTGATGGCATCAACTGGGTCCGTACCGTGGAGGTGGCCCCTTGGGAACACAGTGATCTGTCGGTAGCCCTGGTTTACAAGGGGAAGATGTGGTTCATGGGTGGCCGGAAGCTGCCAGGAGCCGAAAACAGCAACAAGGTCTGGTCATCCACCGACGGCGCCGATTGGACGCTGGAGTGCGAAAGCGCCGGATGGTGCCCCCGGGTCTCGCCGTCGTTCGTCGTCTTCAAGGACCGCATGTGGGTCATGGGCGGCTCCGAGAACTTCTACGAGGACAATGATCAGACGCTCAAGAACGATGTGTGGTCCAGCACCGACGGGAAGAACTGGGAACTGGAGACCGCACATGCGGCTTGGTCGAAGCGTACCCACGCCCAGGCGGTAGTGTTCGACGGGAAGATCTGGCTCATGGGTGGGGGACGCTGGAGCCCGGAAACCGTGCCCCTGAACGATGTCTGGTGCTCCGAAGACGGCGTCAATTGGACCCAAGTGACGGAAAACGCGCCATGGGCGCCGCGCATGTGGTTCTCACTGGTGGTCTATCGAGGGTACATGTGGGTCCTCGGCGGATGGTCCAGGGCGAACGGCAACTTCGGCGATGTGTGGTGCTCGAAGGACGGAAAGAACTGGACTGAAGTGAAATCCGACGTGATCTGGGACAACCGCCACGAGCTGTCCGCGGTAGTTTTCAAGGACAAGATTTGGGTCTACGGGGGCTATGCGAATGTTCTAAACAGCGAGGTCTGGACGCTGGAGCTTCCCGAAGACTGGTCGCCACGCAGCTGAGGCCGCGCGCTGGGCCTGCGCGGCCCGGGAACAGCCGGTGAACAGGAGGCTGACGGAGATGCCGGATGTGGAACGGCCCGAGCTTCACAGGCTCATGGACGCGCTGGATGAGGCCATCGCCAGTGAGCGGAACCAAGCGCGGCTGAACAGGCCGCCCGGGCCTGCGGTTGTGGTGGAGATCGAAAACCCCATCGCATGGGTCCATCTCTTCCATTTCGATCCCCGGAGATACTTCAATGACCCTGTGTTCAATCTCTGCCAGCAGTTGCGGCAGAAGCTGTGGCGTTTCCGCAACATCGACGATGACTTGCCCATCGACAACTTCGTGCCCGCGTGGCTGGGCCATTACCCCGAGTACACCTTCTTCGGGATGCAAGTGGACGTGCGCTCACACGGCGGACCCGATATCCAGACTGACCACCCACTCACGAAGTCCCCGGATCTTGGGATGCTGCCGCCCGTCGACTTCCGCAACTCCGGATGGATGCCGCGGATGCTTCGCTGGTACGAGGACCTCCGGGAGTTGTCCCTGGACAGGCTGAACATCGGCTTCTTCGGGTGGTTTCGAGGCTGTCTGGACCTCGCGGTGCAGCTGCGCGGGTACGAAAACTTCATGCTGGATACCCTCGAGCGGCCCGAGTTCGTACACGAGCTGATGGCTCTGCTGGTCCGGGAGCGCTGCCGGTGGCATCAGGCGGCGGCCGAGTACCTGGGTGAGAAGATCGGCCCCAGCTTCGTCGCGGATGACTGGGTGGCGGTGCCGTACATTTCGCCCTCGGTGTTCCATGATTTTGTCCTCCCGCGTTACCTGGAAATCGAGGCATTCCACGGCGTGTTCGCGGGCTTCCACTCATGTGGCGACCAGGCACCTTTGCACCCGTACATGCTGCAGATCAAAACCCTCGGGTGCTTCGAGGTCAGTCCGTGGATGGACCTCGCGCAGTCTATGGCGAACTTGCCCTCTGACAAGCACCTGAACCTCGCGGCACACCCCAATGACGTGGTGGTGGACGCTCCGGAGCAAATGGCGTGCAAGCTACAGGCGAAGGCCGACTTGCTCAGGGGTTCGGGGCGGAGTTACACGGTGGCGACATCGGGTCTTACCCCACTTCAGAGTGAGGCGGAGTTTGTCACCCGGGTGAACCAGTGGGTATCTGCAGCCCGCAAAGCTTTCGATCTGTAAGGGGCGCATTGATGCACGAGTTCGCGCGATCTGAACCGTACTACCGACCACCGGGGCTGGGCCCGGATTGCAGCACTCCCAGGTCGTCGCGGCTTCGCCAACGCCGGTTCGAGATGGGCTACGAGAGCCGCACGCAGCCCCCGGAGTACGCACGGCTCGCGGCTGAAGCGCGGGATGTCTTTCTGGCGCGAGAACCAGATGGGCCCGCGATGGCCCGTGCTCTGGCGCTGCGGCATGTGGTGGAGAACTGCGAGATCACCCCCGAGCCGGACACGCTCTTCGCCGGCGGCGAAAATCCGTTCTTCTTCAACTTGCTCCTTCCGTCTTTGCAGGCTGACCGGCACAGCCGAGAAGGACAGATGGCTCCGAGCGAAGCAGCCGACCGCCTGCGCGCGGCCAGCATGTATTACGCCGCCTGCTTCGAGGGTCATATCACGCCTGGCCTCGAGTTCATCCTTGGGCAGGGGATCGTCGGTCTGCGGGCAAGGGTGGAGGAGGAATTGGCCAATCGCCGGGCTGCCGGGACACTTAGCGCCGACCAGGAGGACTTCTTCCAGGCGCTGCTGGTCTCGTGCCAGAGCGTCCTGACCTACGCCCAGCGCTATAGAGAGGCGGCGCTGGTTCTGGCGGAGGGCACTGATGATGACGCGCTGGCCGCCGAAATGCGTTCCGTTGCGGACCGGCTCAGTCGGGTTCCTGAGCACCCTGCACAGTCCTTTGCTGAAGCGCTCCAGTCATATTGGCTTGTCTACTGCCTTGTAACGCTGGAGATGGGCGGCTGCTGTCCCGGCGGGGGGCTGGGGCTGGGGAGGCTGGACCAGTTCCTCTTTCCATATTACCGCGGCGACATTGAGGCTGGGCTGCTCACACGCGAGGAAGCACTGGAACTCCTGGAACTGTTTTTGCTTGCCTTCCGCCACGTGGACTACTACACGGGTCACCAGCCTTACACTCCAGGCAGCCACGGCAGTCTCGGCGGCGTGACACCGCTGGGCCTGGACGCCCACAATGACCTGACTGAACTGATTATGGAAGCGTCGCTGCGCATCGCCATGCCGGCGCCTTACCTGTCGCTGCGTCTGCACAAGGGTGCACCCGAACGTGCCTGGCAGGCATATGCCAACTATGTGGCAGGCGGGCTAGGATTTCCGGTAGTCAATGACGAGGCGCTGATCCCGTGCTTCCTGCGGCACGGTCGGGCCCTGTACGACGCCCGGGATTACATCTGCTCGTGCTGCTACGAGAATACAATCCCGGGCCGGGAGGCCTTCAATCCAAACGGCGCGTATCTCAACCTCCCCTTCATCCTGGAACTTGCTCTCAATGAGGGCAGGTCGCTCATGACCGGTGAGACGCTGGGCATCCCGCCGGCCGGGGACGGAACGTTCCGTGGGTTCGAGGCTGTGCTTTCGGCCTTCTGTGAGCAACTGCATTTCGTGGCGAATGAGCTGGTCGCTCTGGTCAATGCAGTGGATGTGTCCCATTGCGAGAACCGGCGCTACCCTCTCATGTCGCTGCTCACGGAGGACTGCATCGCCCGGGCCAAGGACGTCTGTTCCGGTGGCGCGCGGTACAATCTTACCGGCTGCATCGTCGCCGGGTTGCCGAACGTGGTGAACTCGCTGGCCGCTATCCGCGAACTCGTATTCGTCCGGCGTGAACTATCCATGGATGAGCTGCTGGCCGCGCTGAGACGCGACTTCGCGGGTGACGACGCCCTGCAGCGGAAGCTTCTCGCGGCGCCGAAATGGGGCAATGGCGATCCTCGGGTTGATGACCTCGCGACATTCGTGACGGAAACCCTGTACGAGGAGTTCCGCCACAGGACCAATGCCCGCGGCGGCCGCTGGCAGCTTGCGCTATATTCTTTTGTGGCGAACCATACTCTCGGGCGGGTCGTGGGCGCCTCGGCCGACGGGCGCCCGGCAGGGACATCGCTGACCCGCAATCTCAACCCCACCTGGGGCACGGACCGGCACGGGCCCACGGCGGTGCTCACGTCTCTCAGTGCCATCGATTTCACGAAGTTCCCTGATGGGACCTCACTGGACCTGCGTTTCGACCCGGCACTCTTCAATACCGCCGAGGGCAGGCAGATGCTGGCTGGATTCCTGAAGTCCTTCGTCGATCTCGGGGTTATGCAGATGCAGGTCTCAATGGTGGATACCCAGACGCTTCTTGATGCCCGGGAGCACCCGGAACGCCACCCGAATCTAATGGTCAAGGTGGCCGGGTACAGCGCGCGGTTCGTCGATCTGTCCCCGGAAGAACAGGAAGAGATCATCGGACGAACCGCTCAGACGCTGGGGTGAGTTGCCGCATGGTGTCAGCCCATCCCGCGATGCATCCCGACGGAGGCAAGCGATGACGGGGCGCGATAAGATTCGGGCCGGCCTCAGCAGCGAGGGTACCAACTCCTTTGCCGCGGTGACCTGCTACCAGGGACTGTTTCTGCGGGACCACTGGGAGGAGGCTACGGATGCGCCCTGGTGGGCCCAGTTCGATGCCGATCCGGCACGCTCTGCCCGACCCTGGCTGGACATGATCAAGCGCACCGGCGAGGACTGGTTCCAGGTCCACTATGGGCACAGCCGGAAGCTGCAAGAGGACCTGGTCATTGAGGCTAACGGCGAAGAGGCGTGGCAGGTCAATCGGGCAACCGGGGACCGCAGGCGGCTTCATCGCCCTCCGATCGGCGGTAACCAACCCGCTCCCGGGAGCGACGCCACGCCTCCAGGCGCGAGTGTGTCCTCGCCTGACGAACTCGAGGCCGCCATGGACCGGGTCTACGGCGAACGTCCGACGGATTTCGTCGCTCCCGCGGACGGCTCGCTGGACCTGCCCCGCCTGCTGCTGGGGGAACTCGGCGCTGAGCGAATGCCCATCGCGCACGTGCCTTCTCCTTGGTGGTGGTTGCACGCCCTATGGGGGTTCGTTGGACTGATGGAGCGGATGATCCACACGCCGGAGCTCGTCTCCCTGGCCTGCGAGCGCCTGCTCCAGCACAGCATCCACAGCGTCAGGGGCTCCGCAGCGGCGGGCGCTGAGCTCATCTGGATTGAGGACTGCATGAGTGACATGATCAGCCCTGCGCAATGCCGGGACTTCAGCCTGAAGTATGTGCGGCCTCTGGTGGAGGCCATCCGCGAAGCTGGCCTGTGGTCCGTACATTACTACTGCGGGCGGCCCGATGATCGTTGGCAGTACTTGCTGGATACCGGGGCCGATGCTCTGGCGCTGGAGGAGAGCAAGAAGGGGTTCGAGGTGGATATCCTGCGGGTGGCGGAACTGGTGGATGGGCGCATGGCACTGCTGGGGAACATCGATGCCATCGCCGTCATGGAACACGGGTCATCCCAGGCCCTGCGGGCAGAAATCGAGCGGCAATGCGAGGCGGGACGGCGCAACAGGGGACGGTTCGTGGTGAGCATCGGCAGCCCGGTGACCCCCGGGACGCCGATCGAACGGGTGCGGGAGTACTGCAATATCGTGCATGAGATCAGCAGCTAAGCAGGGACGAACCTGGAGGCACGCCATGAAGCGAACAGGCGGGGCGACGTGGCCCCTCGTCGTGGCAATCCTGGCGTTGGGCGCTTCCCTGCCCCTGTGGGCAGCGGACACTGACGGCGATGGACTCGCGGACGAGATCGAGGAGGAACTCGGCACTGACCCTCAGTTCGCCGAAGTCCTGCAGACGGTGGCGACCGCCAGCCCCAGATCTGCCGACCACCCAGAACTGGACATTGTGCGGGTGGAGATGGGGAATGTCGCCCGGAACCGCTGGCTATGGGCGTTCCACGCGGCGGAACCGTATACGTTCACCAACAGCGGCTTCATCCTCTACTGGGACACCGACAACAACCCTCAGACCGGGCGGCAGGGGATGGGCTGCGAGTTCATGTTCTCGCAGACCGAGGGAGCCCCGGGCCTGACCGCTTTCGCGCCGGACGGTTCGCCCGGGCAGGGCAGGTCTCCCCGTGTGGCGCTGGCGGATGGCGTATTGTACATGTGCGTAGACACGCCGGTGGCCCAGGCAGACGGGAAGTCGAAGCTCCGGTTCACCGTGCTCTCCGAGACGCGGCAGCCCCATGCCTCGGTGAGAAGCACGGGCTGGGTGACGGCAGACGGTCCCGCGGACAGCGACCGACCCACGAGGGAGATGGCCATGGACCTGCAAGGCGACCGGAACTTCGGAGTCACAGAGGGCCTGGACCTGATCTGGAAGCTCCAGGCAGACCCGCGCAACGTCGCTCTGCAGAGCCCGCAGGCTGAACTCCAGGGCTTCCGCTACTATGACGCCGAGTACCGCTGGCCCGCGGTCATCGGCAATGGGCGGATCACTTTCACGGTGCCGAGAGCGGGACGGTTCTACCCCGCTATCGTGGTGTATGACAGTCGCGGTCGCGAAATCTACGAGATGAGGGTCAATGGCGAAGTTGTGGGCGCTTTCGTGGCGGCGGAGGATGACAACCGCCAGCGCATCCACTTCCTGCAGGAGCCGGTGGACTTCGCCGAGGGCGATACGGTGACGCTCCGTACTTTCGGGGACGGCTCCCACATCACCGAGGACCTGCTGCTCCTTGCCGAGAAGCCGCCGGTGCGCGGCCGGAAGTTCGAGCTGAGCAACCTGGAGGCCTCCGCGGTCACGAAAACAGGCGCTCCGGCATTGCGCGTGACGTGGATCACTACCTGGCCCTCGGCCTGCACGGTTGAGTACCGGGCGGGGGAGGGCGATGCCCGGACGGTCGCTGAGCCGAAGCCGCAGGCGAACCACCGGGTGTTCCTGGAAGGACTGACGGCAGGGGCAAGCGTGGAATACCGGGTGATCGCTCCGAAGCCCGATGGGAGCGAACTCGCGACGGAATGGGCGCGGGCAACGGTCTCCCCGCCGACTCCCTTCGACGGGACCGTGGAGCTTTCACGGGTGCCGGTTACCGTGGCCAACCCGTATGGGTGTGCGCTAAACGGCTTCCCGGTGAGCAACGGCATCCCCTTCGCGAAGGGCGAACTGGGCAATCCGGACCACGCGCGGCTGCTGGATTCCCGGGGCCGCGAGGTCCCCGTGCAGGCGCAGGCCACCATGCGCTGGCTGGACGGGAGCATCAAGTGGCTGTTGGTGACCTTCCTGGCGGACCTGCCGGCAAACGGGCAGAGCGAGTATTCGGTTGAGTACGGGACGAGGGTGCGGCGGATGGCCGTTCCCGCGCCGGTGGAGGTCAGCGAGGACGGGCCGCAGATCACCGTGGACACCGGAGTGCTCCGGGCGCAGTTCGATGGAACTCGCTCGGGCTGCCCAACGCGGCTCTGGCTCGATGCAGACGGCGACGGCCAGTTCGCGGATGCGGAGGAGATCGGCGCTGAAGCGATGGCCCTGAAACTCACGGACGCCGCGGGAGTAGACTTTGACACCCTCCACGCACCGGAGCTTGTGGAGATCGAGGAGGCCGGCCCGCTGCGGGTCGTGGTGAAGCTAAGTGGCCACCACCTGAACGCGGAAGGCAAAGGGTTCTTCACCTACCGAAACCGGTTCGTCTTCCACGCGGGGTCGCAGCTGATTCGGATGTACACCGCGTGGGGGAACGATGAACCGGGCGAGTTCGCAGAGATGCAGGGGCTGTCCCTGCAGTTGCCAGCCAACCCGGGCGAAGGCTCAACGTGGACGGTTGGCCTGGGTGATGGTCAGGTCGCGAGCGGGAAGGGCAACATGAAGCTGGAGCAATTGCGGGACGACCGTTTCACTCTCGAACCCGCGGGAGGCGACCTGCCGGCAAAGTCCCGGGCCGATGGCTGGGTGGATGTGAGCGGAGAGCGCTGGGGCGTCACGGCTATGGTGCGGGACTTCTGGCAGACATACCCGAAGGGCCTGCGGGTGACGCCCGAAGGCCTGAGCCTTGACCTGTGCCCGGACTTCCCCGAGGGGACGTACGACAGCGAGACGCTCCTGGATGATATCAAGCTCTACTTCTACCTCAAGGGCGGCAAGTACAAGCTGCGCCAGGGAATGACGAAGCAGCATGAGGTGCTGCTGTGGTTCCATCCGGGGAAGATGCCCGCCGATGCGCCGCAGTTCGCGCAGGCCCTCCAGGACCCGCCGCTGGTGCTGTGCAGTCCAGAGCGGTATTGCGGCACCGCGGTGTTCGGAGAGATCCTCCCGGCAACCACCGGGCGCTGGCCAGACTATGAGCAGGTCTGCGAGAAGGTCTACAACGGCTACGTGAACTACCGCGAGAGCAACCGGAACTACGGGATGCTCAACTTCGGCGACCAATTCGGCGAGCGAAAAGTAAACTGGGCTAACGGCGAGTACGACCACCACCACGCCTTCCTGATGCAGTTCGCGCGTTGTGCCGACCCCAGGTGGTACCGCCTCGGCGAACGCGCCGCAAGGCACGCCATCGACGTGGATACCGCGCACTACGGGCCGTACACGGGCGGCGAATGGATTCACTCTATGGGGCACACGGGGAGGTACTTCAGCCAGCAGTACGAGGGCAGCGGCATCCCCGGCAGCGGTTTCACGCCCAGCCACACATGGACAGAGGGCTTCTGCGACTGGTTCGCCCTGAGTGGAGACCCGACTGCTGCCGAAAACGCGGGTCTGGTTGCCGATCATTACGCCGGCGAGTACCTGTGTAACTATGACTTCAGCAACTGCCGGGACAATGGCTGGAATCTGCTGCTGCAGATGGCCGCATTCCGGGCCACCGGCGACCCGTTCTACCTGAATGCGTGCCGGATCATCGTGGAGCGCACGCTTGAGCGCCAGTCGCCGGATGGCGGCTGGCACCGGCAAATGGTTCCCGGGCACTGCCTGGACTTTCCGAGACACCGCGGGGAAGCCAATTTCATGCTGGGTGTGCTGGCCAACGGCCTGGAGGAGTTCTACAACGAGACCGGTGATGAACGCGTTGCCCGGTCGATCGTGGGCGGCGCGCGGCAGGCCGTTGCGGAGATGTGGGTCCCCGAAGTGGACGGGTTCCGGTACACCTCGTGTCCGAACATGACGGGGTACATCGCGAACAATGACATGGTGGCTGAGATCCTGTTCTTCGCGTACCGGCTGGCAGGCGACCCCGAGCACGGTGAGATTGCCATGCGCGCTATGCAGGCGGCCTTCAATGGAGGCATCGGGTCGATCGCGCACCTGCGCTGGACGCCCCACATTCTGTACAACATGGATCTGCTGTCTCGTGAAGGGCCGGCATTCAGCGGCGAGCAGTCCCACTCGCTGCTCATCCACCAGAAGGCAGCCGGGCCGCTGGACCTGTGGCTGGGAACGGTGGAGCCGCTGCCGGATGACATGGCGGTCTCGGAACTCGCGCATCTCGTGACCGCCTCCGGGCAGGTCGTGCCCTTCGATTCCGACGGCCGGC
Source organism: Armatimonadota bacterium (assembly GCA_013314775.1). Lineage (NCBI taxonomy): Bacteria > Bacillati > Armatimonadota > Armatimonadota bacterium. The sequence continues at coordinate 531,135 of JABUFB010000008.1, read as the reverse complement.
TGCGCATCGACAAGGCGGAGCCGGGATACCACGAAGTCAGGATTCCCGCGGGAGCCGGAGCGTGGCAGTTTCGGTCGAGCAACCGCGACTGGGTAGCGAAGGTCGGCGGCGATCTGGAATTGCGGCTGGGCAAGCTGCCGGCAGTTCTGCGACTGCATCCGGAGCCCGGCGCGACCGATCTGGGAGTGGTTGTTGCGCCCCAGGATAGCCCGATGACGGCGGCGCTGGAACTGGGGGGCGCGAAGGCCGAGGGCACGTGCGAGGCCGGGCAGCCCCGCGAACTGACGGTCGCCGTTGCAGGTGATGGGCCGGCAACCCTCAATGTCAGTGGTCCGGGTATGGTGACGCTGTCGTTGCGGGGAGCGGTCCCCTTCGTCGCGATTTCGCCGGGGCAGTTCGTCAACCCGGGCGCGCCGGTGGTGAGCATCGACGGGCCGCAGTCGCTGGCTCTCGGTCAGAGCCGGGTGAGGTACAAGGCACGGGTGAGCGACTTTGATGGGGACGTTGAGACCATCAGATGGGAGCTTCCCGACGGGATGAAAGCCGAGGGTTCAGATGTTGAGGTGGAATTCGCACACGCTGGCGCGCAGACGGTGAGCGTGCGAGTGACGGACCGGGCGGGCAACACCGCTGATGCGCGGATCATCGTGAGCGCCCCGCCGCAGGAGCTTGCGGGGATCGCTGCGGACCGCGTGGTGACGGTGCAGGCCGAGGATTTCGCGGGCCAGGGCGAGGGAACAGTGCAACTTTTCCAGCGCATCGGGTGCCAGGGCCGGATGCTGAGCTACTGGGATGAGAGCAAAGGGCACTGGCTCGAATGGGATGTGCCCATAGCCATTGCCGGCGATTACCGGGTGTATCTCAGGTACTGCTCGGGCAGTGCAACCGACCCCCGCCGGGCGCTTGTGATGGACGGCGCATCGCCCGGCAAAGCCTTCGAGCAGATGACGCTGCCGGTGACGGGTGGTTTCTGCACCCAGACCGACAACTGGGCGTATTACGCGGCCGGTGGGGGCCAGGCCATCGCCCTGACCGCAGGCACGCACCGCCTCCGCCTCACCAATCTCGGAGGCGGCGTGGGGCTGGACAGCATCGTCTTCGTGCGCCAGTGAGCGCCTGAGTCGGCGGATACTGCGGTCCTCATTCGCGCTGGGGATTCCGCTCCAACCAGTCCAGCAACTCCTCAACCGTTCCCGATTCTACCAGGCGTCTCGCCTCGCCCTCCGGTAGCTCGTCGAAACTCGCCGCTCCCATACGCTCGCGCACCATCATTGCGAGATTCGCATGCTGGATGCCTTCCCGGATCGCCTCCCAGGACCGCGTCGGCACCGGGCCCAGCCGCGAGGGCAGTACGGTCACCGCCACATCGGGAATGTGCTCGTATGCAGTGTCCCAGGGGTCGCGGAAGGGGTAGTGGAAGGCGAAGAAGGCTGTTCCGACGCACTGTCCGGGCTGGGCAGGTACTGAGCGAATCTGGGCGAGATGCTGTGACGGCAGCGCAGGGCTCTTGTCCCACAGGCACGGTGTGGTGTACCACATCCAGGGCTTGCGGGCGAAGATCGCTCTTTTCGCAGCAGCGTCGCGTGGCGGGTAGCTGCGATGGATTGTGTAGGGCAGCCAGAAGTCGCAGAGCGGGTCCAGGAGTTCGAAGGTTCTCAGGCTTCCGGCCTCGCCGGGGTTGAAGGACACACGGGCTCGCGGGTCGGCATCTTTCACTGCGCGGGCAACGTCCAGGTAAGGCTGCAGCTCTTCCGCGGTTTCGCCGGAGGGTTCATCGCGGATGGTGAAGAGGAAGTCTGAGTAGTCCAGACCTGCGGCGCGAAGACTTGCGACGCGTTGGCGCACGGCTTCGGGCGTCGCCTCCCACAAGGGCAATGCCAGCAACCGGATGCCCCGCCGGTCCATCTCCTTCTTCGTCATATCCCTGTAGCCGATGTTCATCCCGTGCGCCCGGTAGTCGTCCCAGTACTCCTCACCTTCGGGTGGCGCCGTCCAACCACCCACCAGGATGCCATTGCGGGGCTCGATGCGCACCGGCGAAACCCGCACATTCAAGCGCACTGTGCGTTCTGGCAGGCCGGAGGCGCGCAGGGCGACGTCGCAGGTGTACTGTCCGGGTTCCACCCCCGTACTGTCCACGGTGAGCCAGATGCCCGCCAGGTTCCAGGCAGGGACGGTAATCCAGGGACGGCGCAGGAGCGCGAAGGGACTCCACTGGTGACGCTCCGGGCCGAAGGGCACGAAGGCGATGGCGCGCCAGGAGACTTTGGCGGTGAAGCTCCTGTTTTCGCCCGCCAGGGGGCCGCACTTGACGGTAACATCTGCGGGTTCGGCCTGCAGGCTGCGCAGGTATACCGGGACGGCTCGCACGCTGTCCGCCGCCATGGACAGCCCGATCTCCAGCGTGTCTCGGGCTGTATGCCGCGACGAACCCTGAGCGAGGTCATCTGGCCACGAATCGTGGGCAGGCGGGGTGTAAGGATCAGGGGGCGTCCACAACAGGTAGCCGTCATCAGGTGATGCACCCAGTGCCGTGGCTCGTGACAGGTACTGGTTCACAGTAACTGCAGGTTTCGTGGGCCCGTGTGGGGTGTAATCGGGGTCGGTGGTGATGACAAACGCGTAGATGCCTCGATATGTGCCGGGCTGGCGGAATGGTCTTGGCACGATGCGCAGGCGCAAAACGTCGCCCGCAGATGCTCGCAACGTTCCCACTTTCTGCCACGTTGCGCGATCAGGCCCATCCTTGGGGTAGCTCTGCTGGTCGCGTTCGAAGGCAATCTCGGTCGCATCTGGCGCGGTGACCGTGACCCGCCAGGGCGCATGGTAGTCGATGTTGCGGAAGCGTACCCAGACCGTATAGTCTCCATTGCGGTCCACGCGCAGGGAGTGCTTCGCTTCTCCCTGAAAGTCCGAGTAGGTCGCCGCGAGTTCGGTGCCTTTGCGTTCCCAGCCCCCGGTGACCTCGTCGAACTCCCCTGCGTTGATCCAGTAATACAGGTGCGGGGACTCGCTGCGGATGTCACTCCGAAGCGCCTCGATCTGCCGTTTGATGCGCACCGGGTTGCCCAGGAGATTCCATTGGTCGTCGAAAATCACCTGGCGGCGGTCGTCCCGGTAGTCTGGCAGGTCGGCCTCATCGTAGCCCTGGGCAGCGAGCGTGTCCACCTGTTGACGCCAGAAGCGCCGGCTCAGCTCGAACAACGCCGGGTCAGCTTCGCACTGGTCCCACGAGACGGGGCGCATCTGCCACTGTCGCCACTTCTCAGCAGCTTCAGCATCCAACGGCCGCTCGCGTTGCCACTGAATACCGGTCCGACTGGATGACCTGCGGAACTCGTCGCGCGCGGCCTCATCCGGCGGCTGCTCCCACGGGCGCTGTGTGAGGTACAGGCAGTCGATCTGCCGCACCTTGTAGCCCCGGGGGCCTTTGCCGGCGTGCCACCAGCGGGTGACGTGGCCCAAGCTGACCTGGTACTCCCCGGCTTCCAGGTCCACCAGCATGTCCTTCCAATGCAGCCCGTCTTCGGGCACAGCATAGTCGTATATCTCGTCATCCACTATCGGCGCGAATTCTTCGCGTCCCTTGGGGTAGATGCGAATCCGTGTGACGCCGGTGCCGTCCTCCCAGCCCCTGTACTGAACCCACAGCCGCCAAAATCCGGAGCGTGGTACCGACATCGGGAATGCAACCGTGGGGCCGGCGTCGGTAGCGCCGCTGGTGATGAACTGCCCCTGGACATTCCAGCCCGAGCGTTCGGCTTCGGGGATCAGTTCCGGCTCGAGAAGTACGTCAGCAGTGGTCTGCGGGATAGACTGCTCCGCCGGTGCCGGAGCCGATTCGGATGGAACCCCATGGGTGCGACAGAACTCGTGAAAGGCCTGGATCATGTCGGCGCGATGGCCCAGGTGCCAAAGGGTGAGGCCCAGGGAGTAACGTGCTCCCGCCGGTTCATCTACAGGCTCAGCCGCCATGGCCACGGAAACCGACACGGCGACGATCAGCAGCACTGCCCGGAAGACTCTCATTGCCCGTCCTCCTGTGCATTGCGGACCATGATGCAATCGGTCAGGCCCAGCGGCATCGTAACGCACCAGACATTCCCGTCCTGCTCGGGCTTGAGTCTGCCCTGCTCGAGCGAGGATACTATTGCGCCGCCTAGTTGCCCGCGAACCGTAATGCGCAGGTCGCGCACCGGCTGTCCGGTCCAGTTGATGAGCATGAGCGCTGTACCCGCAGGTGAGTCAATGGCGGTCCATTCCACCAGCGGCGCGGAGAGGGTCACGTCCGGGACAATACCCGCCTGTCTTGCGGCCCAGAGGATGACCTCTCGCGCATGCGGGTCGAAGTCCGTGGGCAGGAAGTGAGCCATCGCTGCGTCCGTAGTGCCGCGATCCCAGGGCCGGGCAGGGATTGCGGGGGACACGTACGCCGCACCGGGGAACCCACCGATGAGGAGCGCCTGCCCTTTGCCCAACCGATTGAGCACCGCCGCCGGAGAACCGTTGTGGAACATGCCCACCGACCGGGCCCCCCCTGCCGGCTCCAGCGTCTGTGTGGTTGCCAATGCGGGCAGCGCAACAGGTTCCAGGCCGGGTAGGCTGAGACGCATACCGTCAGCCGGGCGCAAGCGTGGCAGCGTGTGTTTCGTGTCGGGGAGACGGTCGTGCTCTGTGATCTCCCCGCTGGACAACCCGAAAAGGGCGAGCATCGCGTCATTGGGTCTGTTGTACTCATCGAGCAGCCCGCCGCCGGCTGAGGACCACACGACGCCGCCGCGGCTGACCCACTCGGTGAGCGCCTTCGCGGCACCGGAATGCAGGTGGCTTGCGCTTATGTAAAGGGCTTTGTAGCCGTCCAGACGCCCTTCGGCAATGTCATCTTCCGTCAGGAAGTCCACCGGGACTCCAGCCTGTCGCAGGGCGTAGTAAAGGCACTTGCGCTCGTGGTTGTAGTTGGGGGAAGGGTCCCACAGGTCGGTGACACCGGAGATCAGCATCGCGACCTGTGCGGGCCGGACGCGGCCCTCTATTAGCAGGTCCTCGAACACGCCCAGTTCCCGCGCGATATCGTGGATTTCGCGGTACATGGGCAGGAATTCGGACGACACGTAGTTCTCGGTGTAGGCCGTTACGACCGGGGTCACGCAGAAGTGGTGTATTAGCTTCGCGCCGTGTGCAAGTGCGGAGTAATAGCTGAGCCGGAAGCTACGCGGTGTGTTTCCGGGTTCGTGGGGCATCACGTAGAAGACGATGGGCAGATCGCGGTATTTCGCGGCGCAGCGGAAGACGTCCGTGAGATACCCGGTGACCTGCGGGCTGACTTCTGGGATGCCCCAGACGTAGTCTTCACTCCAGGGCATCGTGAGCGCCCCGAGTTTGAAAGGTCTCACCCACTGCTGCTCGCGCGGCCAGTAGACCGGGTGGGGCGAGTAGTTCGCCCCCGTATACACGCGGCCCCCGCTCTTTGCCTGGATTGCCTCGGTGCGCTCCTTCAGTTCGAGAAGGCTCCCGTTTTCATAGCCGAAAACCTGAGAGTGGTACCACAGGCGCGGGTTCGTCTCGCGATCCTCATACTCCAGTTCGACCAGCGACCATGGGTCCTGCGCATCCGCGAGAGCTTCGGGGGACAGCACATCGGAGGGCTGCAGTCCCAGTCCCTTCAGGTACTCGCGGAATGCCGCGTCGCTCTCGGGTGACTTCGCGGCGAGTTTCAGGCCGATTTCGTCCCCGAGGCTCTCCACCTCCAGGCCGACCTCATTGGCATCGCCGATCATCTCGCGCCGAATCCGGTCGGAGAGTGTCCGGGCTCGGTCCGACAGTTCCGACGCCATGAAGTGAGTTGTGAAAACACCCCGAATGCCGATGCGCTCGGGGGTGCGGCCCTCTTTGGGCAGGGACCGGACGTACGCAAGAATGCGCTCCAGTTCTTCTTCGGCGGTGCGTATGTCGCCGTTCTTCGGGACATTTCCAGGTACTGCGAAACGCACTGGCCGGCTGCCGGGGTCCCGATACCGGATACGGCGCACCAGGCGTTTGCCGTCTTCTGCGTCCGGCGTCGCGAACTCGAATATGATGTCGATTCCCGGAGCCTTCGCGTCCTGATACTGCACCTGCGCTTTGAGGGTCGATTCGTTCAAACGGTCCAATCGGCTACCTATCTCGACCCACGGGCTTGTCGCGCCGACAGGCAGGAAGTCGCCGGGCTGCGGCTTGCCCTCGACATATCCTTGAGCGCCAAGGGTCTTCGGGGTGCGCCAGTCACGGCCATGCACCCAGTATGGGCTGTGTTCCGTGGTGGTCAGGTCAACGACCACCGGTCCCGGGGCATTCGCCGGGTTCGTGATGCGCAGGAACACGTCGCCAGATTGGGTCAGAAGTCCGTCCAGTGGCAGGTAGGAATACCTGGAAGAAATCTTCGCATGCCCCTGGTCGTAGTCCATGAGAAGGAGCGCGTCCACCTGGCGTTCCGCGGCGGGTTCATCCTGTGGACCGGCGATGAGCAGGGCCCTCGCGGGGCCTGCGCGAAGGCGGAAGGCGTCCGTTCCACCCTCGTATACCATGTTGTCGCCCCCGCCCCAGTCGTAGGTGGCCATGGGCTGGATGCCGCCACCAAAGGGCCAGATCTTCGGCTCCTGGATGCGCCCGAATCGGTCAAAGTACACAGTGCGGCCGCCCTGCTGGATTACGACCTCGAACGCCACATTGTGCATGTAGGGACAAGCATAGCGCGCGAAAAGCGCGTACTTTCCGTCGGCGGGCACGGCAAATGCGATCTGGGCCACGGATTGGTCGCATTGCGCGGGAGCGCCAAGGAATGCCTGCCGGGACAGGAAATCACTGGCGAAGGAGGCGCAGAAGTACGATTCCGTCCAGGGACGCGCCTTCCAGGCTCCGGCGCGCGCGAAGTCTTCGCCCTCAAGAATGACTGGCTCCTGCGCCCATACATGCCCCACGCAGAGAAGCATTGCGGCAGAGATGATGGCCGTCCGGTTGGTCAATGCTGGCATTGTATCGTTCCCCCGATGGAGTGTCTTAGCTCGCGCTCCTGCCGGCGGCGGGTTGAAGTTTCGCCGAACAAACCGGGCTCTCCTGCGGAGCACTCGGGCGGCGGAGCGGAGGTGCAGGCACCGCCGGGGTAGAACTGCCGAAACGATGGCGCTTCATGATGGAAAGGGTGGTTCGGTGTGCGACAGAATTCGGTGTTGTCACTCGTTGTGGTCGGAGTTCTCGTGCTCATGGGCATCTCGTGCGCCCAGGATGCCACTCAGGCGGTCTCTGAGCCGCCCGGGCCCAATGTGGCCCTGGGTGCGCCGTACACCATGACAGCGCCGAACTACGCCCTCTGCGCCGATGCGGACGACGCCACGCAGCTCACTGACGGCGAGTACTCGCAGGGGCACTTCTGGACCCGGAAGACCACCGTGGGATGGTCCGGATCGCGCAATGTGTTCGTCACCATCGACCTGGGACAGGTGCAGCCGATTGCCGGGCTGTCCTTCAATACTGCGGCAGGGGTCGCGGATGTGCGCTGGCCAAGCCATATCGTGATTTTCGTGAGCGACGACGGTAATACCTGGCACGGTCTGGGCGACCTGATGGAGCTGTACGGCCGCGAGAATCTGCCCGAGTACGGCACCTACACGGTGCTGCGCATCTTCACCCACAATATCCGCGCGCACGGGCGGTTCGTACAGCTTGCGATGCAACCCGGCGAGGTGTACCTTTTCGCGGATGAGATCGAGGTCTACCGCGGCCCGGACGAGCTTCTTACCGCTGAACTGCCCGGCCCCGCAGTGACCGACGTTCCGGCGCACCTGAACGTGGAGTTCTTTGGCCTGATGATCCGCGAGCAGCTGCGGCGGGATCTCGAGGCGGTTCGCGACAGCATCGCCGCTCCCGGTCTGAGCAGTGAACAGCGCGCCGCGTTCGAGACGCACATCCACAGACTGACGCAGGCGATCAAGGAGATGCCCGTGCCGCCCATCGAGACATTCCGCGCGGTGTTGCCGATGAACGATCTGGAGCGTGAGATTTTCCGGCTGCAGGCCGAGGTGTGGCGTGCCCAGGGCAAGCCGGAACTGCGCGTCTGGCAGACTCATCGCTGGGAGCACCTCGTCCCGTGGATGGAGCCGGCGGCCGATGGTCCCGCCGCGGCGATCGATGTGCGCATGATGAACGGCGAAGTCCGCGCGGAAGTGGTGAACTTCACCAATGCCGGCGAGGAAGACGGGACGTTACGGCTGCGCATCGATGGGCTTCCGGGCGGCGACGCGGCGGACTACATCACGGTGTACGAGGTCCTGCACGTAGGCACGCGGCGTTTCGAGTCCGTCGCCGCCGCGCTCCCGCAGGCTGAACAAGACGGCGCGGACTGGCTGATCAATGCTCCCGCCGGGATGACCGTGCAGGCGTGGGTTCAATTTCGCCCCGAGAACCTGGATGCGGGGAAGTACTCGGGAACGCTCACGGTCAGCGGCATTGGAGGGATGCAGGCGAAGGTCCCGACAACGCTGGTGATCTCCTCGGTGCGGTTTCCAGAAAGAACCTCGCTCCTCGTGGGCGGTTGGGACTACACCGAGCGCGACAGCCAGTACGGGGTGACGCCGCAGAACCGGGACGCGGTCATCGAGTACCTGCAGGACATGCGAGTCAACGTTACCTGGGGCACGGCCGCAGTCACCCCTTCAGGGACATTCGGCGAGGACAACCAGCTTGTTGAGCCGCCCGATACCACGCAGTTCGACCGCTGGGTGCGTGACTGGCCCACTGCCGAGCGTTACATGGTCTTCCTGGCGAAAACCGACAGCTTCGCAGGGGCCGCCATGGGGAGTGCGGATTTCGAAATGCGTCTCGGCAACTGGGCGCGTTTCTGGTCCCGGCACATGCGGGACCTCGGGCTGGAACCAGGACAGCTCGGAATCCTGATCTATGATGAGCCCCACGATGAGCGCGGGTACGCCATCAACGAGCAGTGGGCCCGGGCCATCAACGCTGCCGCGCCGGAACTGCTCATGTTCGTCGATCCCCAGCCGGGAGACCCGGAGAAGCCCCTGGCCATGTTCGAGCAAATGGATGTGCTCTGCCCTCACAGGCCGCAGTGGCTGGGCACCAAGTGGTTCCCTGGATTCTTCGCGGCCCAGCGCGAAAAGGGCAAAGAACTGTGGTTCTATTCCGCAGACGGTCCCGCGCGGCGTTTCGACCCCTACGCCTACTACCTTGCGCAGGCGTGGCACATCTTCGCGGAGGGCGGCAGGGGTTCGAGCTTCTGGGCCTTCACCGACACAGGGCGCGTGTCAGTCTGGAACGAGTACGCGACGGCCGGGCGCGGACCCTATTGCCCTTACTACCTGGACGACACTTCGGTGACTTCCGGCAAGTGGATGGAAGCCGTGCGCGAAAGCGCCCAGGACTTCGAATACCTGACGATGTTGCGCGATCGGGTAGCGGCCCTTGACGCGGCAGGGCGTGGGGAAGAGGAGGCCGTGCGACACGCGAGACAGCTCCTGGAAGACGGTCCTTCGGAAGTGCTTGCAGGCGATGACGGGCGCAACTACACCTGGGACCAGCCTAGGGACCGCGCTGCGGCTGACCGTGTCCGCGAAAGGATCTTGGATGCACTCGAGACGCTGTGAGGGCGCTGGGGTGCTCGATATACCCGGTGCCGCGAGGTGAGCGGCCATCGCGCCTCCCTGGCGCTCCAGGCCTGCTCGACAGCGCCGGCAAGACAAGGGATGGACCGCGGCGGCGGGGAACTGAACCGCGATATGTGTGGACTGCGGCAGCCAAGGGAGCGCCAGACATGAACCTGAGAGCGATGCTGTTCGTGGTGTTCGCGGGCTTGACGCAGGCGATGCTTCCGGCAGACGATCTCGGCCCCGATCTCGTGACCAATGGGTCTTTCGAGCGGGGCGACGGGAAATTGGATGTCTGGCACTGGGGCTCCTCTGACGGCGAGAAGCAGACGCTCGCCATTGATGATGCGGTCGCCCATTCGGGTAGGCGCAGCGTGCGCCTACACAGCGAGCTTCCGCTGAAGCCCCACGTCTACGGAGGAATCTCGCAGGTCATCAGCGGCCTGGCGCCCGGGTCCCAGTACGTGCTCCGTCTTTGGGTGAAAGGCCGAGGCGTTGGGACCTGCTGGTTCGGCGGCGGCCCAGAATGGGCATCGCGCAGGACCCTCCCCTCGGGTGACTTCGACTGGACCCAGGTGGAACTGCGCTGGACGGCGCCCGAGACGGCGAGCCAGTACGAACTGCGGGTGAACGTTGACAGCGAAACCGAGGCGCTCTGGGTGGATGATGTGAGCTTCCAGGAGGTCGACCCTCTCGGGCTGAAGCCACGGGTTCGTCCTCTGACGCCGGGTGCGGCTGCGAGGGCCGGCTACTTGCTCTTGCCGCGCATGGAGCAGCCGCTGGAGATCGACGGTAACCTCGCAGACTGGCCTGCGGATGCACCAGAGACACGAATGCCCGCCGATGCCGGAGTGGTGATGATCAACCGCAGGGGCGACGACGACCTGAGTGCAAGCCTGCGGGCGGTCACAGACGCTAAGCATCTCTACCTGTCCGTTGCGGTGCGCGACGATCTCCACTGGGCGCCTCCGGAAGCGGTTGCTTGGACCAATGACGGGCTCCAGGTAGCCTTCGACCCGCGCCATGAGAAGACCCCCAGCGGTTACGGCCCACACGACAGCGAGTACAGTCTGGTGCTGGGCAACGACGGCGTGGCGCGCGTGCAGTGCTGGCAGGCGGCGCAGGGTCTCGGAGATCAGAGCAAGGCCATCAGACTCGCGGTGCGGCGCGAAGGCGCGGTCACGGTCTATGAAGTCGCGTTCCTCTGGAGAGCCATCGGGGTGACCGTGGGTGCCGGCGGCCCGGTGCTGGGTCTGAATGTGCTCGTGAACGATAACGACGGCAGCGGTCGCCGCGGGTACATTGAGCTCACCCAGGGCATCGGGAAGATCAAGGACCCGGCGTCCTACGTGACGGCCATGAGCAGCGGCGCGCGGAGTGTTGCGGTTCTGCCGGCCGGCACTGTGGCTTATGTAGATGAGCCCCTGGACCTAAAGGTCGTCGTGGTGCCGGGCGCTGCGTTTGAAAAGAACGCAACGGTGGAGATCGCGGCCGTCGACAAGCGGGGCAGGGAGACCACCCTGACCTCCGCCGAGCTTGCCGCGGAAACGTCGGGCATGGTGCAGTTGCACTCGCGTCTGCCAGCGGGAGCGCTGCCCGTATCCACAGTTATGTTGCGGGCGAGAGTCTCCGACGCAGCGGGTGTGATCGCCCAGGGTACTGCGCCCGTGACAGTGAGCGATCTGAAAGCCCGCCTCGTGAAGGACGCAGCGCGGCTGCGTGACCGAACAGCCCAGGTGGCGGAACTCGCTGCGCAGGCGGAGACAAAGGGCATTGCCACGGACTACGAGCGGGTGGCCATCGCCACCGCGCAGGACTTCGTGGACTACGCGCTGGATGACATCACACACGGTCGCCCGGCGCGGGCAGAGCATGTGCTGGCAGTGTTGGATCAGGCGCTGACAGAAGCGGAACGGGCATTGAAGGCGTACCTCAGCGGCACAGCGAGGCCCCTGCTGGTTCCGCGGTTCGTGACAAGTCCGGTGGAGGCGAAAGACGGCGCATTCTGGGCCGATACCGTGATACCGAGCACGGGGAAACGTGAGCGAAGGCCCGTGTTCTTCACGGGGTACGGACACTTTAGCTCAGCTGTCAGGGACCTGCCTAAGTTCACGCACCTGGGCGCAAACATCATCCAGATCGAGTGCGGACCAAACTCCACGCAGCCGGCGGAGAATGTGGTGACGGATGAACCGGTCCGCAACTTCATCGGCCGGGCCCTGAACACTGCTGCACAGAACAATGTGATGATCTGCTGGCTGGCCTCGCCACACTACTTCCCGGGTTGGGCACTGCAGAAATGGCCGGAGCTGCAGAAAGGTGACGGCGGGTTCTTTGGGCTGGCAGTGGATGCTCCGCAGGCACGGGAGATTTTCCGGACTCACCTGCACACTTCGCTCAACGCCATCAAGGACAGTCCGGCGCTGCACAGTGTCTGCCTGAGTAACGAACCCACCTTCACCAACTGGCAACAAGACCCCTTCCGTCGGTATGCGTTCACGGAGTATCTGCGCGTGAAGTTCGGGTCCATCGGCGCCCTGAACGAAGCGTGGGGAAGCCACTGCGAGAGCTTCGATGCAGTGCCAGTTCTCGAGACGGGGAGCCTGCCTCGCGAGGAAGAGATGACGCCTCTGCGTTACGAGATGGCACGCTTCAACATGCGCCAGTTCTCTGAATACCACCGGTTCATGGCCGACGTTGTCCACGCGACCCGCCCCGGAACCTGGGCACATGCCAAGGTCATGTGTGTGCCAGTGGACCGCCAGCATCTCACATGGGGGTGCGACCCCGAGCAGTTCGCCTGGATGGGCGACCTGAATGGGAACGACTGCTCCTGTATGTTCGCCGGTTTCGGCGACCAATACGCCGGCCACTGGCTCGGCCAGAACGTGTATTACGACTTACAGCGGTCGATGCGGCAGGTTCCGGTGATCAATACAGAGGACCACATCATCCTGGATCGCGAGCAGCGGCTCATCCCCCCTGTGCATACAGATTTCGCGCTCTGGCAGGGGGCGATCCACGGACGCGGCGCCAGCATGATCTGGGTCTGGGAGCGTACATACGACCGGACCAGCGACTTCGAGGGGAGCATCCTGCATCGCCCGGAGAACGTGATGGCGGTGGGCAAGGTGGGACTGGACCTGCAGCGGCTTGCGCCCGAAGTGGTCAGGCTGCAGCGGGCAAAGGCGCCCATCGCAATCCTGTACAGCATGACCTCCCTGCTGTGGTCTGATGAGTCCCACGGCGCAATGCTGCGGGCGTATGAGGCCCTCAACGCGTGCGGTGTTCCGGTGCGGTTCGTGTCCGAAGGACAAGCCGTTCAGGGAAGACTCAAGAGCTTCCGGGCGGTGATTGCGCCGTCCGTGAAATACGCGCCGGATTCCGTCGCGCAAGCCGTGGCGGATTATTGCGCTTCCGGCGGTAAGCTGTGGGTGATTGGCGATGCGCCCGTCTGTGGACGGGGAGAGTACGGCCGCCCGCGCTCGTTGAGCTTGCCCGAGAGCGCACTGCAGCGCTTCCCCGGTGAGGCAAGCGCGCGAGACCTTTGGGCGATGTTCCTGGCCGAGATGGAGTCCGAGTGCATCAGCCGTCCGGTCACAGTCACGGGCTGCGACGGCCAGGCGCCGTGGGCCGTGGAATACCGGTCGGCGCGGGACAACGAAGGGGTGTTGGTCTCGATTGTGAACCTGTGGGGCAAGCCCAAAGCGGTGCGGCTCTCGGTGGGCAGCCGGGCAGTGAAAGAGATTCATGATCTGCGGAACGATAGAGTGCTTGAGGGTGATACCCTGGTTCTCGAGCCGCTGGATGCCATGCTATTGCGGGTGAAATGAACTCAGTACCCACCAGAGGTGACCGATGGCAGACACGATGAGCAGCCGCGAGCGCTGGCTCGGCGCGTTGGACTTCCAGCCCCTGGACCGCCTGCCTTTCTGGGCGAAACTCGAGGCCTCCTACGCCCGGTCGCAGCGTGCGGAACACTCCGGCAAGTCCCTGGCTCAACTGCATTCACTCGCGGGAAGTGAACCTCACGGCGGCGTGGGCCCGTGTATTCGGCGGGTGCGCACGACGACCAGCCGCGAGGTGGACGAGCAACCCGGGGAGCGCACCACCCGGTTCGTCGGCCCATCGGGGACGCTGACCATGGTGGAGCGGTTCGACGACCTGAGCCAGTCCTGGCACCCGGTGGAGTTCCCACTGCACACGCGGCAGGACGTGGAGATGCTCACCGAGTGGCATCTTGATGAGCGCATCGAACTGGATGAAACGGCGCTGGAGCAGGCACGCCGGCAAGCGCGCAATGCAGACACAGCCGTGGCAACCAGCATAGGCACATCACCGGTGATGGATTTCCTGCAACACCTGGCGGGGATCGACCATGGGCACTACCTGTGGGCTGACTACCCGCGCGAGGTAGAAGCCTTATTCGACGCGATGCACCGAAACCTTCTGCGAGCGGCGGAGATTATCTGCGAGACGACCCCGGCGGATATCATCTACATGGTGGAGAACACGTCTACCACGCTACACTCGCCCGACCAGTTCCGCGCGGATGTCTTGCCCCGGCTGCGCGAGTATGCGACCTGTGCTGTCGCCAATGGCAAGCGCATGGTGCTGCACATGTGCGGGTATCTGAAGGCGCTGCTTCCGGACCTGGACACCCTGCCGGTGGCAGCCTTCGAGGCCTTCACATCCCCGCCGGTGGGCAATACCACACTCCTGGATGGTCGCTCCGCGTGCCCGAACAAGTGCCTCATCGGGGGCACAAACGCCGCCCTGTGGCTGCGCCCGGCCAGGGAAATCATCGCCACGCTGGAGCGCGACTTGGACGCCTTGCCGCACCATCGCGGCCTGGTGGTGAGTTCTTCCGGGGTCATGCCGCCTGCGACCAGTCCGGACACGATTCGCACTGTGGTGGACTGGCTGCGGACATATCCGGCCAGGTGGTAGGCGCAGGCTTCCTGCTAGATCACCGAGCGTCCAGCACTGATAGCGGGATCACCGCGAGTTCGGCGCTGTTATTGTTCCAGTTAGCGCGGTCCTTCCCGCCACGTCCGCCGCTGTTAGAGTATCCCACATAGAGCTTCCCTTCGTACTCGACCGCGTACGGATAAGCGAGACCTGCACCGGGATGAGATTCGCCAGGGCCACCGGGGTGTACTGCGTCCCGGATGGTGAAGACCCGCGCAAAGGGCTGCTCCCCGGGGCGGCTGACTGCGATGGTCAGGGGTGCGCGCCGGCTGCCTGTATCCGCAGCCATTGTGCAAATCAGGTAACGCTGGCCTGTGGTCAAGGTCCCAGAATAGGGCTTCGATGGGGTCATGGGCATGTTCCCGGGGCGCGACTGGGTCCAGCTGCGCCCGCAGTCTTCGCTCACGGCCACCAGGGGCACGGCCTGAGCGCCGTAACGGGCGATGTTGACCACGCGCTTACCCTCCAGGATGACTGACGACTCGCCCCACATGCTCCCGGTGCCCGGCGCCGCCTGGATGGCCACCAGGTCCCAGCGGGTGAAGTCGTGACCGTGGCTGATTGCTACTGCTGCGGGGTTTCTGCCGCCCACAGAGATGCCGGACATTATCCAGTTCCCGTCAGGCATCTTCTGCGGCTCCTGCATGGGCCAGAAGCCGCCCTCGACCACGGTTCCTCTCGGCTGCCAGGTCCCGGTGGGCTCGTCCAGTAGATAAGCGCGGGTATGCACGCGTTCCATGGTGTTGTAATACGCGCCGTGGAAGGCCCAGAGCTCGCCGCCTGTCGAGAGGAACACGCCATGACTCACCGCGAGGTCACCCTCCCCGGGGTCGATGGTGAAGACCTCGCCCCAGGTCTTCCCACTGTCGTCGCTGATTCGCCCCCGCGCCTCCTCGGTGGCGGTGTTCTCGCCGACCCGATTGTGCCCGAATGACGCGTAGAGACGCCCCTTGTGCCAGACAAGGGCAACTCCATGCAGAAAGCGGTATCCGTCGGTCTCGAATTCCCACGGCTTGATGACCGAGAACTCCACACCGTCCAGCGTCGGGATTTCAGCTTTCGGAGGGAACGGGCCGCCTGCCCAGAGCGGGTACGCCTCCTCGGCATGAACCGACATGCACAGAAGAATCAACAGGAGCGCGATCACTGATATCGCCATTGGAGAGCTTCTCCCGGCCAGCGAAGCCGGCATTCGAGTGGTGAAGAATAATGCACATTCACCGGTGCGACGGTAAGTTCCTTCAGTCTGGCGAACAGGGCCAGAAGACGCATTCGTTACGACCTTGAGATGGGCGCGCCGGCGCGTGAATACTGTGAAGCGCGAGCAGAATAGGAAACGGTAAATGCCGCGGGCCCATGTCGCATTCACCCGGGGTGATCACGATCATGGTGGCGGGATGACGCTGCCGAGGCTCTTCGCAGAACTGGGTACGGCAGAATGGGCGTGCAGGACACGCCAAAGATTGAAGGTCGAGGACGTGCGTACAGAGAATAGCCGTGGATAATGCGGACTTCTCTAGTGCCTTCCCTTTTCGCCGTGAGTGACCCGTCACGAACCTTCTTGTGGGAGATCGCCAATGCCCAGTCCACATGACCTGACCATCTTGCGCGACCTTGCATGCCGGACTGCCGAGATCGCTGCGCTTCCTGTGCAAGAGGAAAAACGCAAACTCTGGCGCGCTCTCAATGCCCTGCGGCCTCAGCGGCCCATGGTGATGATCGACCAAGTCTGTTGGAATGAAATGAACATCGACGACGAGCTCACCCTGCGGTGCGAGGACCCCGAGTGCCGCGGCTACGAAAACTTCCTGCGGCGCACGCTCTTCCAGTGGAAGTACTTTCCCGTGGACATGGTCGTGGAACCGTTCATCCGCGTGCCAAAGGCGGTGCACAACACGGGGTTCGGCGTGGGAGTCGAGGAAGAGCGGGCAATCACCGACCCCACGAACTCGGTGGTTGGACACCGGTTCGTGAACCAGTTCAAGACGGAAGAGGACCTTGAGCAGATCAAAACGCCCCGAGTGAGCCATGACGCCGCCGAGACCGAGCGGCGGATGAGCGTGGCCCACGAGATCTTTGACGGCATCATGGAATTGCGAGCCGAGGGCGTCGACCCGTACCTGTCGCTCTGGGACCCGATCAGTACCTGGATGAGCGTCGAAGGGGCGCTCTGGGCGCTGGTCGATCAGCCGGAACTCATGCACAAGCTTGCGGGACGGGTGACCGAAGGCTACCTGACCATGCTGGACCAGCTCGAGGAGCAGGGCCTCCTGTGCGGGCCGCAGAGCCTGATCCACTGCACGGGGGCGTGGGTGGATGAGTTGCCCGCCCCCGGCTACAACCCGGATAAGCCGCGCACCAAAGACCTGTGGATGTTCGGACTGGCCCAGATGTTCTCAACCGTCTCTCCCGCGATGTTCCGGGAGTTCGAGGTGGATTACACGAGCCGCATCTGCGAGCGGTTCGGACTGGTCTATTACGGTTGCTGCGACCCGCTGGACCGTAAGATGGCCGAAGTGCGCATGATCCCCCATGTTCGCAAAGTCTCCATGAGCGCCTGGGTGGATCAGGAACGCGGGGCCAGCGAGATTGCGGGCGAGTACGTCTATTCGCGCAAGCCGAGTCCCGCGCTGCTTGCTACGGATACCTTCGACGCCGAAGCCGTGCGGGAAGACCTAGTGGCAACGCGAGAGGTCTGCAAGCGTTACGGCTGCCCGCTGGAGATTATTCTGAAGGACATCAGCACCGTGCGTTACGACCCCATGCGCCTGAAGAAGTGGGGCGAAGTGGCGATGGAAGTCGCGGAGGGTTGACCGTACCTGAATAGTAGCAAGTGGGAACGCCGCGCAGTGCAATGATCGCGGCGTTCTCTGCTTTGCGGCGGGTCATTTGCCAAACACCAGGCACACCGGCGCGGGGATTCCGAGATGCTCCCCAACCGGCTCCAGCGCCGCGCCATCTTCGCTTACCCGGAAGACCACGATGTTGTCCGTATCCTGGTTAGCCGCGAGCAGCCACTTTCCGTCCGCGGTGATCGTGAAGTTCCTCGGATTTCGGCCCCCAGTACTCACATGCCCCGTGGCTTCGAGCAGCCCGGTTCGCGTGTCAATCGCGAACACCGCGAGGCTGTCGTGGCCGCGGTTGGTCCCGTAGAGGAACCGCCCGTTCGGATGAACGTGAATGTCTGCGCAGTAGCTGGTTTCCGTGAAGTCCGGGGGCAGTGTGGAGAGCGTCTGCAGAGCGCTCAGTTCCCCCGCCATCGCATCCCACGCGCAGGCGACCACAGTGTTGTCCAGTTCATTGATGATGTATGCGTATTCGCCCGTCGGGTGGAAGGCGAAGTGCCGGGGGCCCGCTCCCGGCTTCACACCCAGCCCGGCCGGGTGGTGCGGCACGAGCTTGCCGAGCTCACGATCCAGGAGGTAGACAAGCATCCGGTCTATTCCGAGGTCGGCGGCGATGATGAACGTGCCGGACGGGTCGAAGGTGACGGAGTGTGCATGGGGCCCCTCCTGCCTGCCCGGGTTCGGACCCGAACCGGTGTGCTGCGCAACATCGGCGGCGGGAGCGAGTGTCCCGTCGGCCTGGATCGCATGCAGACACACGCTGCCGCTGACGTAGTTCGCACTGGCCACCCAATGTCCGGTGGGGTCCACCGCCACGTGGCAGGGGCCGACGCCGCGGGTGCTCTCGTGGTTGAGCAAAGTGCCTGGGCCCGGCTCCACGGGCAGCGCAATCGCAGCCACTGCGCCCTGCCCCTCGGCCTCGCTTACCGCATAGAGCCAGGGCTCCCGCGGGTGAAGGGCGAGAAAGGATGGGTTGCGTAAGTCCGCGATGTGCCTCTGGTTCGAGAGGGCCCCCGTCTCCGCGTCGAAATCCAGAGCATAGATGCCCTTGCTTCCCCGCACCGAATAGGTTCCCACGGTGAGCATTGTCACGCCTCCGTTACTCCGCGTTCAGATCTCGGGGAGGGTTTTCCGGACCCGGCCCGAATGCACCTTCCTGATGCACCCACGGAGATGGGTACCGTCCTAACCGTCCGCAAGGCAGCGATGGAGGACAACGATGGCTTCAAAACCGCCGCAACTTGTCGGATTCACCGGAGGAACCTCAGCCCGACTGCGAGTCGCGAATAGAGAGCAAGATGCCAGTGTGGGCGAGTGCGTCTCGGGCTGGGTATTGCGCGCGCTGTGGCAGTGCGGGGACACCGGCATGGCAGCCCTGGAAACCCCGGATGCCATCTGCATCGTGAGAGAGCATGGCATCGCGCCGGAAGCCCTGATCAGCCGGCCATTCGCCGACGCCGAGGGAGCGGCGATCTCGCACTTTGAGCCGGAATACTATCAGCGTCTCCTGGACAGTAAAGCAGACGAGCTTGCCCTGCAGGTCCAGGCCCAGGGGGAGGTGAGCTTTGCGGCGGTTGCGGACCTGCTTCCGCCGGTTCTGGATGACACGTTCCTCGGTGACGACCGAGCCTTCGAGAGACCCATCGTTCGCCCGGACGGGGCCATCGAGGGCCACTTTGAAGCGGCGTTTCCATTCGATCCCGCCAATCCGTCTTTCCACTACAGGCACGGGCTCCTCGGCGGGAGTATGAATGCAGTGTGCTACGCCTTTGCCGACGATCAGACCGGCCGGCGCGTGGAGATGATCGCCTTTGGGCTTGCCGATGATGCGTCGGGGAAGCTCGCGGTCTACCGCCGGGTGATTGAGAGCCTCGATGTTGGCGAGTGTCAGGTCTGTCACCGATCGTGCGACGGGTGCCAGGAGATCGGGGCGGACTTCTACGCTGCTCTCCTGACAGCGTGGCGGCGACACCAGGATTACCTCTGCCGTGGGGCGCAGTTCCGCGTTCCGGAAGCCGCGGTGGAGGAAGGTGTGCATGCGTCCCTTCGTCTGGCCGACCTGACTTTCCGGGGCATCCTGCCGCGTTACGGAGTGGGGCAGTACGACCAGCCGATGCACGACAGCTTCCCGCCTGCAACTATCTTTCTGGCCTGGGTGAACCTGGAGTGGGGCCGGCTCGAGCGTGCCCGCGACGTGCTCGCGCACTACCTGAGCCGCCGGGTGAATGATGATGGCAGCTTCGACTACTACGGACCGGCCGTGGCGGAGTACGGTCAGGTTCTCGCGCTGGCTGCCAGATACGCTCGACTGTCGCATGACCGCGTATGGTTTGAGGCCCATCTGCCCATTCTCCGGCGGATCATCAGCCGGCTTCGTGGCCTGCGTGAGGAATCCATGCGCCGCAACGCAAACGACCCCTTGCGCTGCGGGATGATCCCCGGCCTGCCCGAGGCGGACTACCACAACGTGGAGGGTGAGTGGAGCAAGGTCTACTACGCGGGGGATGTCTGGGTCTGCCGGGGCATCCGCGAGATGGGGTGCGCGATGGGCGACCTCGAGCCCAGCGGAAATCCCGAGGCGGATGCGCTGCTCGCGGAGGCCACCTGCTACGAGAGGGACATCCGTCGGGCCGTCGCAGCCGCCATGAAGCAGACGCCGGGCTTTGTCCCGCCGGGCGCCGACGTGGTGCGGGCCTTCGATCGCCTCACCGAGAGCAACCACGCATCCTACTGCAACTACCGCTATCTGCTGGAGATGGTCTCGGGAGGCATTCTGGAGAAAAGGGCCGTCCGCACTGTGGTGGAGTACCGTCGCAGCCATGGTGGCGAACTCCTGGGGACCACGCGGTTCGGGGAGAGCCTCGACGATTGGCCCGCCTGGCATTACTGTCGAGGCCTGCTGGACCTGGACGACGTCGATGGCTACCTGATGTCCTTCTATGGGCACTTGGCGCACCACCATTCTCGGGGCAACTGGGCCTCGTACGAGGGTATCCAGATCGACCCGAACCGCACGGTGCCTGCGGGCGCGGAACCTGGCGGCCGGGTGCACCGCGCTCATGCCCGGGGCCAGGAGCAGGTCGTCCCATGCCAGGCGATGGCGCCACTCATGCTAAAGTGCATGCTGGTGGACGAGGAATGGGATCGCGATGTACTGCACATTCTGCGTGCGTGCCCGGAGGCATGGCTGGCTGACAGGGAGGGTGTCGTGGCGCGCAATGTGCCCACGCGCTGGTGCCCGGTGAGCCTCAAGGCTCGGACGGACGCGAGCGGGTCGTTCACCGTCAGCATCAGCCTTGGGAGGACGGGCCGAGTGCCGGGACAGATGCGCGTGCGCCTGCCGCGTTCCCTGGGCAAAGGCCCGCAGATCACGGTGAACCATGACTGTTGGAAGCTCGAGGCCTCCGGCGTGATCGTGCTCCGGCATCCAGGGACGGAAAAGCACGTGATCGTGGCACGGTGACGTGGGTCAGGCAACTACAGGCCCGAGCTTGCCTCCCGTACCAGAGCGACGGACCGGTCGCTCAGTTCCGCTGGCCGGATGGCGCGCGGATCTCCGGCGGCGCGCGCGAAACATTGCAGGAGGTATCGAGCCTCGGGCCACTGAGGCTGGAGGTCGAAGGCAGAGATGATCAATCGGCCAGAACCGACCGACCGTTCCACGAGATAGCCCAGCGGGTGCAGCACCGGGTAACGGTGGATCACCCGGACGATCGGATCTTCGTCGTTCAGCCCGAAGGGTTCCAGCGCCAGCGGCGGAGCTCCATCGATCATGCGGAAGAAGGGCAGGTCGGCGAACCCCTCGTGGGGGAAATCGCCCAGCAATGGGTGATCGCGAATCACCGTGCCATTCTGCCCGTCCTCATAGGGACCGTAGTTGGCCGGCGGAGTCAGGAAATAGCGCACGTAGCCGAAGTTGGGCTGGTGAGGGCGCACGAGACCCTCGGCCGCAGCGAGCAGCACCGTTCCGCCTGACCGCGCGTAGTTGACGATAGCATCATCGAGCACTTCCGTAAGCACAAGGCCACCCGCCGGAAGGCCCTCCGCGCCGGTCACAGGCAAGTCTTCCCACGCTGCGACCCACGTGTTCCTGGGCTCTCCATAGCGCACCGTGGCCGTCAGTCGCACCGGTTCCGGGAAGACCCACAGGTCCCACGCGTTCGTCACGATACGCGGGCCGTCTGACAGTTCCGTGTGCAACCGGATGCGAAGGGGACGATCCACAAATGGCAGCGCGCAGCCGATCTCACCCGCCGGGCAGGTGGCGAAAGGCATGTGTTTCCACTTGAGGCGACCAGAAGCACCCTCGCCTCCGGTTTCGGCAAGGGACCACGTGAGGAGCGGATCGACAAATGGCGGGTGCGAGTAGTCCGACACGGCCAGCGAGCAGTGGAACTCCGCGCCACTGACAAGCACGCGATCATCCAGGCCGAGGTCGCTCAGGATCACCGTGTCCCCGTTGGTCTGCAGCCAGGTCTCCGCGTCGACCAGCTTGCGCTCATAGAACTCGTCGATGATCCCCTGGGGTGAGGGATTTGTGTCCATGGCGTTGAAGTGCGAGATTCCCGCGAGGAAAGCCCGGTCGCGCCGGCACTGCTCCATTCGGGCCTTCGCCTCGATGAACTGCAGGCGCTGGCTGTTGTGGGCGTAGGTCTCCAGCAGGTGCTGCTGGCCACGGTTTCGGGCGGCCTCGCCAGCGATGTCTCCGGCATAGTGGCGCACCGCGCCGGAGTACTTGCGGCTCACGCGCGGATCGGGGAAGGAACTCCACCACCGGAATTCGTGCTCGATGATCGGCTTGTCTGGCGGTTCCTGACTGTCCGGCCAGTTGGTGTTGATGAAGTCACCAGGCAGGTCGGGGTTGTACCCCCCGTCGGTCCAGATCACCATGGCGTGGGGTTTGATGGCCTTCGTTTCGTTGTAACAGCGCCAGGCAATGCGCGGATAGAGTGTGCTCGCGCCAAGCTCGTTGCTCATGCAGTAGGTCGCGGCGGAGGGGTGGTTCGCATCGCGACGGACCACCAGGTTCCACTGGCGTCTGAGTATCGGGCAGTGGTCCGGATGCGGCGCGGGCCACGCGTACAGGTGCCACTGGTTGTGCCCTCCCCAACCGCCCAGCGCGCCCATCTCGCTCTGGATCAGCAGTCCCACTTCATCCGCCGCGTCGAAGTACTCCGGCGCGTACACGTACGACTGGCAGCGCACCTGGTTGTAGCCATAGTCGCGCAATGTCTGGAGCTTCCGGCGCCAGCGATCCCGATCTGTATCAGGGCACCCGGTCTCAGGGCAACTGATGAAATCCCCGGTGCCACGGATGAAGTACGGCTCATCATTGATCAGAAACCGCCTGCCCTCGGTGGAAAGCTTCACGAAACCGGTACGCTCCGAGCGCGCGTCGAGGGTGGCCTCCCCGTCCACCAGTTCCATGTCCACACGGTACAATGACGGGTCATCCGGGCTCCACAACACCGGCCCGGGTACGCGCAGCTCACCCTGAATGTGCCCGCCCTGGACGGGCAACTCCGCACTGTGCGCCTGCCCGGAACCGTCGGCGCGATGGGCAGCGATGCGCAGAACGGAACCATCGGGGACACCGGGAGCCCAGGCGCGGACGCGGATCCTTTCGGCGTCTGCGTTGGGCAGCAGATGGACTTCCTGCAAATGCGCTCTCCCGGTCGCGGTGAGTTCCACATCGCGGTAAAGGCCCGACCAGTTGCCCTGCCAGTTGTAGGCCAGTCCGTAGATGCGGTTGTGCTCGTGGATGCGAACAACGAGGTCATTGTCCCTGTCCGCGCGCAGCAGTCCTGTCACCTCGAAAGCGAATGGTACGAAGGGCATGTCATTCCCGCCGACCTTCTCCCCGTTCAGCCACACGTCCGCGCTGGGATGAGCGCCGCCGAAATTCAGCCAGACCCGGACGCCCTGCCAGTCAGCAGGCATCCGGAACTGTCGGGCATACCAGCCGGTTCCCTGGTAGGTTGCCCGGAATACACGAGCGCGCAGGCGGAAATCCCACAGCTCATCATCTCCGTCATGCCCGAACCCCTGGCCCTGCCAGGAGCCGGGAACGTTGATCGGCTCTCCGATGCAGTGCGGGTTCAAGTACCACTCCCGCGCCAGGCCAACGTTCTCCGGGTCCAGACGGAACCTCCACTGCCCGCTGAGACTCACGCGCCGTTCCCGCGGATGCAGCAGCACCGGGTTTACGCGGGCGGGGAAGCGGCAAGTCTGGTCATCCATGTCGGTGTCAGCTCCGATCTGCAGTGTCAGCAGCCCAGGATCCTGCGCTTGGCTTCCAGGTAGTACAAGAAGTCCGCGTACGAGACATCCGGGTGAACGGCGTGGTCGATGGTGGGCACAAAGCCGCCGCTCTCGATTACCGGGACCAGTCGCGCCAGTTCGGCGTCGATCGCCGCCGGACCCTTGGCGATCTCGCGCTTGTCCACCCCGCCGATCATGCAGACGGACTTTCCGAATTCGCGGCGCATCTGCACAGGGTCCATGCCCGCTGCGCGCTCCATGGGGTTGAATCCGTCCACGCCGGCTTCCAGGAACACGGGCGTCAGCACATTGTGGTCGCCATCAGTATCCACGAGCACCAGGCGAATCCCGTTCGACTTGAGGAACTCGATGTACCGCTTGTAGTGAGGTAGCAGGAACTGCGCGAAGTGGTTCGGGCCTATGAGAGGGCCGCCCTTGCCCGCCATGTCTTCGTGGATGATGACGAAGTCGAAGGACAGCTCCCGCACCGCGGGTTCCAGGATGCGCAGGATGAAGTCCGTCAGGAACTCCAGGCACTCGTGGATCAGCGCGGGGTCGTCGTACCACAGAAATGACAGTTTCTCGGTGCCGATCCAGTTGCGCAGCATGGAGTAGTAGCCGAAAGTCCCCCCGAGCGGGTTCATCAGCGTCAGCGGCAGGTCGGTGCTCCTCAGCGGGCTGTCGGGCGCGTCCCAGCCTTCCGGGTAGCGCTCCTCAGCGGGGCCCTCGTACCTTTGGCGATACTCGCGGAAGGACTTCGCGTCTTTCACCGGAAAGTCCATGTAGGTGTCCATGCTCATGCGGGTGCCGCCCACGGTGCCGCTCTTGCGCGCGCGGCGCTTGCGACCGAAGCCGTCCACGAACACGACATGCTCTTGCGTGTTCTCCAGCACTACCTGCTCCACCGGCGGCACTGGTCCGGTGGCGTCGATGGCCAGCGTTTCATATCCTTCCAGGCCCAGCGCAGGCTCGCCGCGATGCATGAAAGAAGTGTTGTACTCTTCGGGCATGCCCTCGTTGATCCACCGTTCCCGGGTCTGCGCCCAGACCGCGATCTCCATGTTCGGAGCATGGTCCACCGGCTCGAATGTCATACAACCCATGAAACGCTCTCGAGCGGTCATGCCTGTACCTCCCGGACGATGATCAGCGTGATGGAGAAAGGCTCCATGCCGAGGTTCACGTTCCGCGGCAAGGAGACCCCATCGAGCCAATGTTCCGATTGGCTGTTGGTGATGCGCTCGATGCTCACGCTTCCAGGCAGGCCGTAATCCGGCAGTTGGCATGAGAACTCTACCGGCTGGTCGGTGACATTCACAAACAGCAGGCAGACGCTGCCATCCCGGCCCCGGAAAGCCGCGTTCTGAATTGCGCGGTCGGTCACCTCGTGCCGATCATTGGGGTCCATCTGATGGACCATTCTGTGACCGTCATACATGAACTTCAGGTACTGCGCGGTGAAGGACGGCACATCGATGTCAGGCGGCCGGAGCATCTCGCCAAACATGAGATAGGGGTACAGTTCGCGGCCGGTGGCGCGGACGACTCGCTCGTAGAAAGCGAGAGTGACCGGGTTGTGGTCAGGCGGGTCAGGAAAGTAGCGTCCCGCTGAAGGCAACACGCCCTGGCATATGGCTTTGCCGATGCCCCGCGTCCAGTACAGGACCTCGGGGCGGTTGCATTCGGGCATGGCGGCGTAGTATGAGCCGATGTACTCATTGTAGACGTAATTGAACAGGGGAACCGTCTCGCCGCCCATGGGCATGCCGCGCGAGTAGTGGCCGAAGTACTCCATGTTCCCGGCCCGTTGGTCATACAGGTCCAGCCAGGGGATGAAATTCTCGCTGACACCTTCAGTGGAGAATGCGCAGTCCGGGTACGCTGCCTTGGCGCGACGCCGGGTCTCGTCCAGTATCCGCGCGCAGGCCAGTGACCACCACGGGCCGTGCCCCATGGGATGCCCGTGCTCCGGCTCATAGCACGCCTCACTGCCGCCACAGGGGAAGTTGTCGATCTGCACCACCGTGCAGCCCA
Source organism: Armatimonadota bacterium (assembly GCA_013314775.1). Lineage (NCBI taxonomy): Bacteria > Bacillati > Armatimonadota > Armatimonadota bacterium. Next base: position 505,388 of record JABUFB010000008.1, on the reverse strand, counting down.
ATTCCAGGCATTTGAGCGCCACATCCACGTGCAGCGGCAAGGCGTCGTCAGGCACAGGGCACAGGCGCACCACTTCCCAGTTGTCGAACCAGCTCATCACCGTGTACTCGCCATCTGGCCTGCGAAGGGCGATGTGTTCGCCCTCTGCCCGGAAGCGCGGCCAACTGTCCCAGGGCGGGTCGTACCCGTTCTTCACGTACCAGTTGTTCCCGGTGATGTAGACGAACCCGTAGTTGCCGGCCTCTCGCAGCTTCGCCATCGCTGCCCGGAACTGCTCCTCACCCTCGCGCGGAGGGAAAAACCCTGCGGGGCCGGTCCATGCACCGCCGCCTTCCCAGTTGAAGGTCAAGCTGAGCAGTGGCACTCCGGCACGGCGCGAAATCTCATTCACCGTGTCGGCGATCTGTCTCATCGAGTGGTTCATGACCAGACGGGGCATGTGGTAGTTGGACATCTGGAAGACCCCGCCCACCCCCTCGCGCAACCATCCCGCAATGTCCCGGTCCCACAGTTTCTTCTTGCACCACCACTGGCTCGTCGCCCACTGCTTGTAGATGTCGGCGGCAGCATACCAGTCGCCATGGAACACACCGACGATGGTATCGTAGTCAGTACCCGCCTCCTGGCCCGGGAACTCGCTGAGGTAGTGGGTGACCTGGAGCACCGGGGTTTGCCCCAGGTCGGGAAACGGTCCCATCCTCAGGTCCTTCGGGTGCTGGCCCGCGTCATGGGTCGCGAAGTACAAGCCCGCCGCGTCGTTGTACAGGGCGGCCATCTGCAGGCCGATGGCCCCCGGATACCGTCCGCCGACAGTCCCCACACCCACATCCGCCGTCTCCGGTCCCGCTCCGGCTTTCAGCGGCAGGCTGTCGCGTACCGGGAAGGGATTCCGATACAGGTAAGCTTCGCTCTGCACCGGGAAGAGAAGAGCCTCACCCGGCGCCGGGTCGCCGAGTTTCACCAGCCCGCAAAGGACCGGGCAGGTCAGCTCGCAGACCGCCAGATCATCCCCCGGGCCATCTACCTCGATGCGCCAAGCGCTGAGCGCGGACTCGTGCGGCAGCGTCACCCGCACGCGCACGGTCATGCCGGGCTCTGGGAGCCCGGACGAAATCAGTTCGAGGGTCTCCCCTTCACTCGTCTCGACGCTCTCCCATGCCACCGACGCCGCCTGGTCACTGTTGAGCCACTCCAAGTTCGGTGCGGCGCTGCGCCGCAGGCCAATACGCCACAGCAGTCGAGGCGCGTTCTGGTCGCGCACAAGCTCGGTGCCGGTGGCGAGGTCCACGATTGAGACCAGTGCACCACCATGTCCGAGACTGAACACAAAGCGGACAAGGTCGTTGGCGAGGTTGATCTGTCCGTCTGCCGAGGCCAGCGTCGTGGGCATTACTTTTCTCCCGAGTGTGGGTATAGCCGGCGGCACGCGGTACTGTGCGCCGCGACGTCGGACAGTTCGCGCGGGTACTCCCCTTTCCCTCCGCGCGGTCATTGCAGGAATCAGGGGCCTTCGGAGGAAGGTGTCAACGTTTCAGGTGATCACGCCTGACTCTAGTAGTTTCTGGAGGCTTTCGGTATGCGAGCTGTCATCGTGCTGACGATCTTCGCAGGCCTGTCCTTGTCCGCGGTGGATTGCGCGGAAATCCAGTCGATCATGAAGCGGACGGGACCGGCTTTCGAAGCGGGAATGACCCCTGCGACGCTGAAATGGGGTGCGGACAACGTTGCCTATCCCGACCGGTTTGTTGTCAATCCCAAGGACGGTGCTGAGATGGTGTGGGTGCCGGCGGGGGACTTCGAGATGGGCAGCAGCGCCGAGGAGATCGAGTGGGCATTCGGGCAGGCTCAGGAGGCTCTCGGGAGTCGTGCGCTGCGTGAATGGTTCGATGACGAGGGGCCCCGGCACGGCGTACGGCTAACCAAAGGGTTCTGGATGTACCGTTACGAAGTGACCAACAACCAGTTCCGCAAGTTCAAACGCAGCCACAGAAGCGGCGTGCGCGAGGGACATTCGCTGGAGGGACCCATGCAACCCGCAGTCCGCATGCAGTGGCGGGACGCTGCTGCCTACTGCGACTGGGCCGGGGTCTGTCTCCCGAGCGAGGCCCAGTGGGAGTACGCCTGTCGCGCAGGCACGAAAACGCGTTATTTCTGGGGAGAAGACGCTTCTGCGGCGGCAGAGTTTGCGAACGTGCCCGACATCACCGGCAAGAAGACTTGGCGTGACTGGAAGGTCCTCGATGTGAATGATGGGTATGCCGTGACCGCGCCAGTAGGCTCCTTCAAACCCAATGCCTTCGGCCTGTACGATATAATCGGGAATGCCAACGAGTGGTGCCAGGACCGGTACGCGGCGGACTATTATCTCAGCTCGCCCGAAGAGGACCCGACTGGTGCGCTCACCGGCGATTCCCGGGTGATGCGCGGCGGCTCGTGGTCTGTGCAGTGGTACGATTGTCGCTGCGGGAACCGCAACTACCGCATGTTCGACGGCGAGTATGAATACCTTGGTTTCCGTGCAATCGTCCAGCCGTGATCGCCGCTCACGTGTCGCCGGCCCAGATGGCCTTGATCGTCTCCTCCTGGCCAAACCCGTTGGGAGTGGCAGGGCTCGGGGTGTTGGCCAGATACCAGCTGATCTCGCCCACCGGGCTGGCCAGGCAGCGGCTTGCCGGCATCTGGAGAAAGCCGTTAGGGTCAGTGGCGCAAATCCAGTCTTGCGCGTACCGCAGCCACGAGTTGCGGTACTCCGCCGGCTGGTGGGCGAACCAGCAGATCTCGTCCCAGCCCCACGTCCACCAGTCGCCCACATGGGTGCCCGGCTTGTCACTGACGCCCCAGTTGTCGAACTCCACGATGTACGGCAGGCTTTCGCAGCGCCAGCCGCTTGGTGTCATGCCGCCCAGGCTCTTGCCAAAGATGCTGTCGATATAGCCGACCTCCAGCTTGCCTTCCTGCGGCCTGTCGGGGATGTCCTTGATGCGCAGCGGGAAGGCATGCAGGTCAAAGAGCAGGTTGTCGCCTTCGGCATGCAGACCGTGGGTGTGGGCGTCGCACAGGACGAAATGCCGGCGTGCGTGGGTTTTCGCGTAGCGACGCACCCGGCTGAGCATGTCCCACCAGTTGCGCATGCCCTCGTCCGTCGCGCCGATGAGATGGACCTGGCCGAAGTGGATCGCCTCGCACCCGATGTCGATGTACCGCGCGGCTGCGTAGAAGAACCAAAGCCGGGTTTCAAGCCGGCACATGTCCGGAACTGAGGCGCCCTTCGCCCAGTGATCGCGGAACCGGCCATCGGGGAAGAGCATGGCGTCATAACTGAAGTTACGCTGCTCTATCGGCAGGCCGAATTCGGCGAGGACCCAGTCCGGAACCGGCAGGCTCTCAACCCCGCGGGTCACGATCTCGAACACCCCGGCCTGCAGAATCATCTCCGGATCGTCGGCGTGAACGCGTTTTGCGATCTCCTCGGCGCGGGACAGGAGGCCGGGCAGGTGGTCTTCCGAGCCCCACCGGTACACCGTGCGACCTGCGAACTTCGCGCCAATGTTCTGCAGCATGCGCAGGTTGTCATCCACGTTCCCCACTCCACTGAGCAGGTCCATGAAGGTGACCGCGCGGGACAGGTAGTTTTCCAGCACCGGCCGGGAGATGGAGCCGTCGAACCGGTAGTCACGCGGTTCTCCGGCGCAGTTACAGCAGGTCAGCAGCGCTCCCGCCGCGAGACACACCGGGGTCAGGGCGGACAGCAACGCGTCACTGACAGACGGGTTCATTCTCGATCCACCCACTCTGATGTCCGGAGATCGCTCTCAGTGCTCGGCCAGGCCGGCACGGCAGTCGAAATGCACTTCGTCGCCGACTCCATACTCGTAAATGATCCAGCGCCCGTTCTCTCCGATGCTCTCGTGTAACTGTGCAGCGGGCACCTGCTCTCGAAGATAGACGTGGTTGGTCCCGGCGATATGCAGATTTCCCCAGGCCTGGTACGGGAAGCCCATGACGCCCTGGACCTTGTAGGCCACGCCCGGTTTGCCCGTCTCAAGGTGCCCACCATTGTAGAAGCAGTCACTATAGTCGAACCGATCGCCTATCTTCACCAGGCCGGCGAAGGGCATGTTGACCTCGGGTCCGTTCTGGATGAACCCGTCCGCGAAATCGACGGCGATCCCCTCGCCGATGTTGCCGGATGAGTCCAGGGTGATGAGCAGGCGGTCTTCGCCCGCCGGTTCCGCACGGGTCACCGTGTAACTGGATATCCGTTCGCCGTGGTTGTCGATGGCGATGCGCTTGCCGATAAGCGTCTCCGGGGCCGGAAGCCTGCCCTGGACTGTGATGGCTTTGCCGGCCCGGTCAACGGCCACGATCCGGCCGCTTCCGGGCAGTTCCTGGGTCACGCGCAGATCACCCGCCGAGAGACTCGTCCCCGCGATAAGCTGCAGATCGGTGATCTTCCCGCCACGCTCTCGGATGAGTCCGAATCTGCCGGTGAGGGCGAACTCCCCGCAGACCAGGGATCCGTCTTGCGAGCCGTTAGCCAGGATGATATCTCGGCCACCGGGTACGGCGACTTCCACCGCTATGGGGGCATATTCGCTCGCTGAGACTGCTTCAGCGGGGAGCCGCCGGATCGGGCCGAGAAACCGTTCACTCGTATACGCTTCGAGCACGGTGACGAACTGGGACTTGAGCGTGTTGTCGTCCGAGTCCGCGGCAACCGTGCGATGCGGGATAGCCCACTGCAGGACTTGCTTGTCCGGGGCGATGGGCGCGCCTCCGCGTGCGGTGATGAGCTCGGTCTCATCCATCGGCACGAAGTTCAGACGCACGTGGAGGTCATCCACGGTGTCATAGGCGAAGTCCACGCTGGTCTCGGGGGCCATCGGTCCTCGAGCGACGTCGTGCAGGTAACAGTAAGGGTCCCAGCGGTCGGCGCCGTCAGGACCCTTGTAGTGCGCCCCATACTCCACGTCTTCGCCGGCAAGGGTTCCCTTTTCCTGGCGCGTGAGCTCCACCCCCGCGACCAAGATCGGGTTGGGCGTGTATCCGCCATGCCAGCTCTGCATGTGATCGCGGCCGCCGGTGACGCGGAAGATGTCCACGGCGTACCACCGCTCTGCGTCGATATCCACCAGGGCGACCATGCGCCTGTAATCGGTAACATCCGGCCCCTTTTCGCCGCGGGGCTCATGGATGCGGTACGGGCGCTTGGCGGCTTCCATCACTTGCACTCCCGGAGTGTTTGAATCGCTGTCGCCGGGGGCCCAGACCGTAATCGACCCGATCACCGTGGAGCAGGGGTGCTCATTGCGGTCGACTGCCACCGTGTTGTGGGTGAACAGGCTCCATTCCCAGGCGCGAGCGAAATTCCACGACTGCGGGTAGCCTACATTGGGCAGGAGATCGCGACCGAACCCATACAGGTTCAGCATCAGCGGGTCGTAGTGAGCATGTCCGCGCACCCCGCCATAGAAAAGCATGGCGTCGCGCTGGTGCTCGCCCTTGCCTGCGCGCAGGAGCGCGAGGCCATAGCCGTCCAGGAACTCGGACAGACGCTCCCTGTGGCCAACCCGCGGCTCTCGGCTCACCGTGGGGCTGCCGATGTCGCCAACGCAGAGGGTGTACTGGCCTCCCAGCGCATAGATCGCCTGCTTGTAGACGTTAGTGTACGCCAGCAGCTTCTCGTTCTGGCTGATGTCCGGGTACCTGCTCCAGTCGAGGGCGTGGGGTGAGAGTTCGCGCAGGCGCTTGAGCGTTTCGGCGCAACGCACGAACCCCGCGCGGGCATCGTTGTAGCCGGTGGACTCGTAGCTCGATCCGTCCTTGTAGAACTGGTTACCCACCGTGATGAGCCGGCCGCCGCCATAGTAGAGCCACTCCAGGCAATCGATGGTGTTCGGACGTTTGTCGCCGAAATCATTCAGCATAAGCGCAAGCGTGGCCATGGCTTCCTCGGCCCAGCCGGTGTTGGGCAGGATGCGGCCGTCGAGAAGCGCCTGCAACCCAGCGCGGAACAGCCGGTCCTCGATGTACACCTTCACATCGTCAACGGTCTCGATCTCGGGGATGTACTTCCGGGCGAAAGCAACCAGTTCGGTGTCGCCGTCCAGGGCCTCGCAGATCTCGTCATAACACGTCGCGCTGGCGATGAGCGCGCCGCCAGACCAGACCACATCCGTGATCATCCCCGAACCGTGACCGTATCCCGGGATATAGGTGCGGTCGGCGCGGTCGGTGGAGTTGGGGTACTCGAAGGCCTCCTTGAGCAGGCAGACAGCGGCCTTGTGGGCATAGCGCCTGTCCCCGGTGGCCAGGTACGCATGCCCGAAGGATTTGATGGCCGGCTGGAGCATGGTGTTGTAGGCGTAATGAGCATACAGGCCGATGAAATGGTAGAGGCAGCCGTGGTCGTTGTAGCCGCTGCCATCGTCGGGGTATTGACCGCTGGTCATGTCGCCCGCGGCGAAGTCGTTGCTGGGGTAGGTCTCGCCGCCGATGGGGCACTTGAGCTTGTACGGCATGGTCTCCACATCCACGATCCACGGGTAGTACGCATCAATCTCGTAGATCTTCGGGCCATGCACCGGGCAGCCGGCCTTGGGTGTGCGGAAGTTGTCATTGCCCACGGTGGTGCAGCGCATGATCTTCGTGGAGGGCATGGTCTGCCAGAACCAGTCATCCGGCTTGTCCACCCAGGTCTCCGCGGGTGCGTTCCCCACCGCCGCGCAGAAGGGCATCTTGTCGCCCTTCAGGGCAAGATTCTTGAACCACGCCGACCCCTGAAGCTCGGCGGCTTTATCCGGCGTGATGAGGGTGCGCCGGGTCTTCACAGGGGAATCGGCTGAGACGGACGTTGCCAGGCACAATGAGAGCGCGACGATGATCGTGGTGGCGATGCAGGACACGTTGGCCTCCGTATCTGAGTGTCGGCGGGCGCTGGACTGGTAATCATTCCTCACGGCGGCACGGTTTCCCTTGGGCAGGCAGGGAGACCCGGCGAGATGGTCGAATAGGGGACAGGCCGGCGGGGCCATGCTCGCCCCGTTCTCGTTCGCACCGAAATGCTGGAGGCACCACAATGATGACCCTGAGCGTCCTGTGCGCCAGTCTGGCCAATCCCCCCGCGGAGTATGCGCCGATCCCCTTCTGGTTCCTGAACGGAGACATGAACCGCACCGAACTCGAGCGTCAGTTGCGGCTCATGCATTCCGTTGGTATCGGCACAGTTGTCCTGCATGCGCGGCAGGGGCATACGGTGAAGTATCTCTCCGACGAGTGGTTCGAGGGCATCCGGTTCTGTGTGGAAACCTGCGCGGAACTGGGCATGACCGCCTGGCTGTATGACGAGGATAACTGGCCGTCGGGCTATGCAGGCGGAGCCACCCTCGCGGCTTATCCGGATGGGCAGGCGAAGCACCTGGCGATGGTTCAACAGGCGGAAGAGGGGGACGAGGTTGTCGTCAAAGTGGGAGACCGCGCGTTCGTCATGCGTCCGACGCCCTGGCACCCCGCTTACAATCCCGGCTGGTACACGGACCTGCTGGACCTCAAAGCGACCGAGGCTTTCATCCGAAGTACCCACGAACGGTATGCACAGACGCTGGGCGAGCACATGGGCACGACTGTCACCGCCGTCTTCACCGACGAGCCCGGCTTCTACAACCATTTCCACGACTGCGCACCGGGGACCGTCATCTGGACCCGCGACATCCCCGAGCAGTTTGAGCAGCGCTGCGGCTACAGCCTGCTGCCCCACCTGCGCGTGCTGTTCGAAGACGGCCCGGATGCGGCCAAGGTGAGGCAGGACTTCTACCGTGTGGTATCCGAGCTGATCGTGGAACGGTTCTACCTGCCGCTCAAGCACTGGTGCAACGCGCATGGCACGAAGCTCGTGGGACACGTGAATAACGAGGAGTACCTGGTGGACCACGTGAGGTACAACGCCGACTTCTTCAGCGCCATGGACGGGCTGGATATGCCGGGGATGGACGTCATCGGACCCGCGGGAGACTGGCACCGACAGCCCGACAGCTTCGTTGCGAAGCTCACCAGTTCAGCCGCCCACACCCGGGGGAATGTTCGGTCCATGAGCGAGACATACGGAGCAGCCGGCTGGGGCCTCACGCCCGAGGAGATTCGGCGCATTGCCGACTGGCTGAGTGTCCGCGGGGTCACGCGCATCGTACCCCATGCGTTTTATTACTCCATCGCCGGCGACCGCTACCACGAATGTCCCCCCTCCCTGTTCTTTCAGAGCCCCCACTGGCCGGCCATCACCGGGCTCCTGCGCTATATGAACCGCTGGAGTTGGCTGCTTGAGAATACCCAGCCGGCTGCTCAAGTGGCGGTGTACTACCCAATTGACGCGGTGCGCGCGGTAACCAGCCCACAGGTTCCGCGTTCCCTGGGTGGGGGCCTTGATGAACGCAACGCAGGGGAAGCGGGACGCCTTGGGCTGGCTTTCCGCCGTCTGACGGACGGACTGTTCCGGGCCCAGATCGACTACGATATCCTGGACGATGTCGCGCTCAATGCAGCCGAATTGAGGCACGGTGCGCTCTGCCTGTATGGGCGGGAATATCGCGCGCTTTTGGTTCCGGAAGGCGGGGTCTCAGAATCGGCGCGGGCGACGGTTGAGGAAGCCCGGAATGCCGGGGTTGCGGTAATCAGCGCCGACGATGGGAATGCTGTGGTTCTCGCCCGGCAGTGGCGAACCGTCACGCTCGATCCCCCCAGCGACCAGATCACCGTGACCCGCCGGTCCGCCGTGGATGGCGACCTGCTGTTTGTGGTGAACGAGGGCAGTGCGCCCTACGCGGGCGTAGTCTCTATCCCCGGCAAATACGCCGTGACCGCCTGGGATCTTGGCTGCGGGCAGGTGGATGGAGTTGCGTGTGAGGTGGAGAATGGGCAGACGCGGATCGCAGTGCATTTGCTCGAAGGAAGCGCACAGTGCTTCGGACTTGCTCCGCGGAGCCGGTAACGACAAAACGGGGACTGGCGAGAGTTCCAGACTCTTCCCGGATCGCCAGTCCCCGTTCGGATCAGCTCAGTTCACCATGGACGCCGGCGGCAGGCAACTACTCGGTGTCCGGAGCCGCGCGCACGAAAGACAGGATGGCCTCGCCGTCCGCATCCTGAATGATTAGCTCATCCCCCGCCACTGTGTAGCTCTTCGCCGCCGAGAGGGCTTTGAAGTATTCCTGCTCCTGGGCCATGGTAGCCGGATCGCCAGCCATCATGGTGGAGACCACCGCGCCGATGGACAGCCTGGAGCCATCAACCTTACAGTCGCCGCCGTAGGTGTTGATACCCCCGTTTCCGCCGATGCCTTTGTGGGTGAAGCGGGCGGTGACAGTGGTGCCCTCGAGCACCGGCTTGCCATTCAGGGTTCTCAGCTCCCACAGCCCCTGGCGCAGAGCCACCGGTGCGGGGGCAGTACGCCCGAAAACAAGGATGACCTTCCCATCTGCGTTGAAGACGGCCAGCTCAGCACCGGTGACCTGGTGGGTCCTGGCCGACTCGAGCGTCCAGAAGTACTCCTGTTCCTGCATCATGAGGGGGGCCGGCCCGGCCATTTTCGTTGAGCCGATGTCGCTGATTGTCAGGTCTCGTCCCGCTACCTTGTAATTGCCGAAGTACTGGTTGATCCCGCCGTGACCGCCGAGGCGGCCGTCGGTGAACTTCGCGGTTATCCGGCTGCCGTCCACGAGACGCTTGGCGTTCAGGAGTTTCAGATTCCAGACGCCTTCCTCGATGCTACCCCAGCCAGGCGCATCTCGGCGCGATGCTGTGCCGGCTTTACAGTTCACGACCGCCTCAGGTCCGCGTTGGCCGCCCGGGCCCACCACGAAGCACCGGACACGGTAGAGGATGTCGGCCTCACGCTTGCCCACGGGAACCCGCGGGCTCGCGCAGCGGAAACTGAACGTCCCGTCGGCATTGGTGAAGTGGCGGATCCCGGGGACCGTTCCGACAAGACGCCCGGTATCGGAAAGGACAACGTCGGTCAGCACAACCACCAGCGCGGGTTGCCCCACTGTGCCGCTGATGTCGTAACTCGGTCCGAGCACGTCTCCCTCATTGGGCTGATACAGCGTCGGTTGCGGAAGAGCGTACGTGGATGTGGCAAGCACCAGCGCTAATAGCGTGGATACTCCCATCGCGATTCTCATCCCAGATACCCCTTTCCCTGCTTTCGGTGGTTTCACACGTATGTGAGGCCTGGCTGACGAAGGTCACTTAGTTCTACACGTCAGCATGCGCCGGTAACCTTTTCCGGCCACACGCTCCACTACTCCTGCACCGGCTCGAGACGGATGTTGTCCAGGTAGTACAACCCATCCGCGTCGGCATTCGCGGTGAACCCGAACCAGTTCAGCACGTTGAATCCGGGGTTGCATGGTAGACCCTTGAACTCGCGTGCCTCGCTCTCGCCTTGGACGTGTATACCCACATCCCATGTTCCCGTGAGATCAGGTCCCAACGCGCAGACGATCTCGACGTGCATCCATTTGCCGTAGGGCACGCGCATCAATTCGCGGCCGGAACCCATGAGCCGCCCATCTGGCATGGCGTGGAGAGCTGGCCCCACCTTGAACGCCCCGGTGGAATAGTCGCGCCATTCGTGGTACATGTAGGTCCCTTGTTCGACGCGCAGATCGAAACTCCCCTTGAGCGTGCCTGAAAGGAAATTGGGGCTGTAGAAGAAGTGGGGGTTGTACTCTCCCTTCTGCCCCGGCATGTCTACGATCTTCAGGCACTGGCGCCCCGAGGTGGCGGTCTCATCGGTCACCCGGATGGTCGCGGTATCGTTCTCTTCGTATATCTGGGCCTCCAGGGGCTTGTCGCCGACCTTCAGGTTCTCGAAATCCGCGTAGATCGGCAGCGGCGGCGGAATCATCGGCGCCGGGAATGCCCGTGGCTCCGCGATAGGGGTCTGCGCGCCCGGGGCGCCAATCCGGCCGATCTCGGACGTATCAATCGGCTTGAAGCCGATCTTCGCGGCCGGAGAGCCATCTTTCAGCGTGAAGTCCCCGTTCTTGGGGTCTACGAACAGCGGGTCCGCGACGATGGAGTCCGTATCCTGCCCCGTCGCCTGCCACTCCTCGAAAGTCTTGCCGGCGAAAGTCAGCAGGTTGGGGTTCGGGCACCAGTACAGATTGTGGTTCAGGCGGAAGTTGTCGCGGGTCCCGTTCCAGTTCTCGCCGAGGGCCTGGCCCTGGGTCCAGTAGATGATGTTGCGCTCGATGGTGAAATGAAGGTGGTTCTCGCTGCGTCCCCGGCCCAGGGGTGCTTCCTGGGATAGCGCGAAGATGTTGTTCGTGGCGATGTTGTCTCGGCCGTAGTGGATGCGGTAGCCGGGACTCTGGGTGTTGTAGGTGATGTTATTCTCCGCCAGAATCCCGCTTGACCCCTCGTCGAGGTAAATGCCCCAGCCACCGTAGCCATAGGCATCGATATCGTGGAATCGGTTGTTACGGATGACAGTTCCCGGAGACACGCCCAGGGTGTAGATGCCGCCCATGTCGCTGAGCACACCCTGTCCGATATCGTGGACCTCGTTGAACTCGATCAGGTTGTCATGGGCATGGCTGGGCCCATATCCCCACGACCAGCCCACCGAGAAGCCCGAGTAGTAGAAGTCGCAGATCTCATTGTGCGAGATGCGATTGAAGGGCGAGTGGCCGATCCAGACGCCGATCCCCGCCGGGTGCATGCGTCCCCCATGGGCGATGAGACAGTTTTCGACAACGTTGTGGCTCGCGACGGCTTCCGGCTCTCTCGCATACGCGCCGTGGCCGATGCGTACCCCGCCTGCTCCCAGGTCGGTGATCTCGCATCCGGTCACCGTATTGTTCGTGCAGCCGATACCGAGTTCCAATCCGTACGCCCCGGTGTGGGTGATCCTGCAGTTCTGCCAGACGCAGTTGCGGGCGCCGGTCGCCGATACCGCCGCATTGAGCCCGACTTCGGCCTGTGGGTGGCGGTTGCCGTTGGGTGTCATGACCCAGTTCGTGTGGGCGAAGGTCAGGCCCTCAAAGCGCAGGTTCTCCACGCCGAGGCCGAGCGCCAGTTCGCCCTGGAGTTTGAGCAGCATATCGATGCGCGGTGCGATGACCTCGGTGTTCTGCGGGGTCTCACCCGGCAGGGGGATGTACGTGAGCACGCCCGTCGGTCGGTCGAGATACCACTGGCCGGGCTTGCCCAGCGCGTCCTTCACATTGTCGCACAGGAAACGCCCACCTTTGGGGAGGCTGAAAAACCAGACCTGGGAAAGAGTCGGGGCGCTGCGCTGCGCGATGAGGGCTTCGCGGTCCACGGACTTGATCAGTGTGCGGTCCATGGTCCAGGTGTGGAAAGTGCACAGTTCCACGTCGCTGAAATTGGCCCAGTCAGGGTCGATGTCGCCCTCGCGGAACCGAAAGCGATCGTGGCCTTTGTCACCGACTTCGGGTGACGACGGTTCCTCGGACGTGATGAAGCTGAACCCTTCCTCCGGCCAGCGCGGCCGGTACCTGCGCTCACCGTTGACGAAGAGCTGGGTAAATGACCATCGGCCCCGGGCAACTTCGGGGAGCGTCACTTCCCACCAGCCCCGGGAATTCACCTGCCAGCCATCGATCCTGCGCCCGCCGCTGATCACCGGCCGCTCCCCGGGATAGGCGGCGTAGACGGTGGGCGACTTCTCGGTGCCGGAATCCAGCGCGCTAAAGCGGAGCGTCTCTTCCAGTTCGTACAGGCCGCCGCGCACCATTACGATCACTGGAGTGTCGCGCTCGGGCTCTTCCTGACGCAAGGTGCGAACGGCGTCTCGGGCACGCTCGAGGGTTGCGAAAGGCCCATCCGTGGCGGGGTGATTGGCCCCTTCAAGCCGCCCCGACCAGGCGTCATTGCCCGCGGTCGAGACGTAGAAGTCTGCGGTTTGGGCGAAGGCAGATAGCGAGGAAAGGAGCGATAGTGTGACGATCAGAACCAACATGCCTCATATCACCTCAGGAAGTTGCCGTGTCTGGTATTCGTGACGCCACGCAGCCAGGTCAGCGCTCTCGCGGGCCCACGGTGCTGAGGTCGATGGGCTCGATCCCGAGCGCGAAGGCCGGAGATTCCGGGAGCAGTCTGAAATCATTGCTCGCCGGGTCCACGAAGAGCGGGTCGGCAATTATGCTTTTCCTGTCGAATCCCAGGTCCCGCCAGGCCTGCAATGGCCGGAACCACTTTGCGTACGGCTCATCTCCCGGCAGGTAGACCCTCAGTTCATCGCCGGTGGTGAGCCAGTACAGGTTCTCGTCCCACCGCGCGAAAGATTCCGGCGCCTTCCGGCCGCAGTAGATCAGCGTCGATTTCGGGTCATCAAAGGCCACGATGTTGTGGTGGAACTCTGTGCCGCTGGAATTCCCCTGGAAATGTGCGATGAGTATCTGGCGGCGCGGGCCGTTGTTCACGAACACGTTATTGAAGACCTTGTTGTCCTTGCCGCCCTGGATCATGAGGCCGCCGTCGGCGGTGTTGTAGACCACATTCCCGCAAACGGTGAACCCGCCCGCGAAAGAGTCCAGGTAGATCCCCCAGGAGTTCCACATGTCTTCGCCCATCATGGACGAGTATCCGCCGGTATCGTGGATGAGATTGTATCGGAAGATGCTCCCCGTGCGGTGGTCCCGGGAGTGCTGAGTGACTTCGAGGCCGCCGGTGTCGTAGGTCTCGTTATTCACGTGGTGGATATGGTTGTACTCAACGACATTGTTGGTGCTGGTGGTGTGGCCGACGCTGATCCCCCAACGCGGCATCTCATGCACGAGATTGTGAGCGATAAGCGCCCCGTGGACCTGGTCGCGGGTGGAGATTCCGGCCACGTGCTTGTACACCCATCCCATGTGGTGGATGTGATTGTCGCTGATGACCGTTCCTCCGGGAGCGTTCATGAGATAGATGCCGCCTTCTGCGCCGAAAGCGATCTCGTTGCCAACGAACTGGTTTGCCCCGTCGCCGTCGCTGTGGATCGCTGCCTTGCCGATATTGCGGATAACGCAGTCTGAGACAGTGATATGCGCCGTGTGGCGCAGGGTGATAACGCCGTCTCTGCAGGCCCCGTACATGACGAAGCCATCATCAGGCGTGTAGTCGGTCTCCTGCAGGGTGAGGCCTGAGATTTTCACATTCTCGACGGGCCGCTCTTTGGTACCAAGGAGTTCGATGAGCCGCGTCAGTCGCGGGGCGATCACTCGCGAATCATCGGTAAGCGGTGACTTGGGCCACAAGTAGAGCTTGCGTGCCGAACGGTCGAGGTACCACTCGCCCGGGCTGTCCAGTTCCTCGAGAATGTTCTCTACGAAGTACCGATCACCGCTGCAGACCTCCGTGGCGGCTTCCTTGCCGCTGATAGTAATCGTGCCCGCAATCTCATCTATTGCATCCAGCTTCGCGATTTCATTGAATGCGCGGCAGGAGGTGGGGGAGGATGGCCAGACATGCACTTCGGCATCCGGCTCCCTGGCCCAGGACGGTTTGGCGGTTCCGGCGAGGAACGGGAAGGTGGTCTTGCTTGAGGCGCTGAGGCCGCCGCACTTCACGATCTGCAGGCCCTCGCAGGCCCGGTAGTCTTCGCCCTGGATCGTCACGATGTGCCTACCCTCGGCTACCGGAGGTCTCGTCCAGCCAAGGGGAGCCCAGTTCGGGTCATCGGTCAGTGTGATGGCGTCGATGTTATACCCGCCGCCCTTGTCATTGCGCCAGCGGAGGGTGCGCTTGCCCGACCTGAGGTCAAGCGTGGCCGAATTCGCCCACTTGTAATCCCGCCACCCACCGGTGTCGGGCAGGTTCATGAGCGGGACGGGAGCGCCGCCGTCGACCGCGATACTCGTCTGCCCGCCCATGTCCTCCCGACCAAGCTGCTTCATACCGTGGGCGTACAGCAGCCAGACCGAATACTGGCCGTCCGCCGGCACTGCCGCATCCCATTCGAGCCAGTCGCCCTGATTGTGCATGGCGCCCACCGCTTCGCCAAAGCAGTCCGGGCGTACGTAGAGGAAGCCCTTGCGGTAAGGGTCTTCGGCGACGTAGTTTGGGTAGCGAGCGCGGACCATGCGCTCGCCGTTTACGAAAAGGGAGCGGAAGTAAGCGTCTGTCGGGAGCTCATCGGGCAGATCGGCAACGAGGATTTCCCCGCGCCACGGCTCGAATCCGGTGATTTCGACTCCTCCGCTGATGATCGGGTTCTCGTCGGGGCAGGCAGTGTATGAGACGGGGCACTCCTCAGTGCCAGAGTCCTGTGGCTCGAGGGTCAGCACGCCATCGGGACGGTACAAACCTCCGCGCAACCGCACTTCCACCGGAGCGGTCAGGGGCCCGTCGGCTTTCAGCTTCCTGATGGCGTCGCGCGCCGCCGAGAGCGTGGCGAGTGGCCCGTCGGTGCCCGCACCATTGGGGACGTCGAGGCTGCCCGACCAGGCATCATTCCCGGCCGGGGATACGTAGAGGACAATCGGCTGGGACGCGGAGGAGGTCAGAGCGGCCCCGAAAAGAATGGCGCCGGCTAGGAGTAACTGGCGGAAAGGGCTGGCCATGGCAAGCCTCCGGGCAGTGCTGCGTCGGTGATGCGACGCCGTGCACAAGAGAGATTCCTGTCGCCCCCGCCCTGAACCTTCAGCTCACCGCGGGGCGGAGCAACGAACACTGATTACGGATTGTGGAGGCCGTTCATGTATCTTGTCTGGCTCTTCTGTTTCTGGGCGATGCAGGCGGCGGCACAGGTGATCTTCGGCTATGGCAGCACCGCGCCGCAGCGTTTCGTGCCCTGCTTCATGCTGGGCAACGTGTTCGGTGCCTCCAGCATCTGGCTGTTGATGCTGCTGTACAAGTCCATGAACCCCAACCTGGCGTTAGGCCTGGGAACAGGCGGCGGGTTCCTGTGCGCCCAGGGAGCTCTTGCGCTCCTGTTCCACCACGGCCTCACGCCGCTCCAGTACCTGGCCGCGGTGCTGGTCGCGGTGGGGATGGGCCTGTTCGTAGCGGTTGCCAGGCCCGCGTGACGCAGAACTCAGGCGCCTGTCTCCTCCAGCAGCTTGAGGGCTCCCAGGCCAAGCTGGTCGGCGATATAGTCCACCATCTTCGCGCCGAGTTCCGGACTGGCCTCGTGTGCGGCCGGACTGGTGAACTCGTAGCCGCCGGTCTCCGGGTCGGGCAGACGGGTCATGTCCGTAAGTTCGGGGTACATGGCCCAGAAGAGTGAGGTCTCCCATTTTCCCGCGTGGTCCCGACCGACCTCGACCTCCCCGGACACCTCGTATTCAGCCAGGGCCCAGACCCGCACCTTGCTCGTGACCATAAACTGCTCGGCGGCGAACTTGAGCGCGGTCACCTGAACTTCCGGGTAGTGGCCCGTGAGGGCGACGATCACCTTGAAGCCGCAGTATTCGACTTCCCGGAACATCTCCAGTGCGAGGGCCATGAGCACGCCCTCAGTGATGTAGACGCTCCCCGTGGGCTGGGTGACGTTCCCCCAGCCTGTGCCGCGCTTGAAGTCCTCCTGGAACACGTTGCCGTGTGTTCCCCAGTGCAAGGGCGGAGCAACCACACCGCCATGTTTGCGCGCCGCGGCTACGCACAACCCGTGGGCTTTCATGGCGTCCTGCCCGTAGGGCAAATGCGCGCCGTGACGTTCGAGGGTGCCGAAGGGAAGATAGCAAATAGGGCAGCGCTCCAGTGCGCCCTCGAACTCATACCGGAACATTTCTTCCCACTGGACCTTATCCACGGGTATCCTCACTTGTCGTCTTGCCGCTGCAGGCGGCGAAGGCCTGATGTGTTTGCGGATGAATTGCAGTTCGCCACCCGCGTTGGGACGGCCTTCCTGGAAGAAGGCCCGGCACCGCAGGACGTCGAAGAAACGCGCTGGAGGTGAGCGCATGGGCTCCGGTCGCGTTCACGTGTCGATACTCGCTCTCTCTTCCACCGTCGTGTTGCTGCTTGGCTTACCACCGTGTGGCGCTGCCCCGGCGCCTGATCTGGACGGGGCAGCGTGGATCTGGACTTCCGATGCCGCCGGACTCAATGCCGATCAGTGCACTCGGTACTTCCGCGGCGAGTTCACCCTGCCGGCGGGAGCAGAGGGCGGGGTCGCGCAGATCACCGCCACCGCCGACAACTACCTGACAGTCTTCCTCAACGGCACGCAGATTCTGAGCCGCATGAGAGACCCGGACGGGTGGAATAAGCCGCTCACCACCGAGAGCTCCGGCCTGCTGCTTCCGGGCACGAACTGCATTGCGGTGGAGGGTGTGAACACCCTTGCCGGACCGGCGGGGATCATCGTCAAGCTGAGCCTTGTGGACGGATCGGGGACACCAATTGTCTTTGTCACGGATGCCCTCTGGCGCGGGAGTGACAGGGCGGCGCCCGGCTGGCAGAGGCCTGGCTTCGATGACTCTGGCTGGGATCCGGTTACGGTCCATGGCGAGTTCGGTATGCCCCCCTGGGGAGATATGGGCCTGCCCAGGAGCACAGTGCCTGCCCTTGATTTCGAAGGCGCGAAGTGGATCTGGACCCAGGAGGCCGCTCGGGGGATGAATCTCCCCGCGGGACCGCGGTACTTCCGCACCGTCATTGATGTGCCCGAAATGGCCGCTGGAGCCCGCGCCCAGGCGCTCATCACTGCGGACAATGCATTCGCGCTGTACGTGAACGGGACCCGCATCGGCCGCGGTTCGGAGTGGTCCCAGCCTGCGCGATTCGATCTCACAAAAGTCCTGGCGCCGGGTATGAACACCATTGCAGTGCGTGCCTTGAATACCCTCGAGGGTGCGGCGGCACTCATCGCGAAGATCGCCGTCGCCCAGCCCGGGGCTCAGCCGTTGGTATGGTCCACCGGGGAAGACTGGGTGTGCTCACAGGATGCACCCAAGGGCTGGCAGCGGCCGGGATTCGCCCATACGAGCTGGGAACCGGCGAGAGTCCTGGGTGATAGCAAAATGGGACCGTGGGGAAGGGCGCTGCACATCCCACCTGCAGCGCAGGGAGTGCTCTCTCTGCCTGTCCCGCGCATCACGGACTATGCCGACCCCGTGCATCAGGGCGCGGTCGTGTTCGTCCAGGGACTGTTCATGACAGGTTCCCGGGGCGAGAACTTCATCCAGAACATCAGCGGCACCCGGGCGTACACGGAGTTCGACACAGCCAGTCCGGCGGCCCTCGGAAAGAGGCTCTGTTCCTACGGACCAATGCGGCCTGGTGGTGTCCTGCGGGTCTTGTGTGACGCGAAAGGGGGCCTGCTCGGGGCCCCCGCAGTCTCCTTCGACGGGCGGACTGTGTACTTCGCCATGGCGCCCGAAGGCGACCCGTATTTCCACTTGTTTGAGGTGGGCATCGACGGCGCTGGCCTGCGTCAGATTACCTCAGGCGCCTTCCACGACTTCGACCCCGAGCCCCTCCCCGACGGGCGCATCGCCTTTAGCTCGACACGCACCGGTAGCGCCGAAGAGTACCACGGTGTCCCTGCGTTCTCACTGTTTTCCTGCAATCCACAGGGTGCGGATATCCGACGGATCACCAGCCACATCGTGGCGGACCGTGAGCCCCGCGTCTGCAGCGACGGGTCCCTTGCCTTCATTCGCTGCGATAACTTCCTGGAACGCGCCAAGGTCGAGACGCACATCCATCAGGTGCGCCCGGACGGTACCGGTGGCCGCATCATCATCGGGCCGGACCGCCTCCCAATGACCTGGGACCGTTTCACCGCCGGGGAGTCGAACTCAGCCTGGCTTCGGGTGTTCGGGGCAGGCGTTCCCGCGCCGCTCCCTGGAGGAATCGTTGCGGCCATCTCCGAGCAGGGCGTTGTGCTTTCAGTCAACCAGCGCGGCAGGAAAGCCGGATCATACCTGCCCTACGACTTCTCTCCGCTGCCTGACGGTCGGTTGGTCTGCACAGACCGCGATAATTGGCGCATCTGTCTTCTGGACCCCAAAGTGGGCCTTGCTACGGAGATATTGGACGGGGAGGATCTGGGGCTGGCCGATGAGTTGGGTGCTGACCCGGGGATGGTCTCCGACGCGATCCATTCCGTGGTCTATGCGGGGCCGAAACCCGTGCCGCCGGCTATCCCGGATATGGTCTCGACCCCCGAAGGGAGCGGGCCGGAACGGATACCCACGGGGTTCTTGTACTGCCAGAATGCCCGGAACACCCGGCACACGTCGGCTGACGTCTCGCGCATCAGGGCGGTTCGCATCTACGAGGGAAAGCCCTTCACACTGGCCCCGACCCGCAGCATCTACATGCACATTGGCACTGAGGGCCGGGAACTGGGGACGGTGCCGCTGGACGAGGACGGGTCTTTCTACGTGGAGGTTCCGGCGGATCGCGCTCTGTCCATGCAGGCTGTCGATGGGGAAGGCCGGGCAGTGATCAGCGAACTGAGCTGGGTTTACGTGAGACCCGGCGAACGGCGGTCTTGCGTGGGTTGCCATGCGCAGACCGGCTTCGCGCCTCCTGCGGTGCGCCCCAGAGCCACCGCGGAGCGTCCACTGCGGATGGTGGATGACGCCGAGCCCCACCGTTTTCGCGCAAATAACGGGGCAAACGGCGGCGTGCTCAACCTGCAACTGGACCGATTCCGCGAAGTCGGGAGCATCAACCTCTACCGGCAGGGCGCCTTGACTGACGACGCACCGGAGCGTCTCCCGTCGGGCAGGCGACTCGAGCAGGCCGTTCTGCTTGCTCGAGTTCACCACCCAGACCCCGCGGAGCGCATCGCCGCGGCCAATCGCCTGGCTGTCCTGCGCGACGAAAGCGCGGTTCCTGACCTGGTGGGACTGCTCCAGGATGAAATGCCGGAGGTGCGCGTAGCTGCGGCGGTTGCATTGTCGGCGTGCGGCAATAGGCGGGCGCTTCTGCCCCTCGCGGATTCCGTGGCCGATGCGCATTCCATCGTCGCCTGTGCGGCCCGATCGGCGCTGGAGCACCTCACGGCACATTCTCTGCCAGACGGGGAAAAGACCGCTGGCTGGCGCGCATGGCTGCGCAACCTGGACTGGGATGCGTATGAGACCGAATTGTGCGCCCGGCTGCGATCCCGGGAGCGGCTTGAGGTTTGGAGGAGCATCGAAGCCCTGGGGCATGTGGGCGGGAAGGTGGCTGGCGATGCGCTGGCAGCGTGGATAGCCGCAAATCCGGATGCTGAACTGCGCGTTCTGATGGCGGCTCTTCGGGCGCTGGGGAACTGCGGCGATACGGGGCATATTGCGGCGCTTTCCGGGATTCTGCAGGCGAATCTCGCGCCGGTTGACCTCCCCGGCGACCGCGAAGCGGGCTTCAACCAGCGCCCGGTGTACCTCGCCGCGACCGCGGCCGAAGCGCTGGGACGGATCGGCGGTCCGGAGGCCGAAGCGGCGCTGGTAGATGGTTTCAGCAAGCTCGCGATCTTCGAGGAGTACACCCTTCGTTGCGGGGATCATCCTTGGCTGATGGGCTGCCATTCATCGCCCGTTCATTACCGGATACTGGAAGCGCTTGACGGGATGGGCTCCACCGAGACAGGACGGATCGTGCCGGCCGTGCTGCGCTCGGTACCCATGGACAAGGACCGCGCATTGCTGTTCGAGTTCGACAGCTACGAGGCGCTTACTGCCCGGGTGATCCAGCGCAGTGGTCGGGCAGCCGAGGTGATGGAGACCTGCCTGGCATGGCTGGGCGACCCCGACGCCGTGCGCGTGGACGATCTGGACATCCCCGTTAGCCAGAGCCCCTTTGCCGAGAGCCACATCCGTCCTCACACTCACGCTGCCCGGGCGGCGCAGATCCTTTCCGTGGTCTGCCTCGACCCGGATTACGCGCCGAGAATGAGAGCGGTTGTGGCAGATTACCTGCGCAGGCCGGTGTCCGAGGAGCGTTCGTGGGTCTGCTTCATGCTCCTGCGTTCACTGGCGCGACTCGGGGGCCCGGACGCTGTGGAATGCGCCTTGCAGGTCTTGCGCGAAGAGCCCACTGAAGCCGAGTACGGGTTCAACCCGCCGCCGAATCACTGGGTATTCAAGGCGATGAACCCGTTCTTCAGATCCGCTGCGGTGTACGCCCTGGGCGAGTTGCGGGAGCGTTCCGCCGCGCCGCTGCTGCGTAGTCTGTTGGCAGACTTTGACAATGCCCCGACGGTGCGGCACGAGGCGGCGGTTGCCCTGGGCAAGGTCACGCCACGGGAGAACCTCCCGGAACTCGCGGACATCGCGGCGGACTATCCGGACTTCGCCACGCGCCGCGCGTTACTGGAAGCCTGTGCGCAGGTGAGGAGGAAGTAACCGAGACCGGGTGTCATTGGGCCATCAAAACCCGGTGTTACCCTCGACCCTCACGGTACCGGTCTCTACATCCGGACCCAGTGAGAGCGCTGCGGTGCAACCTGCTCCTTGCTTCTCGGGCAATGCGGTATTGCCCTCAACGGCAATGTCTCGGCTGCTCAAGATGGAGATCGCGGCCTTCGTCTGCTCCCGGGTGGGATTGCTGCAAGCGCCCTCGATGATGTTGTTGCGGAGGGTGATCCCATCCACGCCTGCCACGAAGATCCCCGCGTTGTCGGCCCCACGGATCGTGTTACCCTCAAAGAGTATGTTCCGGTGTACCCCAGGTTCGGGCGGGAACCGGAAGTCTTTGAGCCACGCGAACGCGCTCAGGACACCGTCGCCCAGGGCGGCGCCATAGTTGCAGTTGTCAAAGGTGCAGTTGCGGACAGTGATGTCCCGTGTGCCGATGGACTCGAAGAAGTGCACCACTTCGGTCATCACCCAGATGCCTCCGCCGGTAACGTCCTTGAAGCGGCAGTTCTCGATGACCGCATCCCGCGACTGGATCAGGAACCCACGGGCGCGGTTGCGGCGGATTTCGCAGTTGCTGATGCGGATCGCCGGGGCCCGGCTCGCATTCCCCAGAACGTCGTCTTCGCGCAGCCCGTCCGGGAGCGGGTCGCGCAGGACCACCCGGTGCATGTTTTCACCACCCGGCAGGATTTCCACGGACTCCACTGTGGCGGTTGCGTAAGGGACGAGATTGTCTACGTGGCAGATCTCCATGGTATCGCCCGGATCCGGCGCATCCACCATCTTCAGGTTGTGCTGGCCAAGGATCGTGCGCTCGTTTTCGATCTTGCGCACGCTCAGGTATAGTCCGGACTTGATGTTCACCGCGTCGTCGCCCATGCCCTCAAACACGCAGTCCTGGATGCGCACCGTGCCCTTGCAGCCGCCGAAATGGGTGGCATCCGCGCTGGCCGAGACCAGCCGGCCAGTGCCGGGCTTGAGCAGCACGTTGAAGCGCTCCAGGGTGATGTCCCGGCTAACAGAGCCGATGGCGCCCATGCCCGGCACGTGGTAGAGGGTGATGTCCTGCAAGCGCATGTCTGAGCAGCGGCTCATCACGAACCCGCTGGGGCCGTAGACTTTGTGGCGCAGGGCCATCAGCACCCCCACGGGCACATTGCAGGGGTTTTTCGTGTGAACGCGCAGGACTTGCGGTGCGATGAGTTCCGTGGAATCCACACCGTAGTACACGTCCACCCCGCGTTTGCGTGGCAGGCGGGTCTCGGGGTCGAAGTCCATGAATGCCTCCACGGGCTCGCCCCCAACAACCGGGAACTCCGGCAGCACCTCCACGTCGAAGTGTTTGCCCTCCGATGCGATCACGGTGCCCACCGACTGCGCGGGCCGGGGATAATCGACGGTAAAGCCCTGCACGGTGATCTTGCTGCAGTTTACGAACAGGAAGCAGCCGGTGATGCCGTGGAAGTTGAGCAGCGATCCCTGGCCGTCAATGGTCAGGTCGTGCATGTCCTGCAGTATGAAGGCGATGGTGGCGTTGGCGGGGTTTCGCCCGGCATGCAAGTTGTAGGTTCCCGGCGCGAACACCAGCTTCCTCGCGTTCTCGGCCCGGCATTTCTCCAGGGCTGCGAGGACTGTGGCAGTGTCATCTTCTGCGCCGGACGGTGAGACGGTGATGGTACCGGGTTCCTGCATGGTCGCCTCCTGGGCCAATACTCCGATGCTGGACACAAGCAAGGCCGCGACAAGAGTGATCAGGCGGATGGTCATGGTGTGAGGTCTCCCGCGCGAACAGAATGCGTGATGAACACTGTTCGCCGCGCCCGTGACCGTACCTGCCCCCAGCAATGGCCGTCCAAGGGAGGGATTCCGTGTTCCGACCGGGAATCTTCAAATGATTGCAGCCGCAGACAACACGCATTGCGAGGAGCCCTTCATGCCCAGCCTGCAAGCCGGCGCTGCACAGGTGGACATCACCCCCGGTCTCGGTGCCCACCTGCTGGGGTACTTCAATGACCGTCAGGCCACCGACATACTCGACCCACTCCACGCGAAAGCGATCGCGATCTCCAACGGTGAGACGACCCTCGGGTTCGTGATCTGCGACCTCATCATGGTCCCCATGGAAGTGGTGGAAGAAGCCAAGGCGATCATCAGGGAGCGGTCCGGGATCCCGCCGGAAAACGTACTCATTGCCGGCACGCACACACACACCGGCCCTGCCACGCGCGGCGCCCTGGGCACCCCGGAGGAAGAGGGCTACTGCGACTGGATCATCCCCCGTATCGCCGACGCTTTCCTGCTGTCTGTCGAGCACCTGCAGCCCGCGCAGTTCGCCCACGGGGCGGGCGCATGCCCCGGGGAAGTGCACAACCGCCGCTGGCGCATGAAGGATGGCACGGTGCGGATGAACCCCGGCCATCTGAACCCGGATGCTATCGAGCCGGCCGGGCCGACCGATCCGGAACTGGGGCTCATCGTCCTGCGGACACCGGAAGGTCGGCCTATCGCTGCTATGGGCAACCTCGGCCTGCATTACGTTGGCATCAGCGGATCGAAACACGATGTGGTCTGCGCGGACTACTTCGCGGCCTTCGGCAGGTCGCTCAACCGCTGCGCAGGGGCGCAGTTTGTATGCCCGATGGCCAACGGCACTTTCGGCGATATCAACAACCTGGATTTCACCAAACCCGGGCGCACCAGCCCGCATGACACCTTCCAGATCGAACGTGTAGGGAATGTTGTCGCGGCGGAAGCGTGGCGGGTGTGGAACAGCCTGCGCGAGGAGGATTTCAGCGACGACATCGCCCTGGGAGCATCTATTGAGCAAGTGGACTTCAAGGCGCGGTGCCCCAGTGAAGAGGAGCTTGCAGCTGCACGGAAGCTGTATGAGAGCGGGGAAAACTGGGGAGATGTCGAGTGGGCGTATGCGCGGGAACTGGTGCTGATGCAGGATCTGCCAAGTGAGTGGACCGTGCCTATCCACGCTATGCGAATCGGCGACCTGGGCATTGCCGGGTTACCCGGCGAAGTCTTCACCGAGATCGGGCTGGACATCAAGGCCCGCTCGCCATTCCCGCAGACGATGAACATCGGGTTGGCGAACGGCAGCGTCGGTTACGTGGCAACGGACAAGGCGCTGGATGAGGGAAGCTACGAGACTCGGCTGTGCCGTCACGTACGGGCCCCAAAGGGCACGGGCAAGCTGTGGGCGGACAGCGCTGTCCGTCAGCTTCAGGCCTTGCACGGGTGAGGTATGAGCGGGAACGGGAGGCAAGCGCAATGGATCGGGCACTTGTTGGTCTGGCGCTGGTGGCCCTCATCTGCTCGGCGTGTCACGCGGCTGAGTCGGGGCTTATCGCTCACTGGAACTTTGACCAGGGCAGCGGCGAGGTCGCCCGTGACGTCACCGGCAATGGGCACGATGCCGCGCTGAAGAACGTGGAATGGGTGCCATCGCCGCGGGGATACGCTCTGCGATTCGACAGCAGGGACGACCTGGCGAGGTACGGGCAGGTCGAGACGATGAACCTCAGCGGTGATATGACGCTGGCGGTCTGGGTGAAGACCGATTCGTCTGTAGAGCCGAAGACCAACCGCATCCTTTTCGGGGATGGAGGCGCCGGCGTCGAGCGCAACATGAATCTGCGCATGGACGGCTACGGTTACCTGCGCTTCGAGTGGGCCGACGGGACCAACAATGCGTCGCTGCTGGCACCCAGTTCGCTGCTAAACGGCTCTTGGAAGCACGTGGTGGTGAGCGCCGACAGCGGCGCCAGGCTGGCCACAATGTATGTTGACGGCAAACAGGTGGCACAGATGCAGATGCCCCTGCCCATCAGTAAGGCCCCTGTGCGCGAGCGCCTGACCGGGTGGTTCTACAACGGTTACTTCCAGGGCGAACTGGACGATATTCGGCTGTACTCCCGGGCTCTTCCGGCGACCGAGATCACGGCGCTGTATCAGTCTCAGGCCGATGTGGAAGTGGGGACTGCGAAGGTGCTGTACGACGGTTCCGTCTCGCCGCCGGTTGGTCGCTCTGCGCTCACCTTGCGCAACTGGAGCAGAGACCCCAGACGGGTCAGGCTCGGCAGGGAGGACGAACAGAGAGATGTCACCCTTGCGCCTGGCGAACAGACGGAACTGGAGGTCGGGCAGGTCGCGCTGACGCCCGCTTGGACAGGCCGCACGGACCTGTTCATCTGTGGCGAGGGTGGGCAGTCAGGAAAGCTGGCGGTGAGCACGATCCGTGGCGATTTCGCAGATGTGCAGGAAGTCCCTATCACCGGCCAACTGTATTTGGAACCGCTGCAGGTGCACGTCCACGATCCGTGGCGGGCGCAAATGCCGCCGGGCAAGACCCAGACCGTACGTGTGGATTTGCATCTCGATGTCCCCCGGACGCAGCTGGCTGAGAGCACGCTGTCGGTCCGCCTGGTATCACGGGAGACGGGGAAGGTCGCGCTCGTGCAGGCGGTCGAAGCGCCTGATGCCTCGCTGGAGCTTGCGCTGGATACCCGCGAACTGCCCTGGGGTGCGTATGACGCGACCTTCGCGCTGCGAGACAAGTCCGGCAGCGAACTGGCCTCGACCAAACGGCTCGTGACCGTGCTCCCCGGGGGGGCGCAGCAGATCCGGGTGCTGAACAATCTTGTGAGCGAGTTGGTGGACGCGCAATCGCGGGATCTCCTGGGGAACCGGCAGGTACAATTCATGAACCCCCGGGACGGCTGGGTGTGGTTCAGCGCAACGGGCCAGTGTTCACTGAGTCTGGGCGACCAGTGGCTGCTGTCCGCCCAACCCGAAGCCGGGTCCGCGGAGGCCATGCGCCTCCTGCCGGCGGGGAAGCACACACTGACGGTCACCGGCGTGCAGACGGGCCTAATCGTCCGGGCGATTCCGGCGCTCCTGTACAACGTGTTCCCCTCCGGTCCGCAGATTGCGCCTTTCGGGAGCAACACCTGGGAGCGTCTCGCCAGGTATACCTTGCCCAACACAAACATGATCGAGGGGCAGGTCATCGATACCCCGGAGTACCGCGAGTGGGTCGCCCAGGGGAAGATGTGGATCGCCAACCTCCAGGCCCCCGGGCTCATTGACAAGGAAGAGTGGACCGCCGAGAAGCTGCTGAATGTGTGGCTGAACCCTCGGGGCTGGGACCTTGCGAAGATCGGCGGCATCCAGGTGGACGAGTATTACCCGGGTAACCCGTCAACGGAGAACGTTGCCGCCACCACATTGTCCATCGCCCGGCTGTCCGAGGCCCCGGCTTTCGCAGGAAAACTGTGGATCCCCTTTGTCGTCAACATGCACGGGAACCCCGCCTCGGAGCTGTTCATGAAAACAACACTGGGCTGCGGCTGGCCTTTCTCGATCGAGGTGTACGCAGGCGAGGAGCCCACCGAGGAGCGCAACCTCCAAGCCCTGCGCAACCGGTTTCTCGGGGTGGCGAATGACTGGGAACGGGCCTATCCTGGCTGCATGCGCCGGGCGATTTTCACCCCGATGTACGCCTACCTGCCCTATTGCACCACGAATCGCTACCCCCAGGCGGATTTCCGGGTGCACCTCGACATGCAGATGGAGATACTCGCCAATGACCCTGCGCTCTTCGGACTGTGGGGCATCCAGCCGTACCGCTCTAACTATGTGGACGAAGAGATCCTCAACTGCATGGGCCGAATGCTGCGGCACTACTGCATCGAGGGGCAGACCCGCCGCATGCTGGACGATCCGTACGAATTACGCCACGTGACCGACCCGGACTTCGAAGAAGGCACCGAGCACTGGCAGGTCTCCGCGGCAGAGGAAGGTTCGATTACGGGGGGCAAGTTCCCCGGGTACGGCATGCTCCAGGGCAGATATCCGCCGGGGGCATTTGGAGATACTTTCGCAGTGATGATCCGCAGCGCAAGGGCTCCGAACACCCTGAGTCAGCAGATGAAAAAACTGGAACGGGGGCGCCTGTATTCAGTCAAGGTGATCACGGGCGATTACGCCGATCTGACCGGCGGCAAGAGCCGGAAGGATACCCAGGTCCTGTCCATAGCCGTCGACGGCGCACAAGTGTTGGAGGGCGGCTTCAGTTACCCCTTCCGCAGCGCCCGCGGACCGCAGCCCTTCACTCCGGAGCAGCCCTTCTGGATGACCTACCACTGGCTGCAGTTCCGAGCACAAGGCGAAAACGCGACCCTCCGCATCAGCGACTGGGCCGGCCCCGATTTGCCGGGGGGACCGGTGGGGCAGCAGATGATGGTCAGCTTCATTGAAGTGCAGCCGGTGCTGGAAAGTCCGTAGCCGCAACAGCCGAAAACCGACATTCGCAAAGGGGTAGCATGAGAATGGCTCGTCTGGTCATGCTCGGTATGTGGACAGTGATCCTGGGGGTGCTCTCTATGTGTGCAAGCGCCCAGACACCAACCTGGAACGTGTCGCCGGAAGGGAATGATGCGTGGTCCGGTCAGTTGGCCGCGCCCAACGCCGAAGGTACCGACGGGCCGCTGGCAAGTCTTGCGGCCGCCCTTGAAGCATCCCGGAAGCGGGCCGGGCAGCCCCGCCGCATTGTCCTGTCCGCGGGCAGGCATTACGTCGAAAAGCCCCTGGTTCTCGATTCCCGCGATACCGACCTGACCATCGAGGGCGCGGGAGCGGGGAACACCATTCTCTACGGCGGCAGGAAGATCGCTGGCTGGCGCAGGGATGGGGACAGGTTCTGGGTGGCGGACATCCCCGGCGTCAGAGAAGGGCAGTGGGACTTCCGGGCGCTTGTTGTCAATGATCGCCTCTGCCCACGCGCTCGGTACCCCGAGACCGGTCGCCTCACACACGAGAGCAACTTCCCGGTGCGTTGGATGAGCACGGCTGGTGGCGGCTGGGAGCGGAAGCCGACCCAGAAAGAACTGACCACGCTGCAGTATAAAGCCGGGGACATCGGCCCGTGGCTCAGCGTGAAGAACGCCGAGGTCACGGTCTATCACATGTGGGACGAGTCCATGATCGGTCTTGCGGCCCATGACCCGGAGACCCGTACCCTCACCTTCGCGAATCCCTCCGGACATCCTCCCGGCGCCTTCGGCGTGAAGACCTACGTGGTCTGGAATGTGAAAGAGGGTATGACAAAGCCCGGCCAGTGGTATCTCGACCGAGATGAGGGCCGGGTCGTCTACTGGCCGCTTGAGGGCGAGGACATGGAGACCGCGCTCGTGGTCGCTCCCACCGTGGAGACCATACTCGAACTGCAGGGCAAGCAAGGCAGCCCGGTTCGGAACGTAAGCCTTCAGGCCTTTACGCTCTCGACCACCACAACGCCCTGCAAGGCCGGTGGGTTCGGGGCCAGCAATTACCGGGGCGCCCTGCAGATCGGCAGTTGCGAGGGCATCAGGGTGACAGACATTGAAATCACAAACACCGCCGGCCACGGAATCCGGGAGTGGGGCACGAAGGATTTCGAGGTACGCAACTGCCGCCTGCACCATCTCGGCGCGGGTGGCCTCCGTACAGGTGGCGGCAATGCCACCATCGAAGGCAACCAGATTCATCATGTCGGCCTGGTATATCCCAGCGCGGTCGCCCTCATGGCCGGCGGAGGACCAGGACAGTACATCATCCGCCGCAATGAGATCCATGACACTCCTTATTCGGGCATGGCTAATGGTGGCACCAACACGCTGGTCGAGGAGAACCTGCTGTACCGCTGCATGCAGGAACTCCATGATGGCGCCGCCATTTACATGGGCGGGGGGCGAGGGCATATTCTGCGGCGCAATGTGGTGCGCGATATCGTGCAGGTGGGGGAGGGGTACGGGGTCTCCGCCTATTACCTTGACGAGAAATGTCGGGACTGCGTGGTGGAGCGCAACGTCTCTATTGGCGTGCGTCGTCCCAGCCACAACCACATGACCGTGAACTGCACCGTGCGTGATAATGTGTTCATCACCGATGGGGACATGGACCTGTCCTTCGCGCGGAGCTCAGGGTTCAAGGTCATCGGGAACACGCTGTATCTCAACGGTAAGGTGAATGTAGGCGACCCCGACGCTATCGCCGAGTGGTCCGACAATCTGATCGTGCAAAGTGGCGACGTGACGCCGGCCATCAGCGACGCCATGCCTGCGGTCACCCGCCCACAGCGAGACGCGCCCCTGTATGCCAACGTCATCCCCCTGACGAACCCGCCGACGGTGGACGGCAAGCTGGACGGCGAGGAGTGGCCCGCCGGCGGCATTGGTCTCGGGCAGTTGCCGGACCAGCGCGCCGCCCGGG
Organism: Armatimonadota bacterium; assembly: GCA_013314775.1. Taxonomy (NCBI): domain Bacteria; kingdom Bacillati; phylum Armatimonadota; species Armatimonadota bacterium. The sequence continues at coordinate 475,827 of JABUFB010000008.1, read as the reverse complement.
GCGCTCCTGTGACTGCCAAGCTCTGCGCCACCGAGACCGACCTGTACGTGGCCGTGAATGTGGTAAGCATGTACCCCGAGGAGCGCAAGACCGGTACTCAGTGGGGGGTGGACGAAGGTATCGAAATTGCGGTGCAGGGTAAGCGAGAAGACGGCTCGGCAGTGGACTACGTGCTCCGAGGCTTTACTGACGGCAGCGTGAGCAGTCTGTCTCTCGCGGGAGCGACCGAGGCCGAGGCCAACGCTTTCGGGCAGGCTATCGAATACGGCGCATCCGTGGACAAGACCATCTGGCGCTGCGAATTGCGGGTCCCCTTTGCCGCTCTGCGTTTTATCCCGGCGGACAAGGCCCAGTTGCCCCTGAACATCACCGTCTACCGCAGCGAGGACAACCAGTATCTGCAGTGGGCCGGGACCCTCGGAGAGACGTATGACCTCAAACGCGGGGGCCGGGTGATTTTCCGGGGGCCGCAGACATCTGCTGCACCGAAGCCGAAACCCGTGGCCATCGCCGCTTTCATGGAAACGCCCACGACCATGGACGCCGCGGCAGCCCGGGCTGAATGGCCCGGGACCGCACTGACGCTCCAGGAAGACCCCAATGGAGCACCCTTGGGCGGCAAACCCTGTTCGGCGCAGGTTGTGAACGACGGGAAAAGCCTGTTCGTGCGCCTGACAGTACCCGTCGCCTCGAAAGACGCGATCTCCCTGGGGTCGGAATGGCGCGTCAACGACGGCGCCGAGGTCTGCATCCGTGGCAAGACATCGCAAGGCGCGGCGGTCACGTGGGTCCTGCACGGCTTCGCCGACGGAACGCTCGAGGGCAGCACCGAAGCCGGGGCTCCCGAGGCAGCGGCGAAGGCACTGGCGCAAGCCTGCAAGTTCCAGACGGCAGTTGGGGAGGCAGACTGGCAGGCTTTCTGGCAGCTTCCGCTCGAAGCACTCGGAGTGTCCCCTGGGCAGAAAGACATCCCCTTCAACCTGGGGGTGTTTCGCAGCAGGCCGGGAGAATGGATCAACTGGGTGGGCACCCAGGGTCCCACATGGAAGCTCGAGAATGGGGGCCTGCTGGCCGTGGAAAAGGCCGGATAGCATCACTACATGGGCGCGCAGGCGAACTTCGCCCAGCAGGGGGAAAGGGGCTATGCAACATTAGAATATCAATTTATACTAATATAAGCAAGCCTGACAGCCTGTGTCTACCACGTGTGAGCTCAAGGAGGGGAAGCGATGTTCGTTCAGCAGTTTTTCGTGAAAGGCCTTGCGCATAGTTCTTATCTCCTGTCGTGCGGCGACCAATGCGCCATCGTTGACCCACAGCGTGACATCGACGTCTACCTCGAGACGGCCGAGAGTATGGGGCTCAATATCACCCACATTCTCGAGACCCACCTCCACGCGGATTTCATCTCCGGACACATGGACCTTGCGGCTGCTACCGGTGCAGATATCTACGCGCCGAAGTCGGCGGGCTGCGGGTTCGAACACGTTCCTTTATCTGAGGGTGACACGATCCAGATCGGCAACATAACCCTGACGGTCCTGGAGACCCCGGGACACACCCCCGAGCATATCTCTTATGTGGTTGTCGACAATGTGCGTGGGCCCGAACCGGCCGCGGTTTTCTGTGGCGACACCCTCTTCGTCGGGGATGTCGGCCGTCCAGACCTTTTTCCCGGCCAGGCAGAGGAGCTTGCCAACAAGCTTTACTCCAGCCTTCACGACAAGCTCCTGAAGCTGCCCGATTTCTGCGAAGTCTACCCAGCCCACGGCGCCGGGTCTTTGTGTGGCCGGGCGATGGGCGCAAAGCGGACCAGCACCATCGGCTACGAGCGCCTCTACAACGCGGCCTTGCAGATCAAAGACAGGGCGGAGTTCGTTGAGTCGCTGACGACCAATATGCCCGCGGCGCCCGATCACTTCAGTCGCTGCAGCGCCATCAACGGCGCCGGTCCCGCGAAGATTGCGGATCTGCCGAAGCTGTCATGCCTCAAGCCCGCGGAGTTCAGGGAGCGTGCAGAACGCGACGGAGTGATCGTCGTGGACATCCGCAGCTTCGAGAGCTTCGGCGGGATGCATATCCCTGGGGCGTACCATCTGGACTTCGGCGGCAACTTCTCTACTTTCGCGGGATGGATACTCCCCCCTGATGCCGAGATATTGCTGGTAGGTGACTGCGAAAAGCAGGCGGCGGAGGCGGCTGTCCTTCTGCGCCGTGTAGGCCTGGATAATGTTACGGCCGCACTGCACGGCGGGATGTTCGCTTGGGCAAAGGCCGGGTTCCCGCTTGCATACGTGGAGCAGATGTCGGCCCACGATGTGAACCGGACCATCACCGGCGGCGACGGCATCGTGCTCCTGGATGTGCGCGCGGCAACAGAGTACGAACAGCATCACATCGAGGGCGCTATCAACATTCCTGCTCCTGCGCTCCGGACGCGGTACACGGAGTTGGACCCGAACGCCCGCATTGTGGTGATCTGCAGCACCGGCCACCGCTCCAGTATGGCCGCCAGTCTTCTCAAGCAGCGGGGCTTCAGCAATGTCGTGAACGCTTCCGGCGGCATGACCGGCTACACCGCCGCCGGCTTCGCGCCGGAGTGCCCGGTCTGCGTTGTGCCTCACGGGCCAAGGTTTATGGGTCAGAAAATGCCCTGACAGCTATGAACCGGGTTCCTGCCCGCGTTCGGAGAGCGAGCGCGGGCAGGTCATCCATGCCTCGGGAGGTGAACTCGGATGGACTGGCTGATGATGCGAAGCTGGTCACCGTACCTCGTCGGCGCGGGTATCGGTGTCCTGAGCTGGCTCGCCTTTCTTCTGTCGAACAAGCCCATCGGGTGCTCCGCTGCTTTCGCACGGACCAGCGGGATGATCGAGAAGCTTTTCCGCGCCGAGAAGGTGCGGGAGAACGCCTACTACAAGGCATTCGTGCCGGAGATCGATTGGGAATGGATGCTGGTGGTGGGGGTGATCATTGGCGCCTTCATCTCGGCACAGCTTGCCGGGACCTTTGATCTGCGCTGGGTTCCGGACCGTTTCGCGCAGGCCTTCGGTGATGACCCGCTTGCCCGTCTGGCCGTGGCCCTGATCGGTGGCATCTTCATGGGTTTCGGTGCGCGCTGGGCCAACGGCTGCACAAGCGGCCACGGGATCAGCGGCACGCTCCAGTTGGCCGTAAGCGGCTGGATCGCCGCAGCCTGCTTTTTCATCGCCGGGATCGCGACAGCGATGTTCATCTACCGCGTTTTCGGAACGTAAGGAGGTCGGACAATGCTCAAGGGTCTGCACGGCGACAAGAGTAAGCAGATGTATGTCGGGCTACTGCTGGGCATCTGTTTTGGCTTCCTGCTGCAACGGGGCGGCGCAACCAGCTACGATGTGATCATCGGCCAATTGCTCTGGCACGACTTCACCGTGGTCAAGATCATGCTGTCTGCGGTCCTGGTTGGTATGATTGGCGTTCACGCCCTTCGAAGTCTCGGGCTTGCCGAACTGCACCCGAAGGCTGGCTCAGTAGGCATGACAGTGATCGGCTCCTTGATCTTTGGCGTCGGATTCGGCGTACTGGGGTATTGTCCCGGAACAGTGGCCGGCGCGGTTGGGCAGGGCTCGCTGGATGCCGTCTTCGGGGGTGTTGTGGGAATCCTCATCGGCGCGGGACTGTTCGCGTCGGTCTACCCTGAGCTGCAAAAGGGGATTCTCAATAAGTGGCATTTCGGCGAACTGACCTTCCCGCAGCTGTTCAACGTGAACCCCTGGGTGGTGGTTGTTCCGGTCTCAGGACTCATCGTCGGGCTACTCCTGTGGATCGAGAGCGCGGGCCTGTGATTTGCCGGTCCTGAGGGGAGGGAGCCCAGACGATGCCTCATGCTCTGCCAGACCTGATTGCGCGCGCCGTTCCAGCAGTGGACTGGATGCGCCGCTACCGGCGGGGTGACCTGTCCGGGGACATCGTCGCCGGCCTCACAACCGGGGTCATGCTGGTGCCGCAGGCCATGGCATACGCCATGCTTGCGGGACTGCCGCCGTCTGTAGGTCTGTACGCTTCCACTGTCCCGCTGATCGTGTACACCCTGTTTGGGTCCTCCCGCCAGCTTGCGGTGGGTCCGGTGGCGATCGTCTCGCTCCTCGTGGCTTCAGGCGTGTCCGAGCTTGCCGAAGCCGGGACCCCCGAATACCTGGGCTATGCCGCGCTGCTTGCCTTGATGGTGGGAGTCCTCCAGTTCACATTCGGCCTGTTGAGACTGGGGATGGTCGCGAACTTCATCTCCCACGCGGTGGTCACCGGGTTCACGTCGGCGGCAGCGCTGGTCATCCTGCTGAGCCAGGTGAAGCACCTCCTGGGGGTGAAGCTGGAGCAGACCGAGTCAACGCTGCACTTGATTAGCGAACTGGTGACCTCTGTTCCACAGACGAACCTCTTGACATTCACGGTGGGAGCCGGAGCGATTGCGGGACTGGCGGTGCTCCGGGCCAGGTCGCCGCGCTTCCCGGCTTCCATGTTGGTGGTGATCCTCGGCACACTTGCTACGTGGGCTCTTGGGCTGTCTGGACGTGGCGTTGCGATCGTAGGCCATGTCCCTGCGGGCCTGCCCTCGGCGGGCCTCCCGCCAATGGACGTAGAGGCGGCGGCGAAGCTGCTCCCCGTGGCCCTCACTATTCTCTTCGTCGGCTTCATGGAATCCATCGCGGTAGCTGAGATGATAGCCGCCCGCGAGCGGTACAAGGTGGACGCGAACCGTGAACTGGTGGCCCTGGGCCTCGGAAATGTGGCGTCCGGGCTGATCTCAGGGTACCCAGTTACCGGCGGCTTCTCCCGTACTGCCGTCAATTACCAGTCAGGGGCGAAGACGGGGCTCGCATCAGTCGTCACGGCGGCGGTCGTGGTTCTAACTGTCCTGTTCCTGACACCGCTTTTCCACTACCTTCCGCACGCGGTGCTCGCATCCGTGGTTGTGGTGGCCGTGGTCGGCCTCATCGATGTGCGTGGCATGCGCCAGCTGTTCCGGGTGAAAGTGGGCGACGGCATCGTAGCTATCGTTACATTCCTGGTCACTCTGAGCGTGAATGTGGAAGTCGGCATCGTATCCGGCGTGGTGCTCTCGCTGCTGCAGTTCATCTGGCGCAGTTCGCACCCGCACATTGCAGAGCTGGGCTACGTTGAGAGCGAGGACGCGTACCTGAACGTAAGCCGCTTTCCCGATGCCATCCGTTTCCCGGAAGCCATCTTGCTCCGGGTGGATGCGGCGCTGTACTTCGCAAACATGGCTTTCGTGGAAAACCGGCTGCGCCGGCGCCTGGCGGACCGGACGGATGCTCGCTGGGTGGTCCTCGACCTCTCCGGGGTCAATGACATCGACGCTTCGGCGGTATACGCGCTTCAGGACATCATGGAGAGCCATCGGGACCTGGGCATAACCTTTGTGTTCGCGGGTATGAAAGGACCGGTGCGGGATGTGGTCGCGCGCGCCGGCTGGGACGACCGGTTCGGGCGCTGGAAGACCTGTCACGCCCTGCCCGATGCGCTGGCGGAGATCGGGCTGTCACCAGGCAAGAGTGGTTGAGATTACTCCGCGCGGCGGAGTTCGCGCTACTCCGCGTTCGGGATGAGACCCAGCACGTCGCGCGCGATATTCAGCACCGTATGTGGCCGGTCTTCGGGCCCGGTTACGTCCGGATAGGGTTGCCACGTCTGCAAGATGATGTGCTCCGACTTGCCGCCAGCCGCGAGATACCCGCGGGTGAAGGCCAGCGTGTTTTCGTAAGCCTCGCGGCTGGCCGTCGCAGGGTCCGGTTCTTGCACGCTCCGGTCGTGGAAGGCATTGATGATAACCCCTGCCTTGATCCCCCGGGCGTGGACCGCCTGCTCCACACCGAGTATGCGCCCAAAGTCGAGTTCCCCCCGGTTGCGGCCGTCGAAACGAACGCCCTCGTACCCGAAATCAATGTGGAAATGGTCGAGAGTGAGGTCCTTGTCCTTCATCGCAGCCAGCAGCTCGTCCATGAACGCGTCGAACTTCCAGACCGGGAGCAGCGGGTCGGTGCGGGGATACTCTCTCCCGTCAGGCCCGATAATGTGGAAAAATCCCAGGGACTCGATCACGCCGAACTTCACGCCGGGGATCGCCTGTCGCATCGTTTCGAAGTAGATCACCAGTTCGCGGATCAGCTCGCTCATGCTCATGTTTCCGGGGCGTTCGGGGCTCACTCCCGGTCCGGTGAACCCGGCTCCGCGCATGTTCATCATGATTGCATGGTCGGTGGTGAGGTAGTCCACGCTTCCCCCGCAGTCGATCCACCGCCGCAGGTGGGTCAGCTCGGTCTGCGCGTATTTCTCTCCCGCAAGCGGGCCGAAGAGACGGTCCGTGATGCGCAGACCGCCTACCTCGAAGGCGATCTTGATGCCCCGCTGTCGCATGAAAGCCGCCAGTCCTCGAAGCTCCTCATCTGACGACTGCGGCTGGTCCTCACCGGGAAGCGGGTCGCGCGGGGGCACCATGATGTACGACTTGAATACATCCGTGCGCGCGAGCACCGTGGGCCAGGCCGCCGGATTGGTGAGTGTCGAGAAGTAGTCGCGCCGGATTTCGCGCCCCGTGATGAAGGGCATCGGGCCAACCCAGATCCGGTCCGCTTCGGGCGCGGGGACATCCTGGCAGAAAGCGGACGCTGAGGCGAGGAGGATCGCAATCACGGACCAGGACGAGGGCATGGTTGGCCTCCAGGGGAGCGGACCGCAGTAGTTCGCACATGCGCAGGTGGAAACTGCACACCGCGCGAATAAGTCTGACCCAACATGCCGATTCGCCGGAGCGGCACCTGTGACCTGCCCGGCAAGGTTCCGGACCACTCAGACCGTTCCCAGGGAGATGTCCAGCATGACCACGCGGTACAACATCAGCGGCGTACTGCCCCATCTCGCGGTGAAGGCGGATCATCTTCCAAGGCGCACCGAGACCGGCATCGGGGCGCTCATGCCCTGGGCCAACCGCCTGTGGTTTGTTACCTACGTGGCGCACAAGGCCGGGACCGGCGGCGGTACCGGGCTTTTCTCGGTTGACGATGACCTGAACATCACGAAGCACCCCGAGAGCGTTGTGGGCACCTATGCCAACCGCATGGTGCACTCGCCCTCGACGCAGATCATCATCGGCCCGCACGTCATCGATGTGGACGGTAATGTGCGGACCTTCGAGAGCCTCATTGACATCCGCATAACCGCAACGGCGGAACACCTTTTCGACCCGGAGAACAAGGTCTACATGCTGGGCATGGAGGGGGAGCTATTCGAGGCGGATGTACACACCCTCGAGACGCGGATGCTCTGCGACCTCACATACGCCCTGGGGATGACCCAGCCGGGCGAACCGTACCACGCCCAGCCCCATTTCAAGGGCGCGTGCAGCGGACACGGCCGCCTGGTGGTTGCGAACAACACCTACGAGGACGCAGACCACCTCGGTCTCGCCGCCCGGGGACGACTCGCTGAGTGGGACGGGGAGAACTGGACGATCATCGACACTGCCCAGTACAACGAGGTGATGGGGCGACAGAACATCGGCAGCGCGCTCTTCGCGACGGGTCAGGACCGGGCCTCGGCGATCCTCAAGGTCTTGGTCCACGGCCGGTGGGACACGTACCGCCTGCCCAAGGGCACCCACACCCAGGATCACACGGTGACCACCGAGTGGCCGCGGATCCGAGAGGTCGAATCGGAGCGCTGGCTCATGAATGTCTGCGGAATGTTCTACGAACTGCCTGCGATGCAGTATGGCGGAAAGGTTTGGGGAGTGCGCCCGGTCTGCACTCACCTGCGGATCATCGGCGACTTCTGCGCCTGGAACGGCATGCTGGTGCTCGCCGGTGACCAGACCACCCCGATCAACGACTCCAACCCGTACGTGGGCCAGCCACAGGCGAACCTCTGGCTGGGCAAGTCGGACGATCTCTGGTCCTGGGGCAAGCCGAAGGGCTGGGGTGGCCCGTGGTACCGCACTCCGGTGAAAGCCGGCGAACACTCCGACCCCTTCCTGATGACCGGCTTCGAACACAAGTGCCTGCACCTGAGTCACACCAGCGACAACGCCGTGACCTTCGAAATACTGGTCGACTTCCACGGTGACGGCGTCTGGAACCTTCTCCGGGAGATTACCGTGCCGGCGCAGGGGTACGTCGCCCACTGCTTCGAGCCGGGCTTCTGCGCTCATTGGGTGCGTCTCGTGGCCGACAGAGACTGTGAGGCCTCGGCGCAGTTCTTCTACACCTAGACATGAATCCGATCCGAAGTCAGAGCCGACCAAACTGCCACATGGAGGCGTCCTCAATGGACCCGCGTTGCGATGAGATGAATGTCGTGCAGTCGTGGGCGGCGGCGTTGTGCGGAAGAACGGCGGAAGAAACCCAGGTACGCGCGATAGACCCCAGCCCCCCTGTCTTCTTCAAGTGCGGGGATGAGACTTCCGCGGAGATCCTGGCGCGGGCCGCGTTTTCCTGCGAGTCCAAGGACGCGGGTGACCTCACGGTCCACAACCTGCGCTGGCTGGACGAGCAGACCGGTCTTGAGTTTGCTCTCGAACTCATCGAGTTCCGGGACTTCCCTGCGCTGGAGTGGGTCCTGCACATCACGAACACCGGCTCAGGAGACAGCCCCCTCCTGGAGGACGTGCAGGCGCTGGACCTCCACTGGGCCTGTCAGGGGATGCCGTTGCTGTGGCGGTCGCGCGGGACGTCGCTGCGCCTGGATGATTTCCAGATCACTGCGGAGGAAGTTGGGAACATTCACGTGCCACACTTCCACACCCGCATGGTCTCAGGGCAGGAGGGGCGCTCTTCGGTGGAGTGGTTGCCCTTTATGAACCTGGACACCGGCGCGGACGGGCTGATGATCGCTATCGGCTGGACCGGGCAGTGGGCTGCGGAGATCACCCGCCACTCACCAGAGAGCGTGCACCTGCGCGCGGGTATGGAGATCACGCGCCTGCGCCTGAAGCCTGGGGAACGTATCCGCACTCCGCGCATCGCCCTTCTCTACTGGCGCGACCGACCCGACCGCGGCCATAATCTGCTGCGGGGGTTCATGCTCGCCCACCACTGCCCGCGCTGCGAGGGCGAGTTGATCCAGGCGCCTGCCTGCCACGGGAGTTGGGGCGGTTCCCCAACCGACGAGCACATCAAGCTGATCCAGTTCATCGAGGACCAGGGGCTGGAGTACGACTATTACTGGGTGGATGCGGGTTGGTACGGAATGGGCACTGACCCGTGCCCGAACGTATTCGAAGGCGACTGGGGTTCGGCCGCCGGAGACTGGCGTGTGAACCCCTATCGGCATCCCCACGGGCTGCGACCCATCAGTGATGCTGCCCACGCAGCCGGCATGAAATTCCTCCTGTGGGTGGAGATCGAGCGCGCCTTGCACGGTGCGCCGATCACCCTTGAGCACCCGGAATGGTTCCTGTCGCTGCCCGGCAAGGAGCGCGAGAAGGGCGAGAACGTGCTTCTCGATCTAGGCAACCCGGATGCGCGCAGGTGGGCGGTGGAAACAGTGAGCAGCCTGATCGAGACCGCCGGCATCGACTGCTATCGGCAGGATTTCAACATGAGCGCATTGCCGTACTGGCGCGGAAACGATGAGCCCGACCGGCAGGGCATTCACGAGATCCGGCATATCGAGGGGCTTTACGCTTTCTGGGATGAACTGCGAGAGCGACACCCACACCTGCTCATCGACAATTGCGCCAGCGGCGGCAGGCGCATCGACCTGGAAACGCTGGGTCGAAGCATCCCCCTGTGGCGCAATGATTACAACTGCTTTCCCAACGCCAACTCCGAGACGGTGCAGGTGCACGGCACGGGCCTGAGCTGCTGGGTGCCCCTGCACGCCACCAGCCCACCCAACTCCCGCCCCGGGGACACTTACCACTTCCGCGGCGCCTTGGCTCCCGGTCTCGTGTTCACGCTGGGAGAGTTCGGTCTACAGACCGTGGGTGACGACTATCCGTGGGAATGGCACCGGAAGATGCTGGCCGATTACCACCGCCTGAGGCCGTTCTGGTATGGCGAGTACTATCTGCTGACTTCGTGCTCGACAATGCCCGATGCATGGATTGTGTACCAGTTGCACCGGCCGGACCTGGACGAGGGGGCGGTGGTGGCCTTCAGGCGCGAAGGCAGCCCGTTGGCCTGCGGGGATTTCGCGCTGCAGGGACTCAACCCCGACAAGCGGTATACGCTGGAGGACCTGGATTCCGGCGAGAACTGGGCGCTCGATGGCAGGGAGCTTGGAGAGAAGGGGCTGCGTTTGCGGTTGGAACGGCGCTCGAGCCGGCTAATCGTGTACAAGGGACAGACTTGAGGGACGGCGAGTCTTGTCGTTCGCACACCGGGAACTGCATGGTGGCCGTAGACGGTTGCCATGCAGTTCCCCACTGGTTCAGCGTTTGTCTCACTCGGCTCGCTGCTCTGTCAGTTCCACATCATCGAACCAAACAGTTCCCACCGCATCGTACAGGTTGAGATATATCCCCAGCCCGTCCGCGGCGGCCACTGCGTTCTCGATGGTTACGAGCCGCCATAGTCCACCAGTATTGAGCATTTTCCCCTCCACCGTCCCCTTCGGGGTGCCGGTCACCCAGATCCACACGGTGCCCGCGAAGTCCGGCGTCGTTTTCACCCATGCCCGCAACCGGTACGCCTTCCCTGCTTCGACTTTCGCGGGCATGTGCCAGCGTGCCCAGGCCCGGGTGCGGTAGGTGTCAAAGGCCTCGGGCGGCGCAAGTTCAGAGCAGGTGATCCGGGCGGAAGCGCTGCCGGTGCGGGCGACGGTCTTGTCTACCGCCAGCTCGAACTTACCGCACTGCACGTGGGTCCTCCAGGGCCCCGGGCCGTTCTCGAAGGTCCCGTCGCCCAGCAGGTTGTCGGCACTGCCGGTCGCGCCTTCGGACACCACCAGCCAGACAGGCTTCCAGATGCCGCCAGCGCCCTGATTGTCCTCGACCCGCACTGCAAGCACATTCGACCCAGGTCGCACCGCCGCGGTGATGTCAACCTCGAAGGCCTCCAGCCATGAGTTCGTATTGCCCTGGTACGGGTAGGGGCGCTCCAGGACCTTGACCCCGTTGACCCAGACGGTGCACGCCTCATCCACCGCGCCGAAGACCAGGCTGATGCGCCTTGGCTGCTCGCTCGCCCCAATGTCGAACCGGTTGCGATACCAGGCAAGCCCGTTATAATCGGTGCCGGTCTCCTCGCGGTAGCGCTTCCCGGCCTCCTGCTGCTCCCATGGGCCGTTGGTTGGCATTGTCTCCCATGCGCTGTCATCGAAGTCGATGCCGGCCCATCCCAGTTCCTCGCCGCGCCTGGCCGGGTCGAACGCGAACTTCCAGCTGTCCGGCAATCGTTCTCCGGGCTGGGCCATGAGCCGCACCAGTTCCCGGTCCCACGTGTAGCCCTCGGACCAGTGCAGGAAGCCCATGTTCAGGCACAGGTCACTCTCAATGCTCGCGCGGTATTCATCCAAAGCGCCGAGCGCGTCTGCATAGCCCTGAAGTTGCCCGGTTTCCTTGTAAGCACGGTACGCCCGTTGGGTGGCCAGGACCATCTCCGCGTTCGTCAGGCCCTTGTCCAGGAACGCCACGCGAGCTTCGGCGTCCGTGTCGCCTCGAGCCGCCAGTGTCGCCGCGTCCAGCAGCCGCCGGCCTTCTGCCATGACATCGGGCGTAAACAGGCGGTCCGCCTCCCGGTAGAAATAAGACCAGTGGGTCACGTCGTCATCGGTCGCTGCGTCGGATACACGTTCCCAGTGGGCGAAGTACTCGCGCACCGCCGCCTCGGCGTTCCCGAAAGCGGAGTAGTACTCGTCCATCACCTCTTGCGGCGCGAGGGTTGGGTCATCGGTCAGCCGCGCTAACATGTACAGGTTCGGACCCTGAATCGCATACTGGCCCGTGAGTGAGTCGAAATCCGTCCCCACGAGACCCCGGGCAGCCGCGAAAGTGAAGTCTTCGCCCAGCTTGTTCGCGAAGAAGATTGGCAGGCCGTGGCCGTCCAGAGTGTAGTTGGGCCGCAGGAACATCTGGCAGCCGGTGGCGCGCCAGCCCTCCCATTGCTCGCGGAACCCTGCGCGCTTCTCCGCGGTCCAGGGGTACATGAGCGCGGGGACAATGCCGATGATGATGCGCTCGTTGAGCCTGGTGTTGACCGGCGGTCTAACATAGTTGGCGTATGAGTAACCCATCACCACGACCTCGGGATCAACCTTCTCGGCTTCCTTCTGTACCGCGAGGTAGAACCGGGCGTAGCGGTCGGATAGCGAACCCAACGCCTCCGCCCAGTTGGGGTCCTTTGCCTCGAAACGCTCTTTCGCAATCGCCGCGCGCCGGTCGAAGGGCACCGGACTGTCGGGGTGGGGCTCGTCCATGGCCATACACAGATCGCAGGTGCATTTGCCGGGCGTGTCGTTTTCGCTGGCATCGATGTACGGATTCTGTGGCGTGCGTCTCGCGGCCCAGTCGGCCACTTTCTGTCGGACAACGCCGGGCTCTGAGACACACATCGAAATCAACTCCGGCGCGCCCCCGTGGTCATTGGGGTCCACACGCCGGGTGCCGTCTGGCAGGAGGTTGAAATACTCGGGGTGGTCTTCGCCAAAGCGTGCCCACCAATTGGTGAAGGAATGGGCCATGTCCATATTGATGCCCATGGCAAAACGATGGCGGCGCAGCCATTTCGCCTGCTCCTGTATGAAACGCGCGCGGTTTGATGGGTCGCCCCAACCCTTTGGACCGGCGACCGTATTCCCTCCGTCACGCCAGCGGGTGTGGATGAAAGCGGGCTGGCCGGTCTCATCGCAGGCATCGATGGTGATCGTCGCCCTGCGCGGAACCACGGTCCCGAGGTCTCCCGGCCAGAGCCAGCGCACGCCCAGGCGCGTCTCCAGCAGTTCGTATACAGCGAACAGTGTGCCAACGCGGTTGCGGTTGTTATGCTGGACCCAGAAGGGTTCGCCATCCGTGTCGTCGCCGAAGAGAAAGAGATTACTTTCTTTCAGGCGCATCACAAACCCGTTGGCAGGGAGCGTAGCCTTGTCCAATCCAAGCGCTTGGGTTGCCTTGCACGCGCCGATGTACACCAGTCCGGCGCCCTCGCGGGCCTCAGACTCTTTCGCTATCGGCACTTGCGCACCGGAGGCTTTCTGGACGTGGTACTGGAGCTCGGCAGCGGCGGCAGTCTCCACTGGAAGCGCGTCATCGGGCACCACGATCGTGGTGACAGGCCGGCCGTCGCGAACAAGGTCCAAGGCGTTAGCAGGCTGGTTGACCAGGAGGATCGCAGCGAGAATGAGTAGTGAAAGGGCGACGCGCAAGGGGAATGCTCCTTCCGTGTGTGTGGTCCTCTCGTTGCTGGACGGTTCTTCGCCTCGCGAACCCATTTGTCCTTGCGCGACGGGCGCAGGTTGGCAGGGCATCGACGGCGAACATGCTGGGGTGATGATTTGGCACCATGCGGAGTGTGCCCGGGGCCGCCTGGTTCCGACAGCAGTCTGTGTACGACCACGGGGAGTGGGAGGACCATGGGACAACTGATCCTGCTGATGTGCACTCTTGCCCTCATCTGCCTGCAGGCCGGAGCCGTAACGGTGTTGTTCGACTTTGAGACCGATGACGAGATCGGCATCTGGCACAATGAGCACGCCACGGTGCTCGGATCGGACAAGACGCTGACACGGTCGGAGAGCTTCGCCGCGTCGGGCCGTTACTCCATGCGCTTCACCACGCCGGCATGGCGGCCTGCCGAACACGGCGGTGCTCAGAGATGGCCGGCTTTCGAGGGCAAGCCACCCATCACCGACTGGTCGAAGTACGACCGGCTAGTCATGGAGATGGTGAATGTCACCGACGCGACGCAGAAAATGATGCTGTTCATCTCTGACTCGAAGAAGGCAACCCGTGACGGCCTCTTGCACCGCGAAATCATGCCGCCACACACGTACGCGCGGGCAATCGTGGACCTGAGGAAGGGGTTCGGTGACCGCGGCCTGGATGCGGCGGACGTTCATGTCATGCATTTCTTCACTGAGGATCCCCCGGAGGACCTGGTGGTGTATCTGGACCGCTTCCTGCTGCTCGAGCCGGGCGAGCCGATCCCGCCGGTGCCGGGCGCTTTCCTGCGCGATGTTGCGGCCCTGCACGCCGGTGCCATCAATGAGATGACGGCGGTCTTCGAACGGTCTGCTCAACGCCTGCGTGAGACTCCGAACATGCCCGCGCATATCGCCGCCTGGGTCGAATCAGAGATCAGCCGCATGCAGGACCGGCTGGCCCAGGTGCGCGCGAGGCTGCAGGCCGAGGACGAGACGGTGCTCGACCTGCCCAAGCAGGTTCAGTCCGTGCAAGTGGATCTGGACCGGATGGCCGCATTACTCGACCTGCGGTTGGAGTTCGACCAGATCAGGCCCCGCATCGAGGCTTCGCCCGGTGCAGCCGACGGGATTGCCGCGGGCTTTGCGACGTCCATGGAGAAGGTTCTGCCGCGCGCTGCGGTGCCCTCGCTGGACGTGCGCCCGGCGGCGCGCGTGTCGGCCGCCAGAAACGAGCGCGAGAGCTTTCAGGTGGTTGTCTATCCCCTGGAGCGGGACCTGAAGCAGGTGCAGGTGCGTGCCGTGGGCATGAAGTCCGGCGACGGGACACCATTCCCGGAGGCCTGCATTACTGCGCCGCCCGTTGGCTACGTGGAGACCAAGCGCATACCTCCCTACGGCTCCTCCCATGTAGGCTGGTGGCCCGACCCGATCCTCACTTTCATGGACAGTGCAGACATCGCGACGGGTGACGCACAGTCCTTCTGGGTGAACGTCGATGTGCCGAAGGACCAGCCGGCAGGCCTGTACCGGGGTAAGCTGGAGATTGTGTCCGATGGCAAGGCTCTGCTCGCCTATGACCTCTCGGTGAGGGTGTACGACTTTGCGATGCCGGACGCACCGCCGCTACCCATGGCGATCACATTCTGGCCCCACGACTACCCCGATGGTGGCGGCAATGCGGCGGAGCAGGAGACGTGGCGGTCCCAACCCGACTATCCGATCCGAGCCTGGAGAAAGCACAAGTCCGAGTGGGCGGACTTCCTGGCCGACTACTACATCACCATGGACAGCCTTTACGCCTACGCTGACTGGGAGCCCCAGTTCGACGAACTCAAGCGCCTGAACGACGCCGGGAAACTGGGCACCTTCAACCTCGGCTACTATTCGAAATACCCCGCCAGTGAGGATGGGGTGCCGGCCTGGCGCGCGGCGACCATCGACAAGCTGCGGCCGCGCTATGAGAAAGCGAAGGCCCTGGGCATCCTGGACAAAGCCTACATATACGGCTGCGACGAGCACCCGAAAGAGGAGTTCCCGTGGGTTGAGAAGGCAGCCGCCGCGATCAAGGCGGAGTTCCCGGACGTGATGGTCATGACGACCACATACGACCACAGCTACGGGATGGACAGCGAGATCAAGTCCATGGACGCCTGGTGCCCGCTGACGCCGCGTTACAACAAGGAAGCGGCGGATGAAGTGCGAGCCCAGGGCAAGCAGGTCTGGTGGTATATCTGCTGCGGGCCGCATCATCCCTTCCCCAACATGTTCATCGAGTACCCGGCCATAGATGGCCGGATCCTCATGGGCGCGATGACCGCGAAGTTCCGGCCTGATGGATTCCTGTACTACCAGATCAGTATCTGGAACTCGCGCAAGCCCATCGACAGCGGGCCTTTTACAGACTGGGACCCGCGCAGCTGGACCACCTACCATGGGGATGGTTCGTGGACATGCGTCGGCCCGGATGGAACTCCCCTGCCCACTGTACGTTTGGAGAACTTCCGCGACGGTCTGGAGGACTACGCCTACTTCCGGGTGCTCGAAGCGACTGTTGCGAAGGTGAAGGCATCGGCGGAACTCAGTGCGACCCGCGCGGACTGGCTGAAGCAGGCCGAGAATGCCCTGGTGGTCCCAGAGACCCTCGTTGAGAGCGGCATGCGGTATTCCATGCAGCCGGGGGACGTGTACCGCTGGCGCACTGCACTCGCGGAACTAATCGAGGCGGCGGAGACGGACCCCGCGTATCCGTGGTAGTTGGCGCGTGCAAATGTGTCCGGAGCATGACGTGCGGAGGGCAACGTACAGATGAGTACTTTGAACCTGGGCTCCCGTCGGGAGTTGTTCGTCGATCGGCTGCTCATCGACCGGCTGGAAGGTGCTCGCCTCCAACTGCACGAGCCGGTCCCGGGAGGAACCGCCATCAGCCTCGACAGGCCCTGGGAAGGCCCGGCGAACGGCCCCCACGCGGTTTTCATGCACAAGGGCCGCTACCTGATGTACTACCGGGCGATGACCCTCGCGCCGGACGACCACAGCGGCGTGCTGTGCGTGGCTGTCAGCGATGACGGAATCAACTGGACCAAGCCCGAACTGGGCCTGGTTGAGCGTGCCGGGCGGCGCGACACCAATATCGTTGCCGACGAATCAGGCCGGGGGTTCATGCCCGCTCCATGGCTCGACACCCGCCCGGGCGTGCCTGAAAGCGAGCGCATCAAGGCGATCGCAAGCGAGCCCTTGAGCGGAGAGCAGCACACTGCTTTCGCAGATCCGGCCGGCCCGAAGCGCCTGGTCTTCTGGGGTTCCGCGGACGGGATGCGCTTCCACAGACTAGACCCACAGCCCAACATGGTCAGCCACCTGCGCAACTGCTTCGACGGCGGCAACACCCTCTTCTGGAGCGATGCCGAGCAGCAGTATGTGCTGTACTACCGCTGGTATGACGATGAGTGGGGGAAAGGGTACCGGACGGTGGCGAGGGCTACGTCGAAGGACCTGATGGAGTGGACGGAATCGGTGCCGATGACATATTCCGACACCCCGCGCGAACAGTTCTACACGAACAACACGACGCCTTACTTTCGCGCGCCACACATCTATATTGCCCCCGCGGCCCGATTCATGGAAGGCCGGCGCGTAGTGACCCAGGAGCAGGAGCGCGAGATTGGCCTGCACACCGCGCATGGCTACTCATACGCCAATGACTGCTCCGACGCCGTCCTGCTGACAACGCGTGCAGGCACGACCAGTTATGACCGCACCTTCATGGAGACCTTCGTGCGGCCCGGGCCGGGCGCGTCGAACTGGGTCTCGCGCACCAACTACCCGCTGACCGGAATCCTGCCCTGCGGGCCGGCGCAGATGATGATGTTCGTGGCCCGGCACTACATGCAGGATAGTTGGCACGTCGAGCGCCTGGTCCTGCGCACTGATGGCTTCGCGTCGGTCAGCGCCCCGTGGGCCGGTGGGGAGATGGTCACCAAGCCACTCACCTTCGACGGTGGCCAGCTCGAGATCAGCTACCGAACCAGCGCCGCCGGGTCCGTGCGGGTTGAGATCCAGGATGCGTCGGGTGCGCCGATTCCGCGGTATGCTCTGGCCGATTGCCCGGAAATCATTGGTGACGAGACCGACCGGGTCGTCCGCTGGACCCACGGGACCGACGTCTATGCGCTCGCAGGACGCCCGGTGCGGCTGCGCTTTGTGATGAAGGACGCGGACCTGTTCGCCCTCAGGTTCGCGCGTCAGACCACGCCGCAGAGTGCCTGATGCCCTGCCAACTCAGTTCCGGTGATGCTCCCACGGGCCATCCGGGCCATAGTTGTCGCGCACCAGCGTTGCCGGGCTGCTGCTGATCTCTGGCGCGCTGCCGGGGAAGATGCGGTTCCCGGCAATGCGGTTGATCTCTTCGCCGCGCACCAGCAGCGAGCAGCCGATCAGGCCGTCCGTGATGCTCACGCCTGTCGCGTTCTCCACCAGGATCCAGCCGTAGAAGAAGCAGCAGCCGCTGATCACCATCCCGCTCTTTACCTCCCGGGCGAGGAGTGCTTAGCGCTGATTGTGGTTCGGCAGGCAGTTGCCGATGATCCCGTGAGAGCCGTTGTCGCCATCCTTGAGCACTAGCCCGTCCACGTTGTTGATGATGTTCGAGTCCGTGATCTTCGCATTGCCGGCGTTCACAATGCCGCCTGTCACGTTGCTCTCGCAGCACAGACCGGTGGCATTGATATACTCGGCACCTTGATCCGTGCGCTCGAGCCAGTTGCCTGGTGCCACGCCGTCGATCGTCAGGTCGCGGATCCTTCAGTCGCGCACACCCTCCTGGCGAAAGACGATACCCTTCGCGGCCGGGCGAATGACCGTGCCGGGCCCGGTGCCAGCGAGGGTGACGCCTGCGGGAACAGTGATCTCGCTGAAGCGGAACGTCCTCGCGCCGACCATCACCATGCCGGGGCCTTCGGCCGGCGCTTTGCGCAATGCGGAGCTATCGTCGGACCCGTCATGCATGCCGTCCGGGCGCGAGCCGTCGTCATTGGTGAATTCGGCCGGCGAACGGACGCCAGTCGCCTGGGCTCCGGCTTGAGAGAGAGACAGCCAAAGAAGACACATGAGCACGAGAGCTTGCATGGTCGAACCTTCGGCTTGACCGGTGATCATCGGGATATCGGTCATGGTTCGCCACTGCGCCCCAATGCTCTTGGCGGGTATGGAGGATGATGTGACCGGCGCCGGGAACCGTCATGAAAACGCCCGGAGGTGACTCCCGATGCGCAAGACGTCCCTCGCTCTCCTTCTCGCCCTCGGCACGGCGGCTGCGATCGCAGCGCCGCTGGACCTCAACTCGGACGACTTCCCCATCGGCATGTATTCGGTGGACAGCGAAGCCGCGATGGAGCAGGTCAAGGCGATGGGCGTCAATTACGTACACACCTACGGGATGGGTGGTGCGTCGGACGCCGAATCCATCGAGAAGTACCTGGCGTACATGGACCTTGCGGAAAAGCACGGGCTCAAGGTCATGGCGTATCTCAATGGCCGCAAGTGGGCGTCGGAACACGGGCTGCTGGAGATGCACAAAATCGCGATGGCGCTGAAGGATCACCCGGCCCTAGGCTTCTGGCTCATGTATGACGAACCCAGCGGAAAGCACACAACCGGCGATCTCATGCCCTTCTACTGGCTGCTCAAATACGAAGCGCCGCTGGTGCCCGTGTGCATCGTGGAAGCCTGGACAACGGACTGGTGGGATTACACCGAGGCCTGCGACATCCTGCAACTTGACCACTATCCGGTGGCTGATCAGCCTTTCCCGAATGCCCCGCTGCACAATGTGACGACTTTCATCGGGCGTGGGGTCGGCCTGGAGTCGAAGCCGATTATGCCCGTCCTGCAGTGCATGAACTGGAAGGTCTTCGGGGCAGCGGGAGCAAGCCGCGCCCAGGACCCTGCGAACCTGCGCTACCCCAACGCCACCGAGCTCTTCTACTGGTCCTACTCGAGCCTGGCTCAGGGAGTGCGCGGACTCTTCTGGTGGAGCTACTACCGATCGGTTCAGGGCGGCTACGGTTGGATCAACTCGGAGTTCAAGAACACGATGCTCGAGGTGCGAGCGTTCACAGACCTCGTGAAGCCGGCGCACAAGCCCCAGCGGTTCCAGTATGCGGCGGACGAGGCGGTGTATATGGCGCTCTGGAAGCGCCCTGCTGGGGATTACCTTGTGCTCGCCAATGGTCAGCCCATCGCGCGGAGGATCAGTCGCGGCGGCGAAGGCCTGTTGCCGGACAATGGGAAACTGGAGCCTTGGGGACACACGCGCACCACAGAAGCCACCCTTGAGGACGGCCGGGTCACCGTCACCGCCGAACCGTGGGAGACCTTCGTGTGGAAAGTGACCGAAGCAGGGAATTAGCCCGGCTCCGCATCTTTCCAACACGAGTACTTCTGCAGCGGGAGCAGAGCGCCTCCCGATGGGTGCAGAATCTCAGGTGCCGGTCAATTGGCTTCCGGCAGCCTCCAGACAACCGCGCCCATGTGGTAGCCGTCATAGCCGGGCCCACTGCGAGCGTAGTAGGCGGTGAGCACTCTCCCGTCGGCCAGTTCGAGGCTCGCGGGGTAGCCAAGGTCCACCATGGGCAGTTCCTGGATGCGCAGCGGTTCCGTCCAGGTGAATCCACCATCGGAGCTGAACTTCGCTTCTACACCGGGGCGCTCCTCGCGACGGTTCCCGTAAGTCATCAGCACGCGACCATCCTTGAGCTTCAGCAGGTGCGCGGGGTGCTGAGATGCTTCTGTAACGGGGCCGCGATCTGTCCAGGTTGCTCCGTCGTCCTCGGAGGTGTACAGGCGACAGTCGGCGGGAGAGACGGTGCGGATCACCGCGATCCACTTGCCCTCGCCGAGATGCAGCGGCGCGCCTTCGTTGATCCCCTCGCCGATCTTCACTGGCTCGGACCACGACCGCCCCTCATCGCGGCTAGTGAGCATGTATGTGGCCCAGGTCTTCCACGCGGTATAGCACAGCACCCGCATGCTCCCGTCATTTGCAGTGATGATGTCGCCGAAGGGAATGAGGTGCGCGCCGTCGGGCGCCATGGGCAGGTCCGAGGTGACGATCCAGCTGCGGGCGCCATCCCAAGACCGGTAGACTTTCGCCACCAGCACGCGCTCGTGGAAGGGCTTGTCGGTGCCAATCTCCCCGTACCCGCTGGCGATCACAACCATGTCGCCGTCGGTGGCCATGCCTGCGGCAACATTCATCCGGTTCGAGGTGGCATTGTCGCACAGCGCGGCGGTGCCCCGCAGTTGCCAGGTCTTTCCACCATCGGTAGTCGCCCAGCAGTCAACATCCCCGGGGAGCGAACCGTGGCCGGGCTGATTGAAAATGGACGCGACGATACTCTCGTCGGGCAGTTCTGTGAGATTCGGCCAGGCGCAGACGTCTTTCACAGCGACGGTCTGGAACTCAATCACGGGTCTCTCTACCTCCCCGAGGCAGGTTGTGAGGCAGGCGGGCACAGTAAGTGCACAGATGAGCGTGCGCACGCGAATCCCCTCTTCCGCGCCAATATGCAGGCCTCTTCGCCCTGCTTCCGCGTCAGTCCTTCTCCGCCGGACAGATGACCTCGCGCAGCCAGTCGCGGGCATCCTCCGCCAGCTTCGGGTCGCCCGGAACTGCCACCACCTGTTTGACGAGATCGTCCAGGTGCGCCATCCCGGCCTGGTCATTGCGTTGCCTGTCGCCGAGAAGTCCAGCACTGACGTGGTGTACAGGGGCTCGCCCGGCTCGACAACCCGCCACGTCAGCCTGCCGACAAAGCGTTCTCCGGGCTGCAGCGATTCGGGCAGGTTGTGCTCGACGAGAGCGAACACTCCCGTGGTTTCCTGCGCGGACGCAGTGACGGCGAATACCGCCAGCGTGCAGGCCGTGATACACCGAAGACAATACTGGATGCAGCGCGACATGGACGGTACCACCAGTGGGCATGGTCGTTGCTGACCGCAAGTGCTTCGCCGTGCGGGATTGCCCTCCCTCCCGGAGGGGCGGCATCCCCCGGCGGCGAACTAACCCCGACCATCATCCGCCCGGAGGTCCGGAGATGCCCCTTGCCCCTGCCCTCATCTGTCTTCTGTGGTTCAGCCAGTTGGCCGCCGCTCAGAACCCCGTCGCGCACGACGCGGTGAACTGGGATTTTGAAGACAAGAGTCTCGACGGTTGGCGCTGCAAGTCGAACGCGGTCATTTCCTTGGGCGAGGATACAGATCGCGGTGGGATTCTCGAGGGAAAGATCACCTACGGAGAGTTTGATTTCGGCTGGTTTAGCCGCTTCATCCCCGACACGGACTTCTCGCGATCCTGGGCCGTGGAGCTGGACGTGCGCGGCGATGGGAAAGGGGGGAGGCTGGACATGCAACTGGGCCGCAAGGCCCCCGAACGCCCGATCTACTATCGCAACCTGCGCGACGCGGTTGAGTTGGACTTCACAGGCTGGAAGCGCATCAGCTTCCGGCTGACCAACTTCGCCGGACCGGCCGGACGCTTGCGCACTGACGACCTCTCGCAGGTCTTCTTCGTCGAGCTGTTCGTTACCGGGGGCAGGCGCACCGGAACCACCGAGATCGCCTTCGATAACATCCGCGTGGTGCCGCCCACGCCGGAGCAGTCTGCGATTCTCGACCAGTATGCGGCGGAAGCTGGCAAACTCGGCGGTCCGCCCGCCCTGGATGGCTCAAACCTCCTGCCGAACCCGGGCTTCGAACTGGACCTCACCGGACAGGGCAAGCCCGATTTCTGGTCCGCCGGCGACTGGGGCCTGGGCAGCGTCATGACCTGGGAGACCGACAATCCCTTCGCGGGTGAACGCTCCGTGTCGGTGGAATGTGCCGACAAGGAGCAGCGCGGCTCCTGGGATCTCCGTGTGCCCCTTGCTCCCGGTCTGTGGGTATTCCAGGGCTGGTATCGTACTCGCCACCCTCAAGCTGCCCCCCGCAAGGGAGTGGATGCCCGGATAACGCTGGTGGATCCAGAGGGACGTACGATCCGGGAGTTCCATGCATACGGCGAACCGTCCGAGACGTGGAAGCAGACCACTGTGCGTTTCGAAGCCCCCGCTCAGACGGCCGCTGCGCACGTGTACCTGTTCAACTTCTTCGCCGCAGGGAAAGTCTGGTGGGATGACGTGCATCTGGGAGCCGACACCCAGAGAATCGCAGAGATCGAGGAGGAACGCCGATTGAACGCAGCAGCGCTGGAGCAGGCAAGGGCGATCTTCGAGCCCACCACCGATGGCGTAATCCAATTGGCCCAGCGGGCAAGTGACAGTGATGACTGGAAGCTCCTCCTGGCGACCCTCGAATGGGCGCTGGATGACGCAAAGTTGGCCATCGACGCAGGCCTTGGAACGCAGGCACTGGCGACCCTCGAGGACGTCGAGGACTACTGCCGCCGCGCAGACGAGATCCTGGCTCAGGCCGCCGCGGTACCACACGCGGTCAGCCAACCGCCTGACGCCGATGGCAATCCGTATATCGCGAATCTCAACCAGAACGCTGCGGGCATCGCGAAGGACACCACCGTCTACAAGAAGGGCGAAGAGGGCTATAACCAGATAGCCAACGCGTGGACATTCCGGACCCTCGGGGAGCAGTGCGCAGTGATGGCCTGGGGGCTGTTGGACCCGCGAAGCGCCCTGCGACACAGCCCGGCTTTGCTCAAGCGCCTTCTGGTTCACTACCAGGCGATTACGCAGAACCACGACGGTGGAGACTTCAACCCGCGCCGCGAAGCGATCTATGGCCGCGATGAGAACATCAACCGCTTCTGCATCGCGCCGATGATGGACTCTCTGCTGATGCTGGAGGCGGAATATCCGTGGGTGATCCTGCCCTCGAAACGCGAGGAGTGGCAGCGGGAACTGCGGACCCTTGTCGATTACCAGTACCGCACCTACGGGCCGCGCGAGCCGCTTGATCCCGACAGACCCCGATACTACCCCAACATGGATGTGCACTACCTGCTCATCATGGAATGGGCCTGGCGAATGTTCGGGGATGAAAAATACCGGGACGACCGTGACACCATGCTCCAGTGGCTGTCTGATGCGCTCTACCCCAATGGCGCATGGACCTACATCTGGCCGCAGAATGAGTGCTACGTCTACCACCAGCTCAATGTGACCTTCATCGCGCGATACTACCAGGTCACGGGTGATGAACGGGCACGAGATATCCTGCGCCGATCGGCCGGATACTACCCCCTTGTGCATGACTCTGAGGGCATGACGGAGTCCTACACCGACTGCTCCTGGAAACACTACTGGAGCGCGGCGGCACCAGCCGGGGCCGACGTGATCGCAGGAATGTTCGACGATGGTGCGAACAAGCTGGCGGCCCTGGACGCCGCGCAGAACGGGTATGACCGGGGGCTTGCCGCAGTCTACGCGGCCCCATGGTGGAAAGACATAGAGCCCTCGCCACGCCGGGACAACTGGCTGCTGTATGACGAGGATATCCAGGGCCCTCGGGGCCGGTACGGCAAGTTCGGTTTCGCGGGTACCGCTCGCGTGACACCGGTGGGTGAAATCGGCAAAGACACCTTCGTCGGATGCATGGTGAGCGACCGGAACAGTAAGCCGCTGCCACTTGATGCCGCACTGCAAGTGGCCACGGTAGAGGCCCGACTGAAGCCGGACGGCGATCATTGGCACAATGCCCGGTACTGCTCGGGCCGCGAGGAGCCGTCGGTCGTTGTTGCGCCCGACTTTTCCACCCTCTGCGTCAAGTATCGCATAGCGCACCCTGCCTGGGGCCACGGCAGCAGCGATGAACCGTGGGAAGGGCTTCAGCAATGGTTCCTGAGCAAGGACCGGCTCATCGGCATGCTGACAATTCGCGCGGTTGAGGACACAACGTGCGCCGGGGTCTGGGGACGCTTGCGCTTCGGGATGAACCGCGAATTTGAGGTCGGCCAGGAAGGCATGTTCCGCTATGGCAGCCTGATCACCCGCATCCACGACAGCAGTTTCGCCAGTGTCGAGACCGCGCCCAGCGAGACCTTCTTCCTGGATAAGCCCGAGAAGTACCGAAGTCGCGAGATTATCCTGAAGGACGCCGCTGCCGCATCGGGCGATGCGCCACCCTTCAGCTATACCGCAGGCCGGCAGTTCCATTTTCTCGCCGAAGTGCTGCCGTACCAGAGTGATCTGGCCGAAAACGTACAGACCATCCGCGAAGGCCCGATCTTCGGCTTCTCTTTCACCGAAGGCGCCCGAAGGGTGACCGTGCTGCACAATGAATCCGACGCAAGTGTGGAGCGGGATCTGCAGGTAGGAGAGGGCCAGGCCCGGGTGTTTGCGCCACAGCACGACGCCACTATCCTCGACGTGGCGGGCGGGAAGGCCACGGTCACGATCCCTGCAAAGTCCCACGTGACGGTGGTGGTCGAGGGATGAGACCATGGGTGTCGATACTTGCTGCCGGGCTGGTTCTCTGTGCCGTCTGGAGCTGGAGCGCGGGGGATCTGCTGCGGGTGGAGGCCGAGAAATGGGCCGCCCAGGGTGGTGGGACGGTGCAGGTGATCGAGCGCAAAGAGGCATCGGGCGGGAAGACTGTCAGTTACTGGGAAGACCCCGGTCCGTGGCTCGAGCTGGCCTTCGATGTACCCGCCGAGGGGGAGTACGTCATTAGTCTACGCTACAGCCTGGGCTGGCCTGACACCCGGCGCGAGCTGTCCCTCGATGGCAAGTCGCTCGGGTCGGTGACGCTGGCTGGAACCGGCGCTTGGGACGCCTTTGAGGTCGCCACGCTCGATCTCCCGCCGCTCAGGTTGGCAGCGGGAAGACATGTGCTCCGCATCACAAACGCTGACTCGCGAGGTCTATCGCTGGACTGGGTGGCGCTTCATACCCGGGAGGTCTTGCTCGCGGATAGGAAGCTGTCGCCCGATGAACTCGCGGAATTGGAGGCGGCGGCGCGGCGGAATGTGGCACCCCGGCAAGATGCCGCGCTAAAGCACGGGACGGTGGAGTTCGGCTTCAGCGAGACAGGGCAGGGAGTGTTTGCGAAGATCGGAGACTGCCTGTTTGCGACAGCTTCCGAGCCGGAAACTCCCGGCGCACAGTGGACCTTGCACGCCGTCGGTCAGCATCGGCTTGGGGTGGTGCGCGGCCCTGACCAAGGGCAGCTTGCGTTCTGGATCAGCGATGGGAGCAATCTCTTCGTGGTGGTGAAGTCGCGAACTAAAAGGGACGTCGCATTGCCCGCTCCTGTAGTCTCCTCGGATGGCATGCGTACTGTGGAAGCGACCACCGGCGATGGCGAACGCCTGCTCTTGAGCGAAGCGGGGATCAGGTGGGAATCGAACTACCTGTCAATGGGCGGGGTGCACATAACAGCGTCGCCCGGGCTCACGATCTCGTCCCTGTCAGACGGTGCGCCACAGGTACCCGGCCTGCGTCTGCGTCTGGACCAGTGGCAGGGCATGTTCATCGGCGCTGCACGGTTATCGACCCGATGGGGTACGGATCGCCCGAGTATCGGTGTGGGGTCCCGGAAAGATTCTTTCGTGGTGAGGGAGACGGCGTCGCGTTACCCCACCCTGGCACGTTTCTACGGCGAAGGCCTGTTCGATCTGGTATTCGAACCGGACGGGTCGGCCAGGTTCACCGACCTGGCAACAGGAGAGACGCTCGAGATCGGGCGGTGACGCCCGCTATTCCAGCGTCCCCAGCACGACCCCCGGCACCTCACCGTGGGGGTAGCAATCCATCTTCAGCGCCGGGCTGTCCGCGGGTACCCGGAAGTCCCGCGTCAGGTAATCTGCGAATTGGAACGGCGCCTGCACGCTGCCCTGTTCCAGGCCAAGCTCCACCCGCACCTTCTCCAGGTCCGAGTACCGCACATTGTGCCGCCACGCGCAGCCCCAGTTGAACAGTTCCTGTCCCGCCGCCACGTCATAGAGATTGCTGCTGAACTTGAAGTTGAGCTGGTCCAGGACAAGATTGACCGGGCGCCCGGTCTCGTCAATCTGCATCTCGCCCATCATTCCCACCGGCTCTCCCTGCTTCAGATCCGCCGGCTTGCGCTGCATGTGCTGGGGGAAGTGTCGCTCATCCAGCACATCAAACCAGCCCCAGGTCTGGGCGTCGCGGTTGTAAGCGATGATATTGTTGCGCACCGTCTGATCGTGGTTCCAGACGGGCTCCTCCGGTCCACTCTTGCCGATGCGGGGCGTAGTGCGGCCCTGTTCGCGGAAATTGAACCCCTCGCGATTGCCCACCATGATGTTGCGCTCGATCACGCAGCCTGGGGAGCTTGACAGGGAGATGGCCGCCTGCGCTCCCCACGCGCCGGGGGTGTCCGTGAGTCCGTTGCCGACGATCACGTTGTCATGGGCACGCAGGCCATAGGAGATCTCGTAGAAAATGCCGCAGTCCTCATTGTCGGCGATCAGGCAGTTGCGCACCACACAGTCTTCATTGCCGATGTCGAACCAGATGCCGTTGCCGCGGTTTTCTAGGAACCTGCTGTTTTCCAGCACCACTCCCCGGCACAGAACGAGCTTGTTGCCCCCGGCTTCCCAGCCCCGCGCCCAGTCCTTGGTATTGTTGTTGCGTACCAGGCAGCCGGTGAAAAGAAGATTGTGGGCCGAGCCGGCGGAAAAGCCCATCTGCCCATTGTCCTGAAAGGTGCAGCGCCGTACCGTCATGTTCGGCCCGGTGAAGGTGGCCCCGATGGAGTTCATGCGCTCTACCACGCAGTCTTCCAGCACATCCCCGGTCTTTCGCAGGACAACCGCGCCTGACTGGGCTCTGTTCGCGGCATAACGGAAGCGGATGCCCCGGGTTCTCACATGCTCGCCCTGCACATCCCACACCACGTCACGCACAGATGCCTCCACCAGGACCTTGGTCAGGTCTTCGCCATGCTTCCCGCGAACGAAAAGCCGCTTATTGCTCTGGTCCACGTAGAAGGACCCGCGGCTGAGGTGCGCGCGTTCGAGGACCTGGTGCAAGGGGTACCCCCTGACGAACACCTGTTCTGCGCGTCCGACCATGGCGTGGTGCGCATCATCCGGATGCGCCCGGTTCGGGCTCCAGCCGATGAACACGTAGGGCCAGGGTGCGCTGAAGACTCCCGGCTCCTCTTCGTGGCGCAACTCGGTAATGGCATCCGCGCCGGTGACGATGACATTCGCGGCGGGCGATGCCTCGAAGCGGATCGGCGCATCGGCGGTGCCGTTCTTCTCGATCAGCACCCTCTCGCGGTAGATGCCCGAGCGGATGTAGACCGTGGCGCCGGGCTCCGCCAGCGCCGCGGCTGCCGAAATGGTCTTCAGGGGTGCCGCAGGCGTGCCTGGGTTGGTGTCGTCGGCCTGGGGATGGCGCTGGTCGACGAAGATCGTTCCGGCGGAGGGGGCCTGGGCATGGCACAGTGCGCACAGAAACAGGAGCGTGAGCATCCAGAACAAGCTCGGGCAAGGGTCGGTGCACATGGTCATCGAGGCCTCCAGACGGTGGGCGTAGCTATCCAGCCTGCTCCGGCGGCGCTCCCATCTTCTTGAATCTCGTCAGGTCGGCTGAGAGCTGCCACTGGTCCGGGTTCTCCAGCTCGTGTTCGGCCATGAGATATGTGACGAAGTCGTTGAGCTGGCGCTGCGCCTGCTCAAAGCCGGCATACAGACGCTGCAGGTGGGCTTGTTGGGCAGGGGTCAGAACGCGCTCGCTCTCATTCCGGGGCGTCATAGTGCGTGGTCCTCTCCATTCACAGGAATGTGGGCGATTCGCTCCTGGCCCCTGAAGAACTCGATGTTCCCTTCGTGGTAGCGCATCCGCACCTGTCCATCCTGATCAAGCTCGATCCATGCGCCCTCATCCATCCGTAGGGAGTTCCCGTGCAGGTTGATGCCTACTCCGCACTCACCGGGCATGTCGATGCCGGTCTCTGCGCGCCCTCGCAGGCGGACCATGTTCTCGAAAGATCCCGCACCCTCGATCTGCAGCCCGGCCAGGGCAGGCTGCGGGCCAAGGGACTGCACCTCAATGCCGATCACGCCGTTGAAACCCTCTGTGCCCTCGTACTGGTTGCCCACCTCGATGTTCATGCCAATGCCTACGCCCCAGTTGCGGGCGAAGACCTCTGAATGGAACCCGCAACTCCAGCCGGGCCCCTCCTTATGCAGTCGCGAGTAGAAGACCACCGCGTCGCCACCGGTGTGATGTGTGCGCAATTGTGCATAGACCGTCCATGGGAAGGCATTGCTGCCCTTTTCGTCCTGGATGAGCGAGAGGACCTCGTGGGTCTGCCCCGTCTCGTGACTGCCTTCCCGCGCGAACAGGATCGGCGTGTCCAGCGGGGGAATGTCCGGCTTGCCAACGATGAACCGCCGGGGAAGGGTGTCGGGAAGCGTTTCCTGCGCCTGCGACTCCTTCACCGCCGCCGTCGCAGCAACGGCCGCAAGCGCCGGCACCAGTGCGGCTTTGAAGAAGGTGCGGCGGGTGGATTCCGGTTCGCTGTGTTCGCCAACGGGCATTGCGAGGTCACCTCGGATGAAGTGGATAGACGCTGTCACTTTTCAGTTCCGCGGCCTGCGTCCAATACCTTTGCAGGAGAGCCGCCAGTATCCGGAAAACTAGGTCCCCGAGGGGTGAACCACAGGGGCTGTCCATGCGTTGATATGTATACTGATTATATAATCATCTGAACGGGTGATGACTGTATGTGCAGCCACTGCTCGACACGCCCGGCCGGCACGCTGCTTGTCGGGTTGGTCTTTGCGGCGATGATCCTGTCAGGCGCATTCGTGGCAACAAGCCGTCCGGTCGCGCAGCCGGCCGAGAGTGCAGGAGGGACGGATACCACAGCCGTTACGGAGGCAAACATCATGACCAGCGAACCCAAGCCCGGCGAATACCGGAAACTCACCCCCGAAGAGGCGGCTGTCATTCTCCACAAGGGCACTGAGCGACCCTTCACCGGGGAATATACCGATCACTTCGCCGAGGGTATCTACACCTGCCGCCAGTGTGGGGCAATGCTGTACCGGTCCGAAGACAAGTTCAAGGCACACTGTGGCTGGCCGGCGTTCGATGACGAGATTCCGGGCGCTGTGAAGCGTGTGCCCGATGCCGACGGCCGCCGCACAGAGATCATCTGCGCCAACTGCGGAGGCCATCTGGGTCACGTGTTTACCGGGGAAGGCTATACGGACAAGAACACCCGGCATTGCGTGAACTCGATCTCGATGCTGTTCCGGCCCGCTGAGGAGGTGAAGTTCGGCCGGGCGATCTTCGCCGCCGGCTGCTTCTGGGGTGTGGAATACCAGTTCCAACAGCAGCCGGGTGTCCTGAGCACTACGGTGGGGTATATTGGCGGCAGCACTGAGAAGCCCACCTACGAACAGGTCTGCAGCCACACTACCGGCCACGCAGAGGCGGTGGAGGTCCTTTACGACCCAGTGCGCATTTCCTTCGAGGATCTCGCAAAGCTCTTCTTCGAGATCCACGATCCGACCCAGGTTGACCGCCAGGGACCGGATATCGGTGACCAGTACCGTTCGGCGATATTCACCACCAATGATGACCAGAAGGCCATCGCCGAGAAACTCATTGCTGATCTCAAGGGGCGGGGGATGAAGATAGCGACCCAGGTAACGCCCGCGGGGAAGTTCTGGCCGGCAGAGGAGTATCACCAGGACTGGTTCACGAAAAAGGGCGGATACTCATGCCACCGCCGCCAGAAGCTGTGGTAGTGCAGGTTGATGAAACGAGAGGCGGGGCTTCGACCGATGAGAAGGTTCGAAGCCCCGCTCGTTTTCCGTGCATCCGGCGTGGGGTGTGCCCCTGCTAGACTTTGATGTCATGCCACGCCGCACCCTCAATCGGCGTGTGGAATGCCCCCAGCACCTTGTTCACCGCACCGGCAAGCTGCGCGCAGTCCTCTTCGGTGTACCACTCGCTCAAGCCCAAGGTCACGCAGCGGGACAGCAGGTCCAGAGTGCGCGGGCACATGTCTTCGGCGTAAGGCGGCAGCGGCGCGTTGTAGTAGGGGCAGGTGAAGGGGCAGCCTTCAGGCGTCGCCGACTTCTGCTTCAGGATGTGCTCCCAGTAGCTGTAGATGTGCCAGTCGCGCGCGCCACCTGCGGTCATTACGCTGGCGCCCACGCCTTCGGCCTGCAGGGCATCCGTGAGTGTCCGGGCCTGGGCTGCGTCGGGAGCGAAGAAGGCGAACCGGTAACCTACCTGGCCCTCAACATCGCGCACCTGCTGCGGGATGATGTCGGTGTGGGGGACAAGACGATCCGTGAACCGCTTGTAGACCGTCCGGTTCCGTTCCAAACGCGCCGGGGCCTTCCGGAATTGCACCAGGTTCACCGCGCCCTCAAGCTCAGACAGGCGGTAGTTAGTGCCACAGAAGAGCTCGCCTTCGAATCGCTCCTCCGCATACCGGTCGGGCCTCCAGCAAGCGCCGGTGTCGTGGTGATTCTGGGCGCGGATGAACAGGCGCTCATCGTCAGTAACCACAAGGCCCGCTTCACCCGCGCCGATGTATTTGTAGCTACTGATGCTGAAGCAGCCCAGGTCGCCGATGGTGCCGCAGCGCTTGCCCTTGTACTCGGCCCCCGCAGCCTGGGCGGTGTCTTCGATCACCAGGCAGTCATTATCCTTCGCGAGCTTCATGATGGGGTCCATGTCGCAGACGGTGCCGATCATATGCACGGGGACGATGGCTTTGGTCCGCGGGGTGATCTTCTTCGCCACGTCCGTCGGGTCGATGGTTAGCGACTCGTCAATCTCGGCGATGACCGGTATGCCTTTGGCGCTCACCACGGCCGCCGCGGTGGCGAAGAATGTGTATGCGGGGACGATGACCTCTGTTCCAGGACCAATGCCCCCCGCCACGTAGGCGGTCTCCAGTGCCGAAGTGCCCGAGTGCAGTGCCAGGACGTACCTGCAGCGCAGGAACTTGCGGACTTCCTCTTCCATCGCCACCACTTTCGACGGGCGCGGGTTATAGTAACGCGTCAGGTGCGGCCCGCTGCCCAGGGGCTCGTCCTTGAGCGCTGCTCGGACGCGCTCCACGGCTTCCGCGCTGTACCCCCACGTGTCCGCGAGTTCCAGGAACTCCTCCAGCCCGACTTTGGGCTCTGCCGGGCATTCAATCTTCTCCACGGCCTTCGGGCCACCATTGATTGCGAGTTCGGCCTTCTTGTCTGACATTGTGGTCTCTCCTGTCCTCTTGTTGGCGCTCATCCTGGTCTCGTGCGAGGGCCGTGTTTCCCCGTCCATTCGGAATTACCTGCATGCCTGGGCGAGCCTGTGGGATGTTCGGGTAGGTATCCGGCACCCGTTCCGCGAAATGTGCCCTCCGGGAACCAGACTTGACCTGCCGGAGGCACTTATGTCAACCCGATTCCCTTTCTTCCTCATCGCTACCATGGCCCTCTGTCTGTCCGCTGTCGCCTGGGCCTGGAAGCCTGCTAAGGACACCGTCGGCCCTCTCACCGTAAGCATCATGGAGTTCGGCGATGTGGGCGAACTGGGCAAGCCGATCCCAGTTACCGTTGTGTTGGAGAACTCTGGCGACCAGCGCGTCTCGGGCCGCCTGCGCATGGGTGTCATCGACGACTGGTCCGTGGATCCGGCCGAACCTCGCGCGGTCGAGATCCCCGCGAAGGGCCGCCTGGAAGTCGAAGCAGTAGTCACTCCCGGCCAGGCCTCGTACTCGGCGCACTACCCGGTTCACGCGTATGTTGAGTTCCAGCACGCAGGGCATTCACTGGAGGCGCATGCAGTCTACGTAACCTTCGTTTCGCCTTCTGCTGTCGGCAACAAGCCCGCCGCGAAGGCCGGCCTGAGGCGTCTCGAAGCCTTGCGCACCGAGGCGCCGGTCAAGGTGGACGGCGATCTGTCTGAGTGGGGGAAAGCCATTGCCGTGCCGCTGGGCCAGGAACTCGTCAGCTTCGGTTCGGTCTCGCCAGGTGACTTCGCCCCGATCCTCCACCTGCTGCATGACGGGGATACGCTCTACATCGGACTACGCGTCACGGATGACGACATCAGCGCGGCGGATGTGGAATCGCGTGACTACGTAAACAGTGACTACACCCGCGTATATTTGTCGGCGCGGGGGGAGTCCGGTGCCAATGCTGGAAGCATCGGCCGCGACGACCTGGTGTTGAGTATCAATCCTCTGGCGGAACTGGGGCCGCGGGTGAAAGTGCCTGACTACGGTGTCCGCACTCGGACACCCGCGGATATGTCGGCGATCAAAGTGGGCGCGCGCAAGACGGTAGCCGGGTATGATGAGGAGATTGCCGTGCCGCTAAGTCTCGTGGGCGATGGTCTGTCCACCGGCGCCGAACTGGGCTTCAACCTCATGCTGGGGGACTCGGACAACGGTGTCAGGCAGGCTGAGGTAACCATCGGCAGCCAGTCGGGGGAGTACTGGACCAATGCGGGATGCTATGCGAGCTTGCGGCTGTCGGCCCTCACCGAAGACGATGGAAGCTCCGCGTTGCCGATCACCACGCTCAACGGCACGGGACCGGTTGCCCTGGACCGCCTGGGGCTGTTTCGGGTTACCAGCGCCCAGGGCGATGCGCCCTTCCACGTCCTGCCTGTTGGCTGGGTGGGTACGGATCCCCAGACCGGGACCACCTTCGCGCCTGTTCGCGCCCGCCGGCCCGACGAGAAGCCTTCCATTGGCATTCACCCGCCATACCGCGGCGGAGCGGGTCGCATGTGGGCCGAGACCCGATTCCGCCTGCCCGACATCACGCCAGTCAGTCTCACTTTCTCTACCGCCATACGGGACCACAACCCGGAGACCGAACCGCCCAGCGACGGGGTGGAATGGCGGGTGCAGGTGGCTCCCGAAGGCGGGGCATTCCAGGAAGTCTTCAAACGCTTCTCGGCATCGAAGGTCTGGGAACCTGCCGAAGTTGACCTATCCGCCTTCGCCGGGCAGACCATTACTCTGCGGCTGTGGAACGGCCCCGGTCCAAAGAACAACACCACCTGCGACTCAGGGTACTGGGGCGAACCCACGCTGATGGTGGGCGAGATTCCTGAACCCGAGGACCCCGCGGCTCTGCAGGAGCGTCGTGACAGGGCCATACGCCGGGCGCGGGCAGCGCTTGCAGGCAGGCCGGATGATTTCGGCTGGCTGGTGGAGAACCCCGCCGGGCGTTTCGGGGTGGGCTGGGCCGCGGGTGCCAACGGTTTCGCGGATGGCGCCCTGGCCTTCGTCACCGAGGAAGAAGCGGTGGTCTTTGATGAATTCATTGTCGAAATCAATGGCCAGAACCTGCGCGATCCGCGTTCTGAGATGCGCGTGATCGGCGGGAAGACCGAACGTGATCCCACGCGCCGCAGCATCGCAATCCGGGATTTCGTCGCCGACCCGCAGTACAACACCATCACCGCCTGGACCGAGATGTGGGCCGAAGATGGGGCATTCAAGATTCATTTCAGTATGCCCACGGAGGAACGCAATTCCCGTGGCGAGCCCCGTTTCACATGCCTGGGGCCCGGTCCGGCAACGATCAGGGCAAGGCGGGTGTACGCGGGATTCGGGAACGTGATTCAGGACCCGGGTAAGTTCACCCTCGGGCAGGGCGGGTTCACCCTCAGCACCCGGCACGTGGGGATGGACTTTGAGAATGGCATCAGCCTCGTTCAGGCCGCCGATGTTTTTCCGTATCGTTTCGAAGTCGATCCGGACCGCAAGCTCTATTCTCTTCAGACCGGGCACGACGCTACTTTGTTGTTCGTCCCCTCGGAGCGCGGGGCATTTGCCGCGGCCCGGGTGTACCGCGACCTGTCCGGCTTCGAGCCCGCCGGCGGCGTGGAGAAACTCAAGGGGAGAATGTGCATCGACTGGTGGGGAGGGCATGACATCGCCGCCGACATACGCCGCGCGGGGGCGTACGGCCTCAATGACTCGGTCTTCGTGAAACACGCCTGGCAGCGACACGGGTACGACTATCGCTTGCCAGATATCTATCCGCCGAGCTGCGACCCCGCAGTCTGGGACGCCTGGGTGAAGGCCTGCAAGGACGCCGGGATGCTCTGCGCAGTTCATGACAATTACATCGACTTCTACCCGGATGCGTCAGGGTTCAGCTACCGGCACATCCTGTTCAACCGCGACGGCACGCCGCAGCGCGCCTGGTTCCACTCGGGCCTCAAGGCCCAGAGCTACCGGTGGCTGCCCGGCGCGTACGGCCCCTGGCTGGAGCGGAACATCAAGCTCATCAAGGAGGGCTTTGCGCCCACCGCATACTTCATCGACGTATTCTCAGCTATTCCCCTCCTGGACTATTACGACCAGGAAGGCCGCTTCCACACCAAGCTGGAGTGCGCCGAGCACTGGGGCCGGACCTTCGATTATGTGCGCGAGCAGCTGGGTGACAATGCCCCGCAGATCTCGGAAGCCGGCCATGACGGGTTGATCGGACATCTCGACGGCGCACAGGCTGACCACAACTCCGCGAAGGCCTGGGGCTGGCAATGCGGCGACGCCGAACGCACGCCCTGGCATGACATGGCGAGCCATGGGAGCTTTGTCCTGCTGGCCGGCGGCCTTGGGCCACGCTATGCCGGAGATGAGCCCTTTTCCGGCTGGGGCAGCGATGACTACCTGTCGAATACTGTTATGGGTGGCCGAAACCCCATGTGCACTGGCCCGTGCACCCGGGACACGGTGATGACCTACTGGTTGCAGCACGACATCTGCGCTCGCCTCGCCCGGGAATCCTTTGAGGCCCACGAGTTCGTCGGCGATGACATCCACCGTCAGCACACCACTTTTGGTGGCGGCGGACAGGTCTGGGTGAACCGTGGCGACACCCCGTGGGTGGTGAATGGCCGCACGCTGCCCAGGTTCGGATACCTCGCCGTCTCGGGAGACGTAATCAGCGAGATCGCCCTGCGCGACGGGCTTTCCACGGGATTTGCGCAGAGCCCCACGGCAACCTTCGTGGATGCACGCCCACAGTCTTTGGATGTGAGCAGCCGGGCGCCCATCAGGACGCGAGTGGTGGCGGCACGGCACCTGGGTGGTGGAAAAATCGAGGCGGACATCGAGTGGGAGGTGCTGAGCCCACTCCCTGACGGGTACCAGACCTTCGTGCATGTCTGTCACCCGAAGGCAACCGACCAGGGCGAACGCATCGCAATCCACTCCAACGTGGACCTGCCGCTCGCGAAGCTCCAGGAGGTCGGAGTGCACCTTTCAAAGACTTCCTTCACGATCCCGGCGGACCTGTATGATGGAGAGTACCAGCTGCGATATGGTCTCTACTCGCCCTCACGGGGCGGTGGACGCCTCCTGCCTATTGCCTACATGGATGACACGCGGGTGCGTGGCGGCATCTTCACAGTGACTCGAGAAGACGGCAAGATCAAGTCTGTTGAGTACCGGCCCGAGTTGCCGCCGGCGGATGCGCCTAGGCTCAACGTGGAGGGCCGCATGGTCGACTTCGGCCCGATCGTCACCAATGGCGCTTTCCGGCTGGTCCACGAAAGCCCGTCAGAATGGCGGCTGTTGCCCCTGCAGGGCAGCCTTCCATTCCGGGCAATACTAAAGCTGGATGACCTGCCCGGGAGGCCCGGAAAGGTGTCCGGCGTTGACGGCCTGAATCAGAAAGGCGAGAAGCAGGAAGACGTGGCCTTCTCTCAAAATGGCCGGAATCTGGAGCTGAACCTGGACGCAAGAGCTTTCAGCTATCGGATTCGATTTGAGTAGAGGGGCTCTGCCCTGTTGGTGCAGAGCGGTCGCATTCGCGGCGCCCCGCGCTGAAGCATGGGGTGGAGGGCCTGCGGCCAGGCGTCCTGACGGACGCATAGGCGAATGGGCCTCAAGTTGCCCGGTTCCGTCGTCCGCCGCACCCAAACACAGGAGGATCCCCATCATGTCCATCTCTCGCAGGAGATTCGTCCAGGCAGGCCTTCTGGCATCCGGGGGTCTCGCGTCACTCCTGGCGGGTCGTGATTCCCATGCAGACACTCCCGCGAACCGCCCGTTGAACGTGTTGTTCATCGCCGTGGACGACCTGCGCCCCCAACTCAACTGCTTCGGCCATGAACGCATGATCTCGCCGAACCTCGACCGTCTCGCGGCCAGGGGCACGGCATTTCAGCGCACTTACTGTCAGCAGGCGGTCTGCGCACCATCGAGAGCCAGCCTTCTCACGGGGATGCGCCCTGATTCCACTCGGGTTTGGGACCTGAACACCCCACTGCCTACGACGCGTCCGGACGTGGTCACTCTGCCCGGACATTTTCGCGCCAACGGCTATGAGGCGGTGAGCATGGGCAAGATCTACCACCACGGCAAGCGGGATGACCCCAATAGCTGGAGTCTGGACCCGTGGTACCCGAAGACTTCCAGCCACGCCGACCCCAAGACTCGCGAAGAGGGAAGGCTGGCGCGTGAGGAAGCACGCAAGATGGGAAAAGAACCTGCGTGGCGTGGACCGGCCACGGAGTGTCTCGATGTGCCGGATGAGACCTACCCGGACGGGCTCACGGCTGCCCATGCCATCGAGGAGATGCGTCGCCTCAAGGATCGCCCGTTTTTCCTGGCCGCCGGGTTCCTCCGGCCGCACCTGCCCTTCGCATGCCCGAAGCGCTACTGGGACATGTACCCCGAGGATACCATCAGTCTGGCCGACAACCCTTTCCGGCCCGCGGACTGCCCCGATATCGCGCTGCACACGTGGGGCGAGTTGCGGGCGTACTACGAGATCCCGCAGACGGGCCCGCTCAGCGATGAGAAGGCGCGCGAACTGATACGCGGCTACTACGCGTGCACCACCTTCACCGACACCCAGATCGGCAAGCTGCTGGACGAACTGGATAACCTCGGTCTGCGCGACCACACGGTGGTCGTGGTGTGGGGGGACCACGGCTGGAACCTGGGCGAGCACGGGCTGTGGTGCAAGCACTGCAACTTCGAGACATCCGTGCACTCACCGCTCATCATCAGCGCCCCGAATCAGGGCGCACCGGGCAGGCCCACCACCGCCCTGTGCGAGTTTGTGGACATCTACCCGACGCTTTGTGAACTGTGCGGTCTACCCCTGCCAGCGCATCTCGAGGGCACAAGCCTGAAGCCGCTCATGTACGACCCTGGACGCCCGTGGAAACTTGCGGCCTTCAGCCAGTACCCCCGGGGAAAGATTATGGGCTACACAATGCGCACCGACCGGTACCGCTACACGGAATGGCAGCAGAAAGACAAGAGTGTCGTGGCGCGGGAACTGTACGACCACGAGACTGATCCGGGGGAGAACGTGAACATCGCCAACCGACCGGAAGCGGCAGGAACGGTGGCGGAGCTGGGGAAGATGCTCGCCGAGGGCTGGCAGGCCGCGAAGCCCCCGGCCTGATTCTTACAGGGCGTATGTCGTCGGTATCACCAGGGACCCTTCGCGGCCCAGTCTTCCGCCGTCCCGATTGGAGCGTGATCAACCATGCAATACGCATTCACGTGCACGCTGGCGCAGGGAGCCCTGGCAATCCTGCTGGTCCTGCTCGCGTGCACTCGCGCCCCGGCCCAGATCGCGCAGTTCCGTCTGGACGGCACCCTGGAGGGTACAATTAGCGGTGAACCCGCCGCCGCCACGCTGCTCTCCGGTGCTGTTTTCGTGGAGTCCGTCGAGGGGCAGGGCGTCGAGCCCGGAGCCGCAGGTCCGGCGCTGTCAATCCCGGTCACCCCAGACACCTGGGGGGACCGCGGGACCCTCGCCTTCCGGTTCAGAGCTTCCCGCACCATCCGTGCCGCGAAGCTTGCCGGTTCCGATGCAAGACCCATCCAGGCCACTCTGTTGACCTGCCCCGTCGGGAAGTTCATCCTCATTGAAGGCCCGGCTCATCCCATCCTCCGGGTAATCGTTGCCCAGCCGGACGTGAGCAAGCCGCTGCAAGGCAATATCTACCTGAGCCACCTGAAAGCCGATCGCTGGTATCATCTAGCGGTCGCCTGGGACCTTCCTTCCGGCACGGTGGACACGTACCTCAACGGCGTCCTACAGGAGGATACGTTCCTGCAGGACGTGGGCCCACTGATGCTCGACCTCGATGCGCCCCTGGAATTGGGTGGCTCCATGGGCGAAGGCGACCGACGGGCCACTCTTGCGATAGACGAAGTCCAGCTGTTTGACGACTACATGACGGAAGAGCAGCTTGGACCGACTCTCGCTGGCCGCCGGATCAACGCCCTCGAGGGAGAAGGCAGGACCGTCTACAGCGAGCCGCTGGACCTGAGCCCCTATCGTCTGAAACTTGCATACGAGGCGGACTTCAACGCCCCGCTCAACTGGGTGCACGAGGCGTCCCTTTTCGACGGTGAAAAGCGCGTTCGCAGGCCGGATGGCGCAGAGTGGGTCCTCGAGGGACCAGGCAAGGCGTGGACAGAAGGCGGCCGCCTGTGGATGGAGACCCACGGTGGCGATGACGGTCACCTCGTCCTGTGGAACACCCGGCAGTTTCCAGGGGATTTCCTGCTAGAGTATGGCTTCTCGCCAAATGACTCCAGCCGCGGCCTGCATATCGTGTTCTTCGGCGCGAAGTCCCTTTCGGGAGGGTCGATATTCGATCTTGATCTGCCCCTGCGGGAGGGTATCTTCCGCAACTACCACAGTGGCGAGATGAACTGCTACCATATCTCCGGCTTCGCCACATCCGAGACCGGGCGGCCGCGACGCACCACAAACGTGCGCAAGAACCAGGGCTTCTTCCTTGTCACCTGCGGCGACGATCGCATCACCGGTCAGGGGCCCGGCCCCCACTTGTTCCGGCTGCTCAAAGTCGGCGGGAAGATCGCGCTGGAGACCCGGGGACTGATCGCCACGCGCTTCGACGACGACGGGCAGACATACGGTCCCGTCTGGCAGGAAGGCCTCATAGGCCTGCGCATCATGGGCTACACTGCAAAAGCATCCTTCAGCCACTTCCGCGTCTGGGAAGTGCACCCAGCCGAATGACGGTACGACAACCAGTCCGAAAGGTGCCTACAATGTCCATCGCAGTCGCCGCACTCACGGTCTCCCTCACGATTATCGCCCTGTCGGGAGTGCGCGCCGAATCCCTGACGCCTGCGACCGACGCCGCGCTGTCCGGAGGCGATCCATCTGCAACCATCGTCTGCTTTGGCGATAGCATCACGGGTGTCTACTACCACACCGGCGGCATTCGCGCCTATCCTGAGATGCTCCAGCTTGCCCTGTCGCGTCAATACCCCAGCGCAAAGGTGAAAGTCATCAATGCCGGGATCAGCGGCAATACCACGGTTCAGGCGCTGGCGCGGATTGAGCGCGATGTTCTGGCGCACAAGCCTCAACTGGTGACTGTCATGTTCGGGATGAATGATGTCACCGGCGTTCCTCCCGAGACTTATCGGCAGAACCTCCTGGAAATCGCCGCGCGCTGCCGGGGCATCGGCGCCGAGGTAATGCTGTGCACGCCCAACAGCATCTACGATGAGGACCCACGCCGCCCGATGGCAAAGCTGGCGGAGTACTCCGGTATTGTGCGTGCGGTTGCCGCGGAGCAGGGACTGCCGGTGGTGGACTTTTTCGCCGAATACGAACGCATCAGGAAGACCGACATGCGCCGCTGGATGCTCCTCATGAGCGAGACTATTCACCCGAGCATGCACGGCCACAAGCTCTTTGCAGAAATGCTCGCGAAGGCCATTTCCGGACGCGAGATCTCGCTGGCTGACGTTAGCTCCGTGCCGCCCTTCATTCCGCGAACGGCAGCTCTCATCAAGGCCGGCAGTCCCGTCAAGGTGGTGGCGATGCCCCCCGCGGCTTCGCTCATTGCCCCGGCGCTTGCATCACTGGATGCACGGGCGCAGGTGAATGTGATCGAATGGCCGCTGGGGGACGGCTCGCTTGCGTCCATGGAGAACTGGGGCAGGGGCGTTCGCGGCCTCAACCCGGACCTTGTGCTCATCGCTGTCCCTGCCTCTGCGACAAGCAGCAGCGAGGAGCAGTTCATCCGCTCCTACAGCTGGATCGTCAACTGGTCGCTGAGTTTCGGCAAGAGGGAGTGGGACTGCGTGGCGGTACTGCCCTCCGTCTTCAAGCCGGAGCTGACTGAGGCCGAAGGCGCGGCGGAAGCCTTTGCCTTGGACGTAATCCGGGGCAATGATATTCCCTGGATATCCCGCGCTGAGGGGGATCAGCGTGACGGGTTCGAGATTCTCAAGAGTTGGCTGCAGGCGAACTACTGATGCAGCCGCAGATATGGCGGGCCAGAGTTTTACCAACTATGTGGTGCCGAGGTTCATCCGATGATCATTGACTGCCGTGATGTGTGGCCGGGCGCACAGGTCGCTGCTGTGTCCCTGACCTTCGACGACGGGCACCCCAGTCAATTGCAGCACGCCGTTCCGCTCATGGAGGACCGCGGTCTTCGCGGGACCTTCTACATCAGCGCGCGTGAGGATAACTACGTAGAGACTCTTCTTCCCTGGAAGGATCTGGCTGACAGGGGACATGAGATCGGCAACCACAGCTTCAGCCACACCTGCTCCCGCAACTTTTCCAATGACACGGAGGCGAAGGGGCTGGAGCGTTCGACGCTGGACGAGATCGAAGCGGACATCCTGCGGACAGAGCAGCGTCTCCAGGAGATCATCCCGGCCGTCGAGCGCTCTTTCGCGTACCCCTGCTACCAGACGGATGTGGGGGAGGGGCTGACGAGACAGAGCTACGTGCCGGTGATCGCCCGGCATTTCGCGGCAGCCCGGGGCATCGGGGAATACGGTTTTGCGAACTCGCCGGTGAACAGCGACCTCCACTGTCTGTGGTCCCACAACGCGGAACACTGCCGGGGAACAGAACTAATCGGGCTTGTTCGCAAGGCCATGAAGCGCGGCCACTGGATCATTTTCGCCTTCCACTCCATCGAGGGCGGGCGGTTGGGGATTGCAGAGTACGAATTCAGCGAGTTGCTGGACTTCCTGGCCGACGAACGGGAGAGCGTGTGGACCGCCCCCGTGGTGGATGTTGCGCGGTTCTGCCGTGAAGCGCGAGCCCAATACCGTTGACTGGTTGCTGCTGTCGGCAAGTTGCCTCTCGACAGGGGGTCGCCTATCTGCTACAGTAATTTCGTTATCTTGAGCCAGATTTGAGTTTTGTTCGCGCGGAAGGCAAGCATTCCCTTGACAATTCTGCCTGGGCGCGGCTAACATGCCTCAGTCAATCGGCCGACCGTAGACGCATTGTTCGCAGCCAACGACACAGCACACCGTGCGATTGCTCCCCCGCGCAACGACTGGGCAATCGCAGCAGTGAGGCCTTGACGTGATCCATCTTCGCATTTGCCACAGCCGAGAGGACCGGCCCCGTGCGCGGCGTTCACGTACGCCTGCAGCGGGGCTTTTGCATTTTCGGCTCGCCTGGGTCGTGGCATAGTCTGCGGCCACAGGCGAGGGAAGATGGACGCGCCCAAGGCAGTTCCGAACCGCACTCTCGCTGAGGAGCCGGAACTGGACGCAGCCAGGGAGGTCGACACGATGCCCCACACACGCCACAGCCACCTGTCGGCGCGCTATCTGTTGCTGGCGGGCGTGATGCTCTTTGCACTCGCCAGCGTGCTCCCCGCCTGGGGACAGATCTCCCGGGTCAGCCTGCGGGACGGCACTTCGGAAGCGGATCATCCCAACCAGGAAGCTGACGATCACTCGACAACGAGCCTGTACGGCCTGTCCAGCAGCGCTGACGGCACAATCGTCGCATTCTCCACCTTCGCGGAGAACCTGGTCCCGAATGACGGGAACGGGTTCTCGGACGTGTATGTGAGGAACACGCTGACAAACGAGACCGAGTTGGTCTCCGTGGCTCAAGATGGTGGCCCCGGCAATAACATTAGCTACCAGCCGGCCATCAGCAAGGGAGGACGGTGGGTAGCCTTCGCCTCCCTGGCGAGCAACCTCGTCCCGGACGACACCAACGGTGTGGTTGACGTCTTCCTGCGCGACCTGCAGACCGGCAGAACCATCAGGATCAGCACGGCCCCGGACGGCACCCAGGCAACGACCTTCAGTTCTTTTCCGTCCATCGCCAGCAATGCTGACGAGACCATCGTTTATCTCAGCTTCACCTCCAGCGCCACGAACCTCGTGCCCGGTGGAAGCAACGGCCTGCCCAATATCTTCCACTGCACCTACTTCTCTGACACGGATGAGAAAGTCACGCGCCAGGTCAGCATTGGCCCGACGCCCAATGGCCTGGCAGAGGGCGACGAGGCCAGCGTATTGTCCGCCATCAGCGCGGACGGCCGGTATGTGGTTTACACCACCTACATCTGGAACATCATCCCGCCGTCCAAGGTGAAGCCGGATGTGCCGGTGCTTCAATTCCTGTTCTATGACGCCGCAGTGGGCTACAGCAACTTCCGGCTCATTACCACGCCGGATGCCGGCACCTTTCCCGCAATAAGCGGCGACGGCAGGTTCTTCGCCTTTGTGCAGGACGGGAACGTGATGCTCTACGACGTCTTGCGGAAAGCCACGGAAACTGTAAGCGTCGGGCCTCTCGGGGAGGCCGGGAACGGAACCAGCTACGAACCGAGCATCAGTTCAGATGGACGCTTCGTAGCCTTCACTTCGTCGTCCACGAATCTCGTCACGGGTGATACGAACGGCGCCGAGGATGTCTTTATCCGCGACCGCGCCATCCGCAAGTGTATTCGGGTGAGCCTCACAGAAGATGGGAAAGAGGCGAACCTCGACAGCCGGGCGCCCAGCATCAGCGCTGACGGCAAGCGCGTGGTCTTCAGTAGTTCGGCCACGAACATCATCCCCACGGACACCAACAATCGGGAGGACGTCTACGTTTCGCTCTGGCGAAATCCCTTCCAGGCCCCCGGCTCGCAGCCGAATATGATGATCCGCAATGCGGACGAGACCTGGTACTACGGGGTAGCAGAACTGAACGTCACCGCGGAGGGACAGACGGCCACGCAGATCGCCGACCGCTCTGGACCGGTCGTGTACCAGCTCAAGGTACGCAATGAAGGCACCGCTCCGGATACCTTCCTCATCGCCGGGTCCGGCCCGACTTCGGGTTGGACGGTCCGGTACTTCGACGCCCTCGCGGGTGGCAATGACATCACTTCGCAAGTCATCGGTCCCGGGTTCACCGTCGGTCCCCTGGCCCCCGGCGCCTACGGGGAATTGCGGCTGGAAGTCGGGCTCGAACCGGGCGTCGACCCGACCGCACCCCACACGGCCCTGATTAGCGGGACCTCAAGCGCCGACGCGACGAATATCGACGTTATCAAAGCTGTCACCACCGAGACTACCCTGGCATCGCAGCCAGATCTGTTGGTGAAGAACGAGAAAGATGCCTGGTATACGGGCGACGGGGTAATCAACAGTACGGCGGCCAACCAGTCGGTGAGCCAGACGGCGGACTGGACCCGCCCGGCGGTATACCACCTCAAGGTGCAGAATGACGGAACCATCAGCGACAGCTTCACCATCGCCGGAGATGCCGGCGGCAGTGGTTGGACCGTGCGCTATTTCGACGCCGTGACAGGCGGCAACGACATCACTGCGGCGGTCATCGGCTACGGCTATTCCACTGCCCAACTCGTTCCCGGCGCGTCCACTGAGATGCGCGTGGAAGTCGCGGTTGACCCAGGTGTGCGTCCATCGGCCTCCTGGGAGCTGTTCGTGACAGTGCGATCCGCCACCGATGCCACGATAACGGACACTACGAAAACGATCACCAGCGCGCCGCAGCCTCGGACAGCCACCCATCAGTTCGCTGCGGGAACTTGGCTGATAGGCGTCCCCCTGTCTCCCGTGGATCCCCAGGCGGACCTTGTCTTCGGCACTGCCCGCGTCGCCCGGTGGAACGCGGACTCACAGAGCTACGCCTACTTCACCGCCGGCCCGTTCGATGTCAGTCCCGGAGCAGGTTACTGGGTGCGCTACGATGCCCCGCATACCATGACTCTGCAGGGGTTTGCACCCGCGTCGCCAATGACGCTCGATGTGATGAGCGACTGGAACCTGCTCGCGAACCCGGGCACGGCATCTCTGCCGTGGGACCAGGTCGCATCGACAGGCCGTTTCCAGCCCTTCGGTTGGGTGCAGAAAGGTGATGGCAGCGGCTACGAACTGGTGACAACCCTGAACCTGAGCAATGCTCGGCGCGAGATCGCTGCCTGGCAGGGCTTCTGGTTCCGCGCGCTGGAGGAGGGCACCGT
The DNA here is from genome assembly GCA_013314775.1 of Armatimonadota bacterium. NCBI lineage: Bacteria > Bacillati > Armatimonadota > Armatimonadota bacterium. Next base: position 431,248 of record JABUFB010000008.1, on the reverse strand, counting down.
CACGCTTGGCGGCGTGGCTCCTGCGGGTACGGTGGCTGATGTTCCTGCCGTGGACTGGGCAATACAGCTTGCGGCCTCCGCCGGCGCGGCGGCGGATACTGCGAACTATATCGGGGTGAGCCAGGGCGCTGCAGTTGTGGGGGCCAATCCTCCGGCTTCCGGCGCCGGCTATGTTGACCTGTACTGTGTGGACGCATCTGGAGCGCGGAATGCCGTGGCACTCCAGGCAGCTGGGCGCACTCTCGTCTGGAACCTGGTCGCCGAGACGGACATTGCCGATGTTCCAGTGCGGATCAGCTTCGACGACTTGTCCCTGGTTCCCGGCGATGTGGCGCTCACGCTTACGGACATAGACACTGGCAGGCGGCTGAACATGCGGACCACACGCGGTTATGTGTTCCAGTCTGGGGCATCGGGAGCGTCACGTCGCCTGCGGATTGAAGCTTGCCCGCGGTCAGGACAAGCGCTGATAACCGCGGCGGCCGTCGCAGGGACCGGCACGGGTCTGCAGATCGCGTATACCCTCTCTGCACCCGGGAACGTCCGCGCTGAAATCCTGAACATAGCGGGGCGCACCGTTGCGGCCATTGACCTGGGGAGGCGGGAAGCAGGCGCGCAGACCGCTTCGTGGAACGGCGTCGGCAGCGGCGGCACTCGCGTACCTGCCGGTCAGTATCTCGTGACCATCACCTGCATGGGTGAGGACGGGACAACAGCAAGCCGGGTTGTCCCGGCGTCGCTGCACTAGACAAGTCCCTCATTCACCCGAAAGGAGAGCCAAAGATGCGCAGAGCGTGGACCATCCTGTTGGTCGCGATACTCGCTGGAATCATCGGCCTGACGGGCTGTGGGAGCGAGTTCGATCATGGGTCCGTGAAGGGCCGCATCGTTAGCGCCGTTGATGGCACACCCATCGCCGGTGCGGCGGTGTTCATTGGCTCGGAGAATGACGTCACCGATGCATCGGGCCTGTACGCGATCGAGGGCATCAACACCGGGCGCAAGGACATGGTCATCCGCAAGCAGGGGTATATCCTGCCCGGAGACATCGTCAGCGTGAATGTAATCAAAGGTGTCGTGGAGTTGGGAGACATCGGCCTGGTCCCGGTGTCGGATCAGCCTCCGGGCTCCCCCGTGGGCTTGTAGCGCCCGTCATATTGGCCGGAAATCAGGCAGGCCGCCCTGGAGTTGCTCCGGACGGCCTGCTTCCGTTCCTGTCTGCGGTTCCTTGACGCCGCTATGATCCGCGCTTCATCTCCTCCACTACCTCGATAACCCGGTCCGCCATCATCTCAGTCTGCTCATCGGTCAGTGGGTAGAGCGGCAGATGAGTGAAACGGTGGTTGAACACTTCTTCGGTCACCGGGCAAGTCGCAGCAATTTCGTCGGCGTCATACCCCAACTGCCGGCAGACATCGAACTTGTACATCGGCCCAAAATGGGGAATGTTCGTGATGCCCTTCTCGGTCAGTTTGGCCTTGAAGGTCTGGACGTCGCTTCCCGTGATGGCCGGATCCACCTGCAGTAGATACAGGTGCCAGGTGGGTTTGATTTGGTCCGTATCTCCCGGCGGCGTGATGAGGCCTTCCACCTCCGAGAACCGCGCGGTCAGGTATTCCGCCCGCTCCCGGCGCTTGGCAATGATGCTGTCCAGTCGGGCGATCTGGCTCAGCAGACAGACCGCCTGGATCTCGGTAGAGCTGTAGTTCCCTGTCGCGAAGGGCCCTCGCTTGCCAGGCAACGCGATCACGTCGTATAGCCAGTTGTCGATTTTGCGGCTCAGGTCCAGCCCAAGGAAACGGGCTTTCTTGAAGTTCTCGCCCCAGTCACTGTTCGTAGCAAGAATCCCGCCTTCCCCGAAGGACGTGATATTCTTCACCTCGTGGAAACTGAAAGATCCGAAGTCTCCGATGGTTCCGAGCATCCGCCCTTTGTAAGACCCGCCGAAAGCATGCGCAGCGTCTTCGATCACCACGATGTCGCGCTCTCGCGCGATCTCCATGATCGGATCCATGTCCACCGGGTAGCCGCCGATGTGTACCGGGATGATCACGCGAGTCCTGTCAGTGACCTTGCGCGCCACGTCCGCCGGGTCCATGTTTATTGATGCCGGGTCCAGATCGGCGAACACCACTTTCGCGCCAACCCCGAGGGGATAGGCGATGGTGGCGATGAAACTGATGGACGGAGCGATCACTTCGTCGCCCGGCCCGAGATTGGCGTATTTGAACCCGATTTCGAAGCCGTGGGTGGCGTTGGTGAGAAACACGGTGTGCTTGCAGTTGAGCAACTCCGCGGCGACGCGTTCCAACTTCTCCACCATGGCACCGAGACTCAGCTTGGTCGCGGGCCCAGCCACTTCGAAAAGCTCGCTGATGGCCCTGTCCGCCTGCTCCAGGCGGCGCTTGTACTCGTCTTCCTGACCGGGACGCGGTCGGGCCAGAAAGCGCAGCAGGTCCTGGGCCTCACAGGCACCAAGGTGCTCACCTACCGCCGCCCACGGTACGTCGGCGTCGCCGGTCGAATAGCGGAAATCCCCGGGGCTCTGCTGATCAGGCATTACGGATCACTCCTGCGAGAAAGCACGATAGGTATTATCCAACGCAGCCGAACACTCTCCAATTCCTCGCCGGGCCTGTGAAAACCTTCGGGGACCAATATCGGCTTGAATTGGCTCAGCCCCGTGCGTTACCGGGCGAGGGGCAGCAGTACGTGGAAGTTGGCGCCATTTCCTATTGACGAGTCGACCCAGATTTTGCCGCCGTGGTTGCTCACGATCCGCTGGCAGATGGACAGGCCAACGCCGGTACCGGGGTACTCAGTGGTGTGTGAGCCGCGCTCGAACACGCGGAAGATCCTGTCCCACTGATCCTCGGGTATTCCGATGCCATTGTCGCTGACCGTCAGGTGACACAGGTGGCCCTCACACCTGGCACGAACATGGACGCGTGGGGGCCGGTCGCTGCGAAACTTGAGCGAGTTTGTCACGAGATTGTGGAACAACTGGTGCATCTGCCCAGGGTCGACCATGCAGACGGGCAGGTCATCATGGTCCACAGTTCCGCCGCATTCGTCGATGCGCCGCCGCAACTGAAGCGTCACGCCCTCGATGATCTGGTTCATGTCGGTGGGTTGAGGCACGGTGGGCCTGCTCCCCACACGGGCGTAGTCCAGCAAATCGTCCATCAGAGACACCATGCGCTCCACCGACTGCAGTACCATCCCAATGTATTGGCGGCTCACTTCGTCGTCCTGGTGCCGGCGGTCGATCAACTGCACGAAGCTGGCAATGGTACTCAGAGGCGTCTTCAAGTCGTGGGAGGCGACTGCTGCGAAGCGTTCCAGTTCCGCGTTGGACCTCTCAAGCTCGCGTGCATGCTGTTCAAGTTGCTGCTGGGTTCGCGCACGTTCGACGGTAGCGATGCAAAGCGCCACCATGTCCGCGATGGATGCTGCGAAGCTCTGCTCATCGCTCTGCCATTCCCGAATTTCCCCTGTATGTTCATGGCAGACAATGCCGACCAATTCCCCGCCCAGTCGAATGGGAGCGTCAAGCATGGAGACGATTCCACGGGGCTCCAGGTAGCCGGCAGCAAGCTCGTGCGTGCGAGGGTCATGCAGGGCGTCCACCGCGGCCACCGTCCGTGCTTCGGACAACGCTTCGAAATACGCGGGGAAGTCGTTCCGGGAAAGCCTTTCGCCGGACGTGTGTTGCTGGTTTTCGGGCATAAACAGATCTGCGCAGTACAGATCGCTGCCGTCAGGGCCGTAGAGCCACACGCTCGCACGCTCTACGCAGAGCGTTTGTGCCGCGGTCTCCGTGATGACGAGCAGGTGCTCCCGGATGTCCACTGATTGGACGCTCATGCCTCGAGCCAGGGCAACGAGGGCATCGGACTGTGTCTTCAATCGCCGTTGTCTCGCAACAAGTGCCTCCTCGTGGCGACGCCGTTCGGTGATGTCGTGGATAAGACCCCGAAAGCCTGTGACCACCCCGTTGGCGTCCGTAATTGGGGCCGAGTTGATCTCACAGGTGATGGTCCGGCCGTCCTTGGTGTGCAGTTCGTACGTGCCCCGGGTTGGTTTTCTGGTCTGTCCTGCTCGCGCCAGACGCCTTGCCACTAGCTTCGCATCGCGAGGCGCAAGAAAGTCACCCACGCAGATACCCTCCTCGAGAGCCTCGATGCGTTGTCCGAGGATCTCGAAGGCAGCGCGGTTCGCGTAGGTTATGCGCAGGTTTGTGTCACACTCGAACACCATCTCGGGCAGGAGGTCGGCCAGCTGCCGAAAACGCCGCTCGCTCTCGCGGATCGCGTCGTCGGTGTTTTTCTGCGCTGTGATGTCTCTGACCATCAGGCGTATCGCTCCCCGCCCATCGAACAGGACCCGTCGCGCGGAGAAGCTCACCCAGATGGGCTTTCCGTCGCGGCGGTGTGTGCAGAACTCATGGTGTGTTTCGGTGTCGGCGCTCTGCAGGATCGTCGCTACAGCACCAGCGGGATCGTCAGACGTCTGGTCGAAGAGCACCGCAAGGTGCTGCCCGAGTAGCTCTTGCGATGTACGGGCGAAGAGGTCGCAGTAGGCACCGTCCACCCAGTAATGATACCCGTTGACCAGAACAGCGGTGCAGACACCCTCGGGCGTTACCATTCGTGAATTGATCCCCAGGAAGACATCATCCCCGCTGTTCAGATCGGGCAATCTCGCCTGACCTGTTCGCCAGTCCATGGTTTTGGCCTCCCACCGTGACGGTCGGAAGCGATCCAACCTTTCTGGAAGACCTTTCGGATTTGGGCGTCGCCGGTGTCATACGGAGACTGGTTGCGCGACGCCAGGTAAGGGTGTGTCAGTACCAGTATAGCCGTGAAAGACGTGTCCAAGGTCAAGCATGAGTCATGTTTTCCTGAGAAATTGCACTTGTTTTGAACGTCTGACCGGACGCGACCGTGAATCCTGAAGACACACGGAATTGAGAAGGAATCAGCCCAGGGTCAATCCCGGCTTACGGGGCTGACCTCGGCGGGACACCCTCACTGACTCCGTGGGCGCCAGGAGCTCACCGATCGGCGGTCGTGCCTGGGGTTCTTGCCGTAGCGGCGGCGAGCTGTTCAACAAGCCGGCTGATGGCGGGAAGCAGACCGGGGCCTTTGCCGTGTCGGCCGATCACATCCACGACCGCACTGCCCACTATGGCCCCGTCTGCCATTTCAGCGACGGCTCGCACATGAGCCGGGGTGCTGATGCCAAAGCCTACGGCAATCGGGGACGTCGCGATCTGTCTGAGTTCGGCCAGCAAGGCAGGCAGCCCCTCGGGCAGATCCTGCCGCACCCCCGTGGTGCCCGGGCGGGATATGACGTACACAAATCCTGTGCTCGACCGGCAGATCAGCCGGCGCCGCTCTGGTTCCGTGGTGGGAGCAGCCAGGTAGACGGTGTCCAGGCCTGCAGACCGGGCGATCTTATTCCAGTCGCCGGATTCGTCGACGGGCAGGTCCGAAAGAAGGACGCCCTGTACACCGCACTCAACGGCGGCCCGTGCAAAGCGCTCGAGTCCGTACTGTACCACCGGGTTGAAGCAGGTCATGATGACGAAGGGAATGTCGGTAGCCGCCCGAACTCGGCGAGCACAATCCAACACGCCCTGAACCGTGGTGCCTGCTGCGAGAGCGCGCTGCCCGGCTTCCTGAATTGTGGGCCCGTCGGCGATGGGGTCGGAATAGGGGATACCCAACTCCACGATATCTGCGCCGGATTGCGCGAGGGTCTTTACGATCGCTTCGGTGTGCTCCAGGTCCGGGTCTCCCGCGGCGACGTACACAATCAGGGCTGCGCGGTTCTCGTCCGCTGCTTTCTGGAAAGCCTGTGCTAGGGTCATCAGTTTTCCCCCATTCCTTCGCTGAGCAGGCGCCGGACCTCGTAACAGTCCTTATCCCCGCGCCCTGACAGGTTGATGACAACGATCTCCTCCGGCTCGAATTGCCCGGCCATCTTCAGCACTTGCGCCACGGCGTGCGAGCTTTCCAGCGCCGGGATGATCCCCTCGAGACGAGTGAGCTCCTGGAAGGCAGCCAATGCTTCCGTGTCCGTGACCGCATGATAGACGGCACGGCCGATGTCGCGCAGATAGCAGTGCTCCGGGCCGACCCCCGGGTAGTCAAGTCCCGCGGCCACGGAATGCGCCGGGGCAACCTGGCCGTCCGCGTCCTGCATCATGTACTGCGCGGCGCCGTGCAGCACTCCGAAACTTCCGTCATTGAGCGGGGCTGCATGGTGGCCCGTCGAGATGCCCCGGCCCGCGGCCTCGACACCATGCATCTGAACCGTCTCGTCTTCGATGAAAGGGTAGAACAGCCCCATTGCATTGGATCCTCCGCCCACGCAGGCGAAGAGGTGGTCCGGCAAACGACCCTCCTGGTCAAAACACTGCGCCCGGGTCTCGCGGCCCACAATAGACTGGAAATCCCGGACCATAGTGGGGTAGGGGTGCGGACCGGCGACGGTGCCGAACAAGTAGAAAGTGTCGGCCACATTGGTCATCCAGTCGCGGATGGCCTCGTTGATTGCGTCTTTCAGGGTGCGGGTACCGGAAGTCACCGGGGACACGGTGGCTCCCAGGAGTTCCATCTTGAAACAGTTCAGCTCCTGCCTGCGGATGTCTTCCTCCCCCATATAGACCACACACTCCATACCAAACAGCGCGGCGACAGTGGCCGTGGCCACGCCGTGTTGCCCGGCTCCGGTCTCCGCGATAAGCCTGCGCTTGCCCATGCGCTTTGCCAGAAGCCCCTGTCCGATTGTGTTGTTGATCTTGTGTGCCCCGGTGTGGTTGAGGTCTTCGCGCTTCAGATAGACCTTGCAGCCTACTCTTTCGCTCAGCCGGTCGGCGCGATACAGGGGAGAGGGCCGCCCCACGTACTGGCGGAGAATAGTCTCGAACTCCGCGTGGAACTCAGGATCGTCCTTGACCTTGTCGTAGGCGTCCTCAAGCTCCCGCAGGACGCCCATGAGGGTCTCGGGCACATACTGGCCGCCAAAGCGTCCGAAGCGCCCTTTCGTGGTGTTTGGCATCGTGTCACATCCTCGCATTTGGTCTGCATGCTTGTCCGTCTTGCCCGAGTGCGTCATTGGTCCGGGCTCATCCCGGCGGTCATCGTCACCAGTCCTTCCAGTTTCGCCATCGCCTTGCCCTGGTCGATGGAATCAGCGGCCAGCACCAGGCCCTCCTGCAGGTCGGCGGCTTTCCCGCCCACGTAAATCGCCGCTGCGGCGTTGAGGAGGGTAATGTCGCGCGCCGGCCCTCGGTCTCCGGAAAGTACCCTGCGCAGAATGCCCGCAGATTCCTCCGGACCCCCGCCGGCCAGATCTCCGCCGCAGGCCCGGGCGATTCCGAGTTCGTCCGGCGTGAGCAGTCTTTCGCTTACCTGTCCGCTGCGTACTTCCAGCACATGAGTGGCCCCTACCGTAGAGATCTCGTCCAGCCCGTCCTCCCCGTGCACCACAAGCGCAAGCTCGGTGCCCATAGCGCTCAATGCCCCCGCGACAAGACGCGCCGCTGGGAGCGAGAAGACCCCAAGTACCTGCCGGGTGGCGCCGGCGGGATTGGTAAGCGGGCCCAGGATATTGAAGACGGTGCGCATGCCGAGCTCCTTGCGTGGCCCGACTGCGTAGCGCATGGCGGGGTGCAGCTTCGGGGCGAAAAGAAAGCCCACTCCGATCTCATCAATGCAAGCCCCTACTTGTTCGGGGGTGATGTCCAGGTTTACCCCGAGCGCCTGGAGAACGTCAGCGCTCCCGCAACGGCTGGAAACCGCCCGGTTGCCATGCTTTGCGATGGGCACGCCTGCTCCCGCCGCCACGAACGCGGCGCAGGTGGAGATGTTGAAGGTGTCCAGCGCATCGCCGCCTGTACCGCAGGTATCCACCACGCCCTCCTGCCGAGTGGGGACCTTCACCGCGTGGTCGCGCATTGCCTGGGCGAAGCCCGCCACCTCGTCGGGGCTCTCGCCTTTCATTCGCAGGGCAACCAAAAATCCAGCGATCTGAACATCCGTCGCTTGGCCTTCCATGATGGCGCTCAGCGCTTCGTAGGCTTCGCTCCGGGTGAGGGATTGCCCGTCTACCGTCTTATGCAGGTAACGGCTCAACATGGCTCGCCAACCCTCCTTGATTGGGTGCCGTTGCTCGCGAAGCCCGGGTGATCTCCATCACACGCGCCGCCCTCCGGAAGGCGCGCGGGCTTGCACGACGGCCACGGGCTATTTCGCGCCGGCGGCCATTCGCACGAAATTGGCCAGCAGATCCTTGCCACACTGGGTCATGATCGATTCCGGGTGAAACTGCACGCCTTCCACGAGGTACTCCTTGTGCCGCAGTCCCATGATCTCCCCCCCGAAGGTCTCTGCCGAAACCTCCAGGCAGTCCGGCAGGGTCTCGCGTTTGACGATGAGCGAGTGATACCGCACCGCCTCGAATGGGTTGGGGAGACCGGTGAACACGCCGCGACCGTCGTGCTGGATCTGCGAAGTCTTGCCGTGCATGGGCCGCATTGCGCGCACCACGTCGCCACCGAAGACCTGCCCGATGGACTGATGGCCCAGGCAGACTCCCAAGAGCGGGATCTTCCCCGCTGCGGCCTGGATGAGTTCGCAGGAGATGCCGGCTTCCAGGGGGGTGCAGGGACCGGGCGAGATGACAATGCTGTCGGGGGCCATCTCCATGCACTGGTCCACCGTGATCTTGTCATTGCGGTAGACAGCACACTCCTGCCCTAACTCGCCGAGGTATTGCACCAGGTTGTAGGTGAATGAGTCGTAATTGTCGATGACCAGGATCATCTCGGTGCCGCCTTTCGTTTTCCTTCTGCCGTCAGTCTGCTTTACAACTCCCCGCGCTGTGCCAGTCGCAGAGCGTCCAGCAATGCCCCCGCCTTGATCAGCGTCTCCTGATACTCCGCATCTGGCTCAGAATCGGCCACGATGCCCCCGCCGGCCTGGAAGTAGCAGGTACTGCCCTTCATCACGATTGTGCGTAGGGTGATACAGGTGTCCATGGCCCCGGAGAAGCTAAAGTAACCGATCGCGCCGCCGTACGGTCCGCGTTTCACGGGCTCCAGTTCCTCGATGATCTCCATCGCCCGTATCTTTGGCGCGCCCGATAGTGTGCCCGCCGGAAAGGTTGCGCGGAGTACGTCGAACTGGTCACGGTCGGGCATGAGCTTGCCGCGGACATTGCTCACGATATGCATCACATGGCTGTAGCGCTCGACGACCATGAGGTCATCCACCACAACGCTTCCGGGCTCGCAGACCCGGCCGAGGTCATTGCGATGCAGGTCCACCAGCATGATATGCTCCGCTCGTTCTTTCTGGTCGGCGAGAAGCTCCTCCTCGAGCCGCGCGTCTTCCTCGGGGGTGCTCCCGCGACGGCGCGTTCCGGCAATGGGCCGAGTGACGACCTGCCCTTTCTCCTCAGTCACCAGAATCTCGGGCGACGCACCAATGAGCTTCAGGTCGCCGAAGGACAGGTAGAACATGTATGGGGATGGATTGATGGCCCGCAGAGCCCGGTAGAGCTGGAAGGGGGGGAGGTCCACCTTCGCGCTCATGCGGTGCGACAGGACCACCTGGATGATATCGCCCGCGACGATGTACTCCTTGGCCCTCGCGACTGCCTCACGGTGGGCGGACCTGGTCATCGTGGACGGCAGCGCCGATGGATCGTCGGGGATCGGATGCCTTGCAGGTGGCACGTCAGGGCGCTCCAGGGGCTGCATAAGCTGGTCCACCACGCTGTCGATCCGCTCTCTGGCCTCCCAGTAAGCCTCCTGCGGATCACCCTTGATCTTCGCATTCGCAAGGACCCGTATGCGGTGCATCACGTGATCGAAGATCACCAGCGTGTCGGTGAACATGAACTGACAATCGGGCAGGTCGAGGTCGTCGGGGTTCTGATCCGGCAGATCCTCAAAGAACCGCACCAGGTCGTAGCCCATGTAGCCGACGGCGCCGCCGTCGAAGCGCGACCAGCCGGGGATGGGGACGAAGGTGCTCTCAGACAGCAGCTCGCGCAGAATGTGAAGGGGATCCTGGCCTTCGGGGATCGCGCGCTCTTCGGCCACGCCGTCACGGATGATGGTGGCGGTGCGACCTTTGCTGATAAACACCTGGGCGGGGGAGACGGCCAGGTAAGAGAACCGGGCGACGCTCTCACCTCCGGCCACACTCTCCAGCAGGAACGCGTAGCCATTGCCGGACTGCTGGAGCTTCAGGAAGGCCGAGACGGGGGTCTCCAGATCGGCGATGATCTCCCGGTAGACCGGTACCAGGTCGCCTTGCCTGGCGCGTTCGAGGAACTCGGGAAGCTCGGGCGTGACCATGAGTTGTGTCCACCTTTCGGGACGGTTCGGCCGCCGTTCCCTCCGGTGGTTCTCATGGTTTCCGCGCGCAGATGCGAAAAAACCGTGAGCTCCCCCGGGGGATGCTCACGGCCTTTGTGTGTGATTCGAATGCTCTGAATGCAGACACAGGCGCGGGGCCCCAGGGTCAGGGGTTCCAGCGCCACCACCAGTAGCCAAGTCCTGTTCGCAATTCTCGCGTCTGCATGATAGGCGGACGATAGCACAGAGGGCGATCAGGAGTCAACAGCGAAATGTAAAACCGTGAGTGTGTGTGCCGTCCGGGTATCTACCGGATTAGGCGGGTGCGTCAGACGACATCCCCTGGAGGACTCATGCAGCATCCTTTCGTCAAGATCTGCGGCATGACCCGCCCCCAAGACATCCGGCTGGCTCTCTCGCTGGGCGCGCGGTACGTCGGCTGCGTGGTGGATGTCCCGCGCTCGCCGCGCACGGTCACGATTTCGCGGGCTGCCGAGCTCTCCAAAGCTGCCCCGGGAGCCCTCGTCTGCGTGGTAGTGGACATGCCTCGCGACGACCTGCGCCGGCTAGTCGAGACCGCAGCCCCGGCCGCGGTGCAGCTACACGGGTCCGAGACCGCATGCGCAATGCGGAATCTGAAGCGTCAGTTTCCCAACCTGGCGATATGGCGGGTGGTTGGGGTGGAGGCCTCGCATGCCCTCGAGCAGACAATTGCCACCGCGTCCATGGCTGCCCACTCAGGCGCCGACGCTGTCCTCCTGGATGCCTCCGTGGGCGGCCTGTCCGGAGGCACCGGGTTGACCTGCGACTGGGATGTCGCTGCGAGAGTGGTCTCGGCTCTGGATGTCCCTGTCATTCTTGCCGGGGGCCTTTGTCCTGAAAATGCTGTCCACGCGGCACAGAGCGTGCGTCCGGCCGGCATTGACCTGTCCAGCGGAGTGGAGGAGAGACCGGGGATCAAGTCACCCGAACGCATGCGCGCTTTGTTTCGCGCACTGGAGGCCCTCTGATGCCCGGCGGAGAAACGTGCATTGGCTACAAGAAGCCGCATCGCTGCATTCCAGCTCCTACGCTGAAGGAGGAGAGCCCGTGAACAAGGTCAAACACGGTGTTATCGGTCTGGGCTGGTTTGGTGAAAAGCACTGCGAGGCCATCGAGTCCATCCCCAACGCAGAGCTGTACGCCTTGTGTACACGCACCAAGTCCCGCCTGAAGGAAGTCGGCGCGCGATTCGGTGTGAAGAAGCTGTTCACCGACTACCACGAAATGCTGGCGGACCCGGAGCTCGAGTCTGTGAGCATCGTGACCATGTGGGACCAGCATGTGGAGCCCGCGCTGGCTGCCCTCAAGGCCGGGAAGCACGTCTTCTGTGAGAAGCCCATGGCCTCCACCGTCAAAGACTGCCGGCGCCTGGTGGATGCGGCGAAGAAGGCACGCGGGTACTTCATGGTAGGTCATATCTGCCGATTCAACCCCCGCTATGCCATGGCCAAGCGCCAAATCGAGGAGGGCGCCATCGGCGATATCCTCTACATTTACGCGCGGCGCAACATTCCATGCTGGGTGACCACCGGAGTCCTCCCCAAGATCGGTCCGATCGTGGGCGATGGGGTGCACGACACCGACCTCATGCTCTGGTATACTGGCGCGAAGATCGTGAGCGCTTACGCCCAGACCAACCAGTTCCGGGACTTTCCCAACCCCGACCTTGGCGTCACCATGTACAAGTTCGATACCGGCGCGTCGGCGGTGCTCGAGGATATCTGGTGCCTTCCTGACCAGACAGCGTTTCAGATCGACGAGCGCATGGAAATTATCGGCACCAAGGGGCAGATCAGCATTCAGGAGGTCAGCCCCAATCTCGCGGTGGCGGGACCGAAGGGGTGGACCTGCCCCGACACCACCTATTGGCCCACCATCCACGGGAAGCTCATGGGGGCTCTGCCCGCAGAACTGCAATACTTCGCCGGCTGCATCCAGGATGGCACGCCACCCAGCGTCATCACACCCGAGGAGTCGCTGGCTGCGGTGGAAGCTTGCCTTGCGGCGGAGAAGTCGGCAGCAACGGGCAAGATCGTGAAACTCTGATCGCGCCGGGCGGTCTGCGAGACGGACCCGGCCCATGATCCAGGTACCCTTCGGAGGCCACTGCGATGACCGCTTCCTCATGCGGTCCTGTGGTTTTGATGCTAAGTCTTGCCCTGTGCATTGGCGGCTGCGCGCGTACTCCACCGCCCACAGAGCCGCCTCCTGTGCCTCCACAAACCCGGCTGCCATCTGAGCCCGGGAACGCAGCGGGACCGGCCGAGAGCACCGATGAAGACCCTGAAAAAAGCGAGGAGCTTGCCCTCGGATACGCTGCGCGGGCACGGGAATCCCTGCTTGCGAGCAAGTATGACGAGGCCATCGCGCTTGCAGACAAGGCGATTGAGCTGCGCTCCGACCTGGCGGAAGCCTACCTGGTCCGCGGCGAGGCCTTGGGCTACCGCGCAGGCGAGAAGTCCTTCGAGGATTCCTCAGACCCGGACGCCGGTCCTGAAAAGAAGCGCGCACTGGCGGATATAGAGACTGCCATAGAGCTCGCCCCGGACCTTGCCCCGGCGTTCGTCGCGCGTGGTCTGTGGCGGCTGGATGCGGGACAGGTGCAGGAAGCGATCTCCGATTTCACCCGCGCGATTGAGATTGACCCAAAGTACGGGGAAGCCTACTACCATCGCGCGATTGCATCCGAAGACGTCGACCCGGAGCAGAGCCGGCTCGACTCGCGGAAGGCCGAGGAGCTCGGGTACAACCCCGGTCCGTAGACCGCCCAGCGGCCACCTGCAAGGCGCTGGTTCTACAGACAGTGCCCCTGGGTCCCGATGTTCCCAGGGGCGCAGCCATTTGCCCCCGCCCTTGTCGTGACAATCTCTTGGCAAACACCGGTCTATTTCGTAGTATAAACGCATTAACCATTTCTATTCAGGCCTTTGCGTCGCCTCGCGCTGGAGAGGCCGCATTGACGAGTTGATCCATGCAGAGCCACGCCATCTGGTATGCGTTGCCCTTGCTCTGGGGAGCAGGGCTCGAATTGCTGCTCGCCATCTACGCCTGGCGCCGACGCGCGAGGGTGACCGGCGCGGCTGCGTTCGCGCTGCTCCTAGTGGCCATTGCCGTCTGGGTAGCCGGTTATGGTATGGAACTCCTGAGCCGGAGTATTGAGGCGGGCCTGCTGTGGGCGAAGGTTCAGTGGGTCGGCATTGCGACGGTTCCGGTGGCCTGGTTCGTGTTCGCCTTCCACTACTCCGGCAGGACGCAGTTCCCCAATCCGCGCCAGATAGCCCTGCTTTCCATTCCCGGTCTTCTCGCGATTGTCTTCGCCTGGACCAATGAATACCACGGGCTCATGTACGCGCAGATTGGCACCGAAGTCTCGGTCCCCTTCACCGTCCCCGTATTACAGCACGGAATCTGGTGGCGCCTATCCGTCGCGTACGCTTACGCGCTCCTTCTCGCCGGCACCGTTATCCTTCTCCAGTCCATGCTACAAACCCCTCGGCTCTTCCGCGGCCAGGCGGCTATCGTACTCGCTGGGGTCGCCCCGCCGTGGGTCGCAAACATCGCCTTCATCGCAGGGGCCTTCCGGGGTCTGAATCTGGACCTCACTCCCTACGCCTTTCTGGCCACCGGCGCCTTCATTTTCTGGGGTCTCTTCAAGCACGGCTTTCTGGAGACCGTCCCTATTGCCTGTGAGGCAATCGTGTCGGCAATGCGTGACGGCGTGATCGTACTCAACGGTCAAGGCCGCATCATCGATATGAACCCGGCCGGAGAGGAAATCACCGGTTTGGCGGCGGCGGACTGCCTTGGGACACATGTCGCCGAAGCCCTCGGGGACTGGCCCGAGCTTCTATCGCTTCTGGTCGAACCCGCGAACAGCACTGACCAGACAGCGACTGTCGAGCGCGCTGGGAGGCTGTATGATGTGCGGGTCTCGACGCTTGACAGGAGCGGGAGCGGCCCGGCGCCACGCACCTGTGTTTTCCGCGACATTACCCAGCGTGCTCGCGCCGCGGAGCAGCTGGCCCAGAGCGAGCAGCGCTGGCGCCTGCTCTTCGAGCGATCGCCGGTGGGGATCTTTCATTGTGACACTGACCTGATCCTGACCGAATGCAATGACCGGTTCATTGAGATTCTCCAGACAACGCGCGAGCGGCTTGCAGGCCTGGACCTGAAGACCCTGAAAGACACCAGGGTCTTGTCCTGTATCCGGGCCGCGCTGGATGGGCATCCAGGGCACTATGAGGGGCCCTACCAGGCGACGACCAGCGCTGCGACCGTCTGGGTGTCCCTTGATTCTGCACCGGTCACCGACGCCCATGGAAATGTGACCGGCGCGGTGACCATCGTAACGGACCTAACGGATCGCAAGGCGAGCGAGGTGAGGATCGAAAGGCTGGCTCAGGGCCTGCGCCAGGTGGTCTCGATCGCTGACGAACTCATCGCATGCGACGACCTGGACGAGATGCTCCGCAAGGCCGTTGAACTGCCCCGGGAGAGGCTGGGTGTCGAGCGGTGTTCGGTTTATCTGGCCTATGGCGATACGGTGCAGGGAACCTTCGGCACTGACCTCCAGGGCCGGACGACAGATGAGCGGGACATCTGCCAGGACGCATGGCCTACCCTGACGGATTTGCAAGACGAGGCCTGTAGCCAACATTGGAATGCCCCGGTTATCACCCAGCGTGAAATGCGCGAGGGCGCAATGGTGGATGTAGGTACCGGGTGGGTTGCTCATACGCCGATCCGGTCTGCAACCAAGTCTCTGGGCTTCTTCCTGAATGACTGTGCCATAAGTGGCGGCCCCGTTGACCCAAACCTCCAGGACATCATCGCCATTTACTGCTCTCTCCTGGGCAATATTCTGGAACGCAAGCGCACTGAGCAGGCTCTGCGGGCAAGTGAACGCGCCGGCTGGGTCATGCTCAATGCGACTCACGACATGGCTATGCTGGTCAGCCGCGACTGGCGCATCGAAGCCATCAACGACGCCATGGCTGCCGAGTTGAGGAGACCCACCGAACGGCTCGTGGGAGCTCGTGTCGCTGCGGTCATCCCTGCCCAACTAGTCAGAGCCGCCGAACCTCACGCCGAGCAAGCTCTTCGCACCGGACAGCCCGCTCGCTTCGACGGCTCAGATGATGGGCGCCACTATTCCATCACTCTATACCCGATTGTGGACGAAGCAGGGGACGTCCAGCGAGTTGCCGTGTTCGTTTCCGATCTCACGGAGCAGCGACAAGCCGAGGAGTCCCAACGCCTTGCCGCCGTAGGACAACTGGCCGCCGGGGTTGCCCATGAGTTCAATAACATCCTGGCGGTCATGAGCGGACGCGCCCAGCTCGCCGAGGCCTACCGTCGTCCGGAGGACTTCGACGAACTGATCGATGCCGTGCACCGAGGCACGGCGCGGGGGTCCGAGATCTGCCGCAATCTGACGAGTTTCGCTCGGCCCGTGGAGCCACGCCGGGCACCGGTGAACATCGAAGAGGCAATCGAGGCTGCTCTTCGCATGAACTCGCGGGAGCTTGCAAACGCATCCGTTGAGGTGGAGCGGCGCTACGGTGCCGGCAACTGCACCATTTGGGCTGACGCCGGACAGCTCGAACAGGTCTTCCTCAATCTCTTCATCAATGCCTGCCACGCAATGGCCGGCGGCGGAACTCTGACAATTGAGACACGCATCGACACAGGCGCCGACGGGCAGAGGCAGGTGGTAGTTACAGTGGCCGATACGGGCATCGGTATCCCGCCCGAGTACCGGTCCCGAGTCTTCGAACCGTTCTTCACCACCAAGGGACGCCTGGGCGAAAGCGACATCCCCGGCTCCGGCCTGGGCCTGTCGGTTTCGCGCAGCATCGTGGAAGCCCATGGGGGGACCATTTCCCTCACGAGTGAGGTGGGTGAAGGCACGGTCTTTGAGCTCCGGTTCGCTGAGGGAAAAGGCGAGCAGCCGCCTGAACCGGAAACGAAATCGATGCCCTGCCGCCTCGACGACCGCACCCGCCGCCGCCTGCTGGTGGCTGAAGACGAGCCCGACCTGCGGAGCCTTCTCGACGCATTCCTTCAGCAGCGAGGTTTTGAAGTGGTCGTGGCGGCTGACGCTCCGTCGGCACTGAACCTGTTGAAGAGCTGCGTCGTAGATCTGGTGGTAACCGACTACTTGATGCCCGGTGGTGGAGGGGGCGATGTTCTGCGCTGCGCTCGTGAGATCGGCGTGCCGGCTATCGTTGTTTCCGGTCGCAGTGATACAGACGCCCTCGCGAGCGATCTGCGTGCCCAGGGTGCTGCGCGCCTTCTCGCTAAGCCTTTCGCGCTGGATGACCTGATAAACGCCGTGCTGCAGACCCTGGCGGAAGCTTCGGAGCAAGCCCCTGTCCCGGATTGATGCTTGCAGTCGCATGCTATTGGAGCCCAAAGGCGTTCTGGCTCTTGGTGCGGACGTCTGCGGTTCTCGCGAGCGGTGGTTTGGCTTACAGGCCGCGATGCGGGCAACCGCTTATAGCAGGGCTGTGGCGGAGAAACGCGGAGGGGCCCTCCTGGATTTAACCGCAGGTAGGCACCTTGTCCACTGGCAGGCTCCAATGCCACAACAGCGACCCGAGGCTTTTCAGCCCGGAGCCGGGGATGCAAGAGGCCTTGGGCTGGCCCACCCCGTCTGCTCGTCGCTTGGTGGGCCGTCTGCGGGCCTTGACACAAACACCCCGCGGGGCTAAACTCACCGTACGGGACCCCGATCCCGCGGTTTTGTGTGCTTAGACCCAGGGGACTCCACCTGGGTCTTTTTCGTGCTTCGACGAGTCGAAGGAGTTGAGTTGCATGGCGGTCAAGGTCGTGGTGGGCGCCCAGTGGGGCGATGAAGGCAAAGGCAAGATCACCGACATCCTCGCGGAGAACGCGGATGCAGTGGTCCGTTATCAGGGTGGAAGCAATGCCGGTCACACGGTGGTCGTCGGTGGTGAGAAGTTCAAGCTGCACCTGATTCCGTCCGGCATTCTCCACGAGGGCTGCCTGTCCATCATGGGCGACGGAACCGTGATCGACGTGACCTCCCTGGTGGAAGAGATTCACGGACTGAAGGAGCGCGGCATCACCTGCAAGGGGCTGCGCATCAGCGGCTGCGCCCACGTGATCATGCCATACCACCGCCTCTTGGACGGCCTCCAGGAGGATTCTCGAGGAGCAGGAAGTATCGGCACTACACGGCGTGGAATAGGGCCGGCCTACACGGACAAAACGGCCCGCATGCCCCGTCCGGTTCGCATGTTCGACCTGCTGTCCGCGGATGATCTCAAGGCGCGCATTGATGAGCAGCTTGCAGTGAAGAACGTGATTTTCCGTGAACTGTACGGGCATGAGGGCCTAAAGGCGGACGAGGTCTTCGACGAGGTGTGGGCCGTGGCCGGCGAGGTGCGCGAGTACATCGGCGACACCCGCGCGCTGCTCATGAAGGTGGTGGACAATGGCGGCAATGTGGTCATGGAAGGCGCACAGGGCACATTCCTTGACCTCGACTGCGGCACCTTCCCATTCGTGACTTCTTCGCATCCCATCGCCGGTGGGGCATGTCTTGGAACGGGGATTGGTCCCACGGTCATCGATGATGTCTATATCGTTGCCAAGGCCTACACCACGCGCGTCGGGGCCGGGCCTTTCCCGACCGAAGACAAGGGCCCGGACGGCGACCTCATCCGCGAACGCGGCTATGAGTACGGAACCACTACGGGTCGCCCACGCCGCTGTGGGTGGCCGGATCTTGTGGTGGTGCGCACGTCCGCGCGACTCAACGGCGCAACCAGCATCGCGCTCACGCTTCTTGATGTTCTCGATGTGTTTGAGAAGTTGCCCGTCTGCGTGGCATACGATATAGCTGGCCGGCGCCACGAGATGGTCCCTAGCAACGTAGACTTGATGAGCGAAGCGAAGCCGATCTACGAAATGCTGGATGGCTGGAAGACGGACATCTCGGGGTGCCGCAGATACGAGGACCTGCCCGAGAACGCTCGGAGGTACGTGGAGTTCATCGAAGAGATCACGGGGATCCCCGTGGGCATGGTTTCGGTGGGGCCGGCGCGGGACCAGACGATCATACGGGCCTGACGAAACCGAACCGACCTTCGGAGAGTAGTGCGCGGCGGCGGGTCTACCCTGCCGCCATTGCTTTTGGTGCGGCAGGAATGGGCGCTGCATGCGGAGAACGAGGACGGTGAAGCTTCCCGACGAGACGCGATCCGCGAGGTCTTGGCGATGCCCCGAACGATACAATCTCTCCATCTCTTGACGATCCTCCTCCTTGCCCCCCAATGCCTGGGTGACAACGGGGCTACTCCCGACCTGGTGCGCAATGGCGGGTTCGAGCAGGGCGTGCCTCCAGCCGCCGCAGACTGGGGCATCTGGCCTCCGCGCAACGCACACGATGGTGTCTCGAGCGAAATGGATGCGGAGGAGCACCATTCCGGCCTGTTCAGCGGCCGCCTGCGCATCACTGACCCGACCTTCGACGGCATCTGCACCTGGCACCATCCCGCCACACCCGTGGAGCCGGGGCAGGAGATCGTGGTGGAGTTCTGGATCAAGGCCGAAGGGGTCGAAGGCTCTTGCGGGATGGACGTGCAGTTGCGAGAGGGCGTCCAAGAGATTGTGGGCGGTCGAGCAACAGCCAATTGGACGGGCACCTTCGACTGGCGCAAGGAGACCCACCGATTCACCGTCCCCGAGGGTGTCGACCACATTTGCCTTGTACCACTTCTCCGGGGCACGGGCACGGTCTGGTTCGATGATATTGCGGCATACGGGACACCGACGGTGACCTGCTCAACTGTGGAAGCCCCGCCCGAAATCGACGGCTTGCTCTCCGAAGCCTGCTGGGACGCGGGCAGGGCGCTGTCCGGTTTCCGCGTGAACGACGGCTCCGTTCCAGACCTGGATACCCGCGCGTGGGTGGCAGGAGATAGCGAAAGCCTCTATGTCGCCTTCCACTGCCCCCGCAAGCCCGGCGTGCCCCTGGTCAAGACGGTCACAGAGCGGGACGGCCCGGTCTGGATGGACGATGATGTGGAAGTCTTCATATCAACCGGCCCCGCGCGCGGAGATTACTGCCAGTTCGTGGTCAACTCCCTGGGTACACGGTATGACTCGCAGCGCACGGACGCATCCTGGAATGCGGGTTGGACTGCCGCAGCGCAGGAGACCTCGGATGCCTGGACCGTCGAGATGGCCATCCCGGTCCGCGAATTGCCCCTTGAGCTTGGCGCCGGGAACCGCTGGTTCATCAATCTGGGCCGTGCGGATAAGGCATCCGGACAGGCGAGTTCGTGGTCCTGCACTTTTGGCAGCTTCCACAATCCCGCGCGCCTCGGGGCGCTTGAAGATGTCCCGGCGAACCTCACCCCGCGGCTGGCGCGGATCGCGAACGACCGGCTGGCACCCCTTGCAGAGCGGCTCCGGTCTCTGGCCGGGGCGCTGAGCCTGGACGGTGTGCCCACGGCCCTCGCCGGCGCAGTTCCCGCTCTCCTGCCGGAAGCCAAAGCAG
The DNA here is from genome assembly GCA_013314775.1 of Armatimonadota bacterium. Lineage (NCBI taxonomy): Bacteria > Bacillati > Armatimonadota > Armatimonadota bacterium. The sequence continues at coordinate 411,302 of JABUFB010000008.1, read as the reverse complement.
AGCTGGAGGCGCTGGAGCGCCTGCTGGCAGCGCCCGAGACGGTCGCCGCGAATACCTGGCCGCAACTCACGGGACGCATCGCGGCGCTGAATGCGAAAGTCTCCGAGCTTGCGGCGGCAACTCTCAGGCTCCGAGTGTGGACGGAGTGGTCCAAAGGAGGCAGGCAGCCTTCCTTCGGGCTGGCGGTGGCGTCTCCTCTCGAGAAAGTGTTCCGCGACGGTCAGGGGTTCCAGGGGGAAGTGTCCCGGTCGCTGGAAGTCTCCGCGGCCGGAAACGAGTACGAGAGCGCACAGATAGTTGCGGTGTCTCTTTCAGAAAAGGATATTGAGGGGTGCCGCGTGGCTGTGAGCGACCTGGCGGATGGCGAGGGGAACACGATCTCCCGCGACAATATCAAGGTCAGCCGCGTGGGTTATATCGAAACAGGGGAGCCGGGCTATGCCACCCTCCGCGTGGGCGCCTGGCCTGACCCGCTCCTGCCGGACGCGCCCTTTACCTTGCGCGCCGGCGAGCTTCAGCCCATCTGGTTGCGCCTCTACATTCCCCCGGGCACGCCGAAGGGCGAGTACACAGGTACCGTCAGCGTGTCGGCGGGGGAGGAACGCTGCGAAATGTCCCTGAGACTGCGGGTCTTCGGATTCGACCTGCCCCGCAGGCAGCATCTCGCCACGCCCTTCGGTTGCTCAGCTGCCGAAATATCCCGCTGGTACACGGGCAGCAGCGACTACAAAGCAAATCTGCCGCCTGATGTATTCACTCGCTGGAATCAGTTCCTCCTGGATTACCGGGTCACACCGACTGCGGTAGGCCAGTCGTATGTCGGCGAGGTGGTCCGCGGAGATGGTACCCTCGCCCCGGACTACACGGTCAGCGACGCGTGTATGGAGGCTATTGTCGACCGCCTGCCACCTCTGGGGGTGAGCATGGCAAGCGTGGGCCACTTCGGCTGGCACGCTGCGAACGCGCAAGGGATGGAGTACGTGCGAGACGTGGTGCATTCCGGGGAACGCGCGGGGTTGATGAAGTGGCCGAAGATTGACTCCTGGGCCTCACTGAGCCGCCCCATGGAAGGGCGCGAGTTGAGCAGAGCCGGCTGCAAGGCATTCCGCTTCTGGGTGAAGCCCGAGACCGCGGACATGGTCGGCGAGCGCATCGTCGCCTTCGTGAACAGATTTCCGGACCGGTGGATCACAACGTTCACGATCGCCGAAGAGGGCTGGCATGAAGTCCGCATCCCTGTCTCGCAGTACCGCCACAATCAGACTGGGGTTGCCCTTGATCTGGACACTTTGGCGGCCTGCGATAACTTCCAGTTCGTGATCGACAACAAAGACCGCCCCCTGCGCATTTACATTGATGATCTCGTAGCCGAGTGCGAGGGTAAGGACGTTGTGATTGACGACTTCGAACTGAGAACCGAGGTCGTGGAGATCCAGAAGCGGGTCGGGCAACAGATTGACCACTGGCGAGAGAAGGGCTGGCTGCCCTACGGGCATGTGTACGGATGGGACGAGGCGCGTCCCGATGAGTACGAGGCGGTGAGCGCTGCCTACCGCAGGGTGCTGGAACTCGAGCCCGACGCGCCCATCATGCAGACCTACTACACCAACCGGACGCCCGCTGAGCTCAACGAAACGGTGCGCATCTGGTGCGCATTGACGGCCAACCAGGACGACGCATTCTTCGAAGCTCGCCGCGCCGAAGGCGATGTCACGTGGCTCTATGTCTGCTGCGGGCCGAAGCCTCCGTTCGCCAATTTCTTCATCGATCAGCCCGCAATCGACCATCGGGTGCTCTTCTGGCAAACCTGGCAAAAGGATTGCACGGGCTTCCTGTACTGGCGCGTCAACTACTGGTTTGGATTGCTGCCAGACAAAGCCGAGGGACAGCGCTGGCCGGATGAGGCCGACTGGGACTGCCGGGACCTTGCGACCTACAAGGAGTTCAAGGTGAACGGCGATGGTTGGCTGCTCTATCCCGGCCGGAACTTCGAGCCCCTGTCGTCCATCCGCCTGGAGACCGTTCGCGACGGCATCGAAGACTATGAATACCTCTGGATTCTCCGGGAACTCAGCCCGGGGCACACTCTCTTGCGGGTCGGGGAGGAAATATCCCGGGACTACACCCATTTCAGCAGGGATCCAGACGCGATGCTGCGGCACCGGGAGGCCGTGGCAAAGGAGATCGAGGGTTTGACGAGACGCGCGATGGGGCGATAGGGTGCAAATTCCAGTTTCCGTCTTGTATCGGCTCTGGCCGATGGTTAAGATATATCCGGGCAAAATGGATAGATTGAGCCAGTCCATGTCCGATGGCGCCCATACTGCTGCTCTCCAGGAGGGGCAACGGCATGCGTAAAGGCCTCATTCTGATCGGAGTGCTCGCGATTGCGTCGGTAGCACAGGCGCAGGACTTTGACATCGGCGCGACCCTCACATCATCCTTTCGAGACCTCGCTCTTCTCCCCACTCGCCTGACTTACTACAACCAGCACGAAGACGCAGCCACGGCCAGCTACACCTGCTGCAAGGTGCGCCAGGAGAAGGAAATCCAGGCGGCCATCGTTGCCAATGCTGCATTCCTGAACCGCTTCGCGGGCACCCCGTACGCCGATGACACGTATATGCACTATGCGTATGTGTCATCCTTCAGGCCCGAGTCTTTCCGCAATGAGGAATGGGGCTACCGCTGCCTGGTGCAGATGTTCCCCGACAGCGACCTCGCGGACGACGGGGCGTGGATGCTGGGGAATCTCTACCGCAAGGACTATGACCACGAGCGTGCCATCAAGGTCTACGAACATATCGTGCAGCAGTGGCCCCAGAGTACGTGGGCGGACGATGCGCTCATGGCGCTTGTGGAGGAGTACACTCACATCGAAGCGACGCGCGAGGCCCTCGACGCTCTGAACCAGTTGGCGTACAACTATCCGAAGAGTGAGTTTTGCCCCCGCGCTCTGACGATCCTGTCCCAGAAGTACATGGAGATACAGGATTATCCATCGGCGATTAACGCATGCAGCGACCTGATTCGGGACTTCCGCTACTGCGATTGCGCTGATGATGCACAGATGCGGATCGCGGAATGCTACCGGCTGATGAACAAACTCCCGGAGGCGTTGGAGGCCTATGAGAGGCTGATCAAGGACTGGTACGGCAGCGACCTCACAAACCAGGCCATGCGCGAGGCCAACAACATTGTCCAGCGCCTGAATCCTGGGCGTGCTCCCGAGGAATTGGACCTTTACGACCCGCTGGCGTGGAACCCCGCGAAGGACGCCAAGGAGCTGTGGAACGGCGAGGCCAAGCACTACCAGAACAACGGGATGCATGAGATGGCTGTCGCGAAGTTCCGCGAGTTTATTGAGAGGTTCCCCGGCAATGATCTTTGGGACGACGCCTGGTACGAGATCGGTCAGACTTACCTGCGCCAGGAATTCCTGTTCAATGAGATCAATAAGGCAACGGGCCCGGAGGACCTTGATCGGCTGAAGGAGGACTACCAGGCGTCCACCGGCGATGCCGGCCCCATACCGACGGACGGCTCGCTGAGCGCGCTCGACAAAGCGACCGAGGCTTTCGCGTACATCGCAAATAACCTCAGGGGGAGTTCTTTGCAGTGCAATGCCCTCGGCATGGTGGCCCGCTGCTACACGCCCTACGGGGACATCGACACCGGCCCGGTCACCGGTGATGCTGCGTACACCCACCAGGAAATCGTGATCCACTTCCCCTTCAACTCGACGCGGCTGCCTTTCTTCACAGATGGTGCGGTGCCGGTTTTCTCATTCTGCAAGCTGATCAGTTTCTACGCGGATGAGAAGAACTGGGAGACGGCGCGGGAGATATATCCGGAGCTTTCGGCCGAGTACCCGGGCGTTTTCCCGGTCGGCCTTGAGCAGGATAAGGACGCGTTCTACGAGTTGATGAAGCTGTACAATCTCAAAGTCAGCTTCGCCTACTCCGAGATCAACCACCACATCAAATATGCCATCGGCGTCTCCGACCTGATTCCGGAGGCCCACTACTTCCAGGCCGCGATGCTCATGGGCCAAGGCGAATATGCCCGGGCGGCGGAATTGCTTGCTCCCATCACGGAGATGCAGGGCCATGATCTTGCGGCTCCCGCTCTGTACCTTTACGCTCAGGCCAAGATACGCCTGGGCCTGTGGGATGAGGCCCAGGCGGCTTTCGAGTCGCTGGCTATCGACTTCAAAGATTGTGGTCTCGCAGACGATGCCCGTATCTGCTGGGAGCAGTTCCAGGACGCCGCCACCAATCCCGACAAGTATGACATGACCGAGATCACCAGGAAGGTGTACGAGCAGTTCGAGATAGTCCCGGCCAATATGGACGTGTTCATCGGCGATGGCTGCGTAGTGCTGGCGCCGTTCACGCGAGCGCCGCTCATGCGCATGTACAACATGCCGAATATCTGGGATGAGGCGCAGCGGGTGCTCAAGGATTGGACCGGGGCGGACAAAGCTGAACGCGTGGTCATCGTTGTGGACCGCGGATGTGCGAGCACCCAGGGCAATCCGTTCAAGGTGCCGGGTTGCCAGATCAAGGACCCGCCGCAATGGGGTATGGGGCTGGTGAACATCGCGTCGAATGTGCTCGGTGAGGCCGTCCCGTTCCTGCGCGAGAACCCGGACCTTCTTGGGGGAGTAGCGGAGTTCGCGGCCGCATCCCTCCAGTACGATCTCGTGACGGAGACCCGAGATGCTATCGGCAGTGCGGCCGCAGTCAAGCTACCGCAGGAGGAAGTCGTTCGAGCTCGCGAGCGCGCGCTGAAGTCACTGGATGAGTACGTCATCCAGGGCGAGGACGCTTCGCTGGACCGCAATGTCGTCGCAGGGATGCTGTATGCACTCCTGGACAGCAACGGGTTCAGCAAATCGCGAATGATCGACCGCGAGCCTTACCGTTCGTTCTTCGCGGCCCTGCGCGACGTCCCCGCAAAGGGCTCGAGCCGCGAGGCTTTCGCCAAAGCGGTCAAGGCCACGTTTGGCGACGGTTGCGATCAGCAGCTCAAGGACTGGCGTCTGCCGGTGACCACTGTGGAGGCCAGTTCCCAGGGGAGCGAAGTCAAGATCGGGATGGTCAGGTAGGCCGACCTGTCGCATGGACTGGTGGAGGGCGAGGAGAGCAGGCCTCGCCCTCCTTGTAGTTTGGGGCTGGAGCGATGCAAACTGTGAAGCTCCAGCCGGGCCGATTTCAGGGGGAAACTGCGGTCGGCAATGGAGGACAGCAAGAGTGAGGAGCGACAATCTGAATCGCCGGGACTTCGTGGAGACACTGGCCCGCGGGGGCGCATGCATGGGGCTGGCTACCCTCGGGGGAACCGATCTCCTGGCACGTCTGAGCGCCGGGGCCAACGTCACGGCGTTGGGCAATGTCTCGCAACAGAAAGCCATGTACTGGCACGTGAAGGAAGGTAAGGAGACGGTCTGCGACCTGTGTCCGAGCCGCTGCGAGATCCAGCCGGGCGAGCGCGGCACCTGTGGCGTCCGCGAGAATATCAACGGCTACTACACCTCGATGATTTATGCTCGTCCCTGCGAGATCCGCGCGGACGCCATGGAAAAGGGGCCTTTCCTCCACGTCCTTCCGGGTACCCAGACCCTCGCGCTGGGCTTCGCGGGCTGCAATCTGGACTGCAAGTACTGCCAAAGCGCGTCCTTCGCTAAGGCTCGTCCCGAGGCGACGGACAACAAGACCCTCTCGGCGAAAGGGCTCGTCGAGCAGATGGTCAAGTACAAGTACCGCTCTCTTACATTCACCTACAGCGAGCCCATGCAGGCCATCGAGTATGTCCTCGAGGCCGCGCAGCTCGCCCGGGCGAAGGGCATAAAAGTCGCGGTCCACACAGCCGCACACTTCCTGCCAAAGCCTTTCGAAGACATGTGCAGCGTGATCGACTGCATCAACATCGATCTCAAGGGCTTCACTGAGGACTTCTACAAGCGCGTCACCGGCGGTTCTCTGGCACCCGTTCTCGACAATATCAGGCGGGTGCGCAAGTTCAGCCACCTGTGGCTGGAGCTGACAAATCTTGTTGTGCCCGGCTACAACGATGGCGAGGCAGACTTCAGGCGAATGTGTCAGTGGATCATCGCCAACTGCGGCGCAGATACGCCTCTGCACGTGAGCAAGTTCTTCCCGCAGTACAAGTTCCGCAATTTGCCGCCGACGCCGAATGACACCATCAAGAACCTGCGCAAGGTCGCGTATGGCCTGGGCATGCGCTACGTGTATGTCGGGAACATGCCGGGAGACCCCGGGGAGAGTACCTACTGCCCCAAGTGCGGTGTGAAGATCATCAGCCGGGTCGGCTATGATGTGTCCTTCAACGAGTTCAACCCCAAGACCGGCATCTGCATGAGGTGCGGGCTGCAGATCCCGGGCGTGTGGGCATAAGCGCTGCACGGGCGAAGCCAAAGTTCGGCCAGGAGACGACGCATGGATCGCAGACACTTCCTGCGCGCTACGGCATCGGCGACACTCATCGCCGGGGCCAGCTCCCTTCCGCTTCGCGTCTGGGGGCAGACCGGAAACTCCCGCGTTGTGGTGGTCCGGAACGTGGACATGGCCACCACAACCGAGGACCCGGCCATCAAACGAATGTTGGCCGAGATGGTCCATGAGGGCGTCCGGGCCCTGGTTGGCGGTGACGTGACCCGTGAGGAAGCCTGGCGGAAGTTCCTCAAGCCCGGCGACGTTGTGGGCGTGAAGATCAATGGGATCGCCCCACCTATGACCACGCACCCCGCTTTCGCAGACGCCATCGCTGAAGGCGCTTCATTCTGCGGCATCACCGCCGGCAACGTGATCGTATTCGACAAGGAAGATCGCGACCTGGCGATGAGTGGCTTTACGATCAACCGTGGAGGCAATGACATCCAGTGCTACGGAACTGTGGGGCCCCCGGGGAGCGGCTTCATCGGCTACGAGGACCGACAGACTTTCCGCCGCGATACGGCCTATCACCTCAGCCGGATCGTTTCCCGGCAGTGCACGGCGCTGATCAATGTGCCCGTCATCAAGGATCATTCCTACGCCGGATTGACCTGCGCGCTCAAGAACCACTTTGGGTGCATTGACAACCCAAATCAGTTCCACAAGATCAGCAGTTGCAGCCCCGCTATTGTGGACGTGAATCGTGATCCAAACATCCTCAACAAGCAGCGCCTCATCATCTGCGACGCACGCGCCGTTCAGTACAATGGTGGGCCTTCGTTCAAACCCCAGTTCCTCCAGCCCTACTACGCACTGCTTGTTTCGACCGACCCCGTGGCCTTGGACACCATCGCTATGGAGATCATCGAGATGTGCAGGCGGAAGAACGGCATGGAATCGCTGATGATGCAGAAGAACCCGCCGCGCCACATCGCTGAGGCCGCACAGAACGATCTGGGGACCAACGACCGTGCGCGCATCGACCTCGTGGTGCGCGAACTGGGCAGCGGCAAGATCTGATCGCCCCGTGAGACCGAGACAGGACCGCGTCCCGACAGTTTCCCCACGCCTCCCTGCAACGCGGGGGAGGGCATCCCGGAGCGCGGCTGGAATACTCCCCCGGGCAGGTTCCCGACACCCTTTTGCCTGAGCAGAATGAAGTCATAATGAGGGACATCTCATGCGCATTCGATGCATGCTCAACGTTTTCGCTGCTCTGTGCGTAACCTCATGCCTGGCCGGGACGATCTCCGGCCGCGTGTTCATTGACATCAATGATGACGGGCTTTGGCAGGCCACCGATCGCGCCTGCGCCGGGGTCCTGGTGAGCGACGGCGTGGCGATCGTCACCACCGGAACGGATGGTCGCTACGAGCTTGAGTGTCCGGATGCTGCCCAGGTGGTTTTCGTGGACAATCCCGCGCAGACCTGGCCCACACGGGGTTTCTGGCGCTATCTGGAGACGGGAACAGGTACTGCCGATTTCCCCTTGGCTGCGCAGGAGCAGGACCTCCCGTTCTACTTCGTGCACGGTACCGACATGCACACCCGGCCGGATGTTGGCGAGCAGATGGCCCAATACGTGGACACGCTCAACAATCTTCCGGTGCCGGTCTCTTTCGTGGTGCACACGGGGGATCTCGTCGTGGATGCCGCGGCTGGAGAGAGCTCCGGCGGACGCCTGCTCTTCAGGGTGTACCAGGAACAGATGGCTGACCTGCAGCCTCCCCTTTTCAATCTTGCAGGGAATCACGAGCATGTGTCCTGGTACCGGTCCACTTTCGACCCGGACGCGCCCGGTGTGGGCAAGAAACTCTACCGCGAAATGTTCGGCCCAATGCACTATGCATTCAACTACGCGGGCGTGCGTTTCATCGCCCTCGACGGAACCGACTATTTCGACGGGAAACTGCAGTACAGCATGCCGGCAGGATGCATCGAATGGCTGAAGGCCTACCTGGAGCGCGTCCCAATGGAAGACCGACTGGTGCTTCTCTGCCACGAGCCGCTGTTCTCACTGCCGCAGAAGGCGCAGCTCGAGCAGATTCTGGCAGGGCGAAAGATCGTGGTGTCCCTGTCCGGCCACTGGCACACTACTACGCGCTCAAGCTTCGCAGGTGCGCCTGAGATCATCGGCGGTGCGGTGTCGTGGGCGTGGCACGGTGCGATCCCCGCTCTGGATGCTATGGGCTATCACGTGGTCCGGATCAATGAGGACGGATTCGACAGCGGTTTCGGCAACGCACAGGAGAAGTACTCGGTCACCTTCGCCCAGCCCACCGTGTACCAGTCACTAGCCGGCCAGGTTTCGGTGAAGGCGCAGATCCTTGATCTCGCGAACCAGATCAGACGCGCCCGGATTGAGCTTGGCGGCGCAGCGCAAGATGTGACCGAGTTCGCGCAGGAGGGCCTCTACCGCGTCGCTACAGCTACCCTCGACCTCTCTGCGGCGCCGGAGGGCTTCCATGACCTGCTCATCACCATGCAGGGCGAGGGCGAACCGTGGGTGGAGAGCCAGCCCCGACTCGTGACATCCGGCAACGTGGAGGAATTCACACCCACCGCATCCGCAACTCTCACGGCGATTCTCCGCAAGGTGGATGCCGAGAACGTCATCAAGGTCAATGGGGAGCAGATCGGGACCACACCCACCGATCCGGCAGCAGGGGCGGCATTCAAGATGGAGGTCCCGGCGCGACTGCTGCGACGCCTGAACCGCATCGAGTTTGAGAGTGCGCTGCTGGCCGATGGGAAGACCTTCGACGACTTCACCGCCGAGCGTGTGACGTTGCAGTACGGTGAAGCGAAGTACCGCGACCCAAGGACCTTCGCCGGTGCCCAGGCCACGCTGAATGGCAGGCAACCCACCACCTCGCCGCTTTGGATCGATCTGACATACCCGGTACGCTAACCGGCACCGGCGGCAGGGACGCGGTGATTTCATCCCGAGGTGAAATGCATGAGGGCGCTGCGCATTGAGACCGCGGGGGATCTGCGGCTCGTCGAAATGCCGATTCCCGAACCGGGCCCGGGCGAGGTCCTTGTGCGAGTAGGCTTCGCGGGGATTTGCTTCACGGATATCGAGGTTCTCAGGGGCAATCACGAGGCTTATTTGTCTGGGTGGGGCAGATACCCGATTGCACCCGGGCACGAATGGGCTGGGCGCGTGGCCGCCGTGGGCGAGGGAGTGGTAGGCTTCACGCCTGGTGACGTGGTGACAGGCGAGACGGGTATCGGCTGCATGCGCTGCCGGCTTTGCCTGTCGGGCGCGTACAACTGCTGCCCGGACGTTGTGGAGACGGGGATCATCAACCGCGACGGCGGCATGCGCGAGTACCATCTGCACCCGGCGCGATTCACCCACAGAATCGACGGGCTGACTCCGCGAATCGGGGCGCTGGTTGAGCCAGCCTCGGTGGGTGTCTATGCTTGTCGGAGGGCCGGCGTCGGGCCGGGCGACCGTGTACTGGTCTGTGGTGGAGGGAGCATCGGGCAGCTGTGCGCCCAAGCCGCCAGAGCAATGGGCGCACAGCAGGTCGTGGTCACCTCGCGCAGCCCTGAGAAACTCGATCTCGCCGTGCGCCTTGGGGCTGATGCAGCCATCGACGCCGCCCAGGCAGACGCCCGGCAGCGCGCTCAGGAACTCACGCTCGGCCACCTGTTCACTGTTGCAATCGAAGCCGCCGGGACCAGCGCTGCGCTGGATGATTGCCTTGCTCTGGCCGCGCCCCGTGGTCGCATCGCCGTTGTGGGTTACGCTGACGACGAGGCGTATGCCCACTCTCTGGCGAAGGTCATCGGCGTCGAGCTGTCCATCATCGGCGTGCGCGGCAGTCCCGGAGTGTGGCCGGAGACCATCGCTATGGTCCGCGACGGCCGGCTGCAACTCGCGCCGCTTATCAGCCACGAGTATACGCTCGGACAGTATGCCGAAGCCTTTGCGACCGCCTCGAAAGGCGGTCGGAATGTACTCAAAGTGCTGCTCAACCTGGAAGCGCCGTAAGCAGGCGCTCTGGGCGTTCAGTCCATCTCCAGCGGCGGCCAGATCAGCGCGGCGTCCGTTGACCGCGGAACGCCGTCAATCTCCACGCGCCGCCCGACCACTCTCAGCCGGCCCTGGCAGAACCACTGGATTGCCTGCGCATAGATCCGATGCTCCTGTGCGAGAATCCTTGCCGCCAGCGAGTCGGCGTCGTCGCCTTCCAGCACGGGAACTGCGGCCTGAATGATGATCGGTCCCCGGTCGAACTCCTCGTCTGCGAAATGCACCGTCGCGCCCGCAATCCGCACACCGTATTCAGCCGCATCTCGCTGGCCATGAGTGCCCGGGAACGAGGGGAGGAGGGCCGGGTGGATGTTCATCACAGCCCCCGGAAATGCGGCGAGCAGGTCGGGAGATATCTTCCGCATGTATCCGGCCATCACCACCAGATCCACGTTGCGGCTACTGAGCGCCTCAACAATATTCCGGTTGGCCTCCTCCCACTCAGGAGTGCCGGTGCGCGGCACGTGTACGTGTACTGCATCGATCCCGTGTCGGCGGGCCCGGTCAAGGCACCCCGCATCAGCCACATCGCTGATCACCACCACCACTCGGCCGTCAATCGCGCCTGACTCGCAACGATCGATGATCGCCTGCAGATTGGTGCCTGAGCCCGATGCGAGCACGCCGATTCTGATGCCGCTTGCCATGTTGCCCTCCGGAATCCAGTCGGCCCCGACAAGGATTCTGCCGCGGGGCCGGCGAACGACGGGGTGCATTGTCGCATACCTTGGCCGGGCAGGCAAGACGCCCTCTTTCAGTATTGGGGGGCGCTCGCAAGGAGAGGATGGCCGTCTTGGCGCACCAGAGACTTGAGACCGACGTCTGCGTTATCGGAGGCGGAAGCGGGGGCATTGGGGCCGCGATTACCGCTGCTCGCCTGGGTGCGCGAGTGGTTCTCATCGAGCGCGATGCGTGGCTGGGAGGCACAACCACCAACGGCGGGGTGAGCGTCTGGCAGCCCAGCGTTTGTTGCGACCTGCTGTGCCGCGAGATTTTCGACCGCACGCGTGCTCAGGGCGTATCCACACTTGCGCGCGCCGGTCTCAGGCCCGGCGCCGCCATGCCGGTGAAACGCGACGATCCAGCGGCAGTGTACTGCTACACCTTCACGCGAATGGTCCCCTGGACCCCCCAGTTCTGCAATGGTTACGTGATCGGGTTCGATCCCGCGGGGTTCGACGCAACCATACGCGAGATGCTCGATGAGACAGGGAACTGCCGCGTGCTGGACCGGGCCACCGTCACCGGTGTCGAGGTCGGCCTTCCAGGTAAGTTGACGCAGGTCATCGCAAGGCGTGGCATCGATACGCTGTCCATCAGCGCGCATCAGTTCGTGGACTGCACGGGGGATGTGGAAGTCGCCCGGATGGCCGGTGTGGCAACGCGCTGCGGGGAAGACCCGAAGAGCCTGTATGACGAACCCGGCGCTCCGGAAGAAGAATCGCCTCGTCTCAACGGGGTCACACTTATGTACGCCATCGGAAAAGAGCCCGGGCTTGCACGGCCCGAGGATTGTGAGGGGTACCGCGGCGGATCGATCCACGGATCGGCCGATATCGCGGAGCTTCCGGGCGGCCGGTTCTCGGTGAACAACTGCTTCATGATCTCCGGGGACGAGGCTTACGCCATGGGCCTGGACCGCGCATACGAAGTGCTGTCCCGACGGATCTGGCTCTACTGGGACCTCACGAGGGCGAACTACGGGCTCGAAGGCTATAACATCGTCTGGGTGGCGCCGCGCCTGGGGCTGCGGGAGGGCCCACGCATTGTGGGGAGGTACGTGCTTACCGAGCACGATATCCGGGCGGGCATGAAGGGGCAGCGACACGAAGACATTGTGGCTGTCACCAGTCATGCGATGGACACCCACGGCGCGAAAAGTTACTGCCTGGAGGCCCCCAACGGGCCCTTCGGAATCCCTTTCCGGTGCCTTCAGACCAACGAACTGGACAACCTGCTGGTGGCCTGCCGGGGAGCGTCTTTCTCGCACCTCGCGGCCAGCGCGGCGCGTCTTCAAAGGACGATGATCGAGATTGGCGTGGCAGCCGGGAGGGCAGCCGTGGGAGAGAACCCGGTGCCGCCGCCAGACCACTGGAATTTCTGATTCACAAGCCCCGAGTGCCCTGGCGATGGAGAAGATACAGGAAGAAGGGGCATCCGAGCAGGCTCGTGATGATGCCGATTGGCAACTCGGTGGGTGCCAGCGCCATGCGCGCCGGAATGTCCGCCAACACCAACAACAGCGCACCTGCAAGCGCGGATATGGGCAAGAGGACGCGGTGATCGGGCCCTACGATGAGACGGCAGACGTGGGGGACGATGAGCCCGACGAAGCCAATGATGCCACTCACCGCGACCGCCGACGCTGCAAGCAGCGCCGACAGGCCCAGCAGCCAGCGTTTGGTGCGCTGCACGTCGAGCCCCAGGTTCAGTGCGGCCTCATCGCCCAGAACCAGCACATTGAGCGGCCTTGCCATCACCACCGCCACCACCAGTCCCATTACCAGTTGCGGAACCAGCGCGTAGACGTGTAGCCAGCTTCTCCCAGACAGGCTGCCCAGGAGCCAGAAGATGACCCCCGGCTGCAGTTCGTCGCGGCTCAGCATGAGAAAGGAAGTCACCGCCGAGACCAGCGAACCGATGGCGATCCCCGTGAGCAGGAGCGTGGCTGTATGCACGCGCCCGCCGCGCTGGGCGAGCACATAGACGGTGACGGTGGTAGCCAGCGCGCCCACGAAAGCGAGAATCGGAACCGCTGTGAACCCGGCGATGCGCAGCTGGATGTTGAGCATCATCGCCGCAACCGCGCCCAGCGCCGCGCCGCCGGACACACCAACGATATATGGGTCCGCCATGGCGTTCTGGAAGAGCGCCTGCATCACCGCTCCGGCAAGCGCGAGACTCGCACCGACCAGGCACCCCAGCAAGACCCGGGGCAGGCGGATATCGAGCACGATGGTGTGGGCCGGGTCACGCGGGTAGCTCTCCCCGAAGACCACGTTGCGCGCGCCATCGCCCAGCGCGTCGAGAACAACCGGCAGCGGCTGCCCGGAAGGCCCGACCACAACGGCGACGATGCCCCCCGCAACAGTCCCAAGCGCAATCACCAGAGCGACGAAGCAATAGAACACCCGTCGTCGTCGACGCAGGCTCGTCATTTGACGCCGACCTCCTGCGCCGTGAGGACAACATGCGGGCGGCCTGTGAGGGGGTTTGCGCGCACGGGAACGTGAGTGCCATACAATTCAGTCAGGCGGTCTTCGGTGATGACGTCTTCGGGCGCGCCGTCGCCCACGATGAACCCTTCCGAGACGAGTAAGATGCGACGGCAGAACTCAGCCGCCAGGTTCAGATCGTGGGAGACCCAGATGACCGTCATGCCTCGCTCGGAGTTCAGAGAGAGGAGAAGGCGACCGATCTCCAGCTGGTGGTTGATGTCCAGGTGATTGGTGGGTTCATCGAGAAGCAGTGCCCGCGGCTCTTGAGCGAGGGCGCGCGCGATGACCACTCGCTGAAGTTCACCCCCACTCAGTTCGGTTACCGGTCGATCCGCGAGCTCCATACAGTCGGTGCGCTCCAGCGCCCAGGCCACCGCCTCACGGTCATGGGCGCCAAGTCCCTGGATAAGACCGAGGTGTGCGTGACGTCCCATCGCCACCATGTCCCGCACGCTGAAGGCAAAGCTGAAGGGAGAGTGTTGCTGAACCACGCCGACCAGACGGGCGCGGTCGCGTACCCGCATCCGGTGCACAGGGCGCCCCGTCAGCAGAACTTGCCCGGAAGCAGGATGCAGCGTGCCGCTGAGTGCGCGCAGGAGAGTACTCTTCCCGGAACCGTTAGGGCCGATGACACCCACGAACTCGCCGGAGTACAGGCTCAGGCTCACACCGCAGAGTACCTCCACGCCGTCGTAGGCCATGTGCAGGTCGCGGCACTCAAAGAACGGCGGTTCAGGGCCGGTCATTCTTGGCCGCCTCGGACTCATCGGCTGGGAACAGCTCGGGGTGAAGGATGGCGGCCAATTGCCGCAAGCCTTCGGCCAGACGTGGACCGGTGCGCGACACCAGGTCGCTGTGGATGAAGCCGATCCGACCAGATCTAACCGCGCTCACCGTAGCCCACTGGGGGTTGGCCTTGAGCTCGGCGATGTAGCCTTCCTGATCTTCCGGAGCGACGGACTGGTGCGCGCCAATCACCAGCACGTCGGGGTCCGCCGACACTGCCATCTCAACGGAGTACTGCTTCCACGGATTCTCCGTTTCGGCCGCCACGTTGCGGGCGGCGCAGACCGTCATCATGTCGTCCAGATACGTACCGGGGCCTGCAACGTGGAGCGGGTCGAGCCAGATAACGAACAGGGCGCGGGGACGCTTGTCTTCCGCGATGCCACTGACTTTGGCTCGGATCTTTTCGGCGGCGGTCTCCATTTCACCGGCAACCCTCTCGCCGGCCTCCGGGACATTGCAGATACGTGCGAGAATGCGGACGTTCTCGACGACCTTGTCGTAGCGCCCGGCATCCACCGCGTAGACAGTGATCCCGTTGCGTGCGAAGGCTTCCAGGACGGGCTTGGGATTGCCCACCGTGGCCAGCACCAGGTCAGGTTGGAGTGCGACGACTTTCTCCTCGCTTGGGTCGATGATCCCGCCGACCTTCTCCTTGTCCTTTGCCTCCGGCGGGTAGTCGCAGAAGCTGGTGACGCCCACAATCCGGTCGCTCAGGCCAAGCGCGAACAGCGTTTCGGTGATTGGCGGGCTGAGGGAAACGATACGTTGTGGGGCAGCCTTGATCGTGACCTCGGCGCCCAAGTCATCCTTGAGTGTGAGCGGGTACGAAGCATCGGGTTCGGACGCGACCTCGGCAGGAGGTGCAGGTGCTGCGGTTTCGGCAACTGGATCCGCGGATCTGCCGCATCCGGACTGCCAGAGAGAAATGAGTGTCACAACGAGAGCCACGAAAATACGAGCGATCCTGGCTGTCACGGTCAGCAATTCCCCTTAGGAGTTCAGCCCAGTCGGGCAGAGAGTGCGGCGATGTGATCGGGCGATGTTCCGCAGCAGCCGCCCACAACTCGCGCGCCGGCGGCGACGAGATCAAGCCCGAGATCTGCGAAGGCGTCCGGGTTCATGGGGAAGACGCTCCTGCCTTCCACAAGCTGCGGAATGCCCGCGTTGAACTTGGCCCAGACCGGCAGACTGGTGGCTGCCACCGTCGCTTCGACCACAGCACGCCAGCCTTCATTGCTCAGGCGGCCGCAGTTAGCGCCGATGAGTGTCGCCCCCTCTTCGGTGAGGGTTTCAGCGGCGACGTCCGGGCGGACACCCATCATCGTTGCGGGGCCGCGCGCGCCGTCGTCATAGGTCAGACAGGCGGCAACCGGCAGATCGGAAACAGAGCGGACAGCATTGAGTGCCGCGCGAATCTCCGTGAGGTCTGCAAAGGTCTCCAGCACAAAACCATCTGGACCGCCCTCCAGCATGGCCTCGGCTTGCTGCCTGAAGGAATCCTCGAGGTCCTGTTCGGTGAGAGTACTGGTGAGACCAACCAGTTCGCCCGTGGGCCCGATTGAGCCGAAGACAAGAACGTCCGGACCGGCTCCCTGGCGGCTCAGTTCGATTCCTCGGCGGTTGATCTCGCGCCATTCGGTGATGCCTGCCTTTGCAAGCTTGATCGGCGATGCCCCGAATGTGTTGGTGAGCACGAGATCGGCTCCCGCGGCTGCGTAGCAGGCGGCCACATTGGCCACGGCGTCCGGGTGTGTCAGGCTCCAGGCGTCGGGCACGCCACCGCTCAGGCCGCTTGCCGAGAGCTGCGTACCCCATGCGCCGTCAGCAAGGATGGTGCGTCCGGGTTGTCCAAGCAGGTCAGCCAGTCTCATTGCAGTCACTCCCCGGTTGGCTTCAGGCGGCACGAAAAAGACCGCTCGATGAGAGCGGTCTTCATGCGCGGTGAACCCTGGCGCCCGCCCTCGAGGAGCCATGGTCTTTCACGGTATCCTGACTTCCCGGTGGGCTGGAGACAGCTTCCATGCCGGGTTACAGTTGCGGGGCAGCGCCGGACTTGCACCGGCTTCCCGTGGGCGGCGGATCGCCGCCGGTACGCTGGTTGTGTGTGAGGGATGATATGCCCATTCCCGGCGGCTGTCAACCGCCGGGAACGAGCGTTTCTTACTTCGTCGCTAAAGCCAGGCGTCAATAGCCGCGATGACCTTTTCGGGCGTGAACCCGAAGTGGTCCGCGAGGGCTTGATACGGAGCGGACTCGCCGAAACGATTCATGCCGATGATGAGACCACAGCGGCCCACGTACTTCTCCCAACCCATGGGACTGCCGGCCTCGATGGCCACCCGCCGGGTGTCGTCGGGAAGTACGGATAATCGGTACTCCTGCGGCTGCTCCTCAAAGACCTCCCAGCTGGGCATGCTGACTGCACGAGCGGCCAGACCGCGAGACTGCAGCTCTTTCGCGGCAGCCACCGCGAGATGGGCCTCGGAACCGGTGCCGATGATGATGAGACTCGGATCGCCTTCACAGTCCAGCGCCACGTATGCGCCGCGTTTGAGGAGCATCGGGTCCAGACCGGCGGAGATGGTCGGCAGTTTCTGGCGCGTGAGGCACAGCAGCGTCGGCCCAGTCGTGCGCTCGAGAGCGTTCATCCAGGCCGCGGCAGTTTCGGGGCCATCGGCGGGGCGAATAACCGTGACGTTTGGCATCGCGCGGAAAGATGCCAGGTGCTCGATGGGTTCATGGGTCGGGCCATCTTCACCCACGAAAATGCTGTCATGGGTGAACACCAGGACGTTCGGGAGCTTGGAGATCGCTGCGACGCGAATAGACGGGCGCATGTAGTCGCTGAAGACCAGGAATGTGCTGCCGTAGGGCAGGATACATCCGTACAGGGCCATCCCATTGCAGATAGCGCCCATGGCATGTTCGCGAACGCCGAACCGCAGGTTCTTCTGGTCGAACTGGAATCGGGCGATGTCCCCGCTGCTCTTGATCAGGGTCTTGGTGGAAGGTGCCAGATCAGCCGACCCACCCAGCAGAGCCGGCACGTGTTCGCTCACCACCTGAATCACCGCACCGCCGTGATTGCGTGTTGCGTCCTCCTTGTCGCCGACAGCCTCCAGCAACTTCGGGTACAGGTCGTCGGGCACGGTGCGGTTCCACATGGCATCCCAGATGGCAGCCAGATCGGCATTCTCGGCGCGGAACTGGGCGAACATCGCCTGCCATTGTTCGTACTGAGGAAGAAGGGCTTCGGCACGCTTTGCGAAGAGCTCGCGCACCTCGTCCGGTACCAGGAAACGGGGCTCAGATGGCCAGCCCAGGTTCCGCTTGGTGGCTTCGAGTTCATCGTTGCCCAGAGGCTCGCCATGCACGCCCGGAGTGTCCTGCTTGTTGGGGCTGCCAAAACCGATGTGGGAGCGACAGAGAATCAGCGTTGGGCGGAGCGTGTCCGCCTGGCCCATTTCGATCGCCTGGGCAATCTGCTCGTGGTTGTGCGCGTCGACTTCGATGGTCTGCCAACCGTAGGCATCGAATCGCTTGGCAACGTCTTCCGAGAACGCCAGGCCTGTGTCGCCCTCGATGGTGATGTGGTTATTGTCATACAAGTAAATGATGTTGCCCAGACCCAGGTGGCCGGCGATGGAGGCGGCTTCCGAGCTTATTCCTTCCATGAGGTCGCCATCGCTCACGATCGCGTATACGTAGTGATCGATGAGCTTGCGGTCGCCGGAGTTGAAACGTGCCGCCGCAACCTGCGAAGCGATGGCCATTCCCACGCCGTTCGCAAAGCCCTGGCCCAGGGGACCCGTGGTGCATTCCACCCCGGGGGTCAGCCCGACTTCAGGGTGCCCGGGAGTGATGCTTCCGAGCTGCCGGAAGTTCCTCAGATCATCGATGGAGACGTCATAGCCCGAAAGGTGGAGCATGGAATACAGCAGCATCGACCCGTGTCCAGCCGACAGTACGAAGCGGTCGCGATTGGCCCATTTCGGGTCGCGCGGATTGTACCTGAGGAACCGGGTCCACAACACGTAGGCCACGTCGGCCATGCCCATGGGCATACCGGGGTGACCAGAGTTCGCCTGTTGCACCGCATCAGCAGACAGCATGCGGATAGTGTTCACAGCGAGTTCATCGATCTTGGACAAGGCGGCCATGGGTCACACTCCCAGAGTCGTTTGGCGTACGGAACCTGGCAATTCTATGTTTTCTGAACGATTCGCTCAAGGCATCGTTGAGGTTGCTATCATATTCCGCTAACTGGCAACCCTCCCGAAGGTTCTACCTGCGGTCTGTAACCGGGCGGGAACAGGTCGGCGATTCGCCCGCCATCCTGGTAAAGCTGCCACGCATCCGGCGTTGTGGGCACATCCAGACGCGGGTGCCTGCGCCAGGTGTCTCCATCCAGCGGCAACTCGTACCCATCCGCGCGGAAGCGGGCGATCAAAGCCTCACGATGTTGCGCCAGGACCTTCATATACGCCGGATTGCCGGCTACGTCGCGAGTCTCGGGCTCACCGGCGACCCTCGGAAACAGCCACTCGCGGTCATCCGCTGCGGAGTACACGTATTTGAACCCGCCGGTGATGTACCCGTAGAGGCCGCGGTCGCCCTGCTGGAACTGGCAGATCACGCCCTCGCGGTCGCAAGCGCCGGCCGCCAACTGCGCGAGGTCGTGTCCGGCGTGCTGCGCCTGAGTGTCGATACCCGCCGCCGACAGGCAAGTGGGGAGGATGTCCACGAGACTTGCCGGGGTTTCGCAGACCTGCCCGGCCGTGAAGCGCTCCGGGTAACGCACCAGGCAGGGAACCCTCGCCGCGGCGTCAAGGATGCTGCGCTTGCCCCAGCTGCCAAAGTCGCCCAGCAGCTCACCGTGGTCGCTGGTGTGGATGATCAGCGTGTTGTCGAGCTCACCCTGCTCTTCGAGGTAACTTAGCAGTCTGCCGATCTGGTAATCTACGAAGGACACGCAGGCGAAGTAGGCTGCGCGAATGAGACGTACCAGGTTCCCATCAAAGCCCTGGTCACGGTACTTGTAGCGGTTCTGGACGCGGTTCCAGAAGGTCGTCATCTCTTCCCAGCCCCACGGGAGGTGGGGGAAAGGCATCTCCACCGGGCGGTAAAGCCGGCTCCAGGGCACGGGGTTTTCGAAGGGTGGGTGGGGCTTGATGTAGCTGCTCCACAGGAAGAAAGGTCGGCTACGGTCCCGACGCTGCAAGAACTCCAGGGAGCGGTCGCCAGCCCACTGGGTATTGTGCAGCCGCGCGGGAAGTTGCGAGGGCTGGGGGACGTAGTAGAACTCGCTGCGCATCCCGCTCGGGTCAACGATGTGCTCATACCCGTGGGCTTTCAGAAAGTCGCAGAAATCGTCACCGTCGCGCATGCCCCCCTCTTCGCTGTAGTCGCGGCTGTCGAACCCCCAAAGGTACCTGCTGTCAGGCCCGAAATGCATCTTCCCGACGCCGTGGGTCTGGTATCCGGCGCCCTGAAGCATCTCCATGAGCGAGGTGCGTTCCTGGGGCATTGGCAGGTTGCTGACGCACCCTGTCGTGTGCGCGTATTCGCCCAGAAGCAGGCTGCAGCGCGATGCCTGGCAGACCGGGGACGCGCAGTACGCCGATATGAAGCTGGTTCCCTCGCGCACGAGACGATCCTGGGCTGGGGTCTGGATACGCGGATTCCCCAGGGCGTGGATGGTGTCCGCGCGCTGCTGGTCGGTCATGATCAGAAGGATATTAGGTTGGCGTGCCATGGGCTTCTCGCATCCCTTTGCTTGATGCGGATGACGCGCTGCGTCTACTGCACCCGCGCTGCTTCCGGCGGGTCCACCCAGACCGGGCTCGACCAGCCGAGATGGCTGTCTTGCTGGATCACCCGCAGGTACCACCATTCTGTACCGGTGAGGGCGTCCGTGCGGACGAAACTGCCACTCATGTCATCCGCCGACTCGCTCTCCCAGGACTGCACCACTTGGTTGTTGCGAACCAGATCAACGCGCTTGATCGGTCCGGTGCCTACCACGCGCCAGTCGATGGTCCTGGAAGCATCGGCGGCGCCGAGGACGATCTCCGATCCCATCGGCTGGCTGTTCACGCGGAAGAAGATGAGCATGTGCGGGCCGGTTGTGGCATAGCAGGTGCGGGCGTGCATGGCATCCCACAGACCGGCTCGCGTAAACTCCGTGCTCATAATGGCTGCCCGCGCGTCTCCATTGCCGGGCCTGCCTGAATGGGTATCCGTGGAGCCAATGAACCCCAATCGGTGCCCCTTCGCCAGTGCAGTCTGCACGCTCGCTCCCACATCGGGGCGGTTCGCGCGAAGTTCCGGGTCCGGCCCGGGCACTTCGAACGCCCCGCGCACCTGGCAGATCTCCACGATGCGCTGGTATTTGTGGTTGATGACTGACCAATCCACCGGTCCCCAGACCAGTTCCCCGTTGTCAAGCCGTACACCGGAATCGGTGTTTGGGTGATGCGGAACGGTGAGTACCCGGTCGCCTGTCTCATCATAGCGCGCCCACCAGCTCTCCATATTGTCCGGCAGGTCGCTGGGCTGCTCGGGGCCGGATTCCCCGCGGTAGTAAGCATTCCTGTGTCCGCGCCGGCCGTCACTCCACTCAAAGCCCAGGAAGGTCACGAACTGCCCATCCACATTGTGCCGGTTGGTCACCTCAATGTTCCGCTGCCAGTGCTTCCCCCGGGGTGAGTGGTCGCTCAGGCACGCGAAATCCATGCCGAAGAACCGCCGGGCGTACTCGTACGCCAGGTCCGGGTCGCCCACAGCGTCCGCGGAAATCTCGCAATGTGAGTGGATATCGCCGAAATAGATCCCCGGTTCTTGCGGCTTTCGCGGCAGGATTGGATTACTGATCGCCTTCATCGCGCCGCAGGATGCCGTGATGCGGCTGACACGGTCGGCCGGAACGGTCACCCGGAACTCGTGGCTGCCGCGGTCGGCCGCGGTGAATGTGTAGGGCTCCGGCATCACCGCGCCAGTGGAACACTCCAGGCTGACGGTGCCCCGGAAACCCTCGCACGGGTTGCCGTGGGCGTCAGTGACTGCCACCGTCACCCGGCCGGGCGTGCCCTCGATGGGACGCGCCTCCGCAGTGCAGAAGATCTGCTTCCCTTCCCCGCCGGTTGCGGTCAGGCGAAAAGTGCCCTCGAGGGGGAAGTCTCCCGAATTCGCGTCCGGGCTGAGCAGACCGCCCAATTGGGCGATGACATTCGTGAAAGCCGTATAGGTCAGATCAGCTCGGATTGTGACGGTATCTCCAGCCCCGAGGGCCGGGCCGTCCTTCAGGGTGATGATCCCTGCCACCGGCTGGGGGGTCGGTGGCCAACTGCGCTTGGGCGGCGGAATAGTGATCTCGAATGCCTGGGCGGGATCCCCGGTGTCTGCCCGGAATCCGGCGAGCTTGAACTCTCGCGCAGGGCGCCAGGCCTCGAACCGCAGCTTGATTGACCCGCCGGGCCGCAGGCCCTTCTCTCCGATGCGCACGGTGAACTCAGCCGGCGTGATCTCTCCCGCAACCCCCGGCGTGTCAGGGGACATGCTCAGCGTGCCAAACATGGCCCCCGCGCCGGCGAAGGCGGTTACGGTGACATCATCGAACCAAAGCGAACCGGCGGACTTGGCGAGACCCAGCACAAGCTGCAGCTCCACCGTCCCCGGTTCGGGGTCCAGCGAAGCGCCAAACTCACGCCAGTCGTAGGTGCCGCTGATGTCGGCGATCAGTTGATTGCGCAGCACCCGGCCGTTCTCGTCACGGTGCAAGACTCCGATGCGCCCTTTGACGCTATCAGCCTTCACCCAGGATGAGACCCAGAGCCGCCCGCCCGGAAGTTTGCCCACGTTCTGACGCCAGGCCTGGACGAAGCTACTCTGCGCATCGGGGTCTGTTCCAGTGACACGGGCCGAGCGGCGTCCCGAATGCGCGACCGTGTCATCCCATGCGAACTCGGCGCCCGCTAGCGTGGGCATGATCCATGCCGCCGGCGCCTTCCCATCCTCATCAGCAATCTCGAAGCTCGGGTTAGCAACCAGGTTGTCCTGTGCGTGAGCGCAGCCAAGCGTAACCAGAATAGCCAGAAGCAGAGCGGGCATGGTCCACCTCTCCGGGGACGCAATCTATGCGCACCTATTCTCAACGTCGCCAGGATGCCCTTCATCCATGCGAGCAAAAGGCGCGCAATGGCGTCTGAGCGAACCCAGGTGCGACACGCATTCAGGGGGCCGCCATGCAACTGCTCACGATTCTTGCCGTCATCTCTGCCGTGCGTATCCAGGCCGCGCAGGTCGAGGTCAACCTGTACGTGTCGCGCGTCATCGTCCTGGGCGTTCGGCTAACGATCGGCGCAAATCTGTCTGGCGTCCGTATTCGAGGGCTCCCCAGCGGTGATTGCAGACCGCGGTCGGCGGTCGACGATCCGGCTCTCAGTCCGGGGTGCCTCTAATTCGGCAGGCCAGTGACACCGGGTGCTACGTCACGACAATGGCGTCTACCGGGCAGAGCTGTCGGCAGGTGTCGCAGCGGATGCACTTCTCCACGTCGATTTCGTGGCGCTGGTATGGCGCGATCTTGATGGCGTTCGCCGGGCATTCCTGCGCACACCGCGTGCAACCGATGCACCTGTCATTCACGCTGTAGGTGATGAGCGCCGCACACTTGCCGGCCGGACAGCGACCCTCGATGTGGGCCTCATACTCATCTCGGAAATACCGGATCGTGGTGAGCACTGGATTGGGCGCGGTCTGCCCCAGGCCGCAGAGACTGGCACGCTTCACGCTCTCGGCGAGTTCGGACAGGCGCTCTATATCGCCGGCCTTGCCCTTGCCCGTGCACAGGCGGTCGAGTATATCCAGCATCCGGCGGGTTCCGATGCGACAGAAGGTACATTTGCCACAGGATTCACGCTGGGTGAACTCCAGGAAGTATCGGGCCACATCCACCATGCAGTCACGGTCGTCCATGACCACCAGGCCGCCCGAACCCATGATGGCCCCGGCCTTGTGCAGGGCTTCGTAGTCCACGGTGATGTCGGCCAGCGCCTCGGGGATACAGCCCCCGGATGGCCCGCCGATTTGCACCGCCTTGAACTTCCGGCCCTCGGCCACCCCGCCGCCAATCTCCTCCACGATCTGACGGATCGTGATGCCCATCGGCACCTCAATAAGCCCGCCCCGGTTGGTTTTCCCGGTGAGCGAGAAGACCTTGGTGCCCTTGCTCTGATCGGTTCCCAGGGCCGCGAACGCTTCGGCGCCATTGCGGATGATCCACGGCGCGAGGGCGAGGGTCTCCACATTGTTCACGAGGGTTGGCTGGCCCCAGAGGCCTTTGTCGGCGGGGAAAGGCGGCCGCAGACGGGGCGATCCGCGACGTCCCTCGAGGGACGCGATCAGCCCGGTCTCTTCGCCGCAGACGAAGGCCCCTGCGCCTTCCATGATGGCGAGGCGCAAGCTGAAGTCTGTGCCGAGGACATTGTCGCCAAGTAAGCCGCGTTCCTCGCACTTCTGAATGGCCTGCCAGATTCGCCGCACCGCGAGGGGGTACTCGGCGCGGATGTATAGGACGCCTTCGCGCGCTCCCACCGCGTAGGCTGCAATGGCAAGCCCCTCGAGAACCCGGTATGGGTACGATTCAAGGAGCATGCGGTCCATGAACGCGCCCGGGTCGCCCTCGTCGCCGTTGCAGATGACATACTTCGGTTCGCGTTCGAAACTGTGCACCAGCGACCACTTGCGCCCGGTGGGGAACCCTGCCCCGCCGCGCCCACGCAGTCCGGAGCGGCTGATCTCGTGGATCACGTCCTCCTGCGTCATCCCGGTAACACACCGACGCAGGGCCTCGAATCCGTCGTGCGCCAGGTAGTCATCGAGATCCAGCGGGTCGGCGACGCCGTACAGCTCAGTGGCGATGTGCTTCTGCGGGCCCAGAAATGCACAGACCGGACCGTCACGGGTGTCGATTGAATAGCGGGTCACCGGCTCCCAGGCCTCGTCGGTCAGTATCTGGTCCAGCGTCTCGGTCACCAGTGACCGGATTTTCGGCACCAGCCCTTTGGGCTGGAAATGCCGCCGGACCACAGCCCGTGCGTCCGCCGCGCGCATCTTCGCGTAAATTGCCGGTGGCTGACCCGGGACATGCACTTCAACCAGCGGAGTCTGGTGGCACATGCCCACGCATCCAACGGGTTTCACTACAACGGGAGCCCGGAGTTCGCGGACAGCTTCCTCCAGCGCTGTGCGTACATCCATGCTCCCACCGGCGATGCAACACGAGCCCACCCCGATGCGTATCTCCGCCATGCCTTCGGTAGGAGAGTGACCGGGCAGCAGAGCAAGGCGCTTCTCGGCGCGATCCACGTCACGCAGGAAGTCGCCGAGCATGTCCGGCACGCTATCCGGCGTTACATGCCCGTAAGTGATACCGTCGATCTGGACCACCGGCGCAAGCGTACAGCAGCCCAGACAGTCCACGCGGCTGAGGGTGAACAGTCTGTCCTGGGTGGTGTCTGTTGCGCCTTCAAGCTTCAGATGCCGGCGCAGCGCCTCCGTCACCAACCCCGCGCCTTTCACGTGACAAGCGGTTCCGTGGCAGACGCTGATCACGTGCTTACCCACGGGCTGGTGACGGAACTTGGAGTAGAAGGTGGACACGCCCTCGATGGTCGCGGGGGAGATGTCCGTGATCTCACTGACGCGGCGCAGGGCCTCGCGGGGAAGGTATCGGTAGCGTTTCTGGATGGCCTGCAGAATCGGAATCAGGGCGTCAGCCTGCCGGCCAAGACGCTCTACGATTGCGTCCACATCAGCCAGATCAATGCCGGCGGCCGGGCACGATTCGCAGGCGCAGACGGCCTCAGTCCCCGACGCTTCATTTTGCGCGTTGTCTTCAATTGTGGGTGGGGCCTGTGTTTCGGGTGTCATTGCTTCTGGGACTTGCCAATGCAGAAGAGTCGCTTCTCTGTGCGCATGAATATGCGGCCGTCAACCAGCGCCGGGGTGGCCACAGTCTTTTCGCCCAATTTGCTGCGCACGATGAACTTGTACTTGGTGGCAGCCTCGATGACGTGAGTGGTGCCGTCGGTGTCTGTCAGGTATACCTTGTTCCCAGCGATAATCGGTGACGCGGTGAAAGAGACCTTCAGGTCCTCTTCCCACAGCAGCTTGCCGTTTTTCGCATCGAGGCAGGTGACAGTGCCATAGCTCGCCGCGAGGATCACGATCTCCCCGTTGCAGGCCGGGCTGGTGGTGTCTGTCGCGCCCACGTCGGACTTCCAGACCTTTGTGGGTTTGTCGTTCGTGCCGGGTGCCGGGGGCTTGATGGCGAACACGCCCGCGCCGTCCTGGCAGACGTACACCATCCCGCCGGCGTAGGCCGGGCTCGGAGCTACGTCGCCACTCAGGCACTCCACGCGCCAGAGCTCCTTTCCGGTTGCAGGGTCGTAGCTGATGACGAATGGGTTCGCACAAGTGATGACTTCCACGCGACCCGCGTTGATGATCAGTGCCGGGCTGGCCCAGGAGTTGGGGACGGGTCGCGGAGTGCTCCAGGCCTCTTTACCGGTCTCGGCATCGAGAGCGATCAGCTCCGACATCCCGTCTTCCTCGGATGAGCCTTGGTCAAACTGGATGATGACCTTCCCGCCGTAACAGACAAGCGACGAGGCATGCCCGTAAATGTTTTCGGGCCGCCCGAGGGCCTTGGACCACTCAAGCACGCCGTCAAAGTTGAACGCGGCGACATCCCCGTTCGCGAAGATCGCGTAAGCGCGCTCACCGTCGGTGGTCATGGTCGGCGCGGAGTAGCCGGTGTCCTCCATGACCTCGGGCGGGGCTTCGTTCTTGCTCATCTCGATGACAACCGGCTGCTTCCACAGGAGCTTGCCGTCTGTGGCACTGAAGCAGTAGACCTCGCGGGCCTTCTCTGTGGCGCCGGCCAGGAACACCCTGTCTCCCCAGACAACCGGGGAGTTCTTCCCGGGTAACGGCACCGGCGTCTTCCATAGGATACCTTTGCCTGAAGAGGCGTCCCACTCGGTGATGAACTCGCCGGAAGCGCGGCGCCCAGTGCCCGGCCCACGGAAAAGGGGCCAGTTGCGCTGGAAGTCTGCGGTGAAAGCCGCCTGTGCGGGCTGACTGCCGCTTGCGCCTCCGGGCAATCCGGGCGTGAGTCCAGCTCCACCGTTGGTCGATGGGCCATTCTCCCCGGACGCGGCGGGAACGTCAGGACTGGGCTTGCCGGGCGGTCCCGGCGGTCCGGGGGGACCGGGGGGACCGGCTGGTCCCGGTGGCCCGGCCGGGCCCGGGGGTCCGGGGGGCCCTGCAGCACCGGGAGCGCCTGGCGGACCGGGGTAGCCCGCGGCTCCGGGCGGTCCGGGTGTTCCGGGCGGCCCTGCCGGTCCGGGAGGACCGGGAACGCCCGTGGGAGCTGATGCACCAGTCTGCGGAACGGCTGGATTCCCCGCTCCCGCGATGAGTGTGGGGTTGGTCTCCGGGTTTCCGCGAAGGGCCGCCTCCTGTTCGTTCGCTTTCGCCTTCTCGGCGGCGCGCACGTACTCCGATACCGGGTCATGCCGGCCCAGTGTGGCCAGAACAATGAACGCGCAGGCCAGCACGATCCCCAACACGACCACCGATCGCCGCCCCATCGCCGCTTCAGTCCAGGCTTTGGCAGGCCCGGCGGCGTCAGGCTGCGGCAGCCTTTCGGTGAATCGGGTGGCTGCATGGAGGGAACCCAGCAGAACCACAACGCCCGCCAACAGCAGGTACATGCCCAGAAATGCCCGAGCACGAGTGCGAAGATATGTGACCCGCACCTGCCGGTCGAGCTCCCGGATCTCGTTGCGAATCTTCATGTTCTCCGGCTCTCGAGCGAGCTGGCTCTTGAGACTGTGGATCTTCGCGGGCTCCCGCGGATCGCTGCCCCGCGCCTGAATCATGTTCGCCGCGAGCAGGCCGAGAACCACCAGACAGAAGACGAAGGCCACGGCCGCCGTGGCCAGCGCTGCCTGGCGATACATATGCATGCGCGCGTCCTGCGGGGACGGGGTCTGCACCTCGTCCGTCATGACTGGTCCTCCTGTGGTGCGTCCGTCAGAGAAAGGCCTCGCTGACGATCCAGCGGACAGTAGTGGTAACACCGCCCGCAGACGACGCAGGCGGACTGGTTGATCTGATAGATGCTCCGGTGGCGGCGCACCGAACCCGACACCAGCCGAAGTCCCAGCACAAGCCCCAGCCATCCGCCAAGAAACCAGCTTCCTGTGGCGTATCGGCGATGGACTTGGAGCGCCGCGACGTAAGCGTCGCTGGTGGGCACGCCTCGCTTTGCGAAGGCCTCCGTCTCATCGGTGGGATCGGTGAGCTTGCCCTGTTCCTCCTGCCAGACCTGGGCCGCGAGCCTGACCCGGTAGTCTGCCCTGGCAAGTAGAGGGCTTGCCAGTCGAACCAGCCCGCCACCTACAATTACCAGCACCGGGAGGAGTGCGATCAGCAGGCCCAATCGCTTGCGTTCCGCAGCCCGCGGGAGGTATTGCGGCGCCGGAGTGGGCGGCTGAATTGCCCCGTAAGGACAGGCATCGGCGCACAGGTGACAGTTGATGCAGTCGCCTGTGGTGATGCGCACTTTCTCTCGCGAGAACGGCGAAAGTAAGCCCAGCAGAAACCCGTAGGGGCAAGCATACCTGCAATACGGTCGGCCGACAACCACTGACAACAGGATCACAGCGATACCAATGAACACCATGAGCGTGCCGCCGCCGAACCGGAAAACCTGCACAAACGGGTCGTAGCGGCAGATGATGAAAGTGCTGCCTGCAGCAGCGAAAAGCACGCCGAGGCCCAGATAGAGCGCTGGAAGAAGCGCCAAAGCGCTGTTCAGCCACACGGGGACCTTCAGCGGCCGTAGCAGCACCAGTTCCTGCACTGCACCCAGGGGGCATACTGACGAGCAGAAGGCTCGGCCCCAGAAGAGTGCGAAGACAAGGGGCAGGATGAAGAACAGGCCCACTACCAGGGGCAGGGCGTACTGCTCGGGGCCCAGCGCCATTGCCACATTCTGCACGGCCCCCACTGCACATACGCAGCCCTTCTTGTAAAAACCGAAGTAGAGCAAAGAGAAACCGGTGAGCACGACCAGGTGCCGTCGCGACCGAGTCCGTAACCCGAAATACGCGGCCAAGGCAAGTGCCACGGCAAGCACGACCACATCCGCAACCCCCAGCCACTCGGGCCTTGGCGCGGGGGTAGGAGTGTCTGGAAACACGTACGGTCGCGAGAACTCGGGTGGTGGAAAGTTGAACTGCTCCTCGGCCAGGAGATGCCGGGGAGCGGCTAACAGGGCGGTAACGAGCAGGGGCAAACTGTTCATGCGTTCCCTTGCTTCTTGAGCCTCAGCAGGTACGGATCAGAGGCAGGAACTCGACGGAACGCGTCGGCAGGGCAGGCACTGGCAATGGCGCACTGGTTGCAGTTGAGGCACCGGTCGTGGCGCACTTGCATGATCAGCGAGCCATTCCCGAACTGCTGGCAGCCCTCGACACATAGCGCGCATCCGATGCACTTGTCTTCCTCGATGATGTACTGGTAATACGGGTCCTCCACCGGCGCGCGGCGTATTGCGTCGGTGGGGCAGCGCCGGTTCTCGGCGGTCTCCTGGTCATCCAGGCGCTGATCCACGTAATACCCGAAACACAGTTCACAGTATCCGCAGATCTCGTGCTCGTGGACGCATTTCACTGCCGACGGGTTGAGCACACATTCGGTGGCGCATTTTCCGCAGGCGATGCACTTCTTTGGGTCGATCTGCCAGACCAGATTCTCCGCCTGGCCACGGGTGACCAAGGCGCCCAGTCCACCGGCCGCGCAGAGCAATCCCGCGCCCCTTACGCCGCGGGCGATGAGTTCGCGTCGAGTGAGCTTACCGGGTTCGTCAGCCAAGACTGTTCACCTTCTCCCTGCGTGCCTCTGCGGCCCGTGGCAAGTCGCACTGCGCAAAGGACGAGCAGCCCTGGCAGGCACCTGGCAGGTCACACTCTCTGCCGCGAGATGCGAGATACACAGCGCCCGCTCCCAGCCCGCCGGCGAGGAGCAGTCGGCCCAGATCGCCCAGGAACCCGCGCCTGTCGGTGCGTTCCGGCCTAT
This sequence comes from Armatimonadota bacterium, assembly GCA_013314775.1. Taxonomy (NCBI): domain Bacteria; kingdom Bacillati; phylum Armatimonadota; species Armatimonadota bacterium. The sequence continues at coordinate 381,642 of JABUFB010000008.1, read as the reverse complement.
TCATCCGACACTCTCCAGTCGGGACCCTTATTCCGGCCCATTTATCTCGTCGAACACGCGAACGACCCGCGCCGGCGGGTCGAGAACGTACACGCGCCCCTGCCCGTCCGCAGCCAAATCGAGGCCTTCCGCATACCGCGAGAGCGCCTCCGGTGGCGCGACAACAGACTCGAGCGTTCCGTCCGGCCTGTACGCCTTCACCCGCGGAATGCCTTTTTCCGCCGTTACGATGCGCCCGTCGGGCAGAAGACAGATGTGAACCGGGTTGCAGCAGCCGCAGAACCCCTCTGTCTCCGACGACCCTCTGCCCCAGGAGTTCACGCGCTTGCCCCGTGTGTCATACGTCACAATTCTGTGGCGTCCGGGATTGTTGATGACCACGCCGCCATCCGGCGTCTGAGCCACATCCAGGAAGGGACTGGGAACGATCAAGCCGGTATCACCGCTGTCCGGGTCGGGCTGCCCCAGGCGCGCCTTCTCGTGACCATCCCAGTCGAAGGCCACCACGATCCGGTTTGCCGCATCCGCCGCCCAAACGGTGTCTTTGCCCGTCGAGATGCTGGTGACCAGCCCTGTCCCATTGGAAGCGGCCCAGGACTGCAGGGGCTTGCCGGACCCGATCACCACCACGCGTCCGCCGATGCCTACCAGCACCTTGCGGCCGCCGGCATCCTCATACACCGCTACGCATCGCGCGGGCCCGCCGGGAGTGGCCAGGACAGACGGTGCCTTGCCCGGCTCGATGACGAGAATGCCGGTATTCGCGGCGACATAGAGCGAACCATCAGAGCCCAGCGCGATCCCACGCAGGCCCTCAGCATCGCAGGGGATTTCCTCCACCTGGCGCCAGCGTACCAGTTGGTCGTCCACAGTGCGCCGGCGATCGAAATGCTCGCGGGTAGCACTCGCCCTGCCTTCCCCCTGGGCCGAGAGCTTCCGGCCAGTCTGCAGTTGCTGGTGCAGCAGCAATCCGCCTGCTGCGAGGCAGGCGATAAAAAGCCCCGTCACAACCCAGGATGATCGCTGTCCCGGTGGATGTCTCATGTCAGCGGGCACCCACGTCGAGACAGACCATGGTGGTCACGTCCCGCGCCAGCAAGCGGGTCCCGGCGAGAGCCAGCGGCGCCCAGGCCTCCCCGTGGGTCAGGATCTTTGCTTTCGCCAGTTCCTTGTAACCCGACGGATTGGGCTGAACCAGGGACAGGTCGCCTTTGTCGCTTAGAAGATACATGAGGTCCCCGGCCATCATGTACGGCCCGAGGCCGAAGCGGTGGGTGCTGCCGCTCCTCCAAAGCTGCTTGCCCTCCAGCGACAGGCAGGCGAGTTCGCCACCGGGAATGACCCCGTAGATGTATCCATTGTACAGGATCGGGCTCTGTTGGTCCGAGCCGAAGGTTCTGGCGTTCACCTGCCACAGTTTCTCCACGGTGAATGGCCCCGAGCCCTTGAGGCGGATCATCATCGCCCCTGCGTTGTACCCGCCGCACAAGAATATGCGGCCATCGCCGATAGGCAATGGCACCGGGATGTTCGCAGTACTCACGGTCCAGTCGCTGCTCTCAAACAGGACAGAACCGTCGGACGCGGATACACCCACGACCCCGCCGCTGGCGCAGTACAGGTACATCTTCTTGCCTGCATAAGTCATAGGTATAATAGACGAATGGGTCATGTCCCAGCCCTTCGGGTTGGGCGTGGACCACAGCACCTTGCCGGAGCCGATATCGGCCGCAATCATGAGCGCTTTGCCACCCGGCGCGATGATTGCCTTATTGCCGTCGATCAGGGGGCATTGTCCTGCATACCATTGGGGCACTTTCGTCCCATACTTCGCCACCAGATCCATCTTCCAGTAGGGCTTGCCGGTGTCCGCGTCGGTGCACATCACGTGACACTTGGGGCCCAGTGTGAGCACATACTTCCCGCTCACGGCCGGAACTGTACGGGACATCCCGTGATTGCGCTTCACTTCCACAGGATAGGACTGGGTCCACAGCAGCTTCCCGTCGGCCAGCGAAAAGCATCGAAGTGCATCGGCCCTGGCCCGGGTGTCGTAGTCCAGCACATACACTTTCCCGTTCGCTACCGCGGGGCCTGCATGGCCCTCGCCGAGTTCCACACTCCAGAGCTTTTGCGGCCCCCCGGGGCCCCATGAGCGAGCAAGGCCGGAGACGTTCCGGGCAATGTTACTGAAGTCCGCGCCTCGGTACCGTGCCCACGAGCCGGGAAGCGAGGGCACGGAGACCGGGGTCACAGGCGATGTTCTGCCCGGCGCAGGTGCCGATGGTTGCGCAGGGAAAGACGGTGCGGCACCCGACGCCCCGCCCCCGAAGACGGGTGGCGACATGGGTGCGCCCGGGACAGCAGGGGTACTGGAGGCAGGAGCGCTCGCATCTTGATCATCCTGAGCCTGTTCGACCGCCTTCTCTGCGCCGACCCCGCAGCCGGGTGGGTTGAGCCCGTCGGACACAGTGCTGCTGCCCGTGCCGTTCGCCTCGGAACTGCTCCGCTCAGTCTGCGTGGGGTCGGTCTCCTCCAGCGGCGGGTTCACTCGGAACCACAGCACCACGCAAAGGATCCCGGCCAGTGCGAAGAGGAAGGGGGTAGAGCGGACGGCCAGCACTTTCCAGCGGGGCAGTGGGCGCTCTGTTGGAGGCTGTACGACCAGAGGCTCGGTGGAAGGGGGCTGGAGGGCCTCGTCTTCCACAGAGCTTGGGGGTCTTCGCACAATCTGTTCAGGCGGCTGGGTCATTCAGTCAACTCATGCGCCATGCCATCGTGCGGCATGGTCTGCGCAAAGTGTGGTATACTGTCGCCTTACTATACCCTAAACGCCGGAGCGTTGGGGGAAGTTGCTCTGGGGTGGCATTGACGTTCAATATTCACAAGTTATATAATGTTCACCAGTAAGTCAAGCTCACCCGAAGTCGGTAACGATGGACAGCCAATGGCCGAAGCGTCGAACGTGACAACGATCATCGCCATCTCACCTGCCGATGTCGAGACCCAGCAGACTCTCGACAAGCTGGCAGCGGGGTTTGCAGCCCGCTCGGGCACGATTCTGATGCTGCCGGACCTGTACCACATCGCCCACGGCTCGCCGATTTGGGAAGACTTGCGTACCGTAGCCGGCCCCATCAACCTCATCACGCGCCTACATCGCCGGGCCGCGGAGTGGGTTCTGCGGGCGCACTTGCCGGACGTCGCGGAAGTAAGCGCGTACCGGCTGGATGATTTTGGGTCAGCGGAGGATCTGCTCGCAGCGGCGGGCATCACAGGTGATCAGGCCCCGGAGACCCCGCCAGTAGTTGTAACGCGCTGGCATGACCCGCCGTCACGCTGGTATCCGGTGAAGGATGCTTCACGCTGCACTCACTGTGGCCACTGCGTCCAGTTCTGTCTTTTCGGTGTCTGGAGCAGAAAAGAGACGGGGGAGGTCGCCGTGGCAAATCCCGACGCCTGCAAGGACGGGTGTCCGGCGTGCGCAAGGATCTGTCCACAGGGGGCCATTATCTTCCCGGAGTACTTGGATGATCCGGCAATCTGCGGCGCACCCGGCCAGTTTGTGGAACTCGACGCATCCGCCCGGAGAATGTACTACCTGCGCACCGGGATCGCCTGCCCGGTCTGCGGCCAGTCGGGCAGGCCGAGAGCGGGCAACCGCGGCGAGCCATGTTCCGAGTGTGGGCGCAGAGCAGCCATTCCGCTGTCGCCGATTCTCGAGGCCGGCCCTGTGATGTCTGAGATCGATTCGCTGATAGATGATCTGGAGAAACTCCAGGACGGGAGCGTCTGAGTGGCCTGGCACCGGGGAGCCCTCATCGTCCTGACCGCCGACCGCACCCTCATGGCCGACTACGGGGTTCTCCTGGACGGCATGATGGCCAGCAGTCAGACCACCACCACTCCCTGGCCGGTGGTCAGCCACCTGCTTGCACCGCGTTGCCCACATCCCGGCGGCTCTGCGAAGGTTGCCCCTCTCGGACTGCGCAGGATTCAGGCGGCTCTGGTCGCGGACGGCTTTCACCCTGAGGACATCGCGGTCGTGGATGATGCCCACATCGGCACCGCGATTGGCCCCGACACCCGGGTCGTGGGGATTGCGTCCGGCGAACCCACCGGTATCGGCATGAGCAGCACCACCATGGCCGGTATCGCCGGTGGCTGCATCTACCCGCAGATTCTGTTCCAAAACCTCCTGCACAAGATTCGATATCTTGTTGCGAGCCGTTGCCCGACTGCCAGAATCGTGATGGGTGGCCCGGGTGCCTGGCAATATGTGTCCAGCCCGGACACTGCGGCGCAACACGGCGTGGATCATGTGGTCGTCGGATATGCCGAGACTGCCACGCCGTCCCTGTTCAGGGCACTGGTTTCGGGGCAGGATGTACCGCGCTTGATAAGCGCCGAGGGCCCTGCCGCCCAGGACATTCCCCGGATTGCCGCCCCGTCAACCATGGGCGTCATCGAGATTAGCCGCGGCTGCGGCCTTGGCTGCGGATTCTGTACCATCGGCCGCATCCCCATGCAACACCTGCCCCCAGAGACGATTCTTGCCGACGCCCGAACCAATGTGGAGGGCGGGGTCACCAGCATTGGGGTGCTGAGCGAGGATATCTTCCGCTACGGAGGCACCGGGGTCCACCCAGAGCCGGACGCGCTCCTGCGTTTGCTGTCTGACCTGCGTGCAATCCCGGGTATGCGGCTCATCCAGGCTGACCACGCCAACATTGCGAGCATCCGGCATTTCAGCGATGATCAGCTTCGCGCGGTCCATGGACTCATGTGCGGAGATACCGGCGCCCGACATCCGTGGGTGAATGTGGGGGTGGAGAGTGCCAGCGGAGCGCTGCTGCGAAAGGCCGGCGGGGGCGGCAAAATGGTGGACATTTCCGACGAGGACTGGCCGATGCAGTGCGCCGAACAACTCGCACGACTGTGCAGCGCAGGGTTCTCGCCCATGGTGAGCCTCCTGTTGGGTATTCCCGGCGAGACACAGGAGGATATCGCGGCCACTCGCGAGTGGGTGAAGTCCATATCAGCGCTCGATGTCACCGTTTTTCCGGTGCTCTACGCTCCGGTGGACGGCGCTGATCCCATCACCAGGGATGACCTGACTCCACTTCACTGGCGGCTGGTGCGAGAATCATACGAGCTCAACTTCAGGCGGGTACCGGTCTTGTATGCGGATAACCAGTTGGGTGCAGGTGTCACGTGGTGGCGCCGTGCGGCACTTCAGCTGATGGGGCGTGGACAGGTCGCGCTCTGGCGCCACCTGTTGACGCGGCTGGAGCGGAGGTCGGCCCGTGGTTGATCGGGGAAGGCTGGAACGAGGGCTGCGCATTGCCTGCGACCGCTTGCTCGCTGAGCGGGTCGCGGGTGGCTGGTGGGAAGGCCGCTTGTCGTCGTCGGCGTTGGCAACCGCAACCGCTGTCAGTGCACTCGCTGTGGCCGGAGAGTCCGAGGATGCGGCCCTGATCCGCCGCGGAGTCGACTGGCTTGACATCCAGCAACTACCTGACGGGAGTTGGGGCGACACCCCCGACAGCCCGGGGAACCTCTCGACTACGCTGCTGGTGCTATCCGCGTTGCGCCTTGCCAGAGATCAGGCTGTCCCACCCTCAGTGCCCGCTCGCGCCATGCAGTTTGTCGAGCGCTGCGCGCCTGGGAAGACCATCGCCCAGGCAGTGAGGGATATCTACGGCGCGGACAGGACCTTTGCAGTGCCGATCCTCATGAACTGCGCGCTGGCGGGTCTTGTGGCGTGGGAGGATGTTCCGGGCTTGCCCTTCGAACTCGCGGCTTTGCCAAGAGCTTTCTACAAGGGCGTCAGACTACAAGTCGTAAGCTACGCCCTGCCGGCTCTGATTGCGGTGGGACTTGTCATCAGTCGGCACCACCAGGCCGGGGCAGCGTGGTCATCATTGCGACGGGCGCTGACCCCCGCTCTGCGGAGCAAGCTTGCGACACTGCAGCCCCAGAGCGGTGGGTTCCTGGAGGCTACACCGCTGACAGCGTTTGTCGCGATGAGCCTCGCGGATGCTTTCGGCGCGGGAGACCCCGTCCTTCAGCGTTGCCTTTGGTTCCTGCGCGCCTCGGCCAGAGTCGATGGAAGCTGGCCGATTGACACCAACCTGAGCACGTGGGTCACGACACTCGCGCTCAATGCCCTTGAAGTTGCGGCGCCGGAAGCCGACGTGTCCAGTGCACGCGACTGGGTGGCCGGGCAGCAATGGCGTGCTGTGCATCCGTATACCGGGGCGGCACCCGGCGGTTGGGCCTGGACCGATCTGTCCGGAGGAGTGCCGGACGCCGACGATACCTCGGGCGCACTGCTGGCGCTGGCGGACCGTCTGGAACCGGATGCGCGAGAGAGTGCGGTCCGCTGGCTCCTTGAGCTTCAGAATGCTGACGGCGGCTGGCCCACTTTCTGTCGCGGGTGGGGCAGGCTTCCCTTCGACCAGAGCTGCCCGGACATCACTGCGCACACCATGAGAGCGCTGAAATCCCGGGGAATTCCGAGGAGTGGTCGAGCCGAGCGGGCAATGGAGCGCGGACTGGCCTATCTCGCTGCGTCGCGCAATTCGGACGGCTCCTGGGACCCACTATGGTTCGGCAACCAGGCCGCACCCGGCATGCGCAACCCGGTGGTGGGAACGGCGCGGGTCCTCCCGGCCTTGCCCGAAGGCCCGCTTGCAGCGGAAGCCAGGACATTCCTGCGCAACTCGCAGAATCCCGACGGGGGATGGGGAGGGGCGCCGGGAGTGGCATCTTCGATCGAGGAGACCGCGCTCGCCGTCAACGCCCTTGCCCTCCAGCCCGAAGAATCAGAACTTGCACTGGCCGCGGGCGTCTCTTACCTGTTGAGCCGCATCGAAGACGATTCATGGACGCGGCCTTCGCCAGTGGGTCTCTACTTTTCACGTCTATGGTACTCCGAGAAGCTCTACCCTGTCGTCTGGACAGTTGAAGCTCTGGGGCGGATCCGGTCAAAACTGGACATTGCTCGAGAGCAACAGGGTTAACTAAGAAGGAAGAAAGGACACGGAACATGTTCCGATGGATCCCGACCGCGCTGATGCTCGCCGTTTGTGTACTTGTTTCAGGGACCGCAACAGCCCAGTTTGTCGGGTGGCGCACCGATGGTACCGGGAAGTACCCGTCCGCTGCGCCGCTGACAGTCTGGGGCCCGACGACCAACGTCCTGTGGAAGACCCCGATGCCCTCAGCCTCCAACGCTACGCCCGTTCTGGTAGGTGACAAGCTGTTCGTCACCGCCGAGCCGATGAAGCTGATCTGCGTCGATGCCAACAACGGCGAGGTGATCTGGGAGGCCGACACCAGATTCGAGGACATGGCCACACCTGAAGAAGCTGCCCAGATGGCTGCGAAGAACCAGGAAGCCCGTGATCTGCGCCGAGAGCGCGGTGGCCTGTGGGGCAAGGTCCGCAAGCTCAAGACCGCGGTGCAGGACGACCCCGACAACGCTGACCTGAAGAAACAGCTTGAGGAGGCCCAGGCCCGGCAGAAGGAGATTGACGGCCTTCTGGCGGAATATGACAAGCTTTGGTACAGCATGCCCGATGTCCACCCTGTAAACGGATATTCAAGTGCAACCCCCGCCACTGACGGGGAGCATGTCTGGGTGTCTTTCGCCACCGGTATTGTGGCCTGCTATGACCTGGACGGTAACCTGATCTGGCGGCGCATGGTGGAAAAGCCGAACATCACGTGGGGGTCGTGCTCATCACCCGTTGTGGTGGACGACATTGTGCTGATCCACATCCACCACCTCTTCGGGCTGGACAAACTTACGGGTGAGACACGCTACAGCCCGGCAAGTGAGTGGAACTGGGGCACGCCGGCTCTTATGCCGCTGGGTGACACGATCGTAGCCATCGACGGTTCCGGCACGGTGATCCGCGTCAGCGATGGCAAGGTGATGGCCCAGAAGCTGTTCCGGCTGGAGTACAACAGCCCGGTGGTCGAGGGCGACGTGGTCTACTTCATCCAAAACGGTGGAAAGGCGTTCCGCCTGTCGCTCACTGAAGACGGCGAGGCTCTGACTGCCGAGCAGCTCTGGCAGACACAGCCGAAGAAGGAGCGCTACTACGCGTCGCCCGTGATCCATGACGGACTGGTCTATGCGATCAACCAGGTCAGCGTCTTCAGCGCCATCGATGCCGCGACGGGGGAGGTCGTCTATGAGCGAAATCTGGAGTTCGGTAAGGGGACGATCTACCCCAGTGTGACCATGGCCGGCGACTATCTGTACGTGAGTTCCGATAATGGGAAGACCGCGGTCATCAAGCCAGGACGGACTTTCGAACAAGTCGCCATGAACGAGCTTGAGCCATTCCGCTGTTGCCCGGTGTTCATCGGCGACAAGTGTTATATCCGCGGGCTGAACAACCTGTATTGCCTTGCCCCGGTTGGCGAGGGGTAGCCGTCGGACAAGGCCCACTTGAGAGCGCACTACTCGCTTGAGGACGCCGCGGATGAGCTTGAACACAGGAACACAGGCATCGCATCAGGCGGGAACCGCGGACAGCATCAGGCTAGTCCCCGCAGACCCCCGGCTGCGCTTTGAGGTCAGGACGAGGGCGGCGCGAGAAGCGGCCCTCCTGGTCCGCGACCGCCCGCCTGGGCGCAAGGAACTGGAGCAGGCCGCTGATGCTGCCCTCGCGGACCTGGGGCTGCCTTCGGGTTTCCAGGGCTTCGCAATGGTTTGCGTGGACAATGCGTTCTGGCACGACGCTTACCGCGCTGTGCCCTTCCGCCGGCGATTGCTGCTCCTGCCCAAGTGCCTCAATGATCCGGCCAAGTGCGCTGCCGAGATCGATTCCGTTGGCCTGCACTGCACCGGTTGTGGTTGCTGCGAGATCGGCGGCCTGAAGTCTGAAGCCGAATCCCTCGGCTATCAGGTTGTGGTTGCCGAGGGCACGTCTTCGGTGATCTTAAAAGTGCTCGAGGGCGAGGCGGACGCGATCCTCGGGGTTGCCTGTCTGGACTCGCTGGAGAAGTCCTTCGAGGGCATCGCCGAACTGGGCATCCCACACCAGGCGGTCCCACTCCTTCGCGATGGGTGTCGCGACACCGAAGCCGAACCTGATCTGGTACGTGCGCTGATGAATGCCACTGCGCCGGCCGGCGAGGGTGTGAAACACTGTTACCTGCCTCTCCTGCGACACACTGCCGAACTTTTCGCCCATGATGCTCTTGCCGCGCTGTTCGCAGGTCTGCCGGATCTGGGCGCGTCCAGCGCGCGTCCCGGCCATCCGCTTGCGCGCACCCGGGAGATTGCCTTTGACTGGCTGATTCTTGGCGGGAAGCGCATGCGACCTTTCGTCACATTGGCTGCCTACGCTGTTGCCCGTCACGGTGACCGAGCGCTCGATGTGAACACTGACCTCCAAAGTCTGATCCCAGCCGCCGTGGGCAAGATCGCAGTGGCGATTGAGGCCCTTCACAAAGCTTCGCTGGCGCATGATGACATTGAGGACCGGGACGATTACCGATATGGAGAGCCGGCCCTTCACCGGCGACACGGCACTGCATTGGCCATCAATGTGGGGGACTATCTGGTGGGGCTGGGGTACCGGCTGGTCTCAGCGCAGGCCCCCGAACTGGGCGATGCATGTGTATCTGACATCCTCCAGCGCCTTTCCTTGGCCCACCTGCAATTGTGCAATGGCCAGGGAGCCGACCTCCTCTGGCAAGAGCGCGGTGGCGAGAACCTGCGGCCCGAGGACACTCTGCGTATCGGCGCCCTGAAAACTGCTCCCGCCTTCGAGCTAGCACTCTATGCGGGGCTGCGCCCTGCAGGGGTTCACGTGCCGGACGACCTCCTGCGCCGCTTCGCGACCCTTGTCGGCGAGGGATACCAGGTCCTCAATGACCTGCGAGACTGGGAGGACGAGGCGGAGAGCCGGAAGGGGCCTGCGGTGGATGCGCTGGCGCAACGCCCCACGGTGCTGCGGGCATTCGCGCTCGAGGCCGGTGGCGCCAATGCCCTGCGCGAGGCGGCCGCGTCGGGAGGAGACATCGCTCAGCGCTTGCACATGGCGTACCGCGAACTCGGGGCCTTCGACAAAGCAGAGCTTCTCTATCAGCGCCTGCGGGAACGGGCGCTGGATCTGTGCGACTCCTTCGAACACCCAAGCCTGCCAGCCTTGATGCGCTTCCTTGTTCGGAACCTCCTGCCCCTGCGCACGGCTCGAGATCGGGGCTGAGGGCCCTGGGTGCCACTCATCTCGACCTCATAGACGACGCACTGAGGATCGGGCTCTCCCGTTTCAGCCCCGCACTATGTCAGGACGCGTTGCAATATATATGCGCGCGCCAGTCACCAGACGGCGGATTCTCCGGCAGGCGCGGGGGGTCGGACCTGTACTACACGGAGTTCGCCACCCGCGTGATGCTGCTCCTGGACTGCCCGCGCGAACCTCTCGAAGGAGTGCTGGCGTGGTTGGCTGAAAGGCGGCCCAGACCGGCGACAGTGGTGGAGTGTTTCTCGATCCTGAACCTCCGGCGGATGCTCTCCATGCGTGGACTCAGCTTCGCGCCTGACCCCCACCCGCTGCTGGACTGCATCGCAAGGTCCGAGCTGCCATCAGGGGGCTGGGCGAGAGGCCCCGCGGGCCCTTTGAGCGCCTACAACACGTTCGTCGCCGCGTTGTGCCTGCAGATGCTGGACAAGCCCGCCGACCTGCATGTCGTGTCCGCGGCAATGCGAGGCCTGGAAACGCCGGCAGGGGGCTTCAGCGAGGCCGCGGGGGAACCTGTGGCGCAGACCAGCGCCACAGCCGCCGTCCTCACGTTACTTGAGGCGTCAGGACTCTCCGGCCCTGATGTCCGGGACCCCGCAGCAAACTTCCTCCTCTCCATGCAGGCGTCTGACGGCGGGCTCAAAGCGTGGGCTGGAGCGGTCTCCGGGGATCTTCTGTCGACATTCACTGCCCTGCTGGCTCTTTGGCTTGCCGGGCGCGCTTCCTGCCTTGATCTGCCTGGGCTGGGGGAGTTCGTCAGAGACTGTGCCCATCCGGCCGGCGGTTTCGGCGCATATCCCGGCGACCAGCAGACAGACGTGGAGTACACTTACTACGGTATAGGGACCCTCGCTCTGCTGGCGGGGATTGCTGCTGGAGGATGAGAATGATGGTGCAAAACGCCTCGGCAGATCGCCCTCTGAAGATTGTGTACATCGCCGCCGGCGCCGGCCCGATGTACTGCGGCGCGTGCGCCCGTGATATCGCGCTGGTCCGCGCACTCATGGAACGTGGACATGATGTGACCGTAGTGCCCCTGTACACGCCCCTGCGCGTTGACGGCTCGAAGCCGGTGGAGACTGAGCCAGTCTTCCTCGGGGGTATCAACGCCTACCTGCAGCAAAAGTCCGGCTTTTTCCGCCGTCTGCCGCCTGCCCTCGACCGATTTCTGGACAACCCCGCGCTTCTGCGCTGGGTCTCGCGGTTCGCAATCAGCACCGCGCCCTCGAAGTTGGGTGCCATGACTGTTTCGGTCCTCGCGGGGCAAGATGGGAACCAGGCGAAGGAACTCGACCGTCTGCTGGGGTTTCTTGAAGCCATGGGCGTGCCGGACGCCTTCGTGATCACCAATACCCTCCTTAGCGGCATCGCGCCAACACTCAAAGCCCGTTTCAAAGTGCCGGTCCTTTGTGGGATTCAGGGCGAGGACGTCTTCGTAAACTCCCTGGGATCGCCGCATCGCGAACAAGCCCTCGACCACATGCGGCGCAATGCGCAATCCATCAACCTGTTCCTGTCGCCCGGAGACAGCTACGCCGACCTGATGGCTGACCTGCTCCAGGTCAGTCGCGATCGGGTCCGCGTGGTGCGTGCGGGGATCGTGACCGCCGAATACAGGCGACCGGGCCCCCGCGTGCGGGAGCCCTTCACAGTTGGCTATCTGTCTATTATAGGCCGCCCCAAAGGCCTTGACATACTGGTGGATGCCTGGCGCAAACTGGTGGGAGGTGGGCGTGATGTGGTCCTGAAGATTGCCGGGCGGGTCATGGACCCCAGCTACTGGAAGCACGTGGAACGCTCTCTCAAGGCCGCGAGGGGCGGCAGGTTCGAGGTCCTGGGCGAAGTAGATTTCCCCGGCAAGATCAGCTTTCTGCACGCATGCAGCGCTTTCAGCGTGCCCAGCAGACAGCGAGAGACCCGGGGCATGGCGGTCCTGGAGGCCCTGGCTGCAGGCGTGCCGGTGGTGGCGCCGGACGCGGGCGTATACCCGGAAATGCTCAGCCTGGCGCCGGGAGGGCTTCTCGTGCCGAGCGAGAACCCGGATGCCCTGGCGGCGGCGCTGGCGCGGCTCATGGACCACCCGGACGAGGCGGATGCGTTAGGCGAGGCCGGTGCGCGCGGGGTCGCCGAGAACCATGAGGCGTCGGTGGTCGTGGATGCGATGCTGGCGGCCTTGGACGAAATCCTGACCAGGAATGCGAATCAGCAGGCGTCCTGATCGCGGATAGTGTTGCGCTTCACCTTGCCGCTGATGGTCTTCGGCAGCTCCTGCACGAACTCCACGATGCGAGGGTACTTGTACGGCGCGGTCGCAGTCTTTACATGATCCTGGAGTTCGCGCACAAGGTCGTCGGACGGTTCGTAGCCTTTGGACAGAACGCAGGTAGCCTTGATAGCCTGGCCACGCATCTCGTCGGGCACCCCGGTCACCGCGCATTCCGTCACTGCCGGATGTTCAAGCAGGACGCTTTCCACTTCGAAGGGTCCCACCCGGTAGCCGGAAGTCTTGATAATGTCATCCGCCCGACCCAGGAACCAGTAGTAGCCGTCTTCGTCGCGCCATGCCAGATCGCCCGTGTGGTAGACCCCATGGGACCAGACCGACTGAGTGAGTTCTTCATCCTTGTAGTAACCCCGAAACAATCCCACAGGCGGTTCGGCACCGGTGTAGATCACGATCTCCCCTGGTTCACCCGGGTCACAAGGCGCGCCGTCGTCATTGAGCAGGTCCACCTTCCAGCCAGGAGAAGGGCGGCCGGTGGAGCCCGGCCGGGGTTCAAACCACGGGTAGTTGGCGATGCTCACCACTGTCTCGGTCTGCCCAAATCCCTCCATCAGACGCAGGCCGGTGCCGCGAAGCCATGCCTGGTAGACCTCGGGATTCAGCGGCTCGCCCGCGACAACACAGTATTCGATGGCGCTCAGATCGTACTGTGACAGGTCCTCCTTGATTAGGTAGCGGAACACTGTGGGGGGGGCGCAGAAAGTGGTCACGCGCTCCCGCGACACCACGTCCAACAGACGGTGGGGTTCAAAGCGGTCCATATCATAGGCCATCACTGCCGACTCGCAGAGCCACTGGCCGTAGATCTTGCCCCAGGCGGTCTTCGCCCAGCCCGTGTCGGCAACTGTCAGGTGCAGACCGCCTTTGCGTGCATTCTGCCAGTACCGGGCGGTCAGGATGTGTCCAAGCGGGTACGTGTGGTCATGCATCACCATCTTCGGCATGCCGGTGGTGCCGGACGTGAAGTATGTGAGCAGTGGGTCCGAGCCTCCCGCGCTGTCGTCCCCTTCGCCCCGGGGGAAGACCGGCTCGCACTGAGCCGCGAGGGCATCCAGGGACACCCAGCCTTCCGCCTGTCCGTAAGCCAGCGCCTTGACCTGAAGCGTGGGCGACTGGGGTTCGGCGAGACGTACCTGCTCCAGGATGCGCTGGTCGGGCACTGTGATGATCGCTTTGATGTCGGCGGCCTGGCAGCGATACGAGATGTCCTTGCACGTCAGAAGGTGAGTGGCGGGAACCGCCACCGCCCCGATCCGGTGCAGGGCCAGCAGGCAGAACCAGAACTCGTACCGGCGCTTGAGCACGAGCATCACGAAGTCGCCCTTGCGGATTCCCAGCCGTTTCAGCGCGTGAGCCATCTTCGCGCTTTCTTCTGACATTCGAGCGAAAGTGAACTCCGCACGCTCGCCGTGATCATTGCACCACACCAGGGCGCGTTCGTCCGGGCACTTCGCGGCAAGTTCGTCCACCACGTCGAACGCGAAATTGAAACCTTCAGGCGCATGGATGTGGAAGTTGTCGCAGAAGTCGTCCCAGGACGAGAAGTCCACTTGGTTCAGAAACCTCTCCAGCATGGTGTGATGCTCCGTTCGGGTGAACTCGCGCGGGACAGGGACACGAGAGCGGGGTAGATGCGGTCCGGGTCCGGGCGTGACGGCTACAATTCACTATCGGAACGCAATCTCCTTCTTCGGGTCGATGAATGTGCAGGCAACGTCGTTGTGCTCGGGACGGGCCCGGTAGGTTTCCGGAGGTCCGTGGCCACCTGCCCGCGAAGAGTATTGTAAACGTCGAGAAATCCTTGCCAGGAAGTGAATCTCATGCGTACTTGCCCTTTCCGTTTTCCTGTTCTTGTGATTCTCCTGCTGTGGGCGCTGCATGCGCTGGCCCAGGACGGCCCCATTGCCCATTGGGACTTCGAGCATATTCAGGGGACCACGGCGCCTGACGTATCCGGCAATGGTAATGATGCGCAGGTCAACCTGGCCACGGTCACCAAAGGTGTCGACGGCCGAGGCCTGGATTTCGATGGCGAGGCGTCAACAGTGATCTGTCTCGGAGCGGCGTCGGGGAAGCAGAACCCAGCGCTGACGCTCGAGGCCTGGGTCCGCCCTGCGACCTCACATTTCCAGGGCTTTCCGGCCGTGATCCGTCTTGACGGCGCTTATGCCCTGCGCTTCACCGACCGTTCGCTGGGGTTCCTGCTATGGTTCGCCGGGAATCCTGTCTCGCTGCAATCGGCGAAGACGGAGTGGGTGCCGGGCACCTGGTACCACGTCGTTGGTACTTACGACGGCAACGCAATGCGCCTGTATATCGACGGACAGCTGGATCCGGCTTCCCCTCTAGTCCGTCCCGGTACGGTGCATGCGGGCGTTGCGGGCGCGTACATCGGCTCGAACCGCGGCCAATATGCGTTCAAGGGCGGTATTGACGACGTCCGCGTCTATGACCGGGCGCTCTCTGCCGAAGAGGTCGCCCAACACTATGCTGCCGGACGCGACGCCCTGGCTGCCCAGGCCGGTATCACTGTGGAGCCGGTGCTCATCGGCAAGCCGAAGCCGCCATTCCGCAAGCCCGCTAGGGAGATCACTATGGTTCAGGACGGTTTCCTGTGGATCGATGCCGAGGACTTCACCAACTACGGCGGCTGGTCGTTGGACACCCAGTTCGTGCACCTCATGGGCTCGGCATACTTGATAGCTGCGGGCGTTGGGAAGCCTGTGGCAGATGCAACCGTAGAGGTGGACATTCCCACCGCCGGCTCCTGGAGACTGTGGGTGCGTAGCCGCAACTGGCTCAAGGACCACTCCCCCGGGCAATTCCGGGTACGCATAGGGGACAGGAGCACTGAGGGTGTGTTCGGTGCCGCGCACAGCGACGAGTGGCTGTGGGAGAATGGGGGAGACTTTGACCTCCCGGCAGGGAAAGTGCCCCTCGCGCTGCAGGATCTCACCGGATATTACGGCCGCTGCGACGCGCTGATCCTCACCACCGACAAAACATACACACCGGCCACAGACTTGGAGGGTGTTCGAAAGGAGCGGGCCCGTCTGACCGGCATATCCCTGGAGCCCGTGCCGGCCGGTGACTTCGACGTGATCGTCGTGGGCGCAGGTTCTGCGGGGAGCCCGGCGGCTCTCGCGGCGGCGCGAATGGGTGCGAGGACCGCGCTCATACAGAATCGCCCGATACTCGGCGGCAACTCCAGCGACGAAATGGGCGTGCCGATCAACGGCGCGGCAAGCGCCCACCCCAACGCGCGCGAAGCGGGGATCATCGAGGAGGCGGGGCGCATCAAAGCGCGTTTCGGCTACCCGAAGATGAGCGAACCCTTCCGTGTGCTGGCCGAAAGCGAGCCGAATTTGTCGGTCTTTGTGAACCAGCACGTGTTTGCAGTGGAGATGGCCGACGCCCAGCACATTGCCGCGGTTCTCGCAGTGGACACGCTGAAAAACACTGTCAGCCGGTACACCGGGCGGATGTTCGTGGACTGCACGGGGGACGGCTGGGTGGGTTTCTACGCCGGGGCTGAGTTCCGTCAGGGCCGGGAAGCTCGAGCCGAGTTCGGTGAGAGTCTCGCGCCGGAGAAGGCGGACAAAATCACTATGAGCGGCTGCCTCATGGACGGCCATTCCCTGTCCTTCCGTTCGGTGGACACAGGAAGACCTACGGAGTTCGTGCCCCCCGCGTGGGTGCCGAAGCTGCCGCCCGATGACCAGTTCGGGCGGAACATCCGCGGCGTCACAAGCGGGGAATGGTGGCTGGAACACCCCGGCGACATCGACGACACCTGGGACGCCGAACAGGCACGCGACGCCCTGATCCTCGTGTCTTTCGCCTACTGGAACCACATCAAGAATCACTGGGCCGGAAAGGAACGGGCCCGCAACTTCGAACTTGTCAGCATCCCGATACTCGACGCAAAGCGGGAGTCGAGGCGGATCGTGGGCGACTACATCCTCAATCAGAACGATTGCCAAAGCGCCCGGCAGTTCGAGGATGCCATCTCATACGGCGGCTGGCCCCTGGATGTGCATCACCCGGAGGGCATCTACTCGGGTCCCGAAGGTCCTTTCCACACCAACGCCTATGTGCCCATCTACACCATCCCTTACCGCAGCCTGTACTCGAAAAACATCGACAACTTGCTTATGGCAGGGCGCTGCATGAGCGTGACTCACATTGCCCTGGGTTCCGTTCGCGTGCAAGGAACGCTGGCCACCACGGGACAGGCGGCGGGGACCGCGGCGGCATACGCCGTGAAACACGGTATCACGCCCCGGCGGATCTACACCGACCACATGGCCGAGTTCCAGCAATTGCTGCTGAAGAACGACCAGTACATCCCCAATGTGCCGAATCGAGACCCCGCCGACCTTGCCCGGGCCGCAACGGTCACCGCCTCGAGCACCGCGGAGTTCGAATACTTCGGCAGAAGCGATGTGCACACGGGCCTCCTGCACCCGATGGAGACATCGCGCGCCATGTTGTTCCCTGTTGGCCCCGAGAAGCGGCTGAACGCAGTGCATGCGCTCCTGCGGAATACTGCGGATAAACCCGTTGCGGTCACTATGCACCTGCGGGAATCGGCGGCTGCGGGAGAGTTCGGATCGAAGGATGACATCGCGGTGGCACAGGCCGAGCTCAAGCCCGGCGACAACTGGGTGGAGTTCCGTTTCGACCGCGACCTGGAGCAGCCCTTCGCCTGGGTCTGGCTGGAAGTCGCGCCGGGGGTGCATTGGTACCTGATGGACTCAGCTCCGCTCGGATGCTGCAGGGCATACGGTGGGGGGCAGACCGGCGACTGGACGGTGGTGAAGGGCCAATACTACGCGCTCTACACCGATCCGCTCATCGCTGTGCGCACTGCGTTTCGGCCGGAGAATGTAATCAATGGTATTGCGCGCATCGTGGGTGCCGAGGCCAACATGTGGGCGTCGGCTGCCGAGGAGCCCCTCCCGCAATGGGTGCAACTCAGCTGGGATCAGCCTGTGACCGTGAACACCGTGCATCTCACCTTCGACACGGACATGAACATGGCCTATCACACGGCCCCGTTGCCGCCTCAGTGTGTACGGGACTACGAGCTTGCCTGCGAGGTTGAGGGCGAATGGCGCACGCTTGCCCGTGAGAAAGGCAACTTCCAGCGCAAGCGGGTACACCGCTTCGACCCAGTGACCACCTCGCGCCTTCGCCTGACCGTGACGGCGACGAACGGTTCGGAGTCGGCCCGAGTGTTCGAGATCCGCGCCTATAGCGAGTGACCCGCGCTCGGGGGATCATGGAACCCGCTGCCAGGATGCCTGCGAGAGAACTCTCCAGCTCGTGCCGCCTCTGGCCTCGAAGCCCGTGTTCCCCTGCTTGGTGTATGCGCGGGTGTCGTTCACTGCCCGGATGGGATAGGCTCGCTCGAAGGCACCGTCTGTCACCAGCAGCACACAGCCCACGCACAGGTCCGGCGATGCGCTGTCAAGCTCGAACCAGGAGTCGCCTCGCCCGCTTCCCACGGAGAGGATCTTCCCGGATTGCTCCCGCACATTGCACGTGATAGCGGCCTGCCCAACGCACATGTTGCTGCCTCCGACCAATGCCGCTGCGCTTGCTGAATCGCCAGTGCCAAGAACCGCCGTGAGGGTCCCGTCCGTCTCGAGGGTCCCCAATCGGGTCGCGAGACTCAGCCGTTGCGGGTTGGGCATTGAGACCACGATATCCTCGCCCAGTTCCGTGAGTACCCGCACGGCCACCGCATCTTCGGGCGCGTCCGCGGTCAGGGGCAGAACCTCGACGCCGCGTACGATCGCCTCGCCGATGGGCGCACCTTCGAACACACTCACGAAGGCGTTCAGTTGTGCACCGGTGGCCTCGCGAACTACGTATGGGAGGGTTGCGCCGCGGTCGGTGTTCCGGTGATCGCGCTGGCCCCAGCCGTCCGCGAGGATCACCTGTTCGCCCGGTGCCGCGGGCATGTGCGCGCTGAAGCCGTAGTCGCCCGGAAGCACCCAGGACGCGCTCCACGGCGCTTCAGGCCTGCCGTAGCGCCGGTTATCCAACTGCAGCGCGGCACTCCGGAGTGTGAATTCTCCCGCGTACTTCGTCCAGTCGTCCGTCGCCGCAATACGGTCCGATCCGGCGTATGTTCGGTCGCCGGGGTCGTTCGGGTCATCTGGCCACATCACCGGCCCGACGCTCACCTGCGGCGCATTGCCGCGGATGTGGAAGCGCACGCGGTAAGTGCCGCCGCGCGCACCCAGCAGCGCATTGGGGCCGACATAGCCGTTTGAATCGCCAATGAGGAGGGCCACGTTGACTTTCCCGTTCTCGTGGGGCTTCGTAGCCTCGAAGCGCAGGTACCTGCCATTCTCGCCGTCCGCGAGCTCACATGCATACGCGCCCTCGCCCGAATACAGCCCGAATCCTGGCGGGCATCTGCCCACCTGCCCCTGCGCGAGATCCCCGTTCGGAGCCAGATTGGGCCCCTCCCTGCCATCCGAAAGCACCTGCCTGATCTCAACGTTCCTGATGCAGATCTCCGCAAGCTGCCCCAGATGCAATCGAACCGCGAATCGAACCGGCGCTTCCTGCTCCGCAGCAGGCGCAGGCTTGAGGCCTTCCACCGACCACGAGTTGTTCGGACCATGGAACACGTACTGGTTCCGCTTGCCCCCGTGCACCCGGAAGATGTCCAGCAGGTAAGAACGGCCTTGGCCGTGGTCGATCTGGATCACATCTCGCCGGTACACGTGGGCGGTGGGGTACGCATTGGATGAAGCTGCCATCGCCTTCATGAACGGGAGTTGAGCGAAGAGGTGAAAGCTCCCCCGGCGGTCCCTGGTCTGCTGGTCGGCGGAGTCTATCAGCACCGTGTTGTGTGACAGAGTGCGCCGAGTCTGGTAGGAGTCCGGATGATCCCACAGATAGCCGAGGTCGGACAGCAGTTCGCGCCCGTCCTTCCAGTAATACAGGTCGAGGCTGTCGAGGTGATGATGCCCGCCGTAGTCACTGGCATTGAGCAGAGCCAGGCTGTCGCGTCCATACTCGCCGGTCCGCAGGTATCCCTGGGCCAGGAAGGGGAAGACGATGTCCGGGAGCGCGAATGGGGGCAGCGTCTCAGTCGTGGCCTCCGGGTCACGGTAGAAGATGGCTCGTGCTTCGGCCTTTGGTGCCTCCTGACCGTCCGAGTACTCCCGCAGGAGCGCCTTGTGTTGGGGGGTGGGATACCCAAGGGCGATGAGTTCCGCGAAATCCGCTCCGATGGTTGTGGTCCGGTACGAATCCGCGCTGGGAGGGTGTGTCAGATCGCCCTGGAGCGTCCAGATAAGGCTCTGCCAGCAGTCGCCGTAACGCGTATCGCGGCAGGCGTCGAAGCCCTCAAGCCGCGTGCCGTCGGGCCCCGTAAAACCTTGAGGGTCGGTGTAGTTGCGGAACATCAGGGCGAAATCACGGATGCCGCTCATGGTCATCATGGCATATGCCGGCGATTCCGATGTGCCGCCGTCGGGCAGGAACCACTCTTCGATGGTGCGCACGAAGCCGTCCAGCCCGAACCGCACCATCCCCGGGTGTCCCACAACCATGCCCACGGTCGCGACGCCGGCGCGGTTGCCCACTGACTTGTTATTGATCGCGACGTCACAGGCGCCCAGATAGGCGGATTCCAGCAGCACGTCACGTTCAATGCGCACCCGGTCTTGGTCTGAATAGACAGGCCCGTTTTCATCTCGCGCTTCGCAAGTCAGATCATAGGCTTGAGCCATGCGGATTACATAGCCGCCGTCCATGCCGCTGCTGCCCAGCCTGCTGGCGGACCAATAGCCGGTGTGAATCTTGCGGTCCGGCTGATTCGGCGGGTATACAAGCTCATCCACCGGCAGGTTATTGATGCGCTCAGCCGCCACGTGCGGGTCGCAGTCCGCGTACTCCCCGTAGCCGTACCCTGCGAAGACGAGATACTTTGGTAGCACCTCGGCAATGCGCAGCAGGATCGCTCTGGTCGCCCTCGCGTACGCCGTGTCGCCCGTGAGGGCGTATGCCAGCCCGAGATTGCTAAGTTGGGCGATGACGTGCCCGACCTTGTACCCGCGGATGATCCCCGAGATACTGGGCCGGGCGTGGGTGTAGCTGAAACAGCGGAAAGTGTCGCCACCCACGAAGCTAAACTTCTGGGCCGGATCCCAGGTGCTCTGCACGATGACCGTCTCTGGGAACTCGTCATTGGGGAAGACAGTCTTGCAGACCTTGCACGCAAGCTGATCCGGGCGGTTGGGGTTCCAGCTCCATTGGCCGTTGGGATGCCACGGTAGCCCCTTCGCGCGACAGGCGGGACACGGACCGGTGCAGCCGGGGGTGGTGTGCTCCAGCATGCGCTCCAGGTATTCGGGGGTCACTTGTGCGCAGATTGAGTCTGCCGAACTCCGCAGGCGGCTCACATACTCCCGCGCCCAGCCGTGCTTCTCAATGTTCTTTCTGGCGCGTTCGAGATCGGCGGGTTTGATGGCGGCGCAGGGATGTTGCACGGTTGCGCGGAACCGCTCCCAGGCGGACCAGTCTTTGGGGTCGAGATCATCCGCTGCCAGGGAACTCACCGTCCCTATCAAGATCGCGCATGCAAGCAGAACGAGCGTCGCGTGGTGGTTGACCGTCATCTTGTCACTCTCTCGAGTCTTGTTATCGCCCGGATTACTGTGCCGCGTAGCCCCCATCCACCAGGATCGTCTCCCCGTGCATCAGGTCGGATGCAGAAGAGGCCAGGAAGAGAATTGCGCCCGAGACATCCACAGGCTTCCCGAAGCGCCCGGCGGGTATCTTCGCGAGCATCGGGTCGCGCTTCTCCGGCGTCCCCCAGACCTGCTCGCCCATGGGTGTCAAGATGACTGTGGGCGCGATCGCGTTCACGTTCACATTGTGCCGCGCCCACTCAATAGCTAACACCTTGGTCAGCTGGACCATGCCGCCTTTGGAAGCGCAGTAGGCTGCGTGGTCGGCAAGACCGACAATTCCGGCGTTGGAGCAGATCATGATGATCTTCCCTCCGCCGCGAGCGATCATGCCGGGTGCGATCTCGCGGCTCACAAACATCGGGGCCGTCAGGTTCACCGCCATCGTCGTCTCCCAGTGCTCCAGGCTGGTCTGCAGCGCACTCTCCGGGAATGAGATGCCGGCGTTGTTGACCAGGATATCAACGCCGCCCAGGAGCCTGTCAGCCGCCCGGGCCATCTCGATGGCTGCGCGGGTATCCGCCAGGTCCGCTGTCAGAATGTGCGCATGTGCGCCAAGGTCCGCGATCTCAGCCGCAACGTGCTCCAAAGCAGACCTGTCGCGCCCCGTAACCACCAACTCGCACCCAGCGTGTGCCAGCGAGAGCGCAGCGTGATGCCCGATTCCCCGACTGGCCCCGGTGACCAGCGCCTTCCTGCCCCTGAGAACGAAGTTCGGAAACTCCATGCCATTCCTCCTTCGAATCCGAATCCAATTTCGCCCTCGCGGCGCCAAAGGCCTTCTCCAATCAGCGGAAGGTATGCCTGGACCTCCCGGCGAAAGCGGGGCTGGGGGTGCGATACCTGACATTCAAGGAGATGCCGAAAGTATGCACGTTGCTCCCCTGGCAGTCCTCATGCTGTTCGCAGTCGTCTTCCTGATCACAGCAGCGGCGTCAGATACCCCTGGCGCGGATGAAGCGGCGATCCAGGCCCGTTCACTGGTGAGCATGGGCGACACCGCACGCCTTCAGCATGCTCTTGCGAAGGCACGCCGCGGCGAGAAGGTGGTCGTTGCTGTCATCGGCGGATCGATCACTCAAGGAGCGTCTGCGGGCGCGGTGGAGGACCGCTACGGGAACATCATTGCCGCGTGGTGGAGGCAGCGTTTCCCGAACGCTGAGGTGCAGTTCGTCAACGCAGGTATCGGCGCTACCGGGTCGAACATCGCCGCCCACCGGGCGCAGGATCATCTTATCAAGCACAAGCCGGACTTCGTTGTCATCGAGTTCGGCGTAAATGACCCCAATACGGAACTCGCGGCGGAGACCCTCGAGGGTCTGGTTCGTCAAATCCTGCGGGAGCCCAACCAGCCCGCGGCCATGCTCCTGTTTACCATGCACCGCCAGGGCGGCAATGCACAGGAATGGCATTCGAAGATCGGTAGGCATTACGAACTGCCCATGGTGAGTTTCCGGGACGCGCTGTGGCCGGAGATTGAGGCCGGGAGGATGAAGTGGGAGGACGTGGAGGCCGACGAGGTTCACCCTAACAAGCGGGGCCACCACTATTGCGCCCAGTTCGTCAATGCGGTGGTTGCGAAAGTCGCTGACGCTCTGCCGCCGGATGGGGAACTGCCGGCAATCAAGCCAATCCCCGCACCGCTCATCAGCGACACCTACGAACACACCGCGATTTTGAACTCAGGAAACCTGGCGCCGCTGAGAGCCGAGGGGTGGACGGAACTGCCCAGCTGTCCCTTTGGGCCCGGCTGGGCAGCAGATCAGCCCGGGAGCGTCCTGGAACTGAGCGTCCCGGGCACTGCGGTATCGCTAGTCTTCCACCGGATCAAGCGCGATATGGGGATCGTTGAGGCACAGATCGATGATCGACCAGCGGTGCGCATGAACGCGTGGTTCAACGCTGACTGGGGCGGCTACTCGGCATGCGAGATGGTGGGGCAGGACCTGGGCCCCGGCCCGCACACGCTACGAATCACGCTCCTGGAGGAGCGCGCCGAAGCGAGCGGAGGGAACCGCTTTGAACTTCAGGCTGTACTCGCGGCTGGACTGTCCCGACCCGGGCCTCAATAGGCATAGTAGTGCGACAGGAGATAGCCGCACCCCATCACGCTGAGCGACAGCATCGCCATACGAAGGGTCCAGCTGTTCTGTCGCCCCGGTGAGAACATCACGGCCCCGATGACGGAGAGGGTCAGCAGGACCGCGCCCACCAGAATGATTGAGTGTACGACCGGATCGACCCAGTACCAGTAGAGCAATTCGTCGAGGAAGTATCGCATAGCGCAGCCTCCGTGTCCCCGACCCGCGTCTGCCCGTTTAAGTATAACCAGGTACCGGGTTTTGTAAACCGATTTCTTGATTTTTTCTTGCTCTTTTAGTCAAGGAAATCTCTGGAAGACTACAATATTACCCCCTCGGGCCCTCCAAATGCTGCGAGAAGCTTCCGACCGGCACTCTTAGTCAGGCGCTCCATGCGCGCGTTCCAGGGCTCAAGAATCCGTAGATTCCGTTTCTGAAGTTCCCTGTAGCAGTCCGGCAAATCCAGGATTCTGAGCACATACGGCAGACAGGCTGAGAGCGGCCAGCGCATGTCTTCCTGCGTCGCCCATTCGGAGAAAGCGATGGGCGCGTTTTTCAGGGTCACCGATGTAATGCGCTCATCCAGCACCGCGGCGAAGGTCGCCGGGAGTGATCCCCAGCCGCGCCCGACGATGTGCACGTCCTCGTAACCGTATGACTGCATCCAATCCAGGACGGACAGGATGTCATGGGTGCGCCGGCCCAGGGTCGGTTCGCCCAGCATCAGGCCGTATGAGGCGTAGAAGTAGTCCGAGCCGTAGATATTGAGGTACGAGTCTCGGTCGCAGGTGTTGGGGATGGACTCGCCGATTCCGCGCGGGTCCACTGCGAAGAAAGCCCGGGCGGTATCGGCTCCCAGCTTGCGGGCGAGCGCGTCGGTGCGCAGGTCCTCATCGCTGGACATGTGCGGAACGTACAAGACAGCCCTCTCGCCGGGTGGAACGGGGGAAGCCAAAGCATCGTCCTCCAGCTTGTACACGATGGCCTGGATGTCAGCTTCCGTCTCAACCACGTAAGTAGTGGCGAAGGGCCGCGGGTATTCCTCGATCCGTCCCGACTGGCGCAGGATGCGGTACTCAGGTACGCCTTTGCGTCTCGGCATGTTCAGCAGCTTGCCCAGTTCCTTACGCAGTGCATCCCCGGATAGCGGCGCACGACCCTGCAGGAGAGTCTCAGCGCTCTCCTTCGTGAAGCTGAACACGTTCTTCGGCCTGGGCTTGAGATCTGCCACCTGGCCGGTCTTCGTGACCCAGAGGGTCTCATCGGGCTCGATGGTCACCGGCGGCTCTTCGCTGGTCTCTTCGGACTTCCCGCAGGCCTTGTTGAAGAATCCGTACATCGCCTCACGAAGGGGCTGGGCGTAGCCATGGTGGCCCTCGCCGGTGAAGATAGCAACGTTGTCTTCCGCACCGAGCAGCCGATAGAGATGGCGCAGGCGCTGGTAGGCCTCCTGTGCGCCGCGCTGGTCGAAAAAGTCAAGTTGCTGCGTCAGAAGGATCAGCGGCTTCGGCGCGTGCAGACCGAAGAAGTCGTCAATGTCCAGACCCAGCTGGAGAGCGAAGGGCGGCTGCTGCTCGGCGTCGGCGGGGAGTTCGTTCTCGGCATTCCGGCGCCAGGTGGTGACGTAACAGCCCGGGCCCGCCATGGTATAGCGCTGGTCCAGGGCGCAGATGAGGGTTGTCAGCGTTCCCCCGCCGGAGTTTCCAGTGATGCCCAGGTGCGTGGGATCCACCTCTGGCCGGCTTAGCAGATAGTCGCAGGCGCGTATGCCGTCCCAGGCGCGCCAGGTGCCGAAGAACTCTCCCACCAGCAACTGTTGCCGGCCGGCGTGGTTGTGTTCGGCGCAGCACCCACCCACCCACGAGTTGCCGTCTTTCCCAGGGTATTGCAGTCGCTCCCCCTGGCTCATGGGGTCATACTGGAATACCACGTAACCCTTACTCGCCAGGCCCTGGCAGAAGGACTGGTAGGCGTCGCAGGCCTTGCCGTTGGCCGAATGCCCGCAGGGAGCGAGTACTCCAGGGCAGGGCAGTTGGTGGCGCTTGGGTATGTACAGCAGGCCGGTCACGGGAAAGCCCGGGCGGCTTTCGAACAGCACTTTCTCGACCCGGTACGCGTCGCGCTCGAAAGCCCCCGTGACCTCGGCGTTCAGTGGCGTGCGCTTGGGCAGTGGGCCGAACACCTTGCGCATCTTGCGTCGGAGGGCCGCCTGGTAGTCCAATGCGTCCTGTCGGGTTTTCATGGCAAACTTCAGAGCATTGGCCTGCTCCTCGATCTCTCGCACCCGGCGCATGAGGTTGATCTGCAGCATCTGCGGAAAGCGGTTGCGGTAGTCCACGGTCGGCTCCTTGTGGCTCATTCTGGATGCGGCGGGCTGTGGCCGTGTGCCCTCAGCCCTCCAAAGCACCTTCGTCCACTCGCAAGATCGCGGCGGTCAACAGCTTTACCGCCAGCGCGGCATTCGGCACATCCACGGTATCCCACCGGTCGCCCGGAAGGTGGTAATTCGGGTCTTTGTACGGGTAGCAGCCGATGTTTATCACCGCCGCCGGGTAACCGGCTTTCACGAAGGACCCGTCATCGTCGCCGGGGTGCTCGCGTTTGAACTTCGACGCAATCAGCCCGAGGTTGTAGTCCTCGTTGGTCTTGAGGACCAGATCCGCGATACGCTCCCCTTCCGGCTCGGTGAACCCGGTGCAGTGGGTCAGCATACCCGCCTCAGTGTCCTCGGGGGACTTGCGGCCGATGCCGTCAACGTTGAAGACCGCGATGATGTTGTCGCCGCGCTCTTTCGCTGTCTGCGCGGCGGTGACACTGGTCCACGGGGTATGCTCCTCATTGCACCAGATGAACCACAGGGAGCGCTTTGTGGGGTAGTCCGCCAGTACCCTGGCCATCTCCAGGATTCCCACCGTGCCAACGGCGTTGTCGTTTGCGCCGGGAGAGTCCACCCAACTCTGGGAGTCCTTGTGGGCGATAGCGACGATGATCTCCTCGGGTTTCTCGGAGCCGATCTTCTTTGCGTACACGTTGTAGGCAGTGTACCAGGGGTCCTCCGGGGCAGGCGGGGAGTATCGGTGGTGGATGTTCTTGGTCTCATCGCAGCGATATGCCTGGACCCGGGTCTCGTCGCGCTCCGTCTGCCAGCCCCACTCCCTGAGCTTGCTTTCGATGAAATCGTCGGCCTCGTGCAAGGTGCACTTCTCATGTCCGGGCAGTGTGTAGTTGAGCTTGCGATAGGGCAGAGGGTCCTCACACAGACTGTACAGCCACTGCCGGATGTTTTCCTCGGACACAGTGTCGATGATGCTTGTGATAGGATCAGCCAACGGTGGTCACTCCCTGGATTGGTTGGTCAGTGTCTATATCTGAGAAAGCAAAGCATTCAGCCGCGCCTGCCAGACGGCTTCGCTCAACTGGGACGCGAGATGATTGAGCTGGTAATCCATACGCGTCCATTCGGCGGCGTCCAGTTTTCTCTTGCCTGTGAGGGCTTCGCGCACCGGGATGGTCTGCGCCCGGTAGTCCGCGGCAAGACGTCGCAGTTCGGCCTGGGTCAGTTCATCATTCTCGGACGCCGCCTGCGCATCCAGCGCCGCCAGCAGCCCGTCCAGGTTCTGCAGAGCATTCACGGCAAGGGCGCGGTAGGTGGTGTGCGCAAATCCCTGGCGCGTGTAGATCACGATCTGCCCTGTTCGGCCGCCCGTACGGAACTCATCGCCCAGCTTGCCGAGGATCGCCGCCGATGGTGACAGGACCAGGTGGGCGAAACGCTCCGGGTCGTGGAAGTTGGCTTTCGTCTGCGCCCAATTCGACCAGTGTCTTTGTGGGCCAATCAGCCGGTCGCGGCAGACATTGAACCCGATGACCATGCCGGCTTCGGGCCTGACGCCCAGATCGACCCACGGGATGGCTATCTCGATCGTCCAGTGATCGGCCTGCAAGTCCGTCGCAGCCTCGACTTTCGCGTTCCAGGAGGGTTCTGTCAGGTGGGAATCGTAGACGCTCCCGGCCACGTTCACCGCGAACTGGAAGTAATCACCGTGGCTGTGCTTCGGGTCCACGAAGAACTCTACCGCTTCCGTGGAGAACACCGCGTGGGCGTCCCGAGTCTGTGCCACCGGGGTGAGCTTGTCCATGAGCGGCTCATCGCAGCGGACCCCGAAAATCAGGTGGGTCGTGCTGTAGATCACTCGCAGGAAGGTCTGGGGCTGGACAAGCTCCGGACGGTCGTAGTAAGTGAACCCGCCGGCCAGGGGCGCATATTCCCACGATCGCTCCGTCATCTTTCCGTCGACGATGATCCTGTCATACGTGCGCGCGCCCGGGTATACCTTGATGTCGTAGTCATCTTCAGCGTGGCAGACGATGCCCGGGATCAGGCATGCCAGCGCAGACAGCCAGATCAGTTTTCGCATGGGCCCATCACTCCTGTGTCCGGCTTGCGTTCTCACCGCACCGCCAGTTCCTCCGTCACGGGCTCATTCGTGAACAGGTCTGTCGCCTCGATTCTCCAGCGCCCGGTGGGGTCATTGAACGCCACTGGGATCGGGAACTCTGCGGCTTCCTCGCCAGCGATCACGATCTGATCCAGCCAGTCCAGATGCTCGCCACCGTTGGTGACCCGGATGCGGAAGGCATGCAGGCCCTCGGCGCCCGGGACGGATATGCGGGCCGTCGCAACGGTCCCCCGGGACACATCGGAGGGTTCGAGGGTCAGGCCGGCCTCAGGGACGGCCCTCGTCGCCAACACCAGGAACGTGGCGCGGTTGGGGATGATTGTCACCGGGAAGTGTTCCACCTGCCCCAGAGACTTGCGGTTGCGCAGGTCATACACGAAGCGCGGCTGGGGCAGGAACATGGTGGCGTTCGTCTGCAGGCCGCCGGTGCGGAACAACGCCACGATCTCCATGCTGCCGTTCGCCCAACGGACGATCTCGACATTTCGTTCACGCAGGCCGTTCTCGCCCACGAGACGATAGCGGGGGAAGATGCCGGCCTTGGCGAACAGGTCGCGAGTTTCCTGGGCGATCTCCTCGGGAGTATCGGCCACGTCCAGCCGCGGGTAGCTGCTCATGTCGAAGTTGGTCATGTACGCCGAGCCTTCGCCGACCTTGTTCGCGATGAAAAGCGGCGCTCCGTCTGCCGTCACCTGAGCCACACCCGTTGTCAACCGCACGCCGGTGTCGGCCTTGACTGCGCCGATGCCCTCTACCTCCACCTTTTGGGCTGCAGGCTTCGCGGTGCGTTCAATGCCGAATACGTCGTCCAAAACCCCTGCATCCCGCGGCTTGCAGTGACCGTCGTAGATGCCCGGTCGCACGTCGGCCATGACCGTGCCACCGCCGGCGGCAAAGTTGCGGATCACCTCGGCTTCGGCGTCACCAATCGCTTCAGCACGGGGCAAAATCAGCACCTTATACCTGTGCGCGTCGAACTCGCCCAAGCGCAGCATGCGGTCGCTTACGTACCGGAACTGCATGCCCAGTTCCCGCACCATGGTATGCACTGCGCTGTGGGATCCCGCATATCCGCCGTAACTCGCGCCCTCATCCAGGTTATGAGCGTACACTGACGGATGCGAGTACAGAACTGCAATGCCGTCATCCAACATCTCGGACTGGAGCAGAAGGTCGCCCAGTCCGTCGCGCACGATCTGGGTATCTTCGAGGATCTCGGCCACCGCCGGGAATGGCCGGAGATCAGGCGCAAGCCACCCGTGAAACCGGCCGATACAGTCCCAACGCCACCACCACACTGAGTCGCAGCCGCGGGTCACCATGCGCCAGTACTTCTGCAGCAGGGAGTCCGCGTCTTTCGTGTAGCCCATCCAGTTAGAGCGCGGGAAGCTGCGCGGCGCCAGGGAGCGCACCACTTCATCGGCCATTCCAGGGTAGGGCGACCAGAACTCGTTGTTGCGGATGATCAGGTCCAGATCGTCGCCATGCTCCAACACCCCGGCGCCCTCGAACCCGGTCTTCGAATCGGGGTCGATGCTTCGGTAAGCCTCCTTATATGCGCCGCAGAACTTCACGAAGTTCCAGGACTTGTACGCCTGGCGATCGAACCACCGCGGGTAGTTCTTCTCGCGCAGCGACACCGCTTCATCGCTGTCCTTGGGGTCCGCCAAACCGACCTCGCTCCAAGTGGCGAAGTCCGTCCCCCATGAGGCGTTGAGCGCATCCAGCGTGCCGTACTGCTCCTGGAGAAACACGCGGTAGGCTTCGGCGCAGTGCGGGGACAGACATGCGCCCTTGGTGTCCACCTCATCGCCCAGGGAGTAGACGAACACCCCATGTTCCCGCGCGCCAGTGTATTCCCGGGCCTTCTGCTGCACATGCGCCTGCACGGCCTCGACGTCATTCCAGCAGAAGGGCTTCATGATCCCATCCGCGTCTCGCTGGGCCATGATTCGTGTGGTATAGGGGACCCAGGCGACATTGTAGGCGGACAGGTACGGCGGCGGGGTGCCGCCGGCGAGCTGCAGCGTAACCGAGTGTTTCACCAGACTCTCTTCCGCATACGGGGCCAGCGTGCCCCGCGGCACGTCCCACATGAGGAAGTTGAACCGGCCCCGGTTGCGTTTGCAGACCCGGAAGAACTGCCATGCGCGGGACACCTCATCCAGCTTTGTGATCAGCCGCGCCCGCACCGTCACGAGCATGGGAAACCAGGGCTCAATTGTGAAATCGAACTGCGCGGGATCATTGCTTGGAGCCACCGAGCGCTGGGCCAGGATCCTCCCGCGCCGGTCCAGAAGCTCAATCTGGAGTACCTCGGCGGGCAGCGGCTCGCCCTCGACAGAGACCGTCCCCGCGATGCTGTCGCCGGGCTCGCCCCAGGTCTCATGAAGCTTGAGTTCGCTGACCTTGCGGCTCGAGGTGACGGTGAAAGGAACGGACGCCCAGCTCTCGATCCCCCTGTCGCTCCGCAACCAGACGTCGAAATGGTAGTCTCCCGCGGGCAATGGGGGCACGCGCTCAGAGACCATCCCGGGGGAAGACACTTCCTCGATCATTGCGATCCGGGCAATGGGAACAGGTTCGCCCGTGTGGCTGACGTAGCGCTTTCGCACCCATGCTTTGCCCTGCAGCAGCGTACCGGTCACCTGCCCGGTGATCTGGGCGCCCTCGTCACGGGCGAAGGTGCTCTTATCGATGCTCAGCGCGATTTGCGCCTTGGGCTCCTTGCCCGCGGCCCACAAGATCGCGTTGCCCAGGCGCTGGGCCCAGTAGTCGTAGACTGTCTCCCACCCCGGCGCATACTCGATGGACGGCTGCTTCGGCAGACGGATTCCGCGTCCTTTGCCCACCGTGAACGCCTCACCAACCGGGCCTTGCGCGAGGAACGGGGGAAGCTCTGTGAGCTTGTTTTGATCTTTGAGGATTCGCGCGTCATTGGCGCCGACGAAGACGATCCCCGCGCCGTCGGTCACGGGTTTGAGCACCTTGTACTGCTGCTCGGGGGACATGTTGGACAGGTCCAGCCCCAGGAAAACGTAGGCGTCCCACTGCTTCTCCAGCAGGTTGAGCATACGGCGCTCACCGGTTGCGCCGCCGTGCCAGTGGGTCTCAACGCTGTCCACGATTTGCGCCCAGAAGACTGCCTCCGCCTCGATCTCGAAGCGTTGCATGACCTCCACGCATTCGCGCGGGTTGACGCCGCGCCCGTCTACGAAGAACAGCACGCGGGTCTTCCCGTAGGCATACGGCTGCGCCCAGTCGGTGTGCGGGGTGGGGAAGTCCATTGTCAGGGCGTGGTCGACTTCCAGTTCTGCCATGTCCTGAGCGCTGACGGGCAGGACAAGGCCCAGCGCGGCCAATACGACCGTGGTCATGACGACCGGCGCTCTACGCGACATCTGCAATCACTCCCGGTGCAGTCGTCAATCAGGCACGTCCACACGTCGGCTGGTGTGCATCACAGTCCCGCAAGCAGTTCGGCAAGTTTCACTTCCCATGCAAACTGCTGGTAACTGTCGACGGACGCCAGGTAACTCTCCTGAGCCCGGACACCCATGGCTCCCGGGTTGTCAGCTGCTGCGATCGGCTGGCTTGCAAGCCAACTGCGGATGGTGTCAATCTTTTGCCCCAACGACTTCGCCACTTCGGGAACGGCGACCGCGCGCTCGACCTCCGCTCTCATGCCCGGCAGGTCGAGGTTGCGCAAGGGGGCCGGCGTGAAATCCGCCGACGCGAGGGCATCACGAGCCGCATCGGATTTCGCGCGAAAGTCATTCAACGCCTGGGCGTTGGGGAAATTGGGGAACTCCCAGAATGCCAGCCTGATGCTACGTGTCTCGGGCGGATAGGTGATCCGCGTGGCCACACCATAGCCGCCCGGCGCGAAGTGTGCTTCCAGGGCCTGCTCGGGGAGGAACATCATGGCGCACGGCCCGGCGCCTTCGCCTTTGGCCACGTCGAAGACTTCATCGTAGTACACACTCCACCAGTTCTCAGCAGCCGGGCCGGATCGGGGCTCGTTTTCCCTCACAAGCAAGGTCGGCGTCTGGATTCGCCGGGCGCCCTCGCGCTTGTGGTGGGCGGTGAAGAAACTGGGGTAACAGCGGGTCTCAACGGACACGGACGTGATCTGCGTCAGCGGGTCAATGGCAATCTCACACTTGAGGTGATCGGCATCGGGTTCGCCCAGGAACCGCACGCGGACGTCCGCTGCCGGGTGATGCCAGACCAGATCAACGATGGCGCGAGGGCCTGCTTCGGAGACGGTCATGCTGCTCAGTGGGACGTTGCCAACGTCGTCGCCGTTGATCCTTACGAACAGAAAGCCACTGTGGTACCAGTTGCAGCTCGTGGGGTACGGCATTCCGATGTAGCCTTCCAGCGGGAAGGCTTTGTCGGGGATTGCAGGGTCGTACCCGGCCTTGTAGGCGATGGCGTACCCATGTTCGCCCAGGTTGAACCGGGCCTCGCGCTCGTGAAGGATCTGCGTCTCATGGCCTTTGTAGGTGGTCAAAGGCCGGGTCCGTTCTGGCCCCAGGGAGACATCCGCGGTCTCCCGCGCCCACAACGGGACGCAAGGCAGCAAAGACAAGATGCAAAGCGCCCACCCGATCCGTGGCGGCTTCATGATGCGCACCATCTCCGCCGTGTCATAGTCTGTGTTTCCGCACCGCACAGCCACCGGCCTGCCTCCAGCTAGGGCGCGGGGAACTGGTACACGTGTACTGCGAGACCCGCGAACTCATCGGTGACCTCGCCATCGCTGACGGTAATCTGCCGGTCCTCGAAGAGCACCGCAGGCCGGCAGTCGGCAGGCAGTGAGCGCGGGCGGAAGGTGACTCGGCACGGCTTATCGTCGCGGTTTACGGCGATGATCAGCGTCGTGTCCGCAGTCCGCTTCTCTCGGAAATGCACCTCGATACCCGCTTCGGGAGTCTCGATCCAGGTGTGATCGGTGCCGTCTGCAACCAGGATCGGCTCCAGCGACTTGATATCCGCAACAACCTGCTTCAGCGCATCCCAGGCCCACGGGACCTGTGCCACGGTCATGTAACGAGGGGACCCCTGGCCCCACCACCACCAGAGCAGGCCACTGCTCTCCTTCGCCACGGCCATGAAGGCGTTGGCGCGCAGGACCCGGGCGTCCGGCTGGAACTTGTCGGGGTCGAATTGAGCGCCCGAATCCGCGAGACCCGTCTGGGCGCGGTCATAGCAATGGAGAATCGCCGCCAGGGGCCAGTCGGGTTTCATGAGG
The DNA here is from genome assembly GCA_013314775.1 of Armatimonadota bacterium. Lineage (NCBI taxonomy): Bacteria > Bacillati > Armatimonadota > Armatimonadota bacterium. The sequence continues at coordinate 348,575 of JABUFB010000008.1, read as the reverse complement.
GCGCGGTGCCTGGGAATGCGACTGGCCACGAAGCTCGTGGCGCCATAGACCTGGGTCCAATGGACATCGAATGAGTTCTTGTACTGGCCCACTGGCCCGTCTCCCGCACACGTGACGACCACTGGGTGGAAGGGGTCCAGTGCCTTGATCAGCCGATAGAAGCGCTCCAGCCATTGCGGCGAGACGTATTGGTGTAATAGGTCTGGCTCGTCGTACAGGTACCAGCAGAGCAGTCCCGGGTGGCTCATAAGCGCGCCGACGCGCTCGGCCACAAACTCCTCGTTCCCTGCCTGGAGCATCTTGCGGTCAAGCCCTATGAAGGCCTGCATCCCGTGGGCGTTTGCGGTGTCCAGGTACTCGATGGCTGATGCGAGACTGCCGGCGCCGTCCCAAGTGTAGTTGTGGACGAGGTCGAACCCGGCTTCTTCCATGATCGCCACGTGCTCGGCCAGGACGCCGTACATGCCGAAGGGAAACTTGCGCTGCCCGTCGACCTGGATGCCGTGGTGCGTGGTCCAGACGATCTTCGGCATTGGCTCACACCAGGTCCGGAAGATCGTTCCCGCTCCCACGTTTCCGGCCTCGTCCGTGGCAGTGACCGTGACCTTATTGAGACCCTTTGCCCATGTCTGGGCAGGACGCACTTGCACCGTGACCGAATAATCGCCGCCATCTTTGCGAATCACTTCGCTCCGCGTGATTCGGGCCGGCTCGCCATTGACCGCAGCCTCGATCTTCGCTTCGGTCAGGTCGTGGTCGTCGGTGATAGTCACCTCCGCCGGCAAGTCGGTTCGCTCGAGGTACCCATGCTCCCCAGAAACCAGGGGTTCCGTGCAGTCGCGGTCCAGGGGCGCGGTCTGCACGAAGCTGAAGGAGTGGCTGGTGTCGTCCACCTCGGGGACGCGCACCCGCCAGTGCCATGTGCCGGGCGCCAGCGCTTTTCTCAGCTCGACGGAGGGGCCGTCCGGAGCTGCGACCTCGATGGTCCGGCCTTCGGGAAATGCCGGGTCCTGTGAAAGCTGGACCACGCCGTTGCCGAGAAGCTGGGTTCGCCACGAAAAACGCGGGGTGTTGTCATCCTCCGTCGCGCCGGGAAGGGGCTCCATGAGCATGGTGGAGTACTTCACCGTGGAGAGCTTCACATCATCGAACCACGCCGTGCCGTTGGCCCGCAGACTCAGGAATATGATGGCATAGCCCGCTCCCGCCGGCGCGCGGACAGGATCGGTGGCCACGCGTGTCCAGTCTTTCGTTCCGTAGATGCCTTTCGCGTACGACCCGGAGGCGAACCACTTACCGTTCTTGTCGGCGAACTCCAATATCACGGTTGCCCCCGTGGTGGCCATCCCGCGCTTGGTAGCTGCGGTGACACCCTGCGCCTTGATCCACGTTTCGACCTGGTAGAGGTGTCCGGCGCTGATCGGGACTTGCCGCGTCACGTACGGGTTCTCGTCGGCCTCGGTGCCGTCGAGCTTGATCCTGATTGAAGCAGGCTGCGAGTGGAAGGTCGCTGTATCCACTGCCGCATTCGGGTTGGTGGTCCAGCCCGACATCGGCTGATCCGCGTCGAAGCCCGGATTCTCGAACTCCACGTCAGAATACTCCACCATCCGCTGCCGCAGGAACTCCGCGCGTCCTGCCACCGCATGAGCGGGAGCATCTTCGATACTGAGTTCGATGCTGCGCTCTACCGTGCGGGGCTCGGTTCCCGACGAGCCGATGACCTGCACCAGGAACAGATCTCCGTTCGCCGCGCGGCGGTCCTGAATCTCGAAACCTTCGCAGCGCAGCGTCACGGTGCGCCGGGGCTGCTCAAACTTGAACTCACGGATGCCGAGAATCCTTTCGAAGGGCGTCGGGGCATTGAGTGGCACCTCGAAACCGGCACCATTGAGCCACCCGAAGCAGCGAGTCTCGTCGGTGCAGACCGCTCCGGGCAGAATCTGCAGCGAAAACTCGCTGGGCCCTGCGGCGGTGACAGTGGTGTTGAGTGAGAAAAGCATTTTCTCGGGGGTGAGAGCCAGGGTCAATGTGGCCGCCTGATTGCCCTCGATGGCGCGGGTCCAGGTGGCCGTCGCGCCTTCGACCGTCAACTTCGCCCCACCCATGGCGAAACGCGTGCCTTTCCAGTCCGGGAGGTAACCCGCAAACCGCCCATTGCGCGCAACCATCTCGCCCTGATAGCGGATTTCGTCTGGACCAGTGGCGCCGAGTGTAGCGCTCCAGTCGCCGGCGCGGATGACCTGCTGCGCGGTGGAATCAGCCGGCATCAGCACAATCACGATCAACGCGAAAGTGAGCGCGAGATTGAGTCGGTTCATGGCGGTCCTCCTTCAAAATGCGGGGGCCAGGCTATGCCGGCAGGCGGACTCGTCAGCGCAGCACTGGTTCGGCACCGCTGGAAACATTGCCGTCCGGCGTTACAGACCCAGCAATGTTTCCGCGTTGGTGTGAGTGATCTTCTCGAATGCCTCGCGGGTGATCTTGCCGTTCTCCACTGCCGAGTTCAGATAATCGACCTGCTGCACTTCCTGCCCGGCCTGGCAGATGTCGGTGCCAAACAGGATGCGGTCGCTGAACTCTTCCAGGAACCAGTAGCCGAATTCCGGGTCGCGGCTGATGGCATTGAACCCGCTGCCGGCGGAGATGTCGCACCACAGGTTGTCATAGCGCCGCAGGAGCTCGATGAGTCGTCCCCCCTCGCGCACCGGGCCTTTCGGGTAGCCCATCCAGTCGTCCTCGGTAACGCCACCGTCGATGGCGGTCCAGAAGGCCATCGAGTGCCCGATAAAGGGCAGCTCCGGGAACATTCCCAGCACCTTCTCCAGCTTCGGCAGGCCGAGCTGGTCCACAAGGCCATACATGCCTCTGTCACGGCTTGCGACGTGAAAGATCATGGGCAGTCGCGCCTTCTCGATATGCTTCAGGAGGTTCAGCACTCGGTCGTCATCCCACCACAGATTGGCAGTCATCTCGCCGACCCCCTTGCACCCAAGTTCCTTGTAGTGCTCGAGCACCGGTGTGAAATCCACGTCGGGCCGGTTGTAATGCCAGCGCGGGTCCAGGTTGCAGAAGGGGATGATGCGGTCGCCATAGTTCGCCTGGATGTCCAGCACGTTCTCGGTAGTCTGCAGAATCATTCCGATTTCGTGATGCACCAGAGGCAGAACAACGCCCCGGTCGATCCCCAGGTCGTCCCACATGGATAGAAGCTCTTCGGGGCTAGTCCAGCGGCTGATCGCGCGCTGTCGGGGGTCATTGAGCAGAATGGAATGGGTGTGGATGTCAATGAACATGGGCTGGCTCCCTACCTATGGTTGTCTGATTGGTGGTTGATGCTTCAGGTTATTTCCCTCCGCGCTCACGGGTGTCCTTCGCGAAAAGTTCGGTTCTGGTCAGTCGACCCTCTTTCCGCTACAATCCGCCAAACACCGCGAAGGGAGTCTCCCCAATGGACGAATTGCGCATTGGCATGGTCGGAGCGGGTTTCGCCGCTGATTTTCATGCTCTCGCGTACCACGATGCCAAAGGCGTCGACGCCCGCGTCGTCGCTGTCACCTCCCAGCGCGAGGAGAGCCGCAATGCTTTCGCCTCGAAGTTCAGCGTTCCCCACGTCTGCGCATCCCTCGAGGAGATGCTGGATACCGTAGATGTGGATGTAATCGACCTGTGCGTGCCCACCAACGTTCACCTGCCCATGGCGCAACTCGCGGCGCAGGCGGGCAAGCATGTGGTCGTTGAGAAGCCCCTCACAGGTTATTGCGGCGAACCCGGACAGGCCCCTGACGAGAACATCGGCGACACGATCCCCCGTGCGCACATGATGGACTATGTGATGGGCGCCTGCGACCAAATGGAGAGTGTTCTGCGAGAGACCGGCGTGAAGTTCATGTATGCGGAGAACTGGGTCTACGCACCCGCGGTACAGAAAGCCCGCAGACTCATGGAATCCAGCGGGGGAACGGTGCTGCGCATGGTGGCTGAAGAGTCACACCCCGGGTCCCACGCATCCTACGCCAAGTATTGGCGGCTTGCGGGCGGCGGATCGCTCCTGCGCACCGGCTCCCATCCGGTGGGCGGGGTCTGTTACATGAAGCAGGCGGAGGGGCTCGCGCGCAAGGGCGCTCCGATCCGTCCGGCCCATGTCATGGCCGATACGGGTTTCCTGACGCGGATCGAGTCCTTCGTGGAGGAGCCGCGCAAGTATCTGAAGACAGGGCTTGTAGACTGCGAGGACTTCGGGGTGGTCATCATCACCTTCGAGGATGGCTCCATGGCACAGGTGTGTTCATCCGACGTGGTTCTTGGCGGCATCTACAATCATCTCGACGTATTCCTGAGCACGGGACGAATCCAGTGTCGCATCAACCCCAACGACGCCTGTATGGCATACGGTCCGTCTGAGGACTCCTGGGGCAATGAGTATCTGGCCGAGAAAATCTCCACACGCGCGGGCTGGAACTTCGCTTCGCCGGATGAGCACTGGGCCAGCGGGTATCACCAGGAGATACAGGATTTCGTGGACTGCGTCGTTCACGATCGGGAGCCGCTTTCGGGCTGGATGCTGGCGCGGGACGTGGTGGCGGTGATCTTCGCCGCGTACGTCTCCGCATCCGAGGGCCGACGGGTGGAGGTCCCGAGGTAGCTGCGCCCTGAGCGACGCCATTGGGCGAAGTTGGGTAAGCGGATTCAGAGCCAATGGTCCCGGCGGGATACGGGGAGGAGCACCGGCCCCCTGTCCTTCGTCGGTCGCATCTGCGTGTCTCAATGTTCCAGCCTCAGCAGTACCCCATCACCTGGCTGGAGAATCATTTCCGCGGTACCAGGTCTGGCCGGTGGCACCATGCATTCCCACCGGCCCTTCTCTCGGTCGAACATCATCGCTTGTTCCTGCGGGAATCTCAAGATGGCGTAACTGGGCCGCGTGATGCTCCGGTTCACGATCATCGCCAGTGTCCGGCCCTCGGGGTCCTCGAAAAGCCCGAGGGTCAGTTCCCGCCCTTGGAGTTGCACGGGGCAGTCAGGACCGATCCCCCGGGCGTTCTTGGGCACCGGGTCCGTGTGGACCACGTCCACGGACTGCAGCCGCACCAGTTCCGGCCCCATGGCGCGCATCTCCCGGTTGAGCTGCGCCACGTCCCTGCCGCCTTTGCGCAGCTGTGGCCGGATCTTCCGTCCGCTGCCATGTTCGAAGATCACGTAGCTGTTGAACCAGAGCACTCCCTTGACCCCGTAAGCGAGACTTGTGTACACGCTCTGGCGTAGTTTGGGACCATTGTCCGGCAGGGTGGTCTGTCCCTTTTCGCCCCACTCCCAGCGCTTGTCGGCATTGCCCTCGATCCAGCAGACCAGCGGGATGCCGGCCTTCAACGCCGCGGCGCGGTGAGCCTCGAGACGCCAGATGTGGTTCTCGGTTCCCCACCACCACTGGTAGTAGTCGTAGCTCAGCACCCGAGGCTGCACCTTGGCGATGTAGTCTTCGAGGTTCATCCACGCCATAAGATTCACGTACGCAGGATGTGACGGATCGGCCTCATGCAAGGCCGCCACCTTCTGCCCAATTTCCTCGAACTGCTCCGCCTTGGGCTCATCGTGCACGAAATACCCCCAGATCGCCGGGTCATCGCGCAGCGCGTTGACCTGCTCAGGACTGTAGTCCTTCAGGAGCACCGTCAGCCCGTGCTGCTTGCACAGGTCCAGCGTCTCGGGCGTGGCGAAGACCGTGGTAAACCCGGCTCTGCGGAAGGCCGATGCCTCGATGTCGTCTCCCGGTTGGCCCCAGACGCCGATCAGGAAAGAGTCCATCTCCCACGCTCCGCAGTGGGTGCAGGTAAGGATCACAAGTCCGGTCAGCGCGGCCAAGGTGCGCAGCATGGCAGCCCCTTCTCTGGCGGGTATCGTGTAACGGGGTGACGGCACCCTTGCAGCCTACAATTCCCTCTTCTATTATAGACGGGCGCGGGCCACAAGCGCCATGACTTCCCGGGAGTGCAACCATGACCAGCCTGATCGCGCGGAACGAGGCTTTCCTGCGGAACATCTACGACAAAGGGCCCTTCGAGGGCCACGCGTTCTGCCTGCATGCCGCATCCACTCCCATCCACACTCTTGAGCATGGCGACTACACCCTCTCGGACCGTCCCGTCAGTGAGTGGGTCCCGTGGATCGTGGACAACTACCAGCGACAGGTGGATATGCTGGAAGCCGTTGGCGATGACGCGGTTCCTACCGCTAAGCTTTCCACGGGCACCCACATCTACGCCGCGGCTTTTGGCTGCCCCGTTCACCTTTTCGAAGAGAGCAACCCCGCTGCCCTGCCCCTGGTTCGCACCGCCGAAGAAGCCGACGCGCTTCCGGAGCCGGACATCTGGAAGCAGCCGGTGCTGTACCGGGTCTTCGAACTGGGCGACCTCGTGCGGAAGGAACTGAGGCCCGACTTCTACTTCGGCCCGTGCGATGTCCAGAGTGGCTTCGACACCGCCTGTCTGGTCTGGAACAAACAGGATTTCTTCATGGCGATGATGGACGACGAAGAGTCACTTGCCGCAGAGCGCCTGATCGGGAAGTGCGCGCGGCTCCTGAAGACCTTTCTCGCCGAACTTCGGCGGGAGTTTCCCAACATGAGCCCCTGCCACTGCCCTGCCGCCTGGGCACCTCCGGAACGCGCTCCGTGGTTGAGCAACGACGAGTGCGGTGCGGTCAACAACGAGACCTACCGGCGGTTCGTCCAACCTGAACTGCTGGATCTGGCCGAGACCTTCGGCGGCCTGGGTGTTCACTGCTGTGCCGATGCTGAGCACCAGTTCCCGCTGTTCAAGGAAGTGCCCGGGTTCTACGCCTTCAATCGCGTTCCAGCACGGCGTGGCTGGGACCCGATCCTGGAGCACTTCGGCGGCCCCGATGCGCCAGTGCATGTGATCAGTTGGATCACGGATGCCGATATCCGCCGGCTTATCGACAATGCGCCCGAGGGCACGCGGTTCATCTTTGTGCGTGACGTAACCGACGTGGACCAAGGCCGCAGGTGGCTGGATGACATGCGCGCCCATTGTCCGCGGACGGACCGCGCGGGTGTAGCGGGGTAGGGCAGACGCACCGCCGACCGGGACGGTCGGTCTACGCGGTCCTCTGCGTGGTGCGGGCGTCTCGCCCGCCGCCGTCTGCTGTCTGTTCGGCCCGGTTGTCCTGCCGGACGCGAAGTCTTGTACTGGAGACCGAGACATGACCGACTTCGTCACCGAACCAGAGCGACACATACCCGTCTCGCACGACGTGGATCTGGTGGTCGCTGGCGGCGGAACTGCCGGTGTCGCTGCCGCTGTCTGCGCCGCGCGACTTGGCCTTTCCGTGGTTATGGTGGAGAACTCCGCCACCCCCGGCGGGATGGTGACTCAGGTCACCACGTGGCTCAGCGATTTCGAAAACAAGGGCGGCTTCGCGAGAGAGTTCCTGGAGGAAATCAACCACCGGGGCATCTGCAAGTGGCCGTACTACAATCCCTTTGAAGTTGTCCCTTACTTCGACTCGCTGATTGCCGAAGCGGGGGTGCGCCCGTTGTACCTGTCCGCCGCGGTCGCGCCACTTATGGTCGAGGATGGACAGCTCGGTGGTGTCATCGTCGAATCCAAGAGCGGCCGCCACGCTATCCGCGCAAAGGTGGTCATTGACGCCACCGGGGACGCCGACATTGCAGCCCGCGCCGGTGCAGACTTTCGCTTTGGCAGGCCGTCGGACGGCGCGTGGCAGTCGATCACCCTGTTCCATCTCATCACAAACTACACGGGTGGTTATATCAAGCGCGATGACTTCGCCCGCCTGGCCCAGGAGGCGGGGGAGAAGGCGGGGATCGCGAAGCTCCTGCCCTACGACCGTGCGGACGTGCGCACTCTGCCCGCCACTGCGCACTCGTACTGGTCCGGGCTGTCTCACGTAACGGATCTCAGTCCGCTGGACGCAGAGCAGCTCTCCCAGGCTATCGTCGCTCTGCGGAAGCAGGCCGACACCATTTTCCACGCTCTGCGCGATCATGTGCCCCAGTTCGCGGGCATCGAGTATGGGCATCTGTCGCCGATCCCGGGCATTCGCGAGAGCCGGCGCATCGTCTGTGATGCGAACATTATGCTCGAGGATGTGCGCGCCGGGACCCGCCACGAGGACGGATTGTTCACCGTCACCCAGGCTATCGACATCCACAAATGCCGCGCAGACGAGCCGGCGATTTATGTGGAGAAGGTGCAGCCGTACCATGTGCCGTATCGTGCCTTGCTGCCCGCGGGTCTGGAAGGCATCATCGTCGCCGGGCGCTGCATCGGCGGCGATCATGAGGCCGAGGCGAGTTACCGGATCATCGCCGACTGCTACGCCATGGGCGAGGCTGCCGCGATTGCTGCCCGTATGGCTCTCGACTCCGGCTGCGGTCTACGCGGCTTTCCGGTGTCTGATCTCGTGGGCGAGATGTCCGCGCGAGGTTACCAGCAGTAGCGCTCGAATCCATTCGTCTAGATGACAGGGAGCCCCCCCATGCCCATGTCCGACTCTGACCGCAACGTCCTTCGGGACCTGGCGAAACGCATCGCTGAGATCTCTGCGCTCCCGGTGCAGGCCGAGCGTTTCTCCCAGTGGAAAAGCCTGAACTCCCTGCGTCCAGTGCGCCCCATGCTGCTCATCTACCAGATCCCGTGGCACGAGATGAATGTAAATGATGAGCTGACGCCGCGCTGCGAAGACCCGGGGCTGCACGGTATGGAGATGGGGATGCGCCAGCGCATCTACCAGTGGGAGCATCTTCAGGACGACCAGGTCTTCGACGGCATCGTCTGGTCGGGGCTGGCCATCCGCGACACCGGGTTCGGCATCTCCGAGGACGCTGACGTCACCACTGAGAGCGGCCTCGCCAGCCGGCATTTTCATGAGCAGTTCCACAGTCTCGAGGATGTTATGGAGATCCAGATCCCGGAGGTGTACCACGACGAGGAGGCTACCGAACGGGGCTTTGAGTACCTGTCCGATCTGTTCGGAGACATCATGCCCGTACGCAAACGGGGCATCACCCACATGTGGTTCGCGCCCTGGGACCTGCTCATTACCTGGTATGGCGTGGAACGCGCCATGCTGGACATGGTGCTGAATCCGGACCTGGTGAACGCCTGCATGGAGCGCCTGGTGGACGGGCACCTGGCGCGATTGGCCCGCTGGCAGGAACTGAATCTGCTGTCGCTTCCCAGTGCAAACGACCGGGCGGGTTCAGGCGGCCTGAGCGCGACTGATGAACTGCCCCCGCCGGACTGCAACCCGGACAAGGTGCGCCCGTGCGACCTGTGGGGTTGCGCAACGCCCCAGATCTTTTCAGAGATCTCGCCCGAAATGCACTGGGAGTTCGCCCTGCGCCACGAGATGCGCTGGCTCACGCACTGGGGACTGACCTACTACGGTTGCTGCGAGCCCCTGCACACGAAGATGGACCTGTTGCGGCAGATACCCAACCTGCGCAAGGTGTCGGTCAGCCCCAAATGTGACAAGGTCTCGATGGCCCGGCAACTGGGGCGCGATTACGTGGCCTCGCTCAAACCGAATCCGGCGATCCTGGCGATGACCACCTGGGACCCGGAAGTCGCGCGGCGAGAGCTACGACGGGAACTGGAGCAGCTGCAGGGGTGCGTGGTGGAGATCGTTCTGAAAGACATTAGCACGGTCATGCGACAGCCGCAGCGTCTGTGGGAATGGGCGCAGATCGCCCGGGAGCTGGCCGAAGAGTTTGCGAGCTGACGGCCTCAGGCACCCAGGTCGCGCAACAGGCTCATCCCGCGCACGTAGTCGTCCGGTTCGGTGACGCCGGGGGCCAGTTCCAGGCAGAGCATGCCCTGATACTCGATCTCCCGCAGCGCGGTCACCAGTTCGAGAAAGTCAATGTGCCCGGCCCCCAGGGCGATGTGGTCCCGCGCGCCGTCAAAGTCGTGAACATGCACATGGATCAGCTTCGGCCCAAGCACCCGGATCAACCCACCAATGGTGCCGAAGCCGCGATACCCCGCGCCGTCGTCCATCGACACGTGGCCCACGTCGAGGGTGATGCCCACCGGCCCTTCGGCTTCGAGGACCAAGTCGTAGTTCGCGGTCAATTCGAACCCCACTGAGGTGCCGATCTCTACTGCCAGGAGCCCCAGTTCATCAACGGATCGCGCAAGCGCCTGCCTGCGAACCTCAAGGGGCGCGTCGGAATGGGTCTGGCCCTCATGCACCGTGACCACAGGCGCCCCGAGCTCCGCCGCCAGTTCGAGCGATCCCCGGAGCGTCTCCACCGAGGCCCGGCGCACCAGTTCATTCGGGCTACACAGGCTCACGTCGTAGTTGTCAAACTCCGCGTGAATGCTTACCTCAGCGAAGCCTGCGACCGCTTTCCGCAGTTTCGCTCGATCCTCAGTCGTCGCAGTGCGCACGTCGAAGCTCGCCCACGCGCCCCTGAAGGCGGGTGCCGTATGGAAGGCAACACCCTCCATCCCGTGATCGCGGAACCACCGGATCTGCTCGAAAAAGCCCACTTCGTCGCCCAGTCGCCAGACCATGCCGCCGATGATCATCGGTGCCCTCGCGTTCCCGTGCTTATTCCTCGGGTGAAGGGGATGGCTGGTCCAGGTTCCCCTCCACAAGTACCTTGCTCTCGGCTTCAGGACTGCATTCGACTGCCCGGTTGCCGTGCGCGTCGATGAGGTTTCCCCGGATCACGCCGCCCACAATACCGGGACCAATGTGCACGCCGACCCCGGCCGCTTCGATGTGGTTGTCGCCCAGGACCAGCCTCCCACCTTCGAAAGACACCGCGGGGGCATCGAAGCCGTCCATGTTCCGCAGGATGCTGCAACCAGTGATGACCACATGGTCCGCATCCCGGACAACCACCGACGGCGCGCCGTTCGATTTCAGTTCCGCGCCGGTCACCCGCACCCGCGATTTTCCGTCCACCACGAGGCTCTCCTGGTGCTCCCAGTAGGTGCCGCCGGTGATGCTGACAGTGTGCTCGCCGCGGATCACGATGCCCTGGGGGCAGAAGTCTGTGGAGCACCCGGTGAGGCAGCCCCAGGTGCCGCCCTCGATCTCGCAGCCTTCGATCTTGTCTTCCAGCAGGAACCCGTATCGCATGGCGAAGGCAAAACAGTCGGTGACGCGGATCAGATCATTCTTACCGAGATGGAACGCGATGCCCTTCTCCATGCCGCGCTTTGTCAGCCCGGCGTTCCAGACCTCGATGTTCCGCAAGGCGGGCACATCCCATGTCCCCGTCACCCGCACGCCCACGTTCCGGGGCGATACGATGAACACGTTCTCGATGTTCAGCCGGCCCACATTGCTCTTGCCGTCGGTGATGATCCCGTCCCACGGGTAGCGAATGCGACAATTGCGCACATATGCACCGATGCCCGAGATGAGTATGGCCGCGGGTCCGGTCTCCCAGTCATCTTTGGGTGAACAGGTGATGTCGATGCCCTGCAGCGACCCTCCCGCCCCGAGATGGAAGGCCGGGCCGTCGGTGTGAGTGGGGATAATCGCCGGGAGCGCGTTGATGTCCGCCGGCCACGCACCCACTGTCGGCCCGGTGATTCCGATGTTCTCCAGGGCGATGGTTGCGGAGATGCGATAGGAGCCACGCGGCACATACACATGGCGGCCGGAGTCCCTCCCGGCGGCTACAGCATTGAGGAAGGCCTGGGTATCGTCAGCCTGGCCGTCGCCAATTGCGCCGAACTCGCGCACATTGAGAAGGTCGGTCTGAGCGAAGGACGCGGCTGAGAGCAAAGCGCAGAGCAGAGCGGTCAGGGGTTTCATCATCGTGGCTCCTGTGTCTTGAAAATGACATGTGCAGTGATAGGCCGGTGGTCGGGAGCGTCCGCGACATTTCCCCAATCGAAGTCACCCTCCACCTGTACGATCCCGGATTCGATGTGCAAGAAGCGTTCGGGCTGAGTGCAGAAAGCGAAGTCCACCACGCTGTCGTGCCGGCTGTTCTGGGTTTTCACGAGCGCGGGGGGCCTGATCCAGACGAATACGCCGTCAAGCGTGAGGAGATCCACCCGGCGTCGTGTTCGGCTTCCCCGTTCTGCACGCGCCAGTCGAATGCGATTCCCCTCCATGCTGACATTTCTTGCGTGCATCTACCGCCACACCCGCTCATTCCGGTAGCCAAGCTCCGGCGTGAGAACCTGGCACTGGGCCACCTGTCCCACGGTGTCTCCCGTGAGTTGCCAGACGATGCGCTGGTCTGGGGTCACTTCGAGGATGTGGGCGCCGATCAGGTCGCCTTCATCCCGGGTATTCCAGTTGCACACGATGGTGTTTCCGTTTTCCAGTCGCTGCATACCCGCAAGAGTGCCAACGTTGATGTCCGCGAGGTCATTGGGCGACAGCTCCCAACAGACCGCGCCGTTCGCGTCATATTCAGTGACCGCGCCACCGGCGGTGATGAGGGTGTGCCCGTCATCCAGCCGCACCGCGGAGACCGGCATGGGCCTTCGGGGGAACTCGCGGATGACCTTGCCGTCGCGGTCCAATTCGCGAACCGCACCCTCGGCGGTGAAGGGCACGAGATACGTCCCCTGCGGGGTCTTACGGCAGAAGCGGAACTGCGCGTGCGGTTCCCTGACCGACGTGGACAGCTTCACTTCGTGGGTAATCTTGCCGGTGCGGTCTATCTCGATCAGGCGACATTCGCCCACGATGCCGATGAGCACCCTACCGTCGGGCAGGGGCTGACAGTTGGGAATCTCATTGGGGGGATCGGTCTTGTACTCCCAGACGGTGCGTCCTTCCCTGTCCACCTCGCGCACGCCGTGGGTCCACGCGACGAGAACATTGCCGTCTGGAAGCATCCACACGTCCTGCGGGTGGGGAATACTGTATTCCCAGCGAACCAACCCGGCAGCGTCGAGGATCACCACGCGATCATGCGCGTGTTCTGAAAGCAGAAGCGGGTGTGGGCCGTACATATTCTCATGCCAAAAGTTCCGTTTCAGCGGCCTGCCGCGGCCCTCGACGCCCAGAATGTTTAGTGGATCCACGTCCAACCCCGGCCAGACCAGTTCGCCCCGCAGTTGCGCGGCTTCCCGTGTGTATGCGCCCAGGCGGAGGGAATTGGAGTCCAGCCACAGGTTCACCGTGCGCCGGTCTCGTTCAGAGACGACCTTCCGGTGCTCTTCGCCCAGCAATGCCTGCCCGATCTTGGAGGCTCTCGCGCCGAAGCGGCCGGGGATCGTGCGCGACCCGCCATGCACGCCGCTGTACGCATTGGCCATGTCGGTGTACATGGCACCGGAGAACCAGAATGTGTAATCCTCCCGCAGGGCCTCGTAGCTCATATCCTGCGGGCCCTTGCCCTGGGCCTGGTGGCATTTCAGGCAGGTGTTTTCGAAGATCGGCTTGATCTGCCGGTAATAGCTGATGGGCTCGATGGGATCGATCTCCGGCTGCAGTTGCGAAGGCTCTCTCAAGAGCGCAATGGGTTTGTTCGCCACTCTCGGGGCGGTCTCTTTTGGCTCATGGCAACCCACGCAACTCAGTTGCTCGCCGGGATGCACGAAGGCCACCGAACGCATGGACTGCACCGCCATGTAGTTCTCGTCCAGCGCCTGGAAGATGAGTTCCTTCGCCACCGGCGCTTCGAAGTACGCGCTCCCGTCCTCCTCGACCGGCACAATCCCCAGCGGGATGCGCGGCGTGTTCTCGCGCTCGTAGCCGATCATCGGTTCGCCCATGGCGTGGTTCTCTTTGAGGATGTTCTGCGTGACCCGCAGCCACTTGATCTTCGTGCCCGGCGGGAAGGGCAGGTCGGAATCGTAGACATTCATCACCGCGACCGTAGCCTTCGGGGCATCCTCAGCCGCGGATTCGCCCTGTCGGGTGCGCGGGGGCATGACAGGCGGCAGCGGTCGTGGCTTCACGGGAATTGGCTCGACTATTCGCAGGCGCTCATCCTGCGGGCATGGGAGGGCTGCTAACTCGCAGAGAAGTTCGGTATTCCCGAAACGATCCACCAGCGCCAGGTCTTCCCACACATTGCACAGGTAGAAATCCTCACTGAGCGGCCAGGGGGTACCGTATTTGTAATGCCGTCGACCAGGAACCTCAGTCTCGGGAAAATGCTCGTCTGGCGTGACACGGCGCACCTGGGACATGTGTCCGTCGTCTTCGACCCGCAGATCCAGCATCGCAAGGGACCCATATACTTCGCCGTGGTGGGGTGCGGCGGTGCAGATGTACTTGTGCGAGCCAGGCACCGCGCGAATGCCCATCTCCACCAGCGGCGCGCCCATTCTGCTGTCGAACTCGCGCCCATTGGGGTAGACGCCCCAGGGCTTGTGATCCGGGAAAGTGTGGTACGGGTGAGGGTAATTGCCGTGGAGTGCGCGCGGGTCGGTGCCATCCGGGTTGCTGATCCAGATGCGGGTGCCCAGGCAGTTCTCGCGGTCAGTGTAGTCCCAGCGCGTGAACACCAGGCGCCCGTCGTTGTCCACCGAGGGGTTCCATTCGGCGGTCTCGTAGTAGCTCAGCGGCACAATGTTGGTTCCGTCGGCCTTCATGGAAAACAGCGTGTAGTTGCGGACCTTGAGATACGCCGCGAAACACCGGATGTGCCCGCCGCGCCGCTCGGAGATAAAGGCGATGCGTCCATTGGGTAACCAGCACGGGTCGAAATCGCTATACGGCCCGTCGGTGAGTTGCGTCAGTTCGCTCCCATCGATGTTCACCCGAAACAGGTGCCAGGCGGTCTTGCGCGAGTACGTCCAGCGATGCTCGGAGTTCTCGGTCCAGGCGAAAACCACGGTTTTCCCGTCGTATGACAGGTCGGGTGTCGCGAAGGCCCCGCGGTCGAGCTTGCGGCCCCTGAGGCGTCCGTTCTGGACCACGGAGTTTTCCAGGATGTTGACCGCGACCGGCTTATCCCGAAAGTTCCTGATGATGAACAATCCGCCGCCGGGCAGGGCATTGAAGCCGAAATACTGTGTGGAGAAATGTCCGCCCTGGTAATCCGCATTTGCCGGGTTCGAGCGTACTGAGCCCGCGAAGGTCCCCCGGGCAACGCAGAGGATGTCGTCGAAATCCAGCAACGGGTTGAGCAGAGAGGCCTTGCGCCGCAGGGCACAGGCAGCCAGATAGTATGGACCCACAGTGACCACATCCTCGTGGCTGGGCTCTCCATTCCAGGCTGCCTTGAGTACTGCCAGGTCCGCCGCCACAGGTTCGAGTTGCTCCCCCGCGCCTAAGTCGCGCAGACGGGTGATGAGCGCCGATGTGCGGCGCAGAGCCGTCCCCACGGGCCCGCCATCGTCCTCCCAGATCAGCGCGTGCGGGTCGAAAACTTGCTCGCGCACGGCCTGTGGATCGGCGGCGGATGGTCGAGAATCCGCATAGTCTCTCTGCCCGTATCCGGAAAGTTCCCGGTTCCACGCGCGCAGGACATTGTCCCGAATCGCCGGGCAGTCCACAGACTGCAGGCTCAGCCGGGCTGTGATGCCCTCCAGCGCGTGCCTCAGCGGCGCAGCGTCTTCAGGCGCAGGGAGGGGCTGCAGATTGGTGGGCATACCGCCCGGGATGCGCTGCTGGCCGGTGTAGACCCAGGCTGTGTCACGTTTGAGAGCAGCATCGTTCCCCAAAGGTGACTGGTCTTTGAACTTGCCGTCAACAGGGGTAGCGAAGACCCACACGCCGACATGATCCGGACCGGCAGGCATATTGACGCCGGAGGGCTCCACTGGGCCCTTCAGCGGCACCTGGGCCCCTCTGAGGATACTGAGTGAGCCGATGCGGCCCCAGCAGGACAACTCGCCGGTCACTAACGCACCCACCGCAAGTCCGCCCGGGATGCCCTCCTTCTCCAGGGCCGTAACCGTCTGGTCTGCTTTCATCTCGCCGTCCACGTACAACCGGACCCGGCGCTCTTCCATGATCATCCCGATCCGGTGCCATTTACCATCCACGATGTCAGTGTTCGCGCGAACATGGTCCGGCCTGCGACCAGGCAGATAGGCGGTGAAAATGCCGTCTCGGGGCGTGGTGAAAAGCTCCCAGTGGGTGGCCGAGGCCTTGGTCTCATTGGCCACGAGGATGTTGTAAGATTGCTTGTCCGTGAGCCGTGCCATGCATTCAACGGTTATCGGCGGCTTGCAGTACTCGGGCCTTCCCGCGATGATCGCGGACTCCCGGGGGCAGTCAAGGCCGAAGTGTGGGTTGTCCATTGCCGCCACAGCCGCGGGGATGATCAGGGCCGCAAGCAGGCCAGGGCGCACAACGCGCAGAGACATGACTCGCATCCTCCGTTGCAGGGCTGACGTCATCGGCAGACGCCGCTTCACAGTGGTGTGCTCCCAGGGCACAACTGCTCTGCGGCAACCGCAGGCGGTTGCAGGTGCGGAAAGCAGTGGCACACTCTTTGCGGAGGCCCCTTCGCCCGCGCCGCCTTTTCCTCCTGCCTTCATCAGCGCCCGTGCTACAATGCCCCCAATTCATCCCGGGAGGTCACCCCATGCCGGAAGTGCGCGTGAACCACATCGAGGTGCTGCTTGAGTCCTCCGATCTGCTCCGCGTTCCGTACTGGGAAGTGCTCAGCGGCGTGGAGGGACCTGCGCTCATGCTCATCGCCGCCCAGCATGGCAATGAGGTGCAGGGGATCGAGGTCATCCGTCGCCTGGTGGATATTGCCCGGACCGACCTGCAGCGCGGCTCGGTCCTCGCGGTGCCCTTCGGGAACCTGGTGGCGATTCGCAAGCGCCGTCCACACATCTCCTCGGGCCCCGAGCGCCCTTACGGTGACGCGGACGGTCACAACATGAATCTCACGTGGCCGGGGGACCCACAGGGCAATGACAGCCAGCGCATGTCGGCGGCAATCCACGACGCCGTTTGCGTGCGGGCCACGCACTGCCTGGACATCCACTGCTGGAATAAGTTCACCACACCCACCGCCCTGCCGCGCCAGGATTACGCGCCCAGCCTGGAACTCGCACGCATTGGCGCGTTGCCATTTGTGAACCCTCGCCCGCGCTCCCAGAACCCAATCAGCCGCGAGCATCCCAACACTATGGGCGCGCTGTTCAATGACAGCGGCCGGGCGGCATTGAGTGTCGAGCTTGCCGGACAGTACCTCGTGGACCTGGACCAGGTGGCCCTGGGCCTGCGGTGCGCAGTGAACATCGCCCGGCACCTGGGCCTGCTGCCGGGAGAGCCGGAGATTCCCGCCGAACCGCAGGTCTGGCTGGACACAGCTATCCAGCATGAGGTCCCCGCGCCGGCGAACGGCCTTTGGGTGCAATCAGCGGTGAAGCTGTGTGATTTCGTGGATGAAGGGCACCTGCTGGGGCATGTGCTGGCGGAAGAGAGTCTAGTGACGCTGCCGCTGACCGCACCGGTGGCCGGACGGCTTTCAGTGCTGGGCTGCCCGCGAGAAAACTGCGATGTGTCCCTGGCAGCCCAGCACCCGTATGTGACGGCAGGGGAGATCGTGGCGAAAGTGGTCGGGCTGGAAAGGTAAGTCAACCCGGCGCATATCCCCTCGTCTATCCCTGCTCCCTGGCCAGCGGGCATGCCAGTACGCACGCCTCGAAGTTGCACGGGCGATGCTTCGGAATTGCCGGCTGCTGCCGCAGGGCTGCATCCAGGGTGTCTGCGTCGATTTTGTCCGGAATTTCCACGTTCATCTCCCAACCCACGAAGTTCACGCCCTCCTCACCCACCAGCGAGTACCGCTTCGCCCAATCGCAGCGATCCCGATCCAACAGGTGAAAGGTTTCGGTGATCCCGCCAAGATCGAGGCGCACCTGGTCGGTGAAAGCGCAGGTGCGGCAGGCGTCCACGCAGCGCGAGCAATTCTCGCAAGTGGAAAGAACCGCCGCATCCGCAGGAAAACCATCCGGGGCAATCTCGGCGTCCGTCACGATCGCTGCGAAGCGTACATTCGGCCCGAACTCCGGTGTCAGCACGAACCCCCCTTTGCCGATGCGCCCAAGCCCTGCAGCCACCGCCGCGAAGCGATTGCAGAAGGCATCGGGCTGCTCGCCGCGAGGGTTACCGACCACAGAACCGGTCCCGGTGAGGTCGAAAGTGAGCGCGGCGCGGTGTCCCCGGTCCTCCAGCCAGCGCATCGCCCGGAAGCCCCAGAGGGCCAGAAGGTTGATGCTCTCGTATTGGGCAAATGCGTACGGGCCCACCGCTTCGGCAGGCTCCAGCGCGGTGCGTTCAACGCTGGCTCTGGGCAGACGCAAGCCCACCACGATTACCGATTTCGCGCCGGGCAGGTGGTCATCCGGCGTTTTCGTCCTGATCGTTTCGACGTGGATTTCCGGCTCATAGGGATGCATCCGCTGGGACTTGTCTCTTGCAACGAGATGCTCTTTTCCGTCGAACAGTTGGGCCAACGCGGGCTGCATCTCCGCAATACGCGAAGCGGGGGCTACTCCCACAAGATCAGCGCCCAGCTCGGTGAGGAATCGCTTCAAAGCCCTCGCCGCCTCGTCCGGACACGCTCGCGGCGCTTCCGGCGCCTTGAGTTCGCGGGAGGTGGGGCACAGCGGCGCGCTGCTGATCACGGTTGCAGTGGCAACCTGCCAATTCCCAGGGATCCCCTGCAATGTTGCCTGGAACGCTTTCTCCGGGAACTCCGTGCAGGACATGGCACTGTAACCCCGGCGCTCCAGCATTCGAGCGACGTCATAGGCCGCGAGCTCTACGAGGTACTGACGGGCTGAAGCCACCGTGTCGCGGCCCTCGGGTTTGCGATAGAAGACCCCGAGTGTCATGGCGCTCACGGCGTCCGGCAGTTCCTTTTTCAGATCGATGCCCTCGGCGGCCAGGTCTTGAGCGGAACTGACCACAACGAACTCCACACCTTGCCCCTGGGCCACCGCCGCAAGCTGATCCTGGAAGCTCCGGTCCACCACCGGCGCCGGCTCAAGGTCCCGTCTGCGCCGCGGGGCATTTGTGTATTCGGGCTGGAAGTAGCGCTTGTTCGCGGGAACGCAGTAGCGCAGACAGCTCCCCATCTCGCCGCCCCGGAATCCGTGGATCGCCACCTGCTCCAGGATCACGTCTTCATCAACCGTGTCGGGGATCGGCAGGTCGAGGTCCAGATCGAAATGTTCACCCCAAGCGCAGCGCCACAGGTTCTTCCGGGCGAAGGTGTAGCGCTTATCCTCGATCTCCACCACATTGAGACCATCGACTTCCTTGGACAGAGCCCCTGAAAGACAGTGCTTCACGCACAGATTGCACATGTCGCAGACGCTGCCGGGCTCCAGCAGCGGCGTGGGCTCCAACACCGCGTCGGTAATGACCGTCACATACCGCTGCCTCGCGCCGAACTCGGGTGTAATCGCGAGCCCGTTGTACCCGTGCTCGGCAAGCCCGGCAGCCACTGCAGCGTGAATGTGACTCACGTCCGGCGCGAAATGGGCTGTGAGGTCCTTGTAGCCCTTGTAGCGCCAGATATTGGAGCTGACAATGGGCACAGCCGCGTAGCCTTCGCGTTCCAGCATAAGCCCGAGACGGTACGAGATCTCGTCCAGCCGCGAGTTCATCCAGTACTGAACCCGGTATGGACCGATCTCCTGGGGATGCTTGATCCCACCCATTTCGATAGCAGCGTCGGGGTGGTGGATGGCCATGACCACCACGGATTTCGCTGTTGGCAGGATGCCCTGGGGCGACATGCGCGCTGGAGCCTTGGCGAAGCGCTCAATGTTGGCGATCCCCACGAGATCCACGCGCAGGGATTGGTAGGCGTACTGCTTGACGCGCCCGGTAAGTGCGCTGTCTACGACTCTGTGGGTGCAGGTGAGGTCCATCGTGGGAAGGGTCCTCCTGGGAAAAGTGGACGGTAGATGGGGCTAGGGCACGGTTTGCTCGCGCCGTCGGGCGAGTAAGGCTCCGCACAGTCGAAAAGCAGTAACGAGCACATTGTGAATCAGTCCAGCGCATGCGTGCCAAGGCGGTCCGCGGAGCTGCGCGCATCGGCGAGAAGGGCTTCCATGCGCTCCGGGTTGGCGCGCATGGATGGGAGGTAGACCCCCAGCGCCGCGAGCACCTGCCCGCCGGGATCGAAAACCGGGACCGCGAGCGCCGCGATGCCCCGGTCTTCCTCGATCTGCACCGCGTGCCCGTCTCGCCGCACCGCGCCAAGAGCTTCGGCCAATTCGGTCTCGCTTTCGATGCCACCCCAGGCTTCTCCGGGCAGCCCGTTCGCGTCCAGAATCTCCCTCAGTTCCTGGGCATCAGCCCAGGCGGCAAGCACGCGACCGGTCACCATTCCCCAGTAGCCGCTGCCTGTCTCGACGCTGGTTGCCACACGCACCACCTCTTGCCCCTCAGCACGCAGGACGGGCAGCCGCTTGCCATGGACCAGCGTGGCGAGCACGACCGATTCCCCTGTGAGCTCGGCGAGGGCGTGAACAGCGCCGGTTGCAGCTGCGATGAGCCCCCCAGAAAGGGCGCTTCCACGGGCGATATCCCTGCAGCGAGGTCCCAGGGTATAGCCGCCCTGATCATCCCGCCCCAGGTATCCGCAGCCCACCATGGTCTTCAGGATGTTGTGGGCTGTGGGAGCCGCAACATCCAAATGCCGGGCGATGTCCTGCAAAGGAGCGCCGTCACCTGACAGTGACCGCAGAACCAGGTAGTCCAGGACGCTGAAGGCCCGTTCGATGGACTGAATCACGGTGCGGCGCTCCTCTGGATATTCATTATAATTGAAGACACTTCAATTATAGTGAAGTCATGCGGAGGGGTCAAGCGGTCATCGAACTCCGGCCACCGGTAGCGGTGGGAGAAGGGAACTCCGCTCTTTCAGCGAAAAGCTGACTGCTGACACAAGGGCGTTCACGGAGGGCTGTCCATCATGCGCAACACCGCCCTGATCGCTGGCGTATTGTGGCTCTCGTGCGGGTTTGGCATCGCGCAGGAGCCGGTATGGTACCCGCCCACGGAACCTTCGCCTTATGTTCCGGATGATGCCCGGTTCATCGGTGCCGGGAACTCGAAGCTGACCCATTTCCGGGGAAGCTGGGAACTCGAAGATGGCATCAAGCGCGCGGTCCTGTGTACTGCGCCGCGAATGACCGTGGCCCTCTACCTCGAGGGCAAACTCATCGCCGAGGGGCACGACACCCATCAGGCGACGCCGGTCTGGATTGACGTGACCGACCTCGTTCACCCTAGAACCGTGCGCCTTGCGGCCAAGGTTCACTCGGACTGGACCCCGCAGTTGTATGTCCAGATGCGCGTGGAGTATGAGGACGGGACGTGGAAGGACTACATCACCGACCTGACCTGGCAGTGGTGCGACGATCCGCCCGAGGGCTGGGAGCGTGGTGAGGGTGGGGGAGAGTGGGTGCCCGTGACCGATCAGGGCGGCTACGCAGCGGGAGACGGCGCTTTCTGGGGCCGGGATTTCGCAATCCTGCCCCGCGAATTGCTTCAGAAACGCTTCGCGGCGCATAATCAGGCGCTTCGCGACTCTTGGGTGGCAGACCGGGCTAATGCTATCCGCATGGATACGCCGCCCGAGCGTCCGGAATGGGCTGCGCAGTTTGCCGACTTCTCGCGCATCGACCCCGCAACCGGGCAACTGCGGGACGGATCGGGCAAGGTGCGACATCTGTTCTTCACCATCTACGGCCAGTCCGGTGGGCTGGGTGTGACAGGCTGGGACCTGGATCAGCTTGAGGCCGACCTGGACCTCATGGCTGACAGTGGCGTGAATCTTTACGTGCGCATGCTGGGCTGGGGATCGCTGCTTGATGAGAATGGCGAGTGGGCGAAGCTGGAAAAGCAACCATCCGGCTCGGTTGCTTTGAACCTCCACTTTGACCGCACCGTGGACCTGCTGGACCATTTCGTGCGCCGCGCCTGGGCTCACGGACGCTACATTGTGTTCGAAGGTGATTTCTACTGGTCTGCGCACCCTATCGTGCCTCCGCCATACCGGGCGCGATACCACCTTTACCCGGAAGTGCTGGAAGCGCAGGCGCTCGCGACCCGGAAGATCATGGCCCGGTACTCCCAGTGTCCCCACGTACTGGGAATGATGATCGGCGAGGAGGACATTGTCCTGGAGCACGACCTGGACAACCCTCACCAGAAGGCGCTCTTCGCGGACTTCCTCGCCCGCAAGTACGGCACTCTCGAGGAGTTCAGACGCCAGACGTCGTGGGGGTATGACTACGCGGACCGCTCGGCATATGATCAGCGCGAATGGACGGCGGAACATTGGCCCGGGAAGCCCCGCGAGCAGGTGCTGGTGCCCGGCTTCAGAGGCAGGGAAGACCCTTTCGCCGATGCCACGACGTGGGAAGATATTCCGCTGCCATTGTGGCCGTGGCCGTTGGGCGTCTCCGAACCCCACGTGCGCAAGGGCGCGTGTACCTCCCACAACCAGTTCTCGCCCGAAGACCCGCTGTGGATTGACTTCTACGAGATGCGCGAGGACGAACTGCTGTTCGACATGCTGGTGAACTGGGCGAAAATCGTGCGTCAGGCGATGCCTAATCAGCTGCTTTTCTACTCCAACGCCCAGGACCTCACTGCAAGCTGGCATTTTCTGCACCTGTACCGCCGGGCCGAGCTGCCCTTTGACGTGATCGGCGTGGGCTGCCACGACAGCAATACCGACTTGGCCGATCTGCCTCCGTGGGCCACGGTGCGCAAGGCGATCAAAGTGATCTCGGCCTACAGGCCGTACGCGTTGGCCCCAGGCAGTCCGTCCGTCGGCATTGCGTCAGGGGAGGGAGAGGGCGGCAACCGCGATCGGCCGCAGGAGATCCTCAACTACTACCGTGGTGCGCTTTTCGACGAGATCGGCGGCGGCGCGGCGTGGACGCAAACCTACGCGTGGCCGCACATGAGCGGTGCCCACGACGGTGCGAAGCCCCACAGGACGCCGGTGCTGGAATGGATGGGCGAATTCATACCCGCCACCGAGGGCATAGAGTTCCCCCTGGACCGCCCGGTGCAGGTGCTGATCGTGCGCAATACCAATCTCGCGCACTCCAACATGAGCGGACTGGACTACGGCAATGTGCGGGCGGTGGCCGAGTTCCTGACACAGCTCAACGTGGAGTTCGACATCGTGCAGGACCGCGACCTGGTGTACGCGCCGGCCGGGGACTGCCCGCCCTTCAAGGTGGACCTGTCGCCCTACCGTCTGGTGATCATCCCACAAATGGCCATCGACTTCCCCGCCTGCGCCTGGACCGCGCTGGACGCCTGGCTCAATGGCGCGACGGAAGACGGCCCGAAAGTGCTCGCACTGGGATGGGTAGGCAAGCGTGGGCCGAGGCTGGAACCGAAGAAGGCGTTCCACCCCGTGCTGCAAAGATGGGTGGGCATGTGGGACTATGCCGGCACAGCGGACCTCAAAGGGAAGCAGACGGTGGAATTGGTCGAAGAGCCCGGGACACGCGAGCTGATGTTGAACTTCGGAAAGGTGCCGCCAGTGGGGACATTCGACCAGGGCGAGCCAGTGCTGAAGGCTGGCGACGGTTCGGTGATTGGTGCGCGCACACGGAGGGGCTACGCGTCAGTCTTCGCTTTCGGCTTCCCGCTTGGGTTCGCGCACGAGCCGCTCTGGGGACTGGAGCCGAGGCAAGAGCCACGGGACGCAATGGCGCCTTTGTTCGACTACCTGGCCGGCGAGGCCTGGATAGATCGTCCGGTGATCGCCCCACACAATGTGCGGGTGTATCTTGCCAGCCGGGGGGAGATGATCCTGATCCGGGAGCGGGCCGGAATTGGCGGCCCCGTCCGGATAGGGCTGATGCGTGATGAAGGGCGAAAGTACCCGGGGCTGGAACTGAGGATGGGTGAAGACGGGTACGTGTGGTTCACGGTGGATCTGGCGCCCTGGGAAGGCAAGTGGTACAAGGCGGAGGGTTGAGGCAAGGCTCGTCCGACCAGACCTTTGCAGGCGGGGCTAATATGCCGCCGGCTGTCTCTCATTGTCTGCCCGTGGATGCGGCAGGATGAGTGAAGGGCCGGGAAGAATGGGGTAGGGCGCTTCGTTCGCCACAGGATGTCGCTGCGAACGCTAGACACCTGAGACCAGTCCCTCCAGGGGTGCCTGAGAACATGGCGGTTGGGATGTGCGGAGGGACCATGTTGTCGCAGATGGCCTCGTGTCTCGCCGTCGAAGTACACGCTGGACGGCTTGGCGTCGACAGCATCCGTCAGGCGGGTCCCGGCGGATAGTTCATAACCGATGACCTGACACTGCGGCCCCTGTATTCCCGGTGACCCGGAATGCGCAGGCAAGCGTGGAGCGACTCTTGCGGAACGAGTGCGGTCGGGGTGAGTCGTGGAGTGTGGGACGCTGCATGTGGCACCCAACATTGTCAAGACGCACGGGAGCTGAACTCATGGGCAACGATCTGCTGTTCTCCCTGGCTCTAGCGATAACTCTTTGCGCGGCCGCCCTTTGCCAACCTGGAGAAAACCAGCCTGTTGAGGGCAGAACATGGTGGGACGCGCCTGACCGCGCGAAGAAAGTGGCCGAGCTGATACCAGGCCGAAAGCTTCCCCCGCAGACCGCCGCCACGCTGTTCGCAGACTGGACTCGCCAACAGGCCGAGCGCTGGCAGGCCGCGCACCCCGAGTCCAGCCCCGAGGCGGACTGGAATGTGCACGTTACCGCAGCGCCCACGGATGATGAGATCCGGGCCGAGTTCCCGCGACACATCGCACCTCTGGCGCGTGTGAAATCTGGGAAGGTGGACCCCTCAAAGCCCAGCGCCGCTCTCTACACTTACTGCCCCTTCTGCGGTTCGTACTCGTTCTCGGTGTTGATGGACCCTGCAAACGAGTACCACGCCACCACCAACTGCTGCAAGACCGACCTCTGGGGCCGGGAGCAGGATGCCCCAGCGGACTATGCGCTCAAGGCCAATGCAACCGCACAATTCCTCCATTTGGACGAGACTGTTCAGGAAGTGCCCTGCACGCTCTACAGGGATCGAGATGGTGTGGAGTGGGAGCTTTTCATCCGCACCTTTTTCGACCAGAAGCGCTGGCTCAGCGTCGGCTGCGACCTCGTGCGTAACTATGGACGGAAGTTCGAGGAGACCGCGGACCCCCTGTACGTTCACAAGATCGCAGTGATTCTTGATCAGGTGGCGGATACCTATTACGGCCTGCCGCTGTGTGACCACAACGAACTGGCCAATGGCAAAGATGGCAAGCCTCTCACCCGCGCCGAATGGGAGGCCGTGCCGCGGCCGGCAATCTTCGAAGTCAGCTATCTCGGAGCGTGGAGCCGCAGACTGCCCGGTGGCAGCCGAGGCTGGCTGAATATGATGGATGAGCACATCTGGGTGGAACCTTACGCCCGGGTACATCTGCATCCGGCGTTCCGGTACTATTCAGAGAGAACCTACGGCGATCCCGATGCGCTCGACCGGAAGATCGCGCAGAAGCTTCTGCGTGAACTGTCGCTCATGTTCAAGAGCGTTTTCTCCCAGAAACTGCTGACGAATTACCAGGAAGCCAACTACGTGGACCTGTGGATGCTCGGGGTTCTTCTGGGCGACGAGGAACTGCTGGACTTCGCCGGGCCTGCGCAGGAAGTGGCGATGTACAATCACACGTACCAGGACGGCATGAACGGTGAGGGCGCCCCAAACTACATGGCCATGCCGGGCGGGTATTTCTACCCATTCCTGCGCGATCCGAAGGGCTGGCTGCAGTTCTACCCCAACTTCCTTGAAGACCACCCGTTCTATTGGGCGGCAGATGCGGAGCTGCGGAAATTGGGCACCGTCCGCGGCATCCAGGTGGAGTTCGGAGATCAACACGAGTTCGCATTTCCCAGCAACTTCATCAACAATCCCAATCAGGTGCGAGAAAACGAAAAGATCGGCAGCCGCAACTGGCCCGGCTACGGTGTCGGGATCCTGCGGGTCGGCGGCCCTGGACACAGACAGGAGGCATGCCTGGCATACACCCGCGCTTCTTTGCATAACGCCCAGGATGCCCTGAGCCTGGAGTGCTGGGTGGATGGCGTGCCGGTCCTGCGCCGGGGTGGCTACGCGGCCCACTGGTGCAATGCCCGGCTGCAGTGGGAGCGACCGGAGTTCGCCGCCCTGAAGAAGATGGATTACCCCTTCGAGATGCAGGAGGGCCCGCGGGGCTTCGACAGCTGGACCTGGGTCTATGCCCACAGCGCATTGTGTCAGAACGGGGCGATTGTCGACCAGATCGGCACGGGGAAAGGCTGGGGTGACAACCGGGGATACGGGGAAGTCATCACCTTCAAGGGTGGCGAGGAAGCCGGCGCGCCTGGATCCGGGTTCCAGGTGCTGGATGTCAAGGACCACTACTCTTGGTCAGGCGTGGGGGTAACCGCGCCCGAGTTCCGGCGCACACTCATCGGTGTGGAGGGCCCTGACGGCAGGCCGTACATTCTGGACCTGACGAAACTCGTGGCGGGAGAGGAGCAGGCGCTTCTCAACAGCGCGTGGGGAGTGCGCGCGGAAGCGAACCTGCCGCCTGTGAAGGAGACGGCGGAGGACCTCGCGGCGGTAATCCAGACGCGGGAGGGCGTGGATGAGAACGTTGATTACCGGGCGTACAAGCAGGTCAAGGAAGTGGCGCGGCTCGGTCAGACCGGCGGTTCCTGGGACGTGACGTGGAAGACCGACATCGCCGCATTCGCTCCCCGCGACCCCAATGACGGCTCCTTCAAGCGCCCGGTGCCCGAGGACGTAGGCAAGGTCCGGCTGCGCATGCTGGGACTGGACGCGGATCCCGAGAACACCGAGCTGATAAGCGCCAGAGGGCCGTGGATTGGTTGGGTGAAGCAGCCCCTGCCCGGTGGTGCGCGGGTTGACGGAAATGTGGCCTTCCTGGGCGCACGGGACTTCATCATTGAGCGACGCACCGCCCGGAATGTGCCCCTCGAGAGCCTGTATGTGCATGTGCTGGAAGGTTTCAGGGAAGGCGAACAGAGCGCCATCAAGTCGGCGCGGCTTCTCAAAGCGGAGAGCATCGAAGGGAACGAGCGGGACATCGTGGCCCTTGAACTGGAGATGACCGGCGGGCACACCGACACAGTGATCTACCAGTCAGAACCGGGACGGATTCGGCTGCCCGGCGGCATTGAAACCGACGCTCGCTATGCGCTGCTCCGGACCGATGCCGAAGGCGAGGTCAGTACCGCGGAGGTCTGCCGCGGCACGGTCCTGAGGGCGCCCGGACTGGAGACCGCGATGCCCGGGGACTTCACCGGCGAGATCGTGGACGTGATTGGCGACCTCACCGGCACCCGCCAGCAGAGCGCGCTGATCATCAAGCCGGACAAGCCCTGGCCGGCGGGAGGCAACCTGCACGACCGGCAACTGCTCATCACCTTCGAGAGCCCGCTACGTGACGCCTGCAATGAGGGCTACCGGCTGGACAAGGTGACCGAACTGCCCGGCGGGTTGGTGCGAGTGGATGTGCAGGATCACGCGCCTTTCGTCACAAGCTGGCACCAGGTGACGGAGATGCCCGAGGACCGCCCCGGGGTCATCCGCACCTGGCGCCCCATGGTGGATCACGGCAACGGGCCCTGGTACAACGGGCTCAGAGTGTGGTTCCCGGAGCGCGACCGCACATACACCATCCGGCGGGTCAATGAGGTGGGCGGGGGATACGGCGGCGATACGCTGGAACTGGTGGAAGAGGTCGACCTGCGCTCCGAAGGCATCCGGATCGGCGACTGGTACGTGATCTACGGGGTCTGGCCGGGGCTGCGAGTCACGGTTGCCAACGACCTGACGTGGCGCAAGGAACGCGCCGAAGGATGGGAACAGCACAGCTTGCGAGGGACCGGGACGGTCACGGTCAGGACACGCGGGACGGAAGGAGCCCTGGCATTCCGCAGCGACGCAGGTACCTGGCAGGACGCGCCGCAGGGTCGCCAGTCATTCTCTCCAGCGGAACTGGGGTCTAGCGGGATCACGATCATCAGCGCCAAGCCGGAGTGGCTCAACCTCAATGACGCGGGGGCGCCGGCAGCGGCTGAGATCGCGCTGGACGGGAAGCCGGTGACGGTCGAAGCGGCGAGAGACCTTGGTTGGATCGACGCACCGCGAAAGCTGACGGTGGCCATCAGGGACGCCGACAATCCGCTGGACACACAGTCCCTCCAGGTCAAAATCAACGGTGTTCCCCCAGACCCTACCGCGGTGGCCCTGGACGATGACGGCCAGGGCGTGCGGCTGGAAATAGACCTGCAGGAGGCGCTGGCCTCCGAAGCGCACAGACCTCGCAGGCACCAGGTCGAGGTGAGCGTGACCGACCGGTCCGTAGAGCGCCATCGCGCCACCGTCTCCATCTCCTTCATCAACAAGGTCCCGCTGGAGACCGGGGTGACTTACCTGAGTGACCTCAAGGCTCTCAGTTCCTTCGCTCACGGCGGACTCATCCGCGATCGCGACTACGTGGGCAATCCGGCGGAAATCGCCGGCCGCATCTATCCCAAGTGCATCACCCTCTGCCCGGAACCCAGTCCGGACGGCGCCCATGGCCGGGTCGTCTACCAGGTGCCGGAGGAGCTGAGAAATGCGAAGCTGCTGGCTGAAGTCGGAATCAGCGATTCCAGCCGGGGCAACGGCAGCGCAACCTTCCAGGTGCAGGTGGGGGAAGCGGCCGAAGGCCCGTGGCGCACGCTGTTCACCTCGCCGACACTGCGGGGAGGAGACGATCCGGTCGCCCTTGAAGTCCCGCTGGATGGCGCGAAGTTGCTGCGCCTGTACACCACGGACGCGGGTGACGGGATCAACTCCGACCACGCGGTCTGGGGAAGCGCGAGGCTGAAATAGCTTCGGAAGCTGCGGCGGCTGGGCGGACTTGAGCACTCAGCCGCCCAGCATCCTTCCGCAGCAAGTCAACCGTCTCCAGCCGGCAGCCCGGATTGCTGCCGTGCTGTTCGCCGTGGTCGGAGTTGAACTCCGCCTGCAAGTAAGCCTGAAGCTGGCCCAGCCTGACCGGAAGCTCTCCCCGCACCGCGGCGCTGTCCTTGATCGTCACGGCCATGCGGTCCCCAAGCACATCGGCCCAGGCTCGCAGGCTTGAGAGCACCGAGCCGGCAGGCGGTTGTCTGGGGCCTCGTGCACCTGCACGGCCTCGCGTGCGTGGCCCGGTGCTCCCCGGCGGGCTTCCGGGCGCCAGTCCCCGTACAAGCCCTTTCAGGTCCGGACATTCCCAATCGGGTCGCCCTTGAAACGCCGCATTTCCCGGCACGGATTTCCAGGGATCCCACCGGGATTGCGACACGATTCGAGACTGTGGTTCGACCGGGTGCTGGGGTTTCTTCGTGAGGCGGGAGAGCGAGGGAAAGGCAGGCAGCCTCACACTTACCGGGCGTGAAACCGACGTGGGGCAAGCCCAGTGTCGCGAAGGCTAATGCGAAGGGAACGCTGAGGCGGCTACCTCCATCGGGGGCGACG
This sequence comes from Armatimonadota bacterium, assembly GCA_013314775.1. NCBI lineage: Bacteria > Bacillati > Armatimonadota > Armatimonadota bacterium. Next base: position 319,122 of record JABUFB010000008.1, on the reverse strand, counting down.
TCCCCGTCGTCTCGGAGAGACAGGCTCGTCCCCGCCGTCGTCAGGAAGCGTGATTTGTGGGCCGTTGGTCTGCTCCGGGCCGGGTGGGTGAGCTATGGATGCATCTGCCATCTCGTCGAAACCGTTACACGTGGCGTCCGCACACATGCCGGCCGAATCGCCGATGCTGCCCCAAAGGGCGATGGACGCGCATGCGATGATTCCGAGCAAGAGCGCAAACTCGACGGTAGTCATGCCACGCGCGCCGTGGGGCCCTGCTCGCGTGATCGCCTGCATACTATTCGCCTCCTGCTGGAACGGCCCGGGTCACCCCAGTCGGTACCCGAAGCCTCTCACGGTCTTGATTACGTCTTGCACACCGGCCGCTGCCAACTTCCTGCGTATGGAAGCGATGTGGCTGGCCGCGGTGCGTGTGTGTCGCGATCGACGGTTTCCCAGTGTGCTAGCGAGTTCAGCGGGGCTGACAACTTCTCCGGAGCGTCGGGCGAGCTCGGCGAGAATACGGCGCTCTGCCTCCGTCAGCGCGACCTTGCTGTCCAAGATCTCCACCACGTTCGGCAACGAGCTGGAAACCTGGCCCTCGACAGGCCGGCCACGGTCATCCTCCGGTCCGCTGCTTGCGCTCGCGCGCCGTAGAACAGCCCCTATCCTGCAGGCTAACTCGGACAGGTTGAACGGCTTGGTCACGTAGTCATCTGCCCCTGCTTCAAGACCGACAATACGGTCCGCGTGGTCAGTCCGGCAGGACGTGATCACGATGGGAATATCAGAGCGCGCCCGTATCTCCCGGCAGAAATCGAGCCCGTCCTCGTCCGGCAGTATGAGGTCAAGAACAACCAGACCTGGCTCGGTGTCAGTGATTATCGCCCTTGCGGCACGGGCGCTCCCGGCACGGAGCACCTCATACCCTGCCCTCGCAAGCACACGCTCGACTGCGGCAGCCAGCACACTGTCATCATCGATGAGCAGTATCTGATCGGACATGGTCATCCCACCTCACGTGCCAACTGCTTCAAAACTCAGCCCCGTTCAATACGGCTCGGCGCTACCAGGCCCATCGACCCCGTCCACCGAATCCATTACGGTGGACAGAGCGCGGACCATGCTGCCCGTGAGCGTATGCCATGCCGCTGCCGAACTGACAACGACTACGGCCAGAACCAGCGCATACTCCACGCTGGTGACGCCGTCCTGATCGTTCCAGAACCCGCGGAGCGCCGCCCCCCGTGTCGTGCCTGCCAGAAGCCTCACACACCACTCCAGACTACTCACGCTGCCCATCTCCTCGCCGTTCTATTCTGCCCCGCGTTCGACCCGCTCATCCGCTAGCTAACCTACCTCATCAGCCTTGATGGACTGACGTTGCCGACAGCGCCTCCGGGTCGGATGAAGTCGATAAAGCGCCCGGTGATGCTCTTTGTGCCGCCAGCGTCTACTGCCTCCAGCCAGAAAGCGCCGACCTCAACCACCTCGAAACCCGCGCCGCTGCCGGTTCCGCCGTTGTACCGCACCAAGGGCACCATCATTATCCGCGGGTTATCGGCCCGGAAGTCGCCGAAGGTATCGGTGGCCCATGGAGGGAGTGCCGCGCTGTCGATCCGAGACTGCAGTGCGTTGACCCATTCCCCAACCCTCACGCCGGTATAGGCCGACAAGAGGTCTCCCTGATCGACGCGTTGGGCTTCCCAGTCGTCTTCGGTAGCCGTGCCAGCAAGGAGTTCGGTGAAATCCGCGCCGCCGCGGGGATCGAGAAAACCGAAACTCCCGGGGATGCCGGTTGGCGTATCCTGGATCAGAAGGCTAAGCTGAGTGCCGAACTCCAGCGGTGTCGCTGAATCCACCCAGAGCGGCACGACGCAGGTACTCCCGCCCATGCGCGATGTGACGGCTGACCGCATGACGCGGGTGCCGTGCAGTCCAACGACGGGGAGGAAGTAGTACTGCACGCGGCGCGAGACATTGACCTCCAGAGCTCCGCCGGTTGGGGCAGGTCCCACCTCGGGAATGATCTGTCCACTGGTGTAGACGTTCGTGGTGATCTCGAACTGGGTCTCGGGTGGAACGTTTCGCTCACTGACATCCTGCGCGACAGCGGTCGCGCGCTGAAAACATGGTAACTCCTGGGCTCCCGCCCACGCTCCGGCGTCCGCAATGACCTGGCACTGCTGGCATGCGATGAAAAGAAGACCGAGGTCCACGGCCGCTCCAAGCGCGGCTATTGCAACAGGCATCGCGACGATGATCATGGGCATGATGCCGCCGCGTCGCCTGCCAGGGAAACTCACTGCACCTACGCTGGAACTTTTCACTCTGGTTCACCCCTCCCGATGGGGTTTGGGCCCGCTCGCTGCTCGTACACGCATCGGCTCACGACGTGGCGTGAGTGCCACTACTCGCGGCGAGTGGTGACGCTGGTGTGAAGAAGCTTCACTGCCTCGCCCCGAGGCGTGCTGCCTGTTGCCAGGAACCAACCGAACAGCCCGGGGACGAGAAGCTTGTGCTGATAGCTGACCTCAACCCGAATGAGAGCTCCGTAAGGAGCGGTGTTGGTCACCCCGTCGTCCACAAGAACTTGCCAGGTGTCCGCGGGATAAGACTCGTCGGGCCGGTAAGTCTGGGTAACGGTCAGGCTGCTCGGGTCAAGAACCCCAAGGGATTCCTGAAGACGCGCCTCGACCTGCGCTGGCGTGAGTCCCACCGCTGCTGCGCGTGCCCCTTCGCGCGCCAGATTGTAGAGCTGCCCGGTCGTGCTGATGAGGTATCCGAATTCGATCATGCCGAACAGGATAACCATGAGAATGGGCAGGACCATCGCCAACTCGACCGTGGCCATTCCCCGACTGCGGCGGAGGCTTCGCGACACGACTGTGTTGATCATCTCAAATCACCCCGTCTCTCTCAAAGAGCCGCTGCCCCCGCGCGGACTGTTCTGATTTCTATCTGAGGCTGGTTTCTTCCCCAGAGCCGTTGCTCAATTTCGCTGAACTAAACGAGAGCATCGCTCTCTATTCGCTCTTTTTGACATCAAATCATGAGCTTCTTGAGTACAGGATCTATTCTATGCAAAAGCCAACTCCGTTCAATCCATGTTCAAGAAAGAAAACCTAAAGATTCTATATAGTCTTCTGTCCACCAATTTCAGACATTAGTACAGCAGTCTGCCGTAAAAGTCACACTCCGTCGGAACCTGTGCTAACAGCCGCAGGGAGAAAACAGCGTCGGCTCCGTAAGGGCTCCCGGACCCTAGCAGGGAACAGCCCCGAGATAGGCGAATACGTGGCGGGAAGTCGCGGCCACGGTGCCGGCAAAACCTCTCGGAGGTGGACTTATGCCCGTTCGCAGTTTCGGCGAGCGAGAGCTTGAGAACGTCAGGAAGGTGCTGGAGTCGGGGCAGTTGTCGTGTCTCGGTGGGGGACAGTTCACCGCCCGGTTCGAGGAGGCATTCGCCGGAGCACACGGCGCTCGCTACGGGGTGGCGATGAACTCGGCGATGTCCGTCTTGCATGCATCCGTGATCGCCGCCGGAGCAGGTGCTGGGGATGAGGTCCTGTGCGATCCCGTGTGTGTGTTTGGGGCAATGGCGGTGATGTACAACAATGCGGTTCCGGTCTTCGTGGACGTCAACCCGGTCACGTGGAATATGGACCCGGACTGTATTGAGGCTTGCATTACCGATCGCACCAAGGCGCTCATCGTGACTCACGTCTGCGGTCTCGCGGCCGAGATGGACCGGATCGTGGAGATCGCCCATCGCAACGGTCTGCTGGTTATCGAGGACTGCGCCCACGCGGTGCTGTGCCGTTACAAGGGGAGGTTTGTAGGCACCTGGGGCGATATCGGCTCTTTCAGTTTCCAGGCCAGCAAACAGCTTGGCCTGGGTGACGGCGGAATGGCGATTACGAACCGCGAGGATCTGGCGAAAGAACTGGCGCTACACGCTGGAGCGCCCACCTTCCTTTCCGTGGCCCACGGGCTGCACTTCAACTATCGGATAACTGAGCCGATCGCGGCAATCGGACTGGCCCAGTTGGAGGTGGTGGCAGGCTACATCGAGACAATGAAATGCAACGCGGCCGCATACGATGCCGCTGTTGCCGACTGCGACTGGATCACCCTGCAGAGAGGCCCGGAAGGCTCGGACCACACATTCCACCTGTGGGGCGCCAATTTCAATGGCGCGGAAAGGGGCATTTCGCGAGACGATTTTTCGCGGGTCCTGCAGGAGGAGGGTTGTGGAGTGAGCCTGGGATACACCAACATGCCCGCATATGACCATCCTCTCATACGGAACCGGATGGGCTACGGCCGGGGCTGCCCGCTGGACTGCCCCCTCTACCAGGGATCGGGCAACCAATACCCGCGCGGCCTGTGTCCACAGGCGGAGGCGCTATTCCCGCGGATCATGCTGGCCTACCCGTTCCAGGCCGAAGACGCTGCGAAGGCCGACGCCGAGCGCCTACACAACGCGGTTGGGAGACTGTGCTGATGCCGCCCGGTGCCCGGATAAAGGTCGCCTGGACCTACGATGCGGGGCTGCATGCCCAACTCAATGCCTGCGGACGGAATTACTGGCACCGGTACTGCGAGGAGATACTCAACCGTCTTGGCGTGAACGCTGACTCTCTGCCGCCTGCCCTTCTGGCTGACGAAGAGCGCCTCTCCGGGTACCGCGTCCTCATCGCGGGCGGCATGGATTGCACATCTTTCGACCCGGCGGCTGCATCAGTCCTCATGGACTGGATTTCCGGTGGCGGCACGCTCATCGGTTTTGCGTGCGGAGGACTGAATGAGGTCTTTGGAATTGAGGGCGGAGACTGGTGGCGGCAGAGCCCCGATGAATTCAGCATCTGCGCCTATCTGGAACTGACCGAGACACCGGTCACGCAGGGCATCCATTCGGACCTGCATCCCGACCAGCCATTGATTGCGGTATCACCGGTGCGTCTCGTTATGCCGCGTGGCGCCGAGACGATAGCTCGACTGCTGCGACCAGCACCGGATGATCCCGGTCGGGGCAGGGCCGCACTCCCCACTGGCTTCGCAGCCATCACCGGCCGCGACGTTGGGGCAGGGCACGCATTCTACTTCGCATTCGACGTGGCGCAGACGATGTGGGCGGTCCACCAGGGACGTCCGGTCGAAGCCGACTTCGACGGAGACGGATACCTGCGAGCTATGGACGCCAGGATCATCGAGCAGAACCAGCGCGAAGTGGGCTACAGTGATGAGCTCCACTTTCTGCTGCAGAATATGATCGGCCGCCAGCCGGTACCGATGATCCACCAGATCCCGCCGGCGGATGGTGAAGTGGCCGACGCTCTGATCTCCTTCGGAGGCGACGACGAAGGCACTCCTGAATATCAGGTGACAGCCTCCGATTTCATGCGCAGCCGCGGACTGCCATACCATATCAACTGCATGCCGGTTGAGGGACGTTTCGCCCTGAGCGCCGATGAAATCAGGCACATTGAGGGCAACGGTCACGAGCTTTCGCTGCACTATGATTTCATGGCGGGTTTTGACCACCCAACCGGTTTCACGCGGGAGGATGTGCGCCGGCAGTCGGCCCTGTTCAAGGAGGTCTTCGGGCGTCCGGCGGTGTGTTCGGTGAACCACTGGGTGCGCTGGGTCGGCTGGTGTGAACCGGCGCGGTGGATGGCTGAGGAAGGGCAGCTTGGTGATAATAGCTGGATGGGACTGATATCGCCGCCGGTCAACCCGGTGAATAGCATCGACCTCTCCTTCGGAACCGCCTTCCCGCGACGCGTCTGGGATGACTGGCGAAACGGGAACGAGCGTATCGACTTCGTGGAGGAACATATCGGTGCATACGAGGTGGGGTATCTGCAGGATGAGACGGATCCTGCGAGAATCCACGAGGCCGTGGACCTCGCCCTGCGATACCGACTGACCCTGGGGTTTTTCTACCACCCGATATACCTGGCGACTTTCCCTGCATGCCGCGCGGCAGTGGATGAGCTGCTGCGGTATCTGGCTGAGCGCAAGGCAACCTGCGTTTTCATGGGCAGCGACGAACTTGCCCGCTGGTGGCTGGCAAGGGCCGAAGCAACTGTTGAGGATGTGCGCGAGGTAGACGGACGCGTCTGCTTCCGGGCGACCTGCAATTACCAGGGTGGTTTCGTGGTGAAAGTCTGTACGGGCGAGACACCCGCCGTGTCGGCGATAGTGAACGGTGAGTGCGCGCCGGTGCGGATAGCACGGGAGTTCGGCGCGCACTGGGCCTTCATCGCCTTGCCGCCCGGTGCGCATGATGTGGTCCTCGCCGCCGCAACATGTGAAGACGGAGGCCTCGGATGAAGACAACCTGTGCCGCCGCGATAGTACTGGGAGTGACGCTCGCAATGACCGCACAAGCACAGAAACCCCTACTGCCTGTCGTTGAGGTCCAGGAGACAGTGTACACATACGAGCCGGCGAACAACGGCGCGGGGCCGATGTGGTGCTACGGCTCGACATGCATTGCGCGTATCGGTGACGACGTGTTCGTCAGTGGATTGGAAACCCTGAAAGACCAAAAGCCGCTGAACAACACGCGTTGGATGCTTTTCAAGCGTGGCTCGACGGGCTGGGACCTGATGCAGGCGGACCCGACAGGCCGCACCCGGGAGGGTTGTCCCATCGGCGCTTTCCCGGACGGCCGGCTCTTCATCTCGGCCAACCCGACGCTCACGGAGCCCGGCGCATACAACGGCCCGGCCCAGCCGCAGGTGCTCCAGTTCTCAGCGGCTTCACCGACGGACCCGCCGCAGGTGTTGCTGCCGGCATGGGAGGGTTCGCCGGGATTCACCGAGCACTCGTATCGGGGGTTCGCAGCTGACGGACCTGGGAACGAACTCCTGCTCCTCAATATCCTGCTGCACGAGGCGCAGCACTGGAGCTTCCGCGACCGCCAGGGGAACTGGTCCAAGTGCGGCAGGCTGGTGTTCCCGATGGGCGTGGATTACGAGGTGCCGGAACCGATCCGCCTGTGTTACCCGGTGGTGGCGCTGAAGAACCGCGCGGCGCACGTCTTGGCAATCAGCGACATCATTGAGCCGGTGAAAGCCTGGCGCGAGTACAAGCTGGAACTGAACAACGGGCGAACCTGGGACTACGATTTCCGACGGTTGTTCTACGCATGGACGCCGGATATCGTCAACGAGCCGTTCAGCGAGTGGGTGGAGATAGCCAGCCGAGAGAAGACCGCGGGGCACATCACGAACCTGGACATTTCGGTGGACGAGAGCGGCCGGGCGCACCTGCTTTGGCTGGATCAGAGCGTGTGGAACCCCAAGGTGCGGGACAAGTTCTTCCCGGATGTCCCCATCACCTACTCACTGGAGACTTGTGTGGTGGACAGTGGACAGGTAGTGCAGCGGAGGACCATTGCCGAAGGCGGAGAGGGGAAGTCGTCAGTGATCCCCGGCTACGCGCGTTTCCAGAAAACACCTGATGGCAGGCTCTTCGTATTCTATTACTGCTCGGGCACCGATGAAACCGGCAAAGGCATCGCGGAGAACCGCGTGGTCGAACTCTTTCCCGATGGGACCGTGGGCACGCCCGTGCGCGTGCCTCTGCAGGCACCGTTCACCAGTTTTATGACTGCCACCGAACGCGGCGGCTCGCCCCCGAGTGAAGTGCTTGACGTGCTCGGGCAGGCCAACGGCATGCCTGGGCTTACCTATGCCCGCATCAGACTGCTGAACGAGGTGCTGGCGGACTTCACATGGACTGCGCGCCAGTCGGAAGCAGGCGCGGTGCTGAACCTCGATGCGACCCATTCAGTTGCGGCGCAGGGCGAGATCGCCGGTTACACGTGGGACATCGGCGGAAATGAGGTGACGGGCAGACAGGTCCAGTATGCGCTCGCGGAGAGCGGACCCGTGACGGTGACGCTCACGGTACGGGATGCAGCGGGCCACGAAGCCTCCTCGACGCGCACGGTGCAGATGCCCCCAACTCCAGGGGACTTTGGGCTCGCCAAATGGGGGCTTGTCCTGCGAACCGAGTCTGAGGGGTTCGTGGCTCAGGGCGGCGGGGACATACAGTTGCGCAATGACAAGCTGAATGCGTCGGGGCTGTCGCTGTCCCACTGGAACACCCAGGATCACTGGCTGGAGTGGGAATTGGACATCCCACAGGAAGGCGAGTATTTCCTGGTGGCCCGTTACGCCACGCCCGAGAACGCCACGCGCATCCTGAGACTAAACGGGCAGGAAGTGGCCATGCGGTTCCCGTCTTCAGGAGGGTATGGGTCCCAGGGCGCGGACAATTGGGCGTACGCGGTTCTCCGGGGGGATGCAGGAGAGCCGGTCGCATTCAAGCTAAATGCGGGCAGGCATGCGGTTCGACTGCGCAATCCGGACGGGACCGGGTTGAACCTCGACTATCTGGACTGGATATCGAACACTGATGGCCCAAGAGAAGTCCCGGGCTACCGTATCGTCGATGAGGACGGCTACCGGTACGGGTTGCCGCTCCGGGGATCTCTGGTAGCGGGGAAGATCACGGGCGAGTTGGGCCACTGCTACACGTACCTTCTGGGGCCACGATACCCCGGCGACGGGATCCCGGGCGGCCTCCCGTCTACGCTGCGGCTCTACGAGGATGGAAAAGAGCTTGGCCCTGCCCACGCGCCCCACGTGGACGTGCGTGAGAAGGGGAACGGACGATACTCCCACTGGGTGACCGGCCTGTGGTTCTCGGCGTCAGACAATTCCGACCCGCGCACCAATGGCAAGAAATACACGTGGGAGATAGACGAATAGTGAAACGGAAATGGGGTGCTGACATCGAGTTTGATTCCCATCCTTACTCGGTGCCTGCATCCGTCTCCCTGAAACCCGACCTGTTCTAGCCGCGAGAGGAGGCTTGCTTATGACATCCCTGGTCCTCGCCATTGCCCTGATTGCCCTTTTTCTTTCCGCCTGCTCCGCGCAGCAGCCAGAAGTGCCGAACGCGCAGATGGGCAGCCTGTATCCCTTCGTACGCGCGACCGCTGCCGGCTCCCCGCTGGACCTGTCATTTCTCAATGACCGGTTCACCGACGTGGAAGCATGGAAAGCCCAGGGCCGGGCGAAAGTCCTGGAACTGCTGCAGTACTCCCCGCCGGAGTGCGACCCGAATGCGGAATTGCTGGAGCGCGTGGACTGCGGGGAGTACGTGCGTGAGAAGATTGCTTTCAACACCACGCCGGACATCCGGGTGCCGGCATACGTGCTGATCCCTAAAGGCTTCCCCGGACCGCGCCCGGCGGTAGTGCTCCTGCATGACCACGGAGCGTTCTTCGTGTGGGGGAAGGAGAAGCTTATTGGCCTGCCGGGTGAACACCCCGCGCTCACCAAGTTCAAGACCACGAGCTACTCGGGGCGCTCGGTGGGGGATGAGCTTGCGAAACGCGGCTATGTAGTGGTCGCCATCGACATGTTCTATTGGGGCGAGAGGCGGATGCTCCTGCCAGGCGATCCGCCTGTCTGGCACGAGCGCGAGAAGATGACGGAGGAAGACGTGGCGGCTTTCAACCGGCGCTCGGGGGCGGGAACGACCATTGCCGCCACGGGACTGTTCGAAGCGGGGATCACCTGGTCGGGTGTCATGTTCACCGACGACCTGCGCACCGTGGACTACATCGCCACCCGCCCGGAAGTGGATCCGGATCGCATCGCGTGCTGCGGTCTGTCGGTGGGCGGATTCCGGTCGGCGCATCTGGCCGGCCTTCACCCGCGGATCAAAGCAGCTGTCGTGGTTGGCTGGATGAGTACCTACGAGTCGATGCTGCAGAACCATCTCACAAGCATTGGTTTCATGAAGGTGATCCCCGGCATGTACCGCCACATGGACCTGCCGGACATCGCATCCATGAGCGTGCCCGGGGCGCTGATGGTAATCAACGGAATCCGGGACACGCTTTTCCCGCTGGACGGAGTGCATGCGGCGTTCGACAAGATCGCCCGGGTGTACGCCAAGGCCGGGGTGCCCGAAAAGTTCCGCGGCATCACTTATGACGGCCCGCACGAGTTCAATGCCCAAATGCAGGATGAGGCCCTCGCGTGGCTGGACAGGTGGCTTGAGCCTCAACGGTAGAGAGGGATGGGGAAACTGCGGGCCTCCGGCAGGCGTTCTTGCAGTGGTCGACAGGACCGCAGCCACTGCATCATCCACGGAGGAGCCGCTCGCATGCGGAACCGTTCGCGCCTGGTATGTCTACTGCTGGCAGCCCTTCCTGGCCTGTGCCCGGGAGACGTGGTGCGTTCCACCGGCATCATGGAAGGCACACCGTACGCCACGAAACTGTATGAGCGCTCGTCGGGAGTGCCCGGCCCGACGATCGTCATCATCGGCGGTCTTCACGGCAATGAGCCCGCCGGTTACCTCGCGGCGCGACGATTGGCCAACTGGAAGTGCCTGAGCGGGACCCTCGTGGTCCTGCCCGAGGCGCACATCGAGGCCATCCGGCGCAAGGTGCGGGCGTATCCGGGCAACATGAACTCAATGTTCCCGGGGAGAGAGAACGGCACCAGTATGGAGCGGCTGGCCTTTGAGATCTGGCGCAAGGCGGTGGTCGCCTACAAGCCGGACCTACTGCTGACTCTCCATGAGTCCCTGGATTTCCACGTACTCGACCCCAGCCGGTACGGCCAGAGCCTGGTGTATGACTTCCGTGAGCTCGACCCTCTGATGCAACGTGCGCTTGACCGGGTGAACCCCGACATTCCAGTTCCTCTGCACAGGTTCGTGCTCTTCCCAATTGCGTTCAAAGGGTGCCCGACGTATTCGGCCTGGAAGTGGCTCCGGGTACCGGCCACCAGCATCGAAACCTCACGCACGCTGGACCTCAACACACGTGTCGCCTACCAGCTCATGATGTGCATGGGGTTCCTGGACGAGTTCGGGATGGACTATGCTCAGCAGGACGTGCCCTATCTCAGCACGCGCGGATGAAAGGCACGACCACTGCAGACCAGGGGACCGGCATCGGATCAGAAACGGCCCCGGGCACAGGCATCGATCTCGATATGGCATGATCTCGGAGGCCAGTCCCCAGGGCCGGGGGCGAATCACAGGGCCGTGCAGGACAGACGACAGGTCAATCGGCCCCGTGCGCTACTTCTCCAGCAGCTCCAGCTTTACGTTGTCCACGTAGAACGCCACCGGCTCCACCGCATTGCTCACGAAGCCGACCCACTGCAGCGTCCGCATGGCCGCGTTCCCCGGTAGGTCTCTCAAGGCAATCTCCGGCTGTCCCGGGATCACCACGCGCAGGTCCCACAGTCCGTCGGCTTTCTTTCCAAGCCCTTCGGTGATCTCGATGTGTACCCACGTGTCAGCCGGGATCGTGGCAATCCGTGCGCCGCGCGCGGTGAGGGTCCCGTCTGCGTCGATGACAATGCTCGGGCCTGTGCGGAACGGGCTGGATCCATCGCGCCATTCATGGGCGAGGATCGCTCCATCCTGCATGCGCACGTCGAAGCTCACGCGCACCAGACCGCTGGTGAGATGGGGCATGTAGTAGATGTGGGGGTTCCAGGTCTCATCGAGTCCCGCTGCATCCTGAAACTTCAGGCTGTGCCTGCCGGACGCCGCCTGCTCGTCCGTTACCCGTATCCAGGCCGTATCCGTCTCTCCGTGGGTGTTCGGCCCATCGGCGGTAACGCCCACGGGGGATGTCTCGAACCCGTCATCTACGAGCTGCGGTTGTTCCTGTGGCACCTGTGAGAAGTCCAGCCGCGGCGACTGAAGGTCTCGCGCAGCAGCCACCAATTCGGGCGGGCTCGTGATGCCACAAGCGCTCAGATCGAAGGGCTGAAAGCCAAGGGCGAGGGCCGGCGACCCCGGCTTCAGGCGGAAGTCCCGCGCTTCAGGGGCCATGAAGAGTGGGTCGGCCACAACGGAATTCACGTCAAGGCCTTTCGCGCGCCATTCGTCCAGGGTCAGGTCACCCGGGAAGACGAGCGGCTCCCCGTTGGTCTGCCAGAACACATTGTAGTCGGACTCGAGGTCGCACTCGCGGCGGATGAGGTCGCCGTGGTCGAAGTAGACGATGTTGCGCTCAAGCTTGATGCTGGAATCCTTGTCGCGGCGGCCAAGGTGAATCTGGCTGCTATGGCCGAATGCGAAGATGTTGTTGCGCACCAAAAGCCTCTGTCCGTAGTGCACGGTGAGGCACCCGTGGAGCACGTCATGCACGAGGTTGTTCTCGATGACAATGTCGCTGCTGCCCTCGTCCGGATAGATCCCACCAGCGGTGACGTCGTGGATGTGATTGTGGTGAATGCGGGTGCCGGGTGAGACGCCGAGGGTGTAGATCGCACCCATGTCGGGCTGGAGCCACTTGCCGATCCCGTGCAGATGGTTGTAGCTGATGTCGTTACGGTGAGCCTGGGTCTCGGCATAGCCCCAACTCCAGCCCACTGAGATGCCCATCCAGGTGGTGTCGCTGATGTCATTGTGTGTGATCTGATTGTCGCTGGAATGGCCTACCCAGACGCCGCCCACCGCGCCCCCGTAGACTTTCCCAGAACCGTGGATGAGGTTGTTGGTGACGATATTGCCGCCAGTCTGGGTCTCGAGTGTCGGCGCGCGACCACCTTCACCGAGACGCACTGCGCCCGCGCCCATGTCGTAGATGTGGTTGCCCGCGATGCGGTTGCCCTTGCAACCGCGCTTGAACCAAATGCCGTACAGGCCGAAGTGAGCGATCTCGCAGTTCTCGACGGCGCAGTGGACCGCACCGTTTGCGTGGATCATGCCCGGCACGTCGTGGGCTGCCTGCCAATCGCAGTGCCCCTCGGGCTCCAGTTCGCAGCCTCCGAACATGAAGCGCAGGCCTTCGAATCTGATGTTGGCAACAACCATGCCGGCGTCGGGTTCGCCGGCAAGCACGATGAGCTGGTCGCAAACTGGCGCCGCGAAAGCAGTTGTGTTGGGGTCTTCACCGGGCAGGGGGATGTAGTAGACCTGCGAGCAGTCAGGACTCAGGCACCACTCGCCCGGCTCATCCAGCGCGGAGACCGTGCCCTCCACGTAGTAGGGCTGCTTACCCTCCTGCTGGGTGAAAGGCCACTTGGTGGCATTGCCCACGTGAACCGTGTTGGTCTCGGTATCGACCCGCTTGATGGGGTAGATGCCGGTCTCCCAGGCGTAGTGGACCACCACGTTTGCATTCAGGACATCGGGCCAGTTCTGGATGTCCCCGGGGACGAAGCGAAAGGCGGATTTCGAGACATCAACGGACCTGCCGGTTATGGGGTCAATCGGTGGGACCGCCTTGCCGGCCATGCGGAATGTGCCGGTATTCGGGCTGCGGGCAAGCCGCCGGCGTTCGCCGCCCACGAACAACTGGCGGAACTTCAGCGGATCCCGGAGGACTTGCGGCGCGTCGGCGACCCAGCGCCCAGTGTTGGCCTCAGGCCGCCAGCCGGTGATCCTCTGTGCGCCGGAAATGATGGGTTTTTCGCCGGGATACGCGGTGTAGGTGATCGGACTGTCCTCGGTGCCGGAATCTTCGGGGCCGAACAGGACAGGCGCGGATAGTTCGTAGGTCCCGGCCCGCAGTTGCACGGTCACCGGGCCGGGGAGTGTGCCGTCGTCCCTTCTGAGCGCGCGGACGGCATCCCGTGCGCCTGCGAGGGTCGCCACGGGGCCGTTCTTCCCGGCACCGTCAGGACTAGGCCGCAGACCGGTGCAGGTGTCGTCGCCCTGCGGGGAGACATAGAGCGTCACCGGCTCGGCGGAAGACGTGACCGCGCAGGCGAGTAACCCAAGGACCACCGAGAATCCCCAAGGGTAACGAAGTAACAGCCGGGCGCCGCTGAGTGTGGTCATGTCATTCTCTCCTGATGTCAAAGCGCTAGCGCGTCGTGGCCTTTGCGCTGTCCCGCTATCCTCCAAACAGCTTCCGTATCTCGTCGAACTCTCCCTCGGCGAGCAGGGCTCCGTAGGGCGTCCAGAAGCTGAAGTCGCGCCAGGCCGCCCAGACGTCTCCCGTCTTGCCGGCATGCTCAAGCTGGTGGTTCAGGAACGCCTGCTCGGCGCGCAAGAATGCTTTTCGCCGGCTTTCGTCCCAGGTGGGCATGTTCAAAGCGAGCGTGCCCAGGCGGTGGACCATCACGTCGCATAGCCGCCGGCCCAGTTCCGCTGAACTGTCGCGCTTGGCGTCCTCGCCGCCGATCCCCTGGTATGGTGGATAGCCTTCCAGTTGATCCAGGTCCACCAGGTCGGGCTTCAGCGCCATCATGAGGGATGTCTCGAAATGCCCGCCGTGGTCGCCGGTGTATCCCGCGTCCAGGGCGAGGATGTATTCGGGCGTGCCCAAAATCGGCACGTCCAGGCGCTGCATATTGCGGATTGCGGTCTCCCGGACGATCATCTGCTGCGAGGCCCCGTAGTGGCCGGTGAGGATGATGATGGCGCGGAAACCGTTGCGCACCAGTTCGGCGCAGAGACTGGACAGCCACGGCTCCAGCAGGCGGGAGGTCATAGTAGGCTCAGGTTCCATGACAATGGTGTGGGGCTGATCGACCCCACCGACTCCTCCGAACAGAGGCGGCAGGACGACCCCGGCGAAACGCTGAGCCGCCTCGACGCAGAGCGCGTGAGCCTTCACGGCATCCAGCCCCAGGGCGTTCTGGCGTCCGTGCCATTCGAGGGTGCCGATGGGGACGAGAGCCGTCGGGCAGCGCTCAAGCGCAGCCTCAAGCTCGAAAGGGAGCATGAGTTCGTACTGGACTTTGGCAGGCATCGCACACCTCCAGACGCTGAAACCAGGACCGTCCCAGGTGTGTTCGCCTGCCGAGCGGCAAGTCCTCCAGGCAGGTTTGCGGGGCGATGGCGAGAAAGCTTTGATATTCGGAAATTCGAACGCGGCACCTCAGCACGAATTAGCAGGGGATCAGGCCGATTTGCAGTCCGTGCCCCCCGCGAAGTGGGCATGCGGACCACCGGCCACGCCTCGACAACCAGGGAGGTAGGTCGATGTATCGTACTGTGAGGCCGGCGCTGCTGCTTATGGCGGGTATCATCGCCGGGTGCGCATGCGCCCAGAATACCCCGCTGGTGGCGATCGACGCCTTCGCGTGGCTGGGGAGCTGGTCTGCCCTGCAGTCGCCATCTGTGACGGCACCCGAGACAGACGGGGAAGCCACCGGCTCGCTGAACGGCGTCTTCGACGTCACCTGGAAGCGCGACGGCGATCATTATTCCGCACTCATCAAGCGCGCGAAGGGTGACTGGTGCGGGCGGTTGGCAATTCGCTTCACCTTCGCCGGCGACACCCGCGACTTCACCTATGCGATAAACGAATTGCCCGTCAGAATCCCCCTTCAGAAAGTCAATGCGGGGCACATTGTCTCAAGTTGGGCTTACGGATCGCCCCGCTGGATGATGGCTGAGTCCGGCTCTGGATCGGCGGGCGTGCTCGTCACCACCACTAGTCAGCACGGGTTCTTCGTTTACAGAAGCAAGACGAACACCATCGACGTTCACATGGCGCTGGATTGCAGTAAGGTGGGGCAGGAGGCCCGGATGGACTTCACCGTACTGATGCCTGCCGACGTAACCACCATGCAGGCTGCGGAACGCCAACGGTTCGGTTGGAAGCCCCCGCCGCCGGTAGACAAGAAGGCGGCTGCCACTCTGAGGGCAACGGGTATGGTCCGGGTGGATGACGCAGGTCGGGCTTTCGTAGATGGCACCAGCAAGCCCTGGTATGCGGTGGGGTGCAATCTCGCGCACCTGATGACCCTCAGCGAAGCGGATCAGGAGGAGGAACTCGCCAGGGCGCAAGCCGCGGGCATGACCGTGATCCGCTTCCTGATCCCGGACTGGTGCTACCGGCCAGCGTACGGGGTCTGGAATGAGGAGGCGATCCGCCGGCTACACGCCTGTATTGAGCGTTGCGCCGCCCATGGTCTTCGGGTACTCATTTGTTTGGAGTACAGCGCCATCGGAAGCCAGTTCAACGCCAGCCTGCACCTGTCGCCGGTGCCGGGTGACCTCTATATCCTCAACCGCCCTCTGGATGAATACCGCGAGATTGTGGAGCGCATTGTTGTGCCACTGAAGGATGACCCGGCGGTGTTCGCGTGGGATGTAAGCAATGAGCCGATGATCGAGCCAGACGGGCGCTCACCCCAGTTGAAGGTGAGATTCAGAGACTGGCTGCGCGC
Source organism: Armatimonadota bacterium (assembly GCA_013314775.1). Lineage (NCBI taxonomy): Bacteria > Bacillati > Armatimonadota > Armatimonadota bacterium. Next base: position 302,956 of record JABUFB010000008.1, on the reverse strand, counting down.
GAAGTACGGTACCGAGGATGCTTTGCGGACAGCCTGGGGAGAAGGCGCCCCCGAGGCTTTCGAGCAGGCAGAACTCCCGGGCAGCGACGAGTACGATGCGCAGGAGACGCGGCGCGCAAAGGACTTTTTCGCTTTCGCGGCCCGGGCGGCGGGGGAGAGCATGGTGGCCCGGCTGAAGCTGGTCAAGGCGGCTGATCCGGTGCACCCGGTGACCATCGGGCACTGGCACCACCGGCTCCTGTCGGACGTCGAGGGTGCCGAGGGGTTCGACTTCTGGGCGTACCACACCTATGACCTGTGGATGAACGGGCCCGCGATCTCTCACCATGTGCTGTATCTTACCGAGGGGCTGCGCAATGCCCTGCCGGACCGCCCGCGCCCGGTGATCATTGAAGAGTTCGGCATCGATCGGGGGCCGAAATACCCTGAGGAGATGCGTGCCGAGCATATACGCCAGTTCCTCGAGGCCGGGAAGCGGTGGGGGCTGGCCGGGGTGATGCACTGGTGGGAGATGTCGCCCGCGATGTACGAGGCGTACCGGGATACCATGCCCTATCAGATTGCCGGGGTCGTCGCGGGGCCAGTGCTCGGTGTCTATCTCCCGCGAAGCCAGGAATGGCAAGCGGCGTTCTATCCGCGCTACATGACGCGGCGGCTCTGGGGACAGGTGCTTCAGTCCGCAGCGGAATCGGGTTGGCAGGTGCGGTTTGTGTCCACGACGGCACAGGCGGCGGAATGTGACGCGCTGCTGGTGCTGGCCGACTCCACGGAGCCCGAAGAGGGGGCATTCATCGCCGGCGCCGGGCTGAGAGCACACTTCATCCCGGGCGGCGAAGAAGCGGCTGCGGGAATCTCGGCAGCGTCGGTCATGCCGAAGGATGCCGGCAAATGGACAGAGTACTGGAAGACAGCGCAGGAAGGTCTGTGAGGCGGTGGAGGGCATCAACGACCGGCGGCGCACAAGCCGCCGCCCTACAGGAGGCAACGGTGGCGGGCGGGACGACCGCCCCATGTCGCGAGACGCTGGCCGGTGGGGGAGCTTCGCGCAGGCCGAGCGTCCCCGTCGGCTTGCCGTTCAGCCCTCCCCGTGGTCCTCATCCACATCTGACACGAAACCGTGTTTCATGGCGGCCGCGGACCACTCCGGATGCTCTTCCTGCTGTCCGCGCCGATCCCATCGCCACGGGACCTGGTCCCCGGTCTCGATGAACCAGTCAACCATCGCCGCAATCATCTCGGCCTTGACGCCTTCGAGCCCCGGTTCGTCGATGAGATTGGTTACCTCATCCGGATCATTACGCAGGTCGTACAGTTCGTCGGTATCGTACATGCGGCGCACGTATTTCCAGTCGTGGCTGCGGATCATGACCGCCTTGCCGTGGACCCGGGGTTCGGTGAACTGCAGGTCAGGCCGCCCCCAGTAGATGTTCTCCTTTGGCCGGGCGGTTTCATGAGTGTGGATTTCGGTGGCCAGCGCGCCGCCCTCGGAGAAGACATACCTGCGGTGCTCGCCGGCTTCGCCCCGCAAGACGGGCAGCAATGACCGCCCGAAATGGGTGTGTCCGAGCTCAATTCCGCAGGCTTCCGCAATCGTCGGCAGCAGATCGATCATCTCTATCAGTGCGTCGGACGGGCCGGGCAGTGGCTTGCACCCGGGCACGCGTATGGCGAAAGGCACGTTGGTCAGACAGTCCTCGAAGGTGTTCTGCATCTTCTCGGTGGAGGCGTAATCACCGGCGAAATCCCCGTGGTCCGAGGAGGCAATGAGGATCGTGTTATCCCACTGGCCAGTCTGCTTGAGGGCATCCATAATCCAGCCCAGATTGCGGTCAGTCTTGGTAATCATTCCGTAATAGACCGCCACAATCTCCCGCAGTTCGTTGTCGGTGACTTCGTTCATTCTCATCCGCTCATGGACGCGCTTGATGATCTCAGGCTTGCCCCGGAAGTCCGCGGGCGGCTGGATCGGGAAAGGCACTTGTGCCCGGTCATACATGGAAAAGTATGGCTCATGAACAGCATACGGCGGATGGGGAAAGGTCTGGTTGACCAGGAGAAAGTAGGGCTCCGAGAGCGGGTTCGAGACGAACTCCGCCGCCTGTCGGGCAACGTAGTCATCCGAAAGTGACGGTCCGTAGTTTTCCGGCACCTCGCCCCACAGGAATGTGTGGTAGAGCCGGTCCCCGAGCTTCCAGGGCTCAACCTTCGCCACAGGCTGGCCGCCGGTCCCGACTACGCGCTGATGGCAGGAGTCGGGGATCACCGACTCCGCGATCATGTCGTTCTTGCCTCCCCACCAGACGTAGTAGCCCGCTTCCTTGAAGTACCGGAGCATGTTCGGCTCGTGGCGGCGAAGCATGTGGTGCATGGTGCGATGGCCATTGACGTGGCAATACCAGGCCGAAGCCATGGATGCACGGCTGGGAGTGCTCACCGGATTCTGCACGAAACAGCGCCGAAAGCCCGCACCTTCGGCCGCCAGGGCGTCGATGCACGGTGTCTGGATCACCGAATTGCCCCAGTACCCGGCGTCTTTGGCGCGCCACTGGTCGGTAAGGAAGAGGATCACATTGGGGCGGTCTGCGGGCATGTCGGGGCCTCCCGGTAAGCTCTGGGGCTGGTGGCGCCGCTGGAACCCACTCCGGGCGGCGCCGCCTGGTGGACGTGTCGCTCCGAAACTACCCGGGCAGCTTCTGAACCCGGTCGCCGAGAATCTCGCTGAGCGGGTCGCCGTCCTTACCAGACAGACCCACGTGAAGGTGCTGGCGGAAGCCTTCGGCGTACTGGACGGGCTTTGGAGCTCGCTTGCCCATGATCTCGCAGGCCTCCCGCATGGAAATCAGGTACGCGTCCTTGCCCTGGCTTACGTCCAGCCAGTCCTTCTGAGATGCATGCCGGCGCAGCATCTCTTCCTTGACTTCAATCTTGTCTGTCACATCCACGATAATCGAGGGCGGAATATCCTCGCGCAGTGGCCCAACGCAGCCGTAGGGCATGCAATGATAAAGGAAAACGTCCTGGAGGGTGGGCTCGACCCAGGGGTGGCTGATCCAGTTGCGCATGCCTCGGCAGAAGCAGGCGGAGACAGTGAGTCGTGAGCTGTTGGTGTGATCTTCCATATAGTCTACGGGTGATTGGGTGAGGACGATGTCCGGCTTGATCTGCCGGACGACCGCGGTCACCCGTCGCAACAATTCGGGCTCATAAAAGATCTCGATGTCGTTGACTAGACCCTCGTGGTAGGTGGCGCCGATGACCGATGCCGCCGAATGGCCCTCACCGGCGCGGATGCGAATGATCTCTTCGTGGGTGTGAACTGCCGTGCCGCAGTTTCCGTTGCCAATGGTGAAGATGTGGCACTCAAAGCCGGCGTCTGCCAGCAATGCCAGCGTGCCGGCCATCATGAACTCGACGTCATCGGGGTGGGCAGCAGTGGCAAGGGCAACCTTTGAATCTGCCATTTTCATCGCTCCTGGACTGAGATCTTGCGGGAGAATGCGGACCTTGCGGGAACGCATTCCGCATCCGGCGGTAGCCGGACTGGCTGTAATTCCCCGCACGGGGAAGGGATTCCTCTTGTGGTGTCTGAACTTGTGCGCAGACAAACCGAAACCGCTCACAAAATGAAAAGGAGAAAACGAGAAGCTTGCGGAGCATTCTTGACGATCGATGGGTTGAACTTGTGCGACAAGTGCAGACCAGCGCGCCGATCGACCCGTGCGAACTGGGCTGGGAGCCCGAGACCATCGTGCTCACGCGGGACTGCGACCGCCGGCCCCACGAGGCGGTCTACTGTGAGCGTCTGATCGCGGCGTTCCCGGACGCGAATGTTGTTGACCGCCGGGATATTCCTCACAACCGGGTTCCCGTGCCCGGCGAGACGGCGTCAGAACGCATCGCGCGAGGCAAGACGATGCTGGTCCTGGGAGCTATTCGAAAGCCTGTATCCATCAACCGGGACCCGGAGGCCAGGGACGGCACGCTGTGTGCGCCATACCACGCGGTCCATCCAACGTGGTTCTGCTTCTACGACTGCGAGTATTGCTATCTGGGTGGCAGCCCCGGCGTGCGATTTTCGCCGACGGTGCGGGTCTTCACCAACCAGCAGGACATCCTTGAGTCGATGGCGCGCGTACTGAAGGGCGCGCGGGAGACTGTGAGTTTCTATATCGGGAAAGTTCAGGATGGAACTCAGCTCGATCCGGTCGCAAACTACTCTCAGTCACTGGCGCCATTCGCCATGTACAATAGTCTTGCGCACATTGTCTTCTTGACTAAGAGCCACTCCATTGATAGGCTTACACTGGCGTTATCAGAGCAGTATGGTGACTTGACAGGTGATGAGCGCGGACATATCGCCGTCGCGTGGTCCATCAACGCGGAGGAAATCACAGCCCTGTTCGAGCACGGATGTCCGCCATTAGAGGAACGATTGTCCGCTGCCCGGGAATGGGCACGTGCCGGCGGAGAAGTTCGCTATAACATCATGCCGCTGATTCCGTTCGAGGGCTGGCAGGCGAGCTACGAGGACCTGATCAGACGGGCTTTCGGGGCAGCCATTCCATCGAGGGTGACAATAGGGGGCATCTGTTCATATCCCGGGGCTTTGGGCGAGCTTCGGAGGAGATCGCGAGCGGGCTATCTGTATGGCGCTGGTGCCGCAGCCGGCCACGGACGGCGGCAGCGGTGGCCGCAGGAAACCCGTGAGGAAATGTACGGCCTTATCAAACGCGCGGTCAGTTCTGTCGGGCCCCACACCCCTGTCAGCTTGTGCCTCGAGAACAGGGACGTATGGTGTTCGGTGGGGCTTGACCCGCGGCAGTCCAACTGCACCTGCGTTGCGGGCTGCTGCGATCTTCAGGGGGTGAGCTAAGGGGCCGGGTGAATACTTAGATGGATGAGAAGGACTTGCCGCATTTGCGGCGAATTGTGTTGGTGTGGTACCGAAGTGGGACGTAGAAATCGGCAGGACCGTTGCAGCCATCTCTACAAAAGGGAGTAGGTGCTATGAGAGAGAAAGTTGTCATCAGTTGCGCGTTGGCCCTGCTGGCAGTTCTCATGCTGCCCGCAGCCTTCGCAGCGGACGGCCCGCCCAATCTGGGCAACGCCGCCGTCTGCGGTGAGGACGGAGACAGCCGCTGGTTCGTGGACACCAGGTTCTTTGAGACCGGAGCAGGGGATGAGGACTGGGATAACGCGACGTATTCCATCGGTTTCCAGGCCCCCATCAACTACCACACCGACTTCATCCTGGGCTACTCCGCTATGGACGCCGTCGGGCCCAACCCTATCAATGGCGCCATCCGCAAGAGCGACCGCGATGTTTTGAGTGTGGGCTTGAAGCGGCGCATTTCGGGCGAGAACTCGAACCCGATCTGGGCTCTGACCGTCGGCGCTGACGTTGCGGCCGGCGGCGACACCAAGGGGATGAATACGACTCTGGGAGCCTCCGCGTACCAGAAGACCATCACCCCCGCCGCCAAGCTGCAGCTGGAGTTCGGCGATCCCGGCAGGTTCCAGTTCCAGGTTGCCGGCCAGATCGCCTGGTGGGACACCATGCTGCCGTCTGACAATGGCACGGTCATCGCGGGCTATGGCACTGTTGTCGGCGTCGGTGGCGGTGTTGTCTGGCCGTTCTCCAGCCGCCTTTGCCTGAACGGCGACGCCATGGTGATCGTTGACGGCGAGAATGCTGTCATGGCCGATAACACGCTCGATGATGAGGTCGTGTGGTCCGCCGGCGGCACCTACCGCTTCGGTGACGCGCACGATACCACTCTTAGCGTGTACGCGACCAATTCCATGAGCCCCACTCTTGCCGGCTCAATCATTGCTGCGTCGGAGGATTCGCTCGCTCTGGGAATCGCTCTCCGGCGGAGCCTGTAGGAAAGGAGCGGTACAGTGAAAACACACAAGCTCTTGACGGTACTGGCGAGTCTCGCGGTACTCGCGTTCCTCGCGGGCTGCAGCGGCGACTTCGCTCAGACGCTGCCATCTCCTGACGGGGTGCCGGCACAATCCAACATTCGCTTCCCCCTACAGGATGACCAAGGTAATGACATCAGAGGTGCGAAGTTGAACCAGTTCGCCCTCCAGGAGCGGCCCAGCGGGACCACAGATCCGTACCGAACCGCACGGGTCACTCGCCTCATTGAGACTGGCGGCACCACTGTCACGCAGGCCAATGTCATGCTCAACCTCGACGTCAGCGGTTCTATGGCATCGGGGTCGCGTATCGAGAGCATGCGAGATGCAGCCAAACTGTTCGTGTCGTTGATGCGCACGAATGATCGCACCGCGATCCAGCAGTTCGACGACCAGTGGAACCTGGTGGTAGACTTCACCAGTGATAAGGCTGCTCTCACGACGGCTATCGACACATTGTACCCCGATGGGTTGACCGCGATCTGGTCGTCCTCAATGGATGCGCTCGCGCACCTTGCCCAGGACTCTGCTCCTGGCGCGAAGGCCCTCGTGGTGATGACCGACGGCGAGGACAATTCGAGCTCCCATACGCACACGGACCTCATCAACGAAGCGAAGCGCTTGGGCATCCCCATCTACTGCATCGCCTTCCAAGTCCCGAGTCAGACGGCCGAGGACAACCTCCGCCAAGTCGCCGTGGAGACAGGGGGCCAGTACTTCGAGCCGGCGACGCAGCAGGACCTGCAGGATGCTTTCTTCGCAGTCTCGCAGTCGACTCAGGCAAGCTATCAGCTCTTCTGGAACAGCAACTATGCCCCGGGAAGCTTGGTTGACATCAGTGTGACTTACAGCGGCCCCGGCGGCCCAATCACCTTCGAGCGCAAGAACGTGACAGTGATCGCACCCACCGACTAGGTGGGCTCACGGAAATAACTGTTCGAGCGGAAACGAGCGCGGCCAAACAGCCGCGCTCGTTTCATTTGCTCGCTTGGTCTCAATATCCCATCAGAGCGTCGGGGGCTCCAGAACCCCGTAGCGCTCCGAGCAGTCGAAGTACCACTGCACCGCTTCCGGAGGCACGTTCCACGGAATGTGGTTGCCAATGCACATGAAGTACCCGCGGCACATGCGCCCGACCTCGCACATCTTCCGTGTCATCGTCTCGATCGCGTCCCGATCATTAGTTTGCAGAATGCGATTGTCGCCCTGCCCCGCGAGGAAGATGTCCGGATATCGGCGGGCAATCGCCTCATATTCGCCGAAGGGCTCGGAAATGATCCCGTGGGCGCCGCACGCCAAGACATCATCCACGATAAGGTCCGGGTTGCCATCAGTCATGAACAGGACCTTGATGCCGGCTTGGCTCATGGTCCCAAAGAACTCCTCATAGTAGGGGTAGATAAACTCGCGCATCCAGGCCGGTGAGCACACGGGTCCGCGCGCCATGCAGATGTCGTCGTGGCAGACGAAGTAGTTGATGTCCGTGAGAGCGGCGGCTTGGAAGACCTTGCGCGACAAGCACGCGAAGTCTGCCATTAGCCGCTTCAACTCGGCCTTGTGCCCTCCAGCGAGTTCGAGGAAGATCTCCCAGCCGAAAGTGAGCAGGGGCCACATGAAGAGCGTGTTGTAGAAGCTCCCGCCCTTGAGGTGGGAGGCTCGCGGGCCCCCGGGGCTGGGGAGTGGCCCACCTTGTATATCCCGCGCGATGTCCTCCACGGAGCGGGAATAGTCCATGCGCGCGATGACCTCGGCCTCGCGCAGGTCGAGGTGCTCCAGGGGCTGGTATGCCAGGGCCTGCTCCACCGAGGTGAATCCCTCGCCCCAGGCCCAGTGACCCGTGAGATTCGCGCCCCAACGGACACGGCGCCGACCGTCCTCGCCAACGAAGGATGACTGGTCTTCGGGAAGCGGCACGATGGGGTCATCTGTGGCCGGGACGCCCATGCCCATGTCGATGGGTAGCACTTCGAGGGCCTTGAGGGCGGCCTGTCTGGGGTGTTCGTACGGGTCGATGCCTGACACCAGGCGGATGAAGTCCGGATTGCTGATATGCTCCCAGTGCGGGATGCGATCCACAGGCTCCAACAGGATGCGCCTAAGTGCGCGGTCAGCGCCCATTCGGGATGCCCCTCCATCTGAATCTTGCCGGTTTACCACTGGAACCGGGCAACCTGTCCCTTGCTCGTGCCAACGGTAACGGCCCGCTCCCTTCCAGCGCCTGCCTTGAGGATCGAGACCGGTCTGCCATCCACCTTGCCCTGCATCTGAGCGCTGCCGGCTGCGTCGAGGACCCGGGTGGACCCGTTCTCGCAACCGACGAAGATGGTGCCTGGGACGCCATCGCTTGCCCCGAAAGCCGCGAGAACGGTGGGGGGGCTGGGCGAGCGGGTAGACCAGAGCTTCTCGCAGCGGTGGTTCAGCGCCACCACAAGGCCGCTGGAGAGGGCGACGAGGATCTCCTGCTTGCCGTCACCGTCCAGGTCCGCCACGTCCAGGTCGCGGATGTTGCGCGCCGGTATGCTGTTGCCTGGACCGAAGTTGGCGTTGAACAGGGCATTTCCCGCACCGTCCCAGATGGTAACGCGGTTCCAGACCCCGTTGATCTCGGAGACCACCTCGCGCTTGCCGTCTCCGTCCATGTCCACATAGAAAATGTGGTCGCGGGTCATCTGCGCCCAACTCCCCACGTAGACGTGTCCAGCGGGGACGGAAGTGAAGCCCCAGCCGCTGACCCGGTCTGGGGTGCGGCTGTTGACAATGGCCAGGCGCTCGGAGTCTGTGGGCTCCCGGGCGATAAGCAGGTTGGTGCTTCCTTCGGGGCCGTCGACGAAGGCGAATAGATGTCCGGGCCCCCAAAAGACCGGCATGCGGTGATCCAGCTTTCCGTTTTCGTCGATGATCTCCAGCGTGCAGGCGCTGCCCAGAAACGCCTGCTGCTTGCCGTTTTCAAAGGCCCCGCTGGTTATGGCGTGGACGCCCTCGTGACCCGGCGCGGACTTGAACCAGTAGGTCTTCGCAGCGCGGAAGACTTCGGGGTCCATGATGGAGGTGAACTCCCACTTGCGTTGCCAATTGCGGTCAAATGCGACGACTCTTTCGTCCCGGCAGCCGACGAGGAGCAGGGCGGGTTCGGGCCACCAGTGTAGGGAAAGAACTTGATCGGCCAGAATCAGCGTGGTCACGGTCTGCCCAGTGGAATCAAGGACCGCCACTGACTTGCCCGCCGCAACCGCCAGCAGGTTCCCTTCGTCGCCCGGGATTGTAACCTGCAATGCTGCCGCGCCGTCGACGGCCGCGCTGTACCCGGGCTCGAGAGAGGGAAGATCCGATGCAGCGCCGGCCTTGCGCGCGGCCAGAGCTTGGGTGCGTGACTCCGCAGCCGCGTTCAGAAGGCTTTCCAGATGGGCTGAAAGCGGCGCATTGGCGGAACCTGAGAGAGCGACGCCCATCAAGGTATGGCGGCCTGCGGGAAGGTCGAGGATCAGGCCGTCGGGCACAGATACGGCTGCGAGGGGCTGGCCGTTGAGCATGGCGCCTTCTGCGGGGGCTGCCGCGATGCGCACCGATGCCGGGGCCGCCGCAACGATAGAGAGCGCGCCCCCGGAGAAGTCCCAGTCCAAATCAACCGGCACATCGGAGATGGCCACAGTCAACGCACCCGCTGCAAGCGAAGTCATCGCCCGGGCGAAGACATGGTCGGCGGCGAGAACAGCGAACTGGGCTTTGCTGCCCCGGAACTCGCCCGTGAAGGCCACCGCCGGCTGAGGCAGGCGCAGGGCGGCTGCATTGTCAGACAGGCGCATGCAGCTCACTTGCGAGCCCTCGGCTTCGGGCCGCGCGATAAGTGTGAAGAAGATGCGGTGCTCACCCTCCCGGGCCTTGCCGGTCCACTCGAGGGTGGTGGTGCGGCCTTGCTGAGTCGCGATCACAGGGTCGGAGGGCGCAAGCTCGAAGTCTTGGTATTCAGGCGGCTCCGGCGCACCCTCTGGTCGGACGGTGATGCCTCGGAAGCCGATGAAAGCCCTGTCACTGCCTTCCTTGATGCCTACGACCTCGAGGCGGACCGTATGCTTGCCCACCGTCAGGGTGTGCCGACCCAGGGAGACCCGTCCGTTGACGGCATTGCCGGCATTGTTGTCGTACCGCTCCACCACGCGCTTGCCATCCAGGTAAATGCCGGCGACCCCACGGTCGTTGTAGTCCAAGAACTCCGCGAACACTTCGCCCGAAACCGGTTCGGGAACCTCAAAGACGACCTCCATCCAGTCGCCGATTTCACGCGAACGCAGAAGCACGATGTCCAGGCTGTCCAGGGAGACGATGCCGTCGGGCGCGGCGGGCTTACCGGTGTACTTGGCATCGCGGGCCCGGAACCGGGTCCAACCCGGCGGCAGCGCGGAGGCGGTGATGGGGTGGATCATCAACGCGTTTTCGTCCTGCTTCCAGACCCCGCGCCCGGTCTCCCACAAGGTCTGGACCTCCACGTTGTCGCTGTCTGCGCGAAAGGTGAGGTCGTCCATCACCAGAACATAACGGCCAACGCGCTGGGCGAAACCGCGACGCCAGTTGCAGTAAGCCGCCTTCGGCACATCAGCCACGAACGCCGCGGTCTGGCCGATTACATCACGCCAGCGCAGGGCTGCATCCATGGCCACCTGTGGCTCCACGAGGCCGTCGGCGCGGGTCAACAGCTGGTTATTGTAGCCTTCGAGAAGCGTGTTCCCGTCCAGCCGCAGCTCGAGAATCGCCAGGGTGTGATAGGGATTGCGCGAGGCGCCGTTGAAGCCGTCGATGAGGAGATAGTCGCCGGTGTCATCGGATGCAGTGCGGAACCCGGCGAAGTAGTAGGACTCGTCCGGGCTGAATCCCGTGGCGCGGCTCTCCCACGCGGGTTGCGGGAGAGAATGCACCAGCCATTTGCCGGCCAGGTCAGTAGGCGCGACCGGGCGCAGTTCGGGTTCGGGCCAGAAAGACTGGCCGAGGCGGAAGATGGTAGTGTCGATGCCCGTGCGCATGCGATAGTGAATCCAGCGACCGTCCCGCATGAGATATGCGGCCTTGTGCAGATAGTCGATGGCAGCCGAGTTCAGGGCATCGTCGGGTTCGCGGCCAGAGATGAGGATCTCCTGCCCACGCAGGAGCGTGGCCAGCGCCCCGCTCTCCAGGGGCTTGCGATCCCCGCTTAGGCACATCCACGTCAGAATCGGAGCGGTGCCGGTGTTGTACCAGAAGAGGTTGTCACTCTCGCCTTGGACCCACGCATGTTGCGCAAGCGGTGCGAAATGCAGTTCCGCGCCTCGAACGCACTGGGCCCAGACAGGGCTGGGGTAATCCTTCTGGAAGTAGCGGCCCAGGCAGTAGAGGGATATCGCAGACCACTGCCCATGGCGCGAGCCCACGTACGGCGGTGGCTCGTTCAGCGTGTAGACGCCTTCATCCTTGCGGTGATTGAGCTGGCGTGAGAAGGCGTTGGTGACCCTGAGGCGCTCTTCGTCGCTGAAAACGTCACTCTCCTCGATGAGGTCCCAGAAGAGTATGGCCAGGTGGGCGTTGTAGTGGTAGAAGCCCGCCAGCGGGTCGTCCTTGTTCTCGATGCGCTCCCCGTCGATGTCTGCGATCTCGGCTTTCGCTTTCTCGTCCGGGAAAGACAGGCGGATGAACTCTCGCGCGTGCTCAGGCCGGCCGGTCATGTAATACATGGCCGCCTGCTTGCTGATGCTGCACCAGCCGAAATACCCGGTGCTGCCGTACCCGCGCGAAGCGTCCCAGATCTCCATTTGCCGCACATCTGTGGGCGGATCAACGCCCCGCCCCAGCTTTATGTCCATGATCCGCCCGACAGTGAGCGCGCCCTGTTCTCCCCCGGCCTCGCGCAGGCGGGTGATGAGCTGGTCGACAGCACTCGACACCCCCTGGTCATCGCTGCCACCAGCGAAGATGACGTTGTGCCCGTCGCCGAAGGGATTGTGGAGGGTGCGGACCACGTGGCCCCCGGGACCGGGATAGCGCAAGTCGAGGAGGCAGTAATAGCGGTTGTACAACTCCTCGATGGTGCGGTTCGTGGAGCGGTTGCCGAGAGCGATAAGGTTGCCTCGGATGGGAACTGCGGCACCGTCGTCGGTATCACGCAGGATGGCTGGACGGACCCCGGTTATGTCGGCGATTGTCTGCTGGATTCGGCCGGCCATACCATCGTAGCGCCCATTCGCAGGTGTCACGATGGAGCAGACCGACTGCCCGTCCTCCACCAGGGGTGTTTCCAGGTAAAGCTTCTTCAGCGTACTGTAGACAGGGGGGACAGCGGGTGGAACAGGGGGCGGCGGCGGAGGAGGCGGCTCGACGCCGGATACAATTGCCACGGAGTCCACCATCACTTTCGGCGCGGGATCGCGGTGGGTGTACAGGTAGAGACGCGCCTGCTTTGTGCCCTCGGGAGCCACGGCCTTGACCGCGATGCGCGAATAGCTCTCCGAACTCTGAACCACCAGCGGCACCTGATGGAACTGGTCGGAAGGCAAGAATCGGAGCTGGAGGTACGAACCGGCTGATGATGCCCCCTCGTAGCCACGCACCATCACGCTGGCTTCATAGCACTCACCACCCCGGGCCGGAATGGTCTGGACGATCCCGATCTCCTGCCCGGGGTCATTGTCGTAGATAAGCACGGCGAACCTGCCTTCGTGGGGCATCTCAACGAGGCGAATATCGCGGTTGTCATCCCGGGCCATGTAAAGCGACCAGCCCAGGGGAACGCCATCTTCGGAAGTTCCGTCATCAAAGGAACCATTCTCGAGGAGATTCTCCGAGACCTGGGCAGAAATCGGGGTGACGGCCAGGACCGCGATGGCGGTCCAAAGCAGGTGAAAGTACGAAACTGGGCGCATGAGCGGCCTCCCGGGAATTGTCAGGCATCCACGGGAGGCCAATTCGCCGCGGAGGGGGAGAGACCTTTGGGCAGATTGCTCGATCAGTCCCTCGCTACGTACTGCACCACGGTCACGCCCGGGCCATCGAGCAGGACGGTCTGGGCGGGAACAGTGGCCAGGGGTGAGCCCTGCCAGAGCTGGTCCGTCTCGCTGATCGCCCGGTAGCGCACTTCTTTCAGGTCAGGCGCGTTCGACGGGGCAATATGCACCTCCACCGGCTCGGAACCCACACGGGCAAGAATCACATTGTGGGCGGACTTCGTTTTCACCAGCGCCGCGAGGGTCAGGTTGTCTTCGAGAAGCTCTATCTGCTGCAGGACTGAACCCCGAGGGGCATACTTCGCGAGGAACCAGGCTGCCCAATAGGAGATCTCCGGCTTGCCTGAGGCGGTGATGAGCCCCCACCCGCCGGGTTTGAGTTGGTGAAGAATGACCTTGTCCACGTACGGGCTTCCGGAGAGCACCGCGGCGGCCAGCCAACCAGCACCGAAAGCTCCCGATGCTCGCTCGTCGCGAGCATCGCCGGATTCATCGCGTGCGGAATTGAGGGCGAACTCGGTGACGAAGATCTCGGGCGGCAGTTTGCAGTGCTTCTTGGTCAGCGCCCTGACCTGCTGGAAATTGATCTGGTACGGCAGATCGCTGGTGCGGGTCTTGTAGGCGGCTTCAAACAGCGACTCGGACTGGGCTACGGCTGCGTGGGCACCGTAGAAGTGGAATGAGAGAAAGTCCAGGCGCTGGGCCTGCTTGAGGAAGCTCTCCATTCGGTCATCCCATGCGGAGGAGAACCCTGGGCCGCCGACCTTCGCAGCAGGATGGGCGGCGAGGATAAGTTTGACGATGCTGTTGTACGCGTCCGCCACGTGGTCAATGTCAGTGAAGGCGCCGGACAGGAGGGGCTCGTCGAAGACTTCGTAGTACGTGACCTTGCCTTCTTTCGCACGCCGGGCAGCAACGTTGCGGACTGCTTTGACGAACTCGGCGAAATACTTCTCGCGCAGGTCGGGACGTTCCACGGGAGCCGGTGGGACCCCCAGGCAGAGTACGGGCTTACAGTTGCACAGGCGCACCCAGTGAACGTGTTCATCGAGCAACTGCAGGTCATAGGAGCGGGTTGCCGGGTCGAAGTAGGCGTTTAACTCCAGCCGGACGACACTGGGGGCGAGATCAGAGACCAGCGCGAAAGCACCGGAAATAAGGTCGTCACTCTCGTTTTCCAGTACTGTGGGCGCCGGACCGAGACTCACGCCCACCTGCGCAAGATTGTATGGCCCGCTCCTGTCGAAGTCGGGTCTGAAGGTGAAGCTATCGTGGGGCGTACCCGCAACCGGCGCAGGGATTTCTGGAACATCGGGCTCCAATTCGACCTCGATCTGGTCTACCCGGAACTTGAACGCGCCCCAACCGCCGTTTTTCGCGAACTGCAGGAGGCGGATGTGCTGAATATCTTCGAGGGCGAGGGACTTGCCGGCGGAATCCTTGAACCCGAAAGAACGCAGGCTGTACTGTTCCCAGTTGGTGGAGTCCAGCCGGAGTACTTGCGAATAGGCCTCGTCGCGCTTCGGGCGCGTACTCTGCACCCGAAGGACCACCCGCACGAGTTCTCCCGAGCCGTCGCCGCGAATCCAGAAGGATAGTGTGCTACATCCGCGCTCAGCCCACTTGCGCCCGTCGACAGGGCGCGACACGCTGGCCCAGCCGGACCTGGAGCGCTCGAACTCGATGCGCCCTGACTGCGCGCCGCCCTCTGGAGCCCCGCCAGCCACCGCATATATCGCGCACTTCTTTGCGGGGGCCTGGCCGGCGGCTTCGTCGTCGTTGGTAAACCAGGCTCCAATTCCGGATTCGAAATCCTCGATGAGAACGCGGGGCAGAGGCTTTGCTGCACCGGGCTGCTGGCAGAGTGCGGACGGGACGGCGCATAGGACAAGCAGGACCGGGAGGAACGGGTGGATTCGCATGGCGATCACCTGTGGTTCGACGATGGCAGCTATTACGATTGCCAGGCGTGCGCTCCGCTATCAAGCGCCCTGGCGCGCGGCGGCCGCGATCTGTCGGCAGAGCATTGCCGCGAAATACCCGGCGCCAAAGCCGTTGTCGATGTTCACGACTACCACGCCGGCAGAGCATGTGTTGAGCATGGCCAGCAGGGCTGCGACGCCCCCGAAGCTGGCCCCGTAGCCGACGCTTGTGGGCACCGCAATCACGGGTTGTGATACCAGACCACCGACCACACTGGCAAGGGCGCCCTCCATACCCGCAACGACGATGATAACCCGCGCGGCCAAGAGACGTTCCCGATGCTCAAGGAGGCGGTGCAGGCCTGCCACGCCCACATCATGGATACGTTCCACGGTGCATCCCGCGCAACCGGCCACGATAGCGGCCTCGTCGGCCACTGCGATATCGGAAGTGCCTGCAGACAAGACCAGGCAGGGACCGGCGCAGCAGTCGACTTCCGGCTCGCCGATCTGGATGATGCGGGCGGCCTCGTGGTAGATAGCGTGAGGGAACTCGCAGGCGACCGCTTCATACTTCTCATGGTCGGCGCGAGTGCCCAGGATCACGTCGGCGCTGCCGCTGAGCGCCCGGAAGATGCCTACGATCTGTTGCGGCGTCTTGCTCTGGCAGAAAACTACCTCGGGGAACCCGGTACGCAGGGCGCGGTGGTGGTCCACCTTCGCGTAGTCCAGGTCCTCGAAGGGCAAGTGGCGCAGGCGCTCCATCGCGTCATCCACCGACACTTGGCCTTCCGCGAGTTGGGTGAGCATATCCCTGAGGCGTCGCTGGTCCATGGATCACATCTCGCATGCAAGATCAACCGGCAGGGAAGCCGGCCGGAATACGGCTTGCCGGCCCGCAACGCCGTTTTCTGCGCGCTGCGGGCCGACCGTAGGACGCACTCGAACGGGTGGCCTGTGGCCCTCGCGGCTATTGTTGTCCGCCGGCCTGGGGCGGTCTTGGCGCAGTCGCACCTGGCTGAGCCGGAGCCTGTGGCCTCGGGGCCTGCTGTTGGGCAGGCTGCGCGGCCTGTGGGGGCCTGGCTTGCTGGGCGGCGGCTTCCTGGGTCGGCCTGCGCATCAGTATGTTCACGGCGTTCTCGCCGCTCATCAGGATGGGCTCCCACCCCTCAAGAGCCATGGCTTCCAGGCGCTCATTGAGCATGGTGATGGGTGCCCGATCCGCCTTCGCAACTACGTGGTATTCGTACCTGGGCATCGCAGTCTCCCCTCCTGATTGTGGATTGGGTTACGGACGGCCTGACGCTCTACAACGAGAGTATCTCATCCATGGCAAGACTGGTAGCCTTCACGAGCTGCAGGGGGAAGTGGTTGTACGGCGGCATCATCTCGGCGGTGGCGGGGCCGTCGTAGCCAATCTGCTTGAATGCGGCCATGACGCGGTCCCACGGCACGTCGCCTTCGAGCAGGTCCACGAAGCCCTGGATATTGCCGATTGCGAGCTTGAAGTCCTTGAAGTGGACGGCTTTGATGCGCTCGCCGAGTATCTTGATCCACTGGTCGGGGTAGCCAAACGAGACCACATTGCCCACGTCGAAGTAGGCGCCCACGAAGGGCTTGTTGATGGCGTCGATGATGTTGCGGAACTCCACCGGGCTGTACAGGAACTTGTTCCAGACGATCTCCAGGCCGATATAGACACCTCGCGCAGCAGCTTCGTCCGCAATAGGGCCGGAAAACACTTCGATGGTCCGGTCATACGCCACATCATACTCGAGCTCGGGCGAGACGGTGCAGGGCACAGTCAGAATGGTAGAGGCGCCGAGTATCTCGGCGAACTCGAGCTGCTTGCGGGTGATCTCAAGCCCTTTGGCCCCCGCAGCATCGTCCACACCCACGGCGGGGTGTGCCCAGCCCAGACCTGTTGCGAAAGTGGGGGTCTCAATGCCAATCGCGACGGCCAGGTCCTTGATGCGTCGTATGTTGTCTGCCGGGGTCTCGGCGCAGATTTCGCCCTGAGCCTCGAGGGTCAACTCAATGGCCTGGAATCCAGCGTCTTTCGCCGCTCGCATGCGCTGCTCCACGGTCATATCTGCCGGGAACGACCAGTAACTGATTGACTTGAGCATCGTCGCGACCTCCTGCAGTCCGGATCTCGATGGATGCCGGTTGGTGTGCGCGGACTGAGCCCTGCGCGTCGGCGCAGGAGACCGTCGACGGGTCTCTCGCCTCGGCGGGGCAGGCTTCCGTGGGGACATTGCGACACATGAGGACCATGATCAGGCCAACGACGATCACCAGCCCGATGGCCTTGAGTTCCGGGCTTAGGCGGCTCTTCTTGCGGTCCGTCTTGTCGTAGCGATATATCTTGCGTCTGGCGAGCCGACGCCCGGAGTCCGGGGCCTCCACGTCGTTCGGAACGGGAATTGATCTTGGGGCTGAAGCGGCGCTGTGGACCGATGGCAGGCGACGCGAGCGCGAAGCCGGCGCGGATTGGCTTGTCCGGCGGTCCTTGCGCCGGCGGTGGGATCCTTCCCGCGTCGTGCGGCGGGCGCGGGGCACGGAACTGAGAGCCTCGGCAAGCGGCGCGACCCGTGTATCAGCCGGCTCATCGCCCTTGCGGCGCTTGCTCCGGACGGGTCTACCGTGGAAGCCCCGGGCACCGCATTCGGCACAGACGGGGGCGTCAGCGGGGACTTCCTTGCCGCATTCGGTGCAGATGACGGTGTCGTCTGACAAGGCTTCCGACTGCCTCCAGTATGCCCGGATGCTGGGAGCGTACCAGTGTTAGATTGCACCATTCCGTCCTAAACGTCAATACCTCGGCGCTGCCGGCAGACGCACCGACGCAGCTATGCAAAGGCCGCACAATCGCGGCTGTAAACGGCCGGGAAACACCGACGCAAAGGGGGTCCGGGGCGGTCAAGGTTCCTGTCGCCGGGTCCGATGCACCCAGCAGTGAAAAGACCACTGACCGAGGTGGGCTCGAATGCTGGATATACACAGGGCATCTCCCGAGCTTGTGGCCGCAGCCCCAGGGGCCCAGGCTTCTCTGCACGAAGCACTGGCTTCCGCCGGATCGCCTTTGGACGTACTGGAGGCCTGTGACAGGGCGCTGGGCGCTGATACTGGGTATGTCTGGGCTGTCACCGGCGCGCATCAGCCGTCGGAAGGTTTCGTCTACGGCTCAAAGCCCGCGGATGACGCCGAACTGCGCGCGCTGCTCGAGCAAATGAGAGAGAGCTTGAGCAGCGATTCCTGCCTGCGAGCGGATGGAACCCAGGTTCAGTTCGTCTGCCGATGGGCAAGTCCCGGGGCCGCGTTAGGACGACTGCGGACAGACGGCTATGACCAGGTGCGGCTCACCGCCAACGGCTCGGCCTATGGGCTGCTCCGCGCTGTACCGACGGACCTGACTGGGGACGATATGGACAGGCGGCGCGTGCAGGCGGTGCTGAGGGCCGCGGCCGGATACGCGATCCTCAGTCTCGAGCGCCTGGCACGGAAGCAGATGGTGGACCCACTGACAGGCCTGTGGACGCCGGAAGAGTTCGAACTTCGGGTGGGAGTGGAGGTCGAACGCGCACAGGTGTACCCGGTGGAGTTTTCGCTGGTGCTCATGGAAATGCGCATGGGCGCTGACCGCCTGCCGGGGTGCCTGACTGATCAGGAACTGGCTGCTGTGGGGAGGGTACTGCGCCAGAGCCTGAGGACTGCGGATTCCGCCGCGCGCATGCCCGACGGCCGCTTTGCGCTGCTCTTGCCCGTCACCAGCCAGCGCAGCGCGTTCATTGCAGTCTCACGAGTGTTGGACCGCCTGCGGCAGGATCCGGACCTGCCCGACGACATTGAATGTCGAACAGGTGTGAGCGGGTGGACTTTCGAGGGCTCAAGCGGGCCGGAGTTGTTCCAACAGGCGGGCGCGGCGTTAGAGAACGCACGTGCTGCCGGGGCGAAGGGCGCTTTCGTGTTCCTGTAAACGGAGGCGGGCGAGACCCCGCCCCACGCGACTGAAGGCGGACAGCCAGCGGCTGCGGCATTTTGACCGGAGGCGGGCAACCCGGTACGAGGCCCCGTCCGGCAGACGGCTGGAGACGGACGGCCGGGCTGCCCGCAGCGTTACGCTGTCACTCCCGGTATGCCCGGATGTCGTCGAGGTAGAGCGTTGTGGCCACCTGCGCGTTGCTCACGAACCCAATCCAGTCGAGGGTTTTCCACCCGGCGCTGCCGTTCTTCAGGCCCTCGAACAGCCTCGGCTCCGCGCCGGGGATGCTCACCTCCACGCTCCAAAGCCCGTCACAGCGTTCACCGAGGCCTGCCCGGATGCGGATCCCCACCCATTGCCCAGCGGGGACTTCCATCAGTTTCTGGTTCCCGGCGGCCAGCTCCCCCGCGACAATGTTCAGGCTTGGCCCCACCTGGTAAGGGTTCGCGCTGTCTCGCCATTCATGCCAGAAGCGGGTCTGGGGCTGGATGCGGATGCTGAAAGAGCACTCAGCCATTCCCTCCCGATAGCGCGGAGAATAGAAGAAGTAGGGGTTGAAGTCGTGGTCCAGCCCTTCGGCGTCCACAAGCTTCAGCGAGCGCTTGCCTGTGGCCGCCTCTTCCTCGGTGACCGCAATCGCCGCGCCGGCTCCGCCGAGACTGGCGTGGGCATCTGCCGGGGGCGCCCCAACGGGTGTGGTCTCGAAACTGTCGTCGATGACGGTCGGGGGAGCAGGAGGTGGTTCGGGACGCGGGGGTACTGGTGGATAGTGTATCCGAGCGGGCAGGGACTTCCACGCCGGATCGCCGTACAGCCCAGCTCGGCCGTAGTCGAAGGGTTTGAAGCCAAGCGCAAGCGCCGGCGACTCCGGCTTCAGAGTGAAATCACCGTTTTCCGGGTCCACGAAGAGCGGGTCGGCCATGACTGAGCCGGCATCCTTGCCGGACCTCTGCCAGTCCTCGAAAGTCATCCCCACGAAGTCCGCTGTGCCGGCCCCGGCATACCAGTAGACGTTGCTCCGCAAGATGACCCGGTCGTCCTTCCAGTTGCCCCAGAAAAGCTTCCCGGTCTTCCAGTAGACAATGTTGTTCTCGAAGGTGAAGGACACGTGCTCTTCTACGCGAGCCCGGGAGACCTGGTAGTCGTCCTGGCAGTACAGGATGTTGTTGCGGATCAGGTTCTCCTTGCCGTAATGCTGGTGGTAACCCGCGTCCTTGCACCCGTAGACCAGGTTGTTCTCCATGGTGAAATGCGTAGAGCCTTCGTCGTTGTACAGACCGAGCCCGCCCCAGCCGTAGCGGTCATAGGACTGAACATCGTGGATGACGTTGTTGCTGACGGTTGAGCCATCGGCGGTTCCGAGGGTGTACACGCCGCCCATGTCGCTCATGACGCCCCAGCCGAGATGGTGGATGTGGTTGAAATCGATGGTGTTGTCGCGGTTGAGGGTCGGACCGTATCCCCATCGCCAGCCCGCAGAAACCCCGCTGTAGAAAAAGTCGGCAATCTCGTTGTGGGTTATCTGATTGTTGGCTGTCTGGCCGATCCAGACGCCCACGCCGGATGTGAATATCCGGCTGCCGGCGCGGATGATGTTGTTGTCCACCACGATGCGGGAAGTGTGCTCTGAGGCATCGGGCCGTATCGCAGTCTCACCGATGCGCACTCCGCTTGCCCCCAGGTCGTACAGGTGAGAGCGCTCAAGGCGACAATCCGTGCAGCCCTTACGGAACCAGATGCCTGCGATGCCCGTGTGGGCGATCTCACAGTTCTCGAAGGTTACGTTCCGCGCGCCGTCCAGCATGACGGTGGCTGGGATCGAGGCGGCCGCCTGGGTGTCCGCGAAGCCATTGGGTGGCATGGTGTAGCCGGCGTAGCGGAAGGCGATGCCACGCAAAGCGATGTACTCGATGGGGATCCCGGCCGCAGCGTCACCGGTGAATGATGCGAAACTATCGATGACAGGCGCCACCACTCGCGCAGTGGCTGGCGACTCGCCCGGCAGGGGTTTGTAAAGCAGTGTGCCGGCGCGATCCAGGAACCACTCACCGGGTTGGTCAAGGGCAGCGCGGAAGTTCTCAAGGTGGTAGCGCTGCCCGTAGCCCCAGTAATGGAAGGCGTAGGTGTCGGGGCCTGAAGTGATGACCATGTGCGACCCGCCATCGACGGTCTGCAGGCGGTGGAGGCTGTTGGTCCAAGCGTGGTAGGCGACGACCGCAACGTCGGAAGTCTCGTCCGGGGAAAGGTCGAGCAGTGGCCGGATGTCTTCCTCGCGGGCGATGAACGCGCGTCTGGAAAGGTTGGCCAACTCGCCGGTGACCGGGTCGGCTGCGTAGTTCACTTTGCGGGCGGCGTAGAAGTAGTCCGGCACGGCGAGGGAGGTGGGGAAACGGGCCTCGAAGGCAGGGTCGGCGAGGTCGTGAAAGACTCGAGCATTGGGTGTACGGGCCCGGACCGCGCGGCGACCGTTGACCCAGAGCTGCTCAAAACGCCACGCCTTGCCGTCCAGATCGGGCACCTGGGCCGTCCAGAGTCCGTCCTCAGTGACGCGGAAGCCGGTGATCTCACGACCTCCCTCGAACGCTGGAGCGGCTCCCGGGGCCGCCTGGATAACCAAGGGCGCGGTAGCGCTGCCGCCGTGGTGTGGAGTGAAGGTCAGTGGCCGGTCCAGAGGGTAGATTCCATCCGCAACGGTGATCGTGATGGGACCGTCAGCGCCACCCTTCGCTTTCAGGTCGACAATACGATCGAGCGCGGCCCGCAATGAGGCAACGGGGCCGTCGGTATGCGCGGCGTTGGGGGTCGCCAGATATCCTGACCAGGCATCATTTCCCGTGGGCGACACGAACAAAGCCACATCCGCCGAGACGGCGGGCATGGCTGAGCTGGCGACAATGAGAAGAAGCGGGAAAAATCGCATAAGACCTCCTCCGGGCAGCCGCTATGGTGGCTCGCCCAGACATGTTGGCCGAGGAGACGCCGCGCACCTTCCTCTACCCGGCTGGAGGTCTCGCTTCTCCGCAGATTGAACTTCCCCAGACTGCGGGTCAGTGCGTGGGGGGAAACACCCAAACCGTTTGAGCACAGGGGAGATAACTCGTGGCTGAACGCGGCAACTCCAACCGGGACGAGACATCGGAAGCGCAGGAGAGTCTGGAGGCGGTGCGGCCGCAGGACCCGGCGCCCTATCCGGACGATGCGAGTGACGTGCACCTGGATGTGGCAACCCAGGACCGCAATGGGCTGATCTACGCGGCCCTGGTGTCGCTCATCTACCTGGCCGCGCCGGTGCTCTACGTGGGCTTCGTCCAGGCATCGCTGTGCAAGCGTCTTGAGACCTCAGACGCCATGGCGAACCTGCCCAGCAGCGTGTACCTGGCGATGGCATGGTTCCCGGTGTTCATCGCCTGGCTGGTGCCTCAGACGCGGCTGCTGAAGACAACAATCAGCGTGTCCTACCTGGTCTGCGCTCTGATGGGCGCCGGGGTAGCCATCGTGCTGCTGGTGGGGGCACCGCCGGAAATCATCGTCTGGTCGCTGGTGATCCACGCCGGAGTTCTCGGCTGTGCGAACGGGGCTGCATTCACCTTCAACTGGGAGTGCTTTGGCCGCGGGGTGTCGGAGCACAGGCGGGGCAAGGCCCTTGCGCTGGCGTTCGGATGGGGCCCGGGCTTTGCGGTAGCGGGGTCATTGGGAGCACAACTGATTCTGGACGGCAACCTGTTCGGCTGGAGCCCGCCGGTTCTGTCGGAGATTCAGTACCCGTACAACTTCGCGCTCCTGTTCGGCGCCAGCCTGCCGATCATGGCCTTCGGGGCCTACCTCGCGCAGCTGTACCGCTTCCCGATGCCGGTGCGGGATGCTGAGCGCGAACCGTTCAAGGTCGCAGTACTGGGTGGATTCAAACAAATCATCGGCTACCGGGTACTCCTGTTCGCGTGCATCGCATACCTGCTCATCTACTGCGGGAACATGGTGCAGAACAACATGAGCCTGGTGACCCGGGAGAAACTTGGCGTTGACCCCGACACTCTCGTGGGTTACCAGCTTGCTCTTCGATTCGGCTTCAAAATGCTGGCGGGGTTCCTCCTGGGCTGGCTACTGACGCGGACCAATCCGAAGGTTCCGCTGCTGGTCACCGCAGCGCTGCAGATTCTCGGCGTGCTATGGGTTCTTCTGGTGTCCGGCAACTGGTTCATGCTCGCCTTCGGAATCAACGGCGCAGGCGAACTTTTCGGCGTCTATTATGTGAACTACCCCGTTGCCTGTTCTCCAAAGTCGCAGATAAGACGCAATATCGCGTTCCTCATGATGGTCTCGTCACTGGTGAGCTTTGCGCCGGTTATGTACGGGTGGGTGTCGGATACCTGGAGTCTCACGGCAAGCTTCTGGGTGGCCCTGGGGATCCTCGGGGTAACCACCGCGCTGGTGGCAGTCTTCCTGCCTGCCCGACCGCGGCCCAGGGCTGAGGACATGACCGAGGCGGACCTGGAGCAGCCACAGACCGCGTGAACCGAAAGGAATTGCCTGGTATCAAGGCGGCCTAAGTGAACCACCCAACGCCTGCGGTGGCGCTTGAGCGTGCCTTCGGCGAACTCGGGCGCATCGGATATGACGACGTGGAGATCTGCATCAGCAACCGGTATGTCGTGGCCACCCTGGAGCAGATAGCCCCGGTGCGGAGAAAGCAACTGGCGGCGTGCCTCGAGGATAACGGCCTGGGAGTCCCCGCGCTGATCATCACGGGCCATCTTCATCACGAAGACCGGAAGGGAATGGGGGAGACCGTGGAACGGTTGCGGGTCTGTGGGCAGCCGGCGCGCGCCCTGGGTGCTGGGATGGAGCCCGTGCCGGCGGTGGGATTCGCCGGGCACGCGGCGGATTGGGAGACGATCAAAGACAGGATGGCGGAGCAACTCGATCAGTACGGGGCAGTTGCGGAGGAAGAAGGGTTTGTGCTGGCGGGTGAGGCCCACTGTACTGAGGCAGGCGATCGCTCGGAACGCGTGGGCCGGCTGTTGGGGGCGGAAAAGTGTTATCGCAATCTGCGTCGGGCATTTGAGCAGGCGGGTGTGGAGCGTTGGTGAGAAGACGGTACAAGCCCCCAACATCACTCGATCGCGAGCGGCAGAGCTGACCATCGACAGAGTGCTGCTGGTCATCGGTGACGCGGCGGGCTGAAGAACTCTTGCCCCCTGATGGTCGTTGGTTGCCCGGCGTTTACCGGGCGGGTCTCGGCGACCTGCCTCAAGTATGCGCCGGGGCCCGGCCCGAAGCAGACGGCGCCTCGGTCCTCCCAGGGCCCGTGGAGTTGTCGCGATGGATGCCACACCAGGCCCCGCCCCGTGCGCCTGACCACGAACACTGCTTCGAAAAGCAGTGCGAACCATGGGGGGTACACTACTGGCCGCGAACCGCGATGGCGCTTTCGTGGCCTCATCTGTTGCGGGCGGAGGATTGAGGGGCAGCAACGGCCAACAGTAACCCATTACAGTCCGAAAGAGGGTGGACAGTTATGCAGGGATACGCCGTGCTCACAATTGTGCTCTGCCTCGTAGTGCTGGTGGGTTGCCAGGCGGCCGAGACCCGGGTTGCTGAGCTATTGTGGAGCGGGGTAGATGCTTTCGAAACAGCCACCATTGAGAACTCGATGTCCTGCGCATTGCGTAAGCCGGGGAGAGCCGGCGGTGTGGGGATGAACGCGGTGTTCCTACATCCGCAGAATGCGGAGTTTTCGGTGGCAAATTACCCGCCGGTGAAGGTCGATCCGGCAGAGGGCCAACGGCTGTTCCTCCTGGGCTACGTGGGGATCTCCGACGGGTTCAACTGGGATGATGAGAAAAACCCGCCGGATGGGGTCCGGTTCCAGGTGGGCCTGGGCGCTCAGACGCTGGTGGACATCACCCTGAAAGAGAGCGCCTGGAAGGCGGTCGTGTCACCCGTGGACCTGGCCGCGCCGGGACCAGTTACGCTTTCGCTAAGGACCCATCCGGGCGAGGCGAACAATTCAAGCTACGACTGGGCCATGTTCGGGGATCCGATGCTGGTGTCCGTGGATGACCGCGTGCTGGAGCAGGGCGCGGAAGTGGTCGGGGTCAGCGGGGTGCTCATCGTGCGAGCCGAGAAACCGGGCGGCACTGTGACCGTGGAGGGCCTTGATGCGGCCGGGAACCCCGTAGCGAAGGCGGCGGCAAGCGCCGACCTGTCCACGATCTCCGCTGAGGGCGGCTATGCTTCTCTGCAGTTTGACTTCGGGAAATCACCAGACTGCGTGCGGTGGCGCTGGGAAGCGGAAGACGCGGGAGCTCTCGAAGCCTGGGGTGGAAGCTGGCAGCCGATGCTGGGGACGATCAGCGCCGGGCCGACCCGGGCAGTGAATTTCGAAGGCGAACCGATGAGGATCAAGGTAGCGGTGCCGAACACCGGCCGCGGCGCAGTTGTTCCGGAACATGGTGCGACGGTGACCTGCAACGGGGCCACAAAGCCCATTGAGCGGGTTGCGGCGGGTGAGACGGGGGAAATCGAGTTCGAGTTGGCCGACGTTAGCCGCATGCAGGTGACGGTCCGGCTGGGCGATCAGACCGCAAGCCAGTCGTGGACGAACCTGACCCGCCTTTGGCCGGCTCTGCCTGAACTGCCGGCGGGGCGGCCGGAAAAAGCCCGGGTGACCGAACTTGGCGCGCCATACCTGATGATCGAGAACCCCTTCTGCCGGTTCGTGGTGAACAAGGAAGCCACAGGCCTTGGCGCACTGGCATACGTCTGGGCAGATGACAAGTGGGAGCTTGCGGGGAGCGTTTGCCCCTGGGTGGAGTTCGTGCTGGCCGCCGGAGAGCAGGAGGCGCCGGCATTCCACATGGTGACGCCGGATACGGATGAGGACGGCGCGGGGTTCGACGCCGAGACCACGCTCAATGCGGGGATCGCCTGCAAGCTGTCCGCGCGGCTGTCTGATGATCGGCCGGGCATCCGGGTGGATGCGGAACTGGACGCGCTGCGCCCTGTAAAGTTGGCGGCCTTCCGTGGCCCAGCGGTGCATGCGGGCGACCGGTCGACTGGAGCAGACAAGGGGATCGCTATCTTCCCCGGGCTGGAGTATCTCTATGCGGAAGAGAGGAGCTCCAGCACCCGGGATTTGGCCCCACCGCTGAACAAGCGCTGGACTCCCCACAAGTTCAAAATAACCGTGCCTTTGATGATGGTCGAAACCCGCGATGGCGGCCCGGTTCTGGGAATCGCGTGGGATGCCACTCAGAAGTGGGATGGCGACAACATCGCTCCAGGCGCAGCTTTTGCGTCGCCGGACTTCCTCAACCACCAGGATAATCACTTCATGCAGCTTTTCCTGCCCTCCGTGCCGGACTTCGTGCCGGAGCACGAGCGCTTCGCCGCGGAGCCGGTGGCGCTGGAGCCCGGTAAGCCCTGGAGGCTGAGCCAGATTATCGTGGCGGGCGTGCCGAAGCCGGACGCGACCACGGCGTACGAGTGGTTCGACGAACTGATCGGCTACCCGCCAGCCGAGGCGTGGGCCCGGAGCTTCGAGGAGGAGGTGGCTCTGTGTCGCCACGGGTTCCTGAAGAGCGTCTGGGATGCGGAGACCAACAAGATGCGGCACGTGGTGGGCTGGAGCTCGTTCAACTCGCCCGGATATGCCACGCTTCTGCTCACGGACGCCCTCGGGGTGGCGGAGGGGGAGGACCGGCGGAAGGTCATGGACGCAGTGAACCTGGTGGGCAACCAGACCATCCAGCAGGAGGGTGAGAAGGGGCTTGCGAGTCGCGCTGGTTGTCACATCATGGGCTGGGAGTTCCCGTATCACTGGGGCCACCTACCGGGATCGTATGCGGGCATGCGCGACCAGGCCTATCAGGCGCTGGGAGACCAGGAGGAGAATGGCGGCTGGGGGTACTATCCAAGCGGCGACCAGAAGATGCTGGGCGAGCCAGGCACGCAGACATCGGGGATCGTCGGACGGAATGTGTACACCCTGGCGAAGTACGCGGCGATTTCCGGTGACCCGGTAGTTACTGCGGCTATGGAGAAGGGCCTGAAGCGCCTGAGGGAGTTGAACGTGCCCCGTGGTGCACAGGGCTGGGAGTGCCCTATTCTGGAGCCGGACGTGCTGGCTTCAGCGTACGCCTTGCGCGCCTGCGTGTGGGCATACCAGGCGACCGGCGATCCGCAGTATCTGGAGGACGCCCGGTTCTGGGCCCGCACTGGCCTGCCGTTCCAGTATGTCTGGGATGACGGAAAGCGGCCCGGGATGCGGTACGCGAGCATCCCCGTCTTCGGCAGCACCTTCTACACCCACACCTGGATCGGCCTTCCTGTGCAATGGTGCGGGCTGGTGTATGCCTACGGGCTCGTGGAACTCATGCGGTTCGATGACAATCCTCTATGGCGTCTGCAGGTGGACGGAATGACTTCCAGCGCTACCCACCAGCAGTGGCCCTGGGACAGCGGCGAACTTACGGGCACCTATCCAGACAGCTACGGCCAGTGGTTCACACACCGAAACCCGGTGTACATCAACCCTGAGGACATCGTGCTCAACGTTTTCGCGCTGCACGGAATGGACCCAGGCCTGCGCTCGCAGCCGGTGGAGACCGGCGCAGGACGCCTGCACGTGACCGCGCCGTGCGACATTCGGGCATCCGCCGAGGGCAGTGATCTGCGCATTCGGGGCAAGTATTTCCCGTCGCGAACCGTCTACCTGAGCGTGGCACCGGTCAGGCCCGGCGATGGGGCACTTGTGACGTCCGCCGGGACCGCACTCGCGAGAGTGGACGACCTTCCCGCGGGCAGCATCGGCTGGCACTGGAACCAGGCGCTGGGCATCGTGAGCATCGGCGTGCAGACGGACGCGGAGGGGAACCTGGATGTGACGGCCTCGGGGTTCGAACGACAGGAGCTCGCAGCTCCACAGGAACGGGATGTGTGGGAGTTCGATGAGGACACCCAGGGCTGGACGGAGGCCCACGCCTGCACGGTGTTCCAGCGTGACGGCGCGCTGCGGGTTACCAGCACAGGGCCCGATCCGTACTGTGTCAGCGGTCCTTCGGCGATCCCCGCGCGCACTTTCAAGCGACTGACAGCCCGGGTTCGCATGACCGCGGGCAATGCCGTCGGCCTTTTCTGGCGATCCAACACATCCCCGGCTTGGGGGCCGGATAAGGAGATGGCCGTGCAGGTGCCGGCTGACGGCCGGTGGCATGAGGTGGAGTGGGACCTGTCTGACCACCCGCTGTGGTCTGGGAACATCGTGCAGCTGCGCCTGGACATCGAACCTGCGAACGCACCTGCGGGCACGGTGCTGGATGTGGACTGGGTGAGGCCGAAGTGAGGTTGCGGCCCTGCACCGCAAAGCGGACGCAAGCAACGGATGATTGCCGCCCCCCAAGGAGGCAGTTGCATGCATGCACGAAACCTGATCGCGCTGAGTCTGCTGGGAGGGATAGTCCTGGCCCCGTCTCCCGTGGCGCATGCCAAGAGCAGCCAGACGTTCTATACGCCCGAGCGGATCGCCATCGGGCGGGAGAATGTGGAGAAACATGACTGGGCGAAGGCGCAACTCGCCCGAATCATGAACGGTGAGCCGCAGACTTACATCATCGGGCGCGAGTATGTCTCGGCGAAAGAGTACGCCGCCCAGAGCGATGAGTTCATGTGGCTCTTGCAGCCGACGACGCGTCTGCCGAGGGTTTCGACGCACGAAACCATGGCGGAGTGCCCCATTCACGGCACGGAAGTGCGGAAGATCAATGCCTTCCACCCATGGCGCATAGACCCGATCCGGCACCCGTACCAAATCCAGTGCGCGCTGGGAAAGGAATGGTACCCCAGCAATGACTGGGTGAACGGGGACATGACCTCGGGCGAGTTCCCCGACGACGGGAACGGGATCCTGCATAAGGGCCGGCGATTCTACATGCTGCGGGAGTATGCCCATGCGGCGTACTGCGCGGTGACGATCCCCTGCCTGCGGGCGCTCTCGCAAGCGTGGTTGCTTACGGGAGATACGCAGTATGCCCACAAGTGCGGGGTGCTGCTGGCACGGCTTGCGTCGGAGTACCCCAATCACGATGACCGCAAGGACAGGTTGTACCTGGCGCCCTACGGCGGCCGGCACCCGCATTACACCTGGAAAACAGGCGGGATGATCACCGACCTCATCTGGGAGACCTTCTGCACCGAGGCGGCGGTACTGGCGTACGACGCCATCTATGACTACCTGGGGCAGGATGAAGCGCTGATTGAGTTCGTGCGTAGCAAGGGCCTCCCGGTGGAGAATGCCGACGACCTGCGGAGGTATATCGAGAGGTACATTCTCAAGGCTGCAGCCGTAGGACTGCTCAACGGTGACATTCACGGTAACGAGGGGCACCACCAGGCGCTGGCGATGACCATCGCGCTGGTGCTGGATGACTACACCGGGCCCAGCCCGAACTCCCTGGACATGCTGGAGTATACGTACCACGGAGAGGGACGGGCTGCATACATACTGGCGAACGGGCTTTACAGGGACGGAGGCGGGCATGAGAGCCCGAACTACAATGCAATCAAGTTCGACTTCATCCGCGTGGCGCGGCTTATGGAACAGGCGCGTGGGCTGCATCCGGATCTTCTGCCGGTGGAGCGGTACCCGGACATCTTCGCCGAAGCAAAGGCCCGGGCGATGTTCGATTACTTCATCGACGTCATGGTGATGGACACCTTCATCCCCTCCATCGGTGATTGCGCGGGCAGGCTCGTGCCCAGGCGCGTGAAGCCTGACTACTATTCGTATGTGGGAGCGCCCAACCTGTACGCCTTCGAGCGCTTCGGCGACCCGAAGTACGCCCGGGCGAGCACCCGACCGAACGGAACGATGATCGCGGGGGAGTTGTTCGAAGAGTACCCGGCGGAGGCACTCGAGGCAGCGATTGCGGGCGATTCGGGGCAGATTGTGCGGCGCTCACGCCTGCTGGATGACTACGGCGTGGGAATCCTGGAAAGCGGTGAGGGCGACAATCGCCGCGCGGTGGTGCTCAACTACGCGGCCACACCGGGACACCGGCAGCAGGACAATCTCAATCTGGAGTTCTTCGCCCGCGGGATCGACTTGCTGCCTGATCTTGGCTACCCATTCGGTTGGGATTACCGCTGGGAATGGGATGCCAATATCATGGCTCACAATACGGTGAGCGTGGGGGAGACCCAGGCGGATACCCGCCAGCGCGTGGGCAATGAGTCCTCGCTGTTCGTGTCCGAGAGCGGCGTGCACGCGATTGTAGCGCATCACAACCCGTACCCGACGGAGGCGGGCCTGAGCAAGGCGGCCGCTCCAGGTGTGGACCTGTATGAGCGTACGGTCTTGCTGGTGGACATCGACCCCAAGCGGTTCTATGTGGTGGACCTGTTCGCGGTAAACGGCGGGGATCAGCGAGACCAGAGCTGGCACGGTCCGCTGGTGTCGCCGAAAGCGCCGGACCTCGACTGGAAGGTTCAGGAGACGGGAACGCTGGCGGGACCGGATGTGGCGCAGTTCGCCAGGTACAAGGACCGGTGGGGCCGGGAGTGGGTGAACTTCCCGAGCTTCGTGCGCAATATACGCCGGGCGCGATTGGATGGGCCGGCGGTCTGGACGTGGGACTACGGGATGGCCGAGAGGGACCGGCTCAACGTGCATGTGATCCCGCTGGGAGGGCCGCTGGAGGCGATTATGGGCACGGGACGCTCTCCTGCGCGGCCCCAGGACTGGGGACTGGACTACGTATTCCTGCGCAGAACGGCCGAGATCACGGAGAGATCCCTGTTCCTGACGGTACTCGATGCCTACCAGGGAGATGCGCCCACGGTGACAGGCGTGCGGGTCATTTCGCAGGACCCGCTGGAGATCGAGGTCAGCTACGAGGGAGGCAGCGATCGGGTGTGCATCGGCACTCCGGCCGGACCGAGCCTGACCACTGCCCACCGGGAGCACGGCATCCGCGTCATCTCAACTGTGAACGGCGAGATCCGGCGCGACGTGCAGGCAGGGCACTGGGCTCCGGGGCAGGGCCCCGGCTACGCCCATGCGGAGCTCGTGGCCACCGACTGCCCCGCGCAGAGGGTGGCAATCCCGTACTCCGAAGCGCTGGAGGCCATCTGTGAGCCCGGGAGAGCAGTGCGCATCTTCAATGAGTGGAGGACGGCGATGTTCCGGGTGGTAGCGACGGCGCGCGAAGGCGACCGGCTGTGGCTGACGCTGGACACGTCGGCGCTGCTCGCAAAGGGCCCGGTGACGGCGGTGGAGGATGGGAGGCTGGAGGTGGGCGCCCATTTCACGCTGTCCACGGGCGGCGTTGACAATGAGGGAAACCTAATTGAGAGCAGGCACCTGTATTTCGCGGGAAGCAGGCTTGGCGAGGGGGATGCAAGCCTGAAGGTATGCGGGACCTGGCGCAAGTCGGGATCGGAGACGCGGGTGTTCGTTGAAGGCGCCGACCGGGAGACCCTCGAACGGGCATTCCTGGGCAGAATGGCGAATATCTGGCAGTACGGGGTGGGGGATACGCTGGAAGTGGTGCGGGTTGAGGCGGATGTGGTGGGTGAGTGACAGTTCCGGACAGGCAGAATTGCCTGTCACACCCTCGGCAGCAGGACACGCGCCCATCGCGAGGAGAGATGAGATGACTGACAGGCCCTGCATCGTGGCGATTGGTGCGCATGCGGCGGATATGGAGTTTTCGGCGGGAGCAACGCTCATCAGACATGTCCGGGCCGGCTGGGATGCGCATCTCGTGCACTTGACGCTGGGCGAGAAGGGGCACGCGACGCTCTGCGTTGGGGAATACGGGGCGCAGAAGAGGGAAGAGGCGCTGGCGGCGGCGGAAGTCATCGGGGCACAGGCGCATTTCCTTGACTGCAAGGACGGCGAACTTGATGCGGATGAGGAGACGGCGCGGGAAATCGCGCGAATTCTCAGAGTGCTTCGACCCAGCGTCATCATCACCCACTGGAGCCGAAGCATCCACCGGGATCACGAAGCAGCCCACGAATTGACGCGGCGCGCGGTGTTTCTCGCTGCCATCCGGCACTTCGACCTGGACGGTCTGCCCGCTACGCGCTGCCCGCGGGCGTACTACGCGGACAACTGGGAAGACACGGAGGGCTTCCGGCCCTACGTGTACGTGGATGTGAGTGCGGAGATGGACGCCTGGGCGGAAGTGTTCCGGTGTTTCGCAATCGGCCGCGGGGAAGGCAGATACCCCTACTGGGACTGGTACCAAGCCCGCACGCGGCTGCATGGAATCGGCCTGCGCGTGGCCCACGCTCAGGCCTTTGCCATCGATGAAAAGGACATTTTCGTGACCCGCGAGACGCTCTGAGAAAGAGAGTGAGTCCGATGCCCCCTGGGGTGCGCCCGTACAGTTGCGAGGACGAAGCGTCGCTGGTTGCGGCCTGGAATGCGGCGCTGCCGTTGGATCCGATCGATATCGCGACATTCCGGCGCAAAGTGCTGCTGGACCCGAATTTCGACCCGTCGCGACTGCTGGTAACTGGCGGGATCGGGGACGTCACAGGGTTTTGTCTCCTGGTGATGCGCCGCGTCGCGCTGGAAGGGGTGGGGCTGGAATCCGGTAGGGCATGGATCACCGCCATGGGAGTGCGTCCGGCCCAGCGGGGCAAGGGGCTCGGATCGGCGCTGCTCGAGCGGGCAACGCAGCTGTGCCGGGAAACGGGGTGCAGTCAGGTGAGCATCGCACCCTATGCGCCCAACTACTTCGTGCCCGGAGTCGATCTGGACGGGTATTCCGATGGCCTGCGTTTTCTGCTGGCGCGGGAATTCGTGCAGGTTGCCGATGCAATCAGCATGGACGCAAATATCGTACTGCTGGACACGGCCGCGCACCTGACCCGCGAACCAGAGCTGGCAGCGGCGGGCATCCGGATCGGCGCCCTCGACCCGAGCCGCATCCCAGCGCTCATGGCTATGCTGCAGGAGCATATGCCGGGCGATTGGGTGCGCCATGCCCGAGAGCTTCTGATCGATGCATCTCGCGGGCACGCGAGTTACGACCAGTTCACGGTGGCGGAGATGAATGGGGAGGTCATCGGCTACTGCCAGTATGAAGGCGAGCATTTCGGCCCCTTCGGCGTGCGCGACGATTTCCAGGGCCGGGGGATCGGAACGGTGCTGCTGGCAAAATGCCTGGAAGCAATGCGGCGCGCCGGACACCACAACGCATGGGTTCTGTGGACCAGCGAGGACACCGCCAGGAAAGTGTACAACCGGTTCGGCTTCAAGGTGACGCGACGATTCGCCATTCTCAGGCGCGAACTGAGGTGAGGGAACGGGGGGCTTCACCCCGGCCCGCTCTCTTTCGCAGCAGGTCCACCGGCTCACGCTGAAGGCAAAAGGCTGTCGCCCCTGCGGGGCTTGAAGGCAACGGCCAAAGGCGGGCCACAGGTGCCCACAGTACGCGACCAGAAGACTAACGGCCGGCGCGGTAGGGGCCCGCGCGCTGCATACGGCAGACAGCGGAAGGCACGGGCCTCAATCCGACTGGTCAGAACCCAATGCGGCCGAAGGTGTCCATGATGTTCACGACGCCAGGGCCGAGAATGACCACGAAGATCCCCGGAAAGATGAAGAAGACCAACGGAAACAGCATCTTCACAGGGAGCATCGCTGCCACTTCCCGCACGGCGAGACTCCTTCGTGTACGCAAGGCGTCCGCCTGACCGCGCATCACCCCTGCGATGCTGGAGCCCAACTCTTCCGCCTGAATCAACGCTGCCACGAAGACTTTCAGCTCCAGAATGTCTACCCGTGTGGCCATCTCCTGCCAGGCTGCACGTCGCGTCTTGCCAACGCGAATTTCGGCAAGTACCCGCGCGAACTCGTCCAGCAGCGGCCCCTTGCGCCGTGCGATGACTTCTTGAACGCTGGCATCCAGACCAAGTCCAGCCTCCACGCTCACCACGAGAAGATCGATGACATCCGGCAGGGCCCTGCGAATCACAGACTGTCGGGCCTTCGCCTGGCTGTCGAGAATGTGACCGGGGGCGATCAGCCCGACCCCGGCGATCGCCAGCCCGACGGCGATACGCAGTGGCGGGTCCAAATGAGTGGTCTTGAGGACCACCAGACAACCTGCGATCCCCACAACAAGTCCAGCTCCCTGAACCAGGGTCCACGTGCCGGGATTCAGACCCCACGGCTGCCCGGCGCGCCCCAGGCGCAAGGCCATCGCTTTCGCCGATGCCTTCGGTGTCAGTCGCAGGGCGAAGGCATTGAGACGCTGGAACAGCGGGGACAGGACACGTTCACGGAAGCTGCCGCGGACCGCTTCCGGCACCTCGTCCACCGCGACCCCTGCCGCCAACTGAGCGAAACGGTTGGACATTGTGCGAGACTGGCTCTCCATGACTGCGGCCATGGCGGCGAAGGCTGCGGCAACGAAGACCAGCCCAGCGATGAGGATCAGTAGCACACTGCATCAGCCTCCGCGAGACCTGGATTTCCCCACTCGGCCCTTATATCTGAATATTCAGCATCTTCTTGATCAGGGCGAGCCCAGCCAGCATCGCGACGGATGCGCCGCCGAACATTATTAGCCCCGGCTTTGTGGAGAAGAGTGGTTGCAGGTAACCGGGACTTAGCCGGTCCACCACGAGTGCCAGGAATACGGGCAAGGCCGCCAGAATCCCTGCCGACAGGCGTCCTTCGGCAGTCAGGGCGTTGATCTCGCCGTGAAGACGCACGCGCTCGCGTATCATCTCAGCAGCGGTCTCGAGAATCTCGGCGAGATTGCCGCCGACATTTGCCTGGATCTGGCATGCGGTGACTACCAGTTCCACGTCCGGTGTGGGGCAGCGCTCATGCAGGTGCTTGAGGGCATCTTCCTGCGACACGCCGACATTCAACTCATCCAGCAATCGCCCGAACTCTTCAGAGATTGGCGGATCCATTTCGTCGCAGACCACCTGCATTGCGCGCAGGAAGGAGTAGCCGGAGCGCAAAGAGGAGGCCATCATTGAGAGGGCCTCGGCAAGCTGGTTCCCCAGAGACCTGCGCCGTGCGCTGATGCGGATGCTCACATAGAACCAGGGGATCATCAGCCCGACGAGGGCCAGTACTATGGCTCCGAGCAGCTGTCTCACCACCATGCCGATGACGAAGCCTGCCCCGGCGCATCCAAGCATGAGCGCGACAAGCTCGGAAGGGCGCAGGAGCAAGCCGGCCTGCAGCAGCATCCACTGAAGACGGCGGTTGACGCCCATGCGCTGGAGAGTGCCGGTGATGATGGGCGAGGCGTCTCCCGGACGGACGTGGGGTTGCGGAGCAGGCTCAACGGCCACAGGCTCGTCGCCGGATTCCTGCCTTCGCGCGGACGAGAAGGCCATGATCAGCGCGGCGATTGCGACCCCGGTGAGGAGTGTTGCGGCCGCGATGATGGCTACTGGGGGCATGCTTTCCTCGCTCCCATCCATGCCTGCTGCAGGTCGGTGGGCAGGCGGACGCCCTGAGCCGCAAGCTTGTCGGCGAAGAGCGGGCGAAGTCCGGTGAAGACAAACTTCCCCACTACGCGACCGGCCATATCCACGCCTTCCTGCTCGAACTTGTAGAGGTCCTGGGTTACGATCCGGTCGGATTCCATATGCTGGACTTCGGTAATATGCGTAATTCTGCGAGAGCCGTCGCGGAGACGAGCTTGCTGGACGATGAGGTCGATTGCCGCCGCGATCTGCTCGCGAATCGCGCGGGAAGGCAGTTCGGCTCCCGACATCAGCGTCATGGTCTCCAGGCGTGAGAGAACATCGCGGGGTGAGTTGGCGTGGCAGGTGCTGAGGCTGCCGTCATGCCCCGTGTTCATGGCTTGAAGCATATCCAGTGCTTCGCCGCCGCGCACCTCGCCGATGATGATGCGGTCCGGGCGCATACGCAGGGCGTTCCTCACAAGCTGGCGGATGGTGATCTCACCACGGCCCTCGAGATTGGGCGGGCGAGATTCCAGGGTGATGACGTGGCGCTGCTGCAGACGCAGTTCTGCGGCATCTTCGATGGTGACGATACGTTCCCCCGCGGGAATCATGGAGGACAGCACGTTGAGTGTTGTGGTTTTCCCGCTTCCGGTGCCGCCTGCAACCAGGATATTCAGGCGCGCTTCGACGCAGGCGCGGAGGAACTCCCGCATGGGTTCGGTGAGGGTGCCGAGAGAGATGAGGTTGTCCACGCTGAAAGGCTCGCGGGAGAACTTGCGGATAGTGACGCAGGGCCCGGTGACCGAGACCGGCGGGATAATGGCATTGACCCGGGAGCCATCCGGCAGTCGGGCATCAACCATGGGCATGGACTCGTCCAGGCGTCTGCCCAGAGGCGCGATGATCTTGTTTAGGATGCGCATCACGTGAAGGTCGTCGACGAACTGGCGCTCCACTTCCTCGACCTTGCCGTTGCGCTCCACGAATATTGCGCGGGGACCGTTCACCATAACCTCGGTGATCCCGTCATCGTCAAGGAGGGCCTGAATTGGGCCGAACCCGCGCACTTCGTTGTAGACCTCGGACAAGACCTGCTGCCGCATGCGCGCGGTGAGGGTGAAGCGGGAAGTCCGAGCGGCTTCGCTGGTAATGATGCCGACGCGTTCGAGAAGCTGCTCACGAGTCATGCGTTGCAGGTCCTGCAGGTCCGTCTCCGCGAGTAGTCGCTCGTGCACCTGAGTCTGAAGACGAAGCAACTGGGCTGCGAGAGCCCGGTTGCTCTTGGCAAGGTATTCATTGTCCCACGCTGCTTCGGGGTTCGCAGCCATGTCGGGGCCTGCCTTTCGTGACTGTGAGTGGGATGTGCTAGGCGGGTCTGTCGACGGGTTCAGGCGCCGGTCTCTTCAGGTGCGGGAACCCGTGCCCGCGCCTCCTCGACGATCTTATCGGCCAGCTGGGTGATGCTCCGTGAAAAGGGTGATGACGGCTTCGCAAGCACCGCGGGCACTCCGTCGTTCGCGGCTGCGTGCACAGTCTGAGAGTCATTGGGGACTGAGTGCCAGATTTTCTTCCGAGTGGCCTTGCGCAGCGCGGCCTCGTCAAAGGCATCCTGGTTTGCCGCGCGATTGAGCACGAGACGGAAGGACTCGTCGGTAACAAAATGGGGCACGAACGCGTCGATCATTTCGGCCAGTGCATTGAGTTCGGTGATGCTCCACAGGCTTCCCACGCAGAGAGCCAACTGCGCTCGGCTGGCGGCGTAAAGTGATCCCGGCCAGACGGTAGCAGGAAGATCGCAGATGATGTAGCGGTACCTGCGACGCAGAATGCCGAGCAGAGCGGCGATGAAGTTGACGGAAAGGATGTCCATCCAGGCGGGGTCAGGGCGCGCTGCGCCGGCGAGGAGCTTTAGCCCAGAGGGGTGGCTGAAGAGAAAGGTCTCCACCAGGTCCAGGTCCATCTCCATCGCGTAACCGGCCAGGTCCAGTACATTTCCCGCGGGTTTTGAGTTGAGCAGAAGCGCAAGGCTGCCGAACTGTCCCGAGAGGTCGACGAGGACCACCTTGTCGGGAGCGTGGGACAGGAGCGCTGCACCGAGATTTGCCGCCAGCGTGGACTTGCCGGCACCATCCCGTGGCGAAAGGAGGGCGATCGTCTGAGGCATGGCGTCAGGGTCGAGTGCCATGCGGTACTCAGGGTCCCGTCTCCGCGCAGGCAGCGTCTTGAGGTCCGCAATTATCTGGGCAAGCTGCTGTGGCGACGTGGCGGGGGTGATTACCGCCCTGGCACCGGCGCGCATGGCTCTGCGCAAGGTCTGTTCGCTGGAGTCGTCACACAGCAGTGCGCAGGCCACGCCGGGAGCAACGAGGGAGATCAGTTCGCAGGCCGAGGGCCCCGACAGGCCCGGGAGATGATCATGCAGGAGGAGTATCTCGGGACGAGTGGTGACGGCCATCTGGACGGCCTCAAGGCCGTCGCGAGCGTACCCCGTAACATGTACGTCGTCCACTGTTGCCAGCGCAGCCCGGATACCTTCTGCGAGGCCGGGCGCTATCTCGGTGATCAGTACTCGGATCATTTTCGGCGGGCTGCGTTTCTTCCCATTCGCGTCCCGCTACTCCCGGTTGGTGGTGCGTGAAACGACAAGGTCGATCGCTGGCTGTCCTGCGCCGCCGGCAAGCCGGCCAAAAAGGACGCCGAACAGAAGCACGTGCCTGCGCGTGACAGTCACGCGGATCTGAGAACCGATGGGCGCAGTGTTCCCTGACTCATTTTCGGGCAGCGGCGCCCAGGCTGTAAGGCCGTTTCCTTGCCTGCGGCGATATTCGGCCTCAATGTTCACGGTGCTGCAGCAAGGGTTGCCTAGTTGGTCCAGCAGGACCGCGCGGGCACCGTCCACGGTGTCGCCGATCGCCAGTCTGCGCACCGCCTCCTGGGAGGCGTGTGCGATGCTCACCGAGTGATGGATGATGTTACCCGCCTCGAGTATGCCCAGAATGAAGGCCATCAGCACCGGGATGACCAGCGCAAGCTCGACTGTGTAAGCTCCGTACTCCCGCCGCCTTGCGTCAGTCACTGCCCGAACGCCTCCTCTGTGGAGTTCTCGACCATGCTGCGCGTTATCTGCCCGAGAGTGCTGCAGGCCAGGTACGTCGCCAGGCAGACGGCGACCAGCATGAGAGCTGTTTCAGTGGTGACGGCCCCTTGCTCGTCGTTCCAGAGCCAGGTGATCCAGGCCACTCATCCATCCTCCATGTGGAGTCGGGCGCGAGGGTCGTGAGACGTGACCCTCGCGCGCAACGAGTCTGGGTGGTTGTGCTCGAGCACAACCGGCGAGCGTCAGGAACCGCTGATGGTGGTGTTGACTTCCTCCACCTTGTCACTCACGCTGCCGCCGAGGCTACCCCA
The DNA here is from genome assembly GCA_013314775.1 of Armatimonadota bacterium. Lineage (NCBI taxonomy): Bacteria > Bacillati > Armatimonadota > Armatimonadota bacterium. The sequence continues at coordinate 264,302 of JABUFB010000008.1, read as the reverse complement.
CGCCGTGATGCCGACGATCACGATGAGCACCAGCATCAAGGCGTACTCCACCGTGGTCAGCCCGTCCTCGTCATTCCACAACCGCCGAATCGCTCCGAACATTTGTCGCACCTCCATGTTTGGTCGTTCATCCGTGAACACGGGTGTGTCTGCTGTCAGGTCGAGTATCGACATGTGGGTGAGAAGCCTTTACCTTTCGGCAGTGACGACGGTGTAACGCCTGCGCCACCGATGAGTGATTATGTGTCGCGAAAACAGGTGACTTCGGTCAAGCCGGGGCTTCGGCTTTTTCTGACGGCATATCCGGTAACGAAAAGAGACGCCACGGTTACCTGATTTCTGTCGCCTCCCTCGGAGGCTCACGAGATCGGAGGTGGACCAATTCGATGGGTTCCGTTCCGCCTCGCTCCACTCCAGCCGTGGCTATAAGCTGCCGCCCGCTTCGCGGCTGTGAGGCGAAATGAGCACCAGCGCAATGCCAGCACTCTTTCAATTCGCTCGGCCGGCTGCGCGCACGCCAAACAGTGACAACAGCTGATCCCGGGAGGTCCAGAGAAGCCCGGGACAGCGGTAGATGACGCGCAGTCTGCAGAACTGAAACGCGCCCGTGAGTGATGTCATGAGTGCAGCGCAATCCCGTGCTGTGCTACAATGAACGCGTGAATCCTCGATCTATCCGCCACATAAGTCGCTCGCAGATGCGTTCCTTAGGGCCAGAGCTGCGGCCGCGCGTGTCCAGGCTGCGGGTGCTAGGCGAAGGCGCCCATGCCCTTGGTGAGTTGCTGCTCGTCCTGGGAGCTTCCATGTGCCTGCCCGCGCTGGTCGCACTCTGGTACGGGGAGAACGAGGAGTTTTGGGCATTCAGCGGCACGGCGGTGGTCATCGCCCTGATCGGCTTGTTGCTGGAACGAAGTTTTCCCCAGAAGCCCCTGTCGTGGCGTGCGGCGCTGGTGCTCTGCGTCCTTGGGTGGAGCTGCTACTCGCTGGCAGGAGGATTGCCAGTCTGGCTGAGCCGCGAGATACCATTCGTGGACGCGGCTTTCGAAGCCACCAGCGGATTCACAACCACCGGCTTCACAGTTCTGACAGGGATTGAGGATCTCCCGCACTCGATACTGCTGTGGCGGGTTGAGATGCAATGGCTCGGGGGCCTGGGGATACTTAGCTTTTTCCTGCTCGTAAGTTTCCCCGGCGGCGAGGCATTCCGACTGCTGCTGGTGGAGGGTCCGAAAGCCCTTGTTCAGCGCCCCTCGCCGGGAGTAAAGGGCACAATCTTGATCCTGTGGCGGATCTACATCGGCCTGACCGCGCTCAATTTCCTGGCACTCCTATTGCTGGGTGCCGGGGGGTTCAACTCTCTAGCGTATGCGCTGTCGACCGTATCCACGGGCGGATTTGGGCTGCATGACGCGAACCTCGGACAGTTCGCGCTGACCGGACACCCCAATGCGTACGGGATCGAACTCGCGACGATCGTGTTCATGCTGCTATCGGGGATCAGCTTCCTTAGCCACCACCTGCTCCTGAGTGGGCAGCCGCGGTCTACCCTGTTCGGCTCGGAGACGCGGACCTACTGGATGATGCTTGCCGGGACGGTGCTCTTGCTTCTCTTCGAAGGGTACCTGAGAACCGGTGAGGCTGCCTTCAGTCACGGTGAACTCCCGAGAAAGGCGCTGTTCCAGTCTGCGTCGTTGCTGAGCGGGGCAGGTCTGGCCACCACGGATTTCAGGTACTGGCTCAACTTTCCTGCCGGGCTGCAGGCGCTGCTCTTCCTCATGCTGACCGGGGGATGCGTCGGGTCCACATCCGGTGGGCTGAAGATCCTGCGGTTCCGTGTGCTGCGCCTGTATGCGTGGCATCACGTAAAGCGCAGCACGTATCCGCGGCGCTACGTGATGCCCTTCCGCCTCGGTGGCGCGCTGATCCCCGAAGAGGAAGTCAACGAGATGGTGGTGGTGGCTTTCTGCTGGCTGGCGCTCACGGCGCTGGGCGGGGTGATCACCGCTCTGTTCAGCCCCCACGGCGCTCTGGAGAGCATCACAGTGTCGCTGTCAGCAGTGAGCAACATGGGTCCCTCGCTCCTGACGCCTGCTGACCTTGCGACGTTCCCCCCGGCGCTCAAGGCTTACTACATTGTGGTGATGCTGGCGGGAAGGCTCGAGATCCTTCCGGTGCTGGCGCTTTTCTCGCGGCGCGTCTGGCAGTAGCAAACTCATGGGCGACGATGGACGGGAGGCAACGGGATGTACATTGTGATTGGTGGAGCCGGTGTTGTTGGTAGCGGGATTGCCCAGATCATGCGGGATACCCACGATGTGGTGGTAGTGGATATTGATGAGGCCCGTTGCGCCCAGATTTACGCCGAACTTGGGGTGCTCACCGTCCACGGCAGCGCGACGGACCTGGGTGTGCTGCAGCAGGCCGGGATTGACCGGGCTGATGCCGCACTGGCTCTGATGCGCAATGATGCAGACAACATCACTTTCACGCTGCTTGCACGGCAGTTCGGCGTCGCCCAGTGCGTCGTGCGGATGCGAGATTCGCGCTACCGGGACGCCTACGACCTGGCCGGAGCCACGTATATTATCAGTGAATTGGACCTGTACCTGCATGAGCTTGTGCTGGCGGTTGAGCGGCCCAGGGCACGCAGAATCGCGGAAATCGGCGGCGGTGAGGCAGAGATGCTGGCGGTGCAGGTGCCGGAGGGTGCAGCAGCGGCTGGATTGACGGTCCGTGAGATTGCCCAGCGCCCGAACTTCCCGCAGTCGGGGGTCATTGCGGGAATCCTGGACAAAGAGCGGAAACTCACGATTCCACGGGGAGACGCCGTGGTTCCGGGAGATAGCGAGGTGCTTGTCGTCGTCAAGGCAGAGGACGTTGCTGATGTGGTGGAATGCCTAACGACGGGACAACCTGATGGGAGGAAGTCCTGAGGGGTTGCACGGAGCGGGAACCTGGCCGGACAATGAGCGTCCAATCCGCGACGATACCTCGAGCCGGCCCGGCCCTGATGGGGAAGAGGGCACCGGCAGTCCCGCACCCTTTGGGATTTTTGAGTGTCAAAGGATCCACCATGACAGTTGCAGGCCGTGGAAAGCAGCGGTGCCTGGCACGGCTCATCGTCGCCACGATTTTGGCGGGAATGCCGATGATTGTCGGCTGCCCGCAGGGTGACGGGCCGATCCAAGTCGTTGTAGAGGACCAGACAAACTCGAACGTTAGTTCTCCGGAAGAGATCAGAGAGCTCGCGCGTCGAGAAGGTGAACTGTCCTGGTACACATCACTTCCGCAGGACGGCGCTGAGAAATTCCTGAAACTGTTCGAAAAGGAACACCCCTACATCACGACGCACCTGGTACGAGGAAGTACTTTCGACACCGTGCAAAAGGTCCAGAGCGAGATCGAGTCCGGGGACGTTCAGGCCGACGTACTTCACGTTCTTGATGTGGCGATTTTTACGCAATTGCGTCGAAAAGGCTCGCTCATGCAATATTCATCGCCTGAGGAGCGGGCGATACCCACACGCTATAAGGACCCCGGGTACTGGTCGGCGCTGCGTGTGGTCGGTCTCTGCATCGCGTATGACTCGCGGCGCATGAAGCGGACGGAAGCGCCCGACACCTGGCCAGCGCTGCTCGAGGAGAAGTGGAGGGGCAGAGTGGGGCTCAAGGACGCCCAGACCGCGGGATCGGCCTACGCGCATTATTACTTCCTACGCGAGGAGTATGGGGTGTCGTACTGGAAACGAATGGCCCGCCAGCGGCCGAGAATATACAAGACGTCTGACGAGACGTTGGACGCGTTGGAAGCCGGCGAGGTCGATCTGGTTAGCGGAGCAATGGGTTACAGCGTCTACGAACGGATGCGGGCCGGCAGCTCGATCCGCCCCGTGTGGCCGAAGGACGGAGTTCCCATGATGCTGGGGCCGGTGGCGATCCTCCGATCGGCGCCGCACCGTAACGCGGCGCGACTGTTTATTGACTTCGCGCTGTCGCAGAAAGGCCAGAGGGCACTGCAGGATATTCTGGGTGGCGAGTCAGTTCGGCCGGACGTCGAAGCACCCGCAGAACGGGCGCAGTTGTCGGAGCTGAATATCATGTCGCCTGCGGGGGGCTGGATGGAGTACGCGGATCGGCAGGAGACTTTGCGGAGCGAATACATGGCGGTCTTCCACCCGGGATCGGAGTAGGTGGGGGGGTGTTACTCGCATGGTGGATGCATCGGCGTTTGGCGCAGGGATAGGCCGTCCGAAGCGGCCGGGCGAAACGTTCCATAATCTCGATTATGTAAACTTCGCGCACGTCCCTCACAGGGGCAGCCCCCGCAGTGGCCCCAGGGCTCATCAATACCTGCCAGGAGGCTTTTCTCGCGGTGGCAAGCGCCCGTCAGCTTGACAGATCCGAGAACAGACCGCACGCCGCCTGGCCGACAATGCCAAAGGCCTCCGGCGAGACTATCGCCACCCGGCCCTCATACCCCTGGGCTTCAGGCAGATACGCTTCCGGTGTCGGGATGTAGCTTGGCGTGTAGTCGCAGTTCTCGACACAGACCACGCGGGCCTTGCCGTAGTTCCAGCGGATCGTGTGGTTCAGTTCCAGGAAGCATTCGCCCGGCAGGAAGATCAGCGCCAGGTCTCCGTAAGCCAGCCCGGCAATCCGCGTTTCGATCGGACCGCGTCCCACACGCCTGAGCAGTTGCAGGCGGAGCAGATCGTTGAGCAGCGGCCCGCCGCCCGGTACTGTCTCGCCGGCGTCCCTGCGGCGGCGGTAGTCGGCAATGTCTGCCTCAACGCGCGCCTCAAGTTCGGCCTGGCTCGCGATATTCTCGCGAAGTGGAAGCTCGACTGGCGCCACCTTGAAGCGCAGAGACGACCCGTCTACCGGCTCGGCGCTTTCTCGGGCCCTGAGTGCTCCTGCCGCAAGCAGTGCGCCCATGGCGGCCGCATCGTCCCTGCGGGACCGCCACCCGGTGAACTTACCCGGGTTCACGTTTCCACAGGGGCCGGTGAAATGGATCGCGGATGAGTTTACGAGCGTTTGTTCGATTTCCTGGATCGCATAGCCTGGAAAGTCCCCTGTGATGTAGGGGCCTTCGTCGCCGCCCGCAGCACTGGGGTGGCAGCAGTAGTTCAGGAGGACAATCTCGTCCCCGTCGCGCTTGAGGGAGACGACCCGTACCAGGGGGTCGATGTCCCCCACCGGATATTCCCGCTTCTGCTCGCTATCGCGGCTGCCGCGCATGACCACTGTCCCGTCAGGCATACGCAGACGGCGATTGGATGCGATCCCCTCCACAGGCGCCTCGCCGTAACGCACTTCTGCCGGGGCAATGCTGCGAGAAGCCTGAGCAGCGGCTTCCACCGCTGCCTCCCGGAATTGCGCCCAGAACTCGGGGCTGTAGGCCTTCAGCCCACGTTCTGCCAGGTACCGGCCGTATTCCACGCGCACACAGGGGCTTTCGTGGGTGTGGGTCCCGTGGACGATCACATGGTCCACGGGGACCCGCACGCGCTGAGCGACCTCGGAACGGATCATTTGGTCCTCGACCGCGTAAAGCCCAAGGACATCCGCGGAGAGAATGAAGACGGTGTGTCCGGCGTCAGTGAGCGCGATGGCGCGGATGAAGATGGGATCGTAGATCTCCTGGGCTTCATTATCGAGACCCAGCGCGCAGGGAGTTCCAATGGGTGGCGTGATCTCCCGTTTTCCGAAGCCGGCAGCCAGCATGCTTACACCTTCCTTACCGCGCGTTCAATCGTTTGCGGACGTGGCAGGCGGCAGGCCCGAGAACCTGCCGCATCCAGGATAACTTCGAAGGTCCGGGGAAATCAGGATCGGTTAGTGGTCTTCTCCCTCCTCGGGCCAGCCGTGGGGATCCAGCTTCTCCAGCCGCTCAGCTTTCTCCATCAGGCCCGGTGGTGGTTCGACCTCGGGATGACGCTTGAAATAGTCGATGAGCGCCGCAGCGATCCCCTGTTCGGCCAGCACGGAGCAGTGCATTTTCACCGGAGGCAAGCCGCCGAGCTCCTCGACCACGTTCTTGTTGCTGACCTCAAGCGCTTCCTCGAAGGTCTTGCCCTTGACGAGTTCCGTCACCATGGAGCTGCTGGCGATGGCCGCCCCACAGCCGAAGGTCTTGAACTTGATGTCTGTAATCGTTCGGGTGACAGGATCAACCTTGAGGGTCAGGCGCATCTGGTCGCCACACTGAGGGTTGCCCACGTCCCCCACCGCGTCGGGATCTTCGAGTTCCCCCATGTTGCGCGGGTTCTGGAAATGCTCCATAACCTTTTCGGAGTAAAGCATAGCGCATCATCCCTTTGCATCAATATAACTTGATTATATGTCTGCGGTAATAACTGTCAAGCGCGACCTGGCTGCGCGCCCTGTGGGTGTCCCTCATGCCACGTTGTCGCCAAAACAGATATTCTCCAGCCAGTACAGCCCCTCGCGGAAATGGTCCGGATCGGTATCCAGTGCATAGTATACCTCCAAAGTGGGGAGGGCGGAGGGGTTCGTTGTGAAAATCGCCTCAAGAATCGCACGGACGTCGATCCACGAGTCTTCGACGAGCTGCGATGGGTGCACCGGGTACTTTTTCTGGAGCCCCCGCTCGCGCAGGATCGCAAAATCGAAGTCCTCCGAGATACGGTTGTTGTGGATATGCAGTGAACCGACGCGGTGCGCCACCGCAGCGGCGAAATCCACCACGTTGAAGCCGTAATAGGCGGCATCCAGTGCGGCGTGGCCGACATCGAAGCACATGCTGATGTGTTCTGAGGGCAGGCGCTCTAATATCGCCAGGTAGGTTTCAGGACGGGCGATGAGCGGGTGGCTCATCATGTTCTCAAGGTGGAGCGGAACCCCGACCTCTTGAGCAACCCGGGCCAGCCTCTCCCCTGCCCTGACGGCCACGTCCACGGCGCGCGTCTCGTCCCAGCCGGGCGGGACCTGTTCGTGAAAGACGCCCACGGAACGCTGCAGATGAGTGACAACATAGATCGCATCCCAGTCCGGCGCGCGCCTGATCTCCCGCTCCACCAAGGCCAGGGCCCGGTCCTGGCGTTCGGCGTCAGTGTCGAAGACCGAGGCGAGAAGCGGGTACTCGGGGTACTCAACGTCTCGGTATAACGGGCTGTGTAGCCCCACCGTCCATCGGTTGCGCCGAATGAAATCGCGGATCTGCGCCTCCTCGTGTGACTGTTGCATCACCAGTTCCACACGACCTACACCGTAGCCCTCAATGCGCTCGAGGTGGTCGAGGGCTCCGGCGACGATTCCAATTCGGTTGCTGCGAGCTGGGTCTGACAGCATCTTCCTGCAGCCTCACAAAGGTGTGTCTGACGGGGACGGCGAAACGCTTGCCCGGACGCGTCCTAGACAGAGAGGAGCATTTTCCATGGCGCTGCGCACGACAGCTATGGTGTTTACAATTCTTTTCGCACTCGTCGGTGCATGTGCAGGCGAGCAGCCGGGGCGACTGGTAACCTCAACCGACTTGGCCGGTCCGATCCTGCGCCTGCCGATATCAGGTGATGCGTGGCTCCGGCAGACGGCGACGGTGCGTCTCTCGGCCGGCCCCAACGACATGGCTTTCGCCTTCGGGGCGCTGGAGATACCCCTGGACAAGCTTGAGATCGATATCACCGATCCGCCGGGCGCCGTCGAGATCACCGACACTGCAATCGCACCGGAGGATGGCGGGAGCATCCTGTGGCGGCTCTCCGCAGCACAGAATTGCGCCGCCACCATGGAGATCGCTTTCCCGCTCAAGGGCATTGAGTGGCGCTGCGAGTATGACCTTTCGCTTCCCAGCGATCCGGCAAAGGTCGAGGTCAACGCCTGGGCGGTCATCACGAATAAGAGCAAGATCGAGTTCCCCTGGGCCCAGCTGACCTTTCCGGGCGGACACCCGCTCGCAGCCCAGCTTATCCAGAATGAAACGGTCAAGCTGCCGCTGTTCAGCGCTGCAGGGCTGGCATGCGAACCTGCGTTGGTCTACGACCCGGCGAAGTATAAGGGCGATGTCACCGCGGTGCTGCGACTGGCACGAGACGGCCAGGACGTGTTCAGCGCCAAGGTCGTACCCGGCGGGAAGGTGATCATTCGCTCGCCCGGCCCTTCGGCCACCTATCTCGGGGAAGATACCCTCCCGTATCTTGCGCCAAATGAGCGCGTGGACGTCCGGCTGGGTATCGTGCCCGAAGTCACGGTTGCGCGCAAGGTGATCAAGTCCACCCAGGTCGAGCCGAAAACAGACGTCCGCAATAAGCTCGTACTCTTCCACCAGGACGATGAGATCGAGTTCGAGATCAAGAACATGCGCAAGACCGCGGTGCGCCTGGAGCTGAAGGATCGCATCGCCGGAGACTGGAAAATGATCAAGCACTCCGACGCATTCGAGCGTGAGGACGCGGAGACGATTCGATTCGACCTGGAGCTGGAGCCCGGCACGACACGCAAGGTCACCTATACGGCGCGGCGGATGAATCTGGAGCCATAGAGCGGCGGGCGGGACCGACGTCTGCGAACGCTGCGGTCCGCGTGGACCCCTGCCAACGGGTTGTGCTTCACCACTCAGCGGCAGGGGTTTTCCAGTACTCCCGCGCGAAGGCCGCGAGGTTGTTGACCATGGACTCGAAAACAATGCGCCCGAACTCTTCAGTGGCACAGGTCGGGTCGCCGTAGATCCCTGTCTCGCTCCTCTGAATTCCCCAGGTTGACCAGAATGCCGCCTTGCTTCCCGAGAAGCCATCTTTCGGGAAGAAGTCGGATTCGAAGCGGAAGATATCCTGGTCAGTCACGCGCTCCATGTCCACAGGCTCGCCGAGATGCAGGAGCAGCGACGTCTCGAACTCCCCGCCATGGATGCAGCCGCCCGGCGCGGATTGACGATGTTCCCGCACCGCGTTCGCTGCGAGTGCCGCTACCTGCACCACTGCGATGTACACTCCGGTCTCGTCTGCCACTTCCCGGGCCACCATTTCCAGTATGCCAGGGTGATGCCCGTGGCCGTTGACGAGGATGATCTTGGCAAAGCCCATGTCGGTGAGAGACTTGACCACGTCGAAGATCAGGTCGGCCACCACGCGAGTGCGCACTCGAATTGTTCCGGGCCAGTGTGCAAGTTCCCGCCCCGAGTAGCCCGTCCAGATGGCGGGGAGCGTGAGGGTCGGCGGATCCGGGTGGAGAAGCTTCTCGGCCCCAAGCACAGTGCGTTCAGCGATGAAGGTGTCCGCGCCAGTGGCGAGATGCAGCCCGTGCTCTTCGACCTGCCCGATTGGCAAGAGGCAAAGGGCATTGGCGGCGGCAAGTTCGCCGATCTGAGGGCTTGTCAGGCGCGCGAATTCAGGCATCGTGAGGCCTCCAATATGCATTCGCTGGTCGACCTATACGCGTTCGGAGACAATCCCGAGCATTCCACACAGCTCTTCAAGCCGGGAGGAGACGTCGCCGTAGCAGAGCGCGAAATGCTGACTGGCGATGGTGTTGAGGAGTCGTTGCGGGTCTCCGTCCAGGCGTACATTGAGCGCCGGGAAGCGCCCCTGGCGCAGTTCGGTTTCGACGCCGGTGCCGGTGCCGTATACAAGCCGGTAGTCCCCGCGGCCCTCAATGAGACGCGCGAAAGTCACCGGGCCTTGCTCCAGGACGCATGAACTGATCACCCCGTCGAAGCCTGGGTAATCCAGCTCGCGAATCACCGCGGCTGGGCTGTCGGCGGTCGCTTCTCGCGCGCCGCGGGCGAGACACGTGGGAGCGAACCCGCAGGCGCTGAGGAGCATGGTATCGCCAGTCAGGTCGAGAATGTCGCCGTAGGTAACGGTGTCCCCGGTAAGCCCTGCGAGCATGCACTGGGTCGCGCTGAGCATCACGTCTCCCTCGCATGCACACACAAGACCCTCATCCGCCAGCCGCGACAGGGGAACGCAGGCGGTCATCCCCCACTCCTGCGACAACTCGTACTGACATTTCACATTGAGGGCGTGGAGCGCATGGCGGTCGGCAAGTCGCCGCAAGGCCCCATACAGCCGTGCGGGCTTCGCAAGCCGCTCTGCGTCTACCTCGATGCCCATCCCCGCAGTGAGGTCGTCGATGAGCAGGCGCAGGTCGCTGAAGTCCAGGCTCTCGGCCAGCCGCACCAGTGTGTACGTGTCGAAATGAATGACCTCCGGGCCGATGTGTCGTCGAAGGAGCAAGTGGTCGAAGGTTCCAGGGTACATGGACATGGACGCGTAGCCCACGAGACCGATGCGAGTGCGCTTGAGCTGCTGGACGGCGTGGGCGGCCAGCGAGAAATCCACGGCGCGGGCGTAAGCCTGCGGCTCATCCGGGAAGCCGATGATGTGGGTGAACCGGTAGCCCATGCGGTCCAGGGTGCCCTTCATCACGCATCCCGCCACGAAAGAGCCCGTGGACTCGCGCCGGCCGTTCTCCTCATACATGCCAAAACTCCAGACGGCCAGGGGCAGGTGCTCAATCTCACGAACCGCAGCCACCGCGGTAGACGCCTCAATCCAGGTGCCCAGCCAGACGATCACTCCGTCCAGACGCTCTCCCGCCATTTCAAGCGCACGGGACGCGGCGGAAGCCGGGTCGGTGTGCGCGATCCCGTCGGAGATCGCGAGGATGCCACTATCGCGCAGGGCATCCACAGCCCGGGCCGCGAGCCTCTCCCCCACTTCATTCGGGTAATCCGGGTGCCCGATGTTGATGAGCCCGATTCGTGCAGCCATGCCGTCAGATCACCTCATTGCGCATCGGCCGGGTGGCCAGCCACAATCCAAGAACGATCGCCGCTCCCCCCAACATGAACGCCAGCCCGATCTTCTCTCCGAGCAAGGCCCAGCCCAGGAAAGTCCCCACGAGCGTTGCAAAATACTGGGTCGGTCCCAGGACGTTGGCATCCACGTATTCCAGGGCCTTGTACCAGACCAGCATCGCGATTGCGCTTGGACCGACGCCGATAAACACCGCGACTGCAAGCTCTGATCCGTTCAGTGGTTGCCACACGCCTTTGAGAGCCACAATGGGCAGGTAAAGCAGCCCCCCGAAGAACAATGCCAGCGCGCCGGTCTCGAGCCCGCCCAGGCGTTGTGAGATTCCCTTACCAAGCACCGTGTATGCGGCCCAACTGCAAGCCGACAGGGTCGCGAAAGCGCACCCCAGCAGGTCATTGCTGCCCCCCGGCGTTCCCGCGAGGTCGCCCAGGCTCACGAGAACGCACCCGGCCAGTCCCACCAGTAGTCCAACGGTTCGCAGCACCGGCACTCGTTCACCAATGAGAGGAGCGAAAAGAGCGATGAAAACCGGGTTTGCGTTCACGATGATCCCGGCATTGATGGAGGAGGTGAACTGCACTGCCAGGAAGACACCGGACCCCATGCAGAAGATGCCCATCACCCCCAACCCCGCGATTCGCGGCCACTCCGCAGCTGCGCGCTTCAGGCTTTCGCCACGACCGCTGAACATAAGGAAGGTGATCGCCGCGATCCACCCAATGTTGAACCGCAGGGCGGCCACGAACATCGGGTCAATTCCGCGTACATCCACCAGGTATCGTCCGGCGGCGAATACCGTGCCCCACAGGAGACTTGCGAGAAAGCCCAGTGCCAGGCCCAGAGCTTGGGTCGACATCCCCGTCATTCCACCGCCGCCGATCGCGGCCCGAAGCGAACCACAGTTATGCTGTAGGGCTCGCAATCAACCGCCGGCAGGCCGTCGGTGGTAGCAAGCGTCTCGACCGGGTACAGGCTGTCCGGAATGCGCCGGGCTGAGTAGCGGTACAGGTCCGCGGTAGTCACGTCACCCGGTACTTTGAGGCTCACCCGAAAGGAAGGTGTCGCGCGCTTATGGATAAGGATTACCGCGAGAACACCGGCTGGGTTACGGACGGCATATGCCTCCAGCGCGGCATCCGCGAGTTCGCCCCGCACGGCGCTCTGCGTGGTTTCCGGAGGGAGCGAGCAAATCGTCTTCAGAATGTCAGAACCTGAATGCAGGCCCGCAACCTGGTACAGGAGTGCGTGGGCATAGTAGCAGGCCTGCGGCTGGTATTCCGGCGGCCAGACGATGATACCGAAGCCGCCGATGGTGGCGAAATGCATCACCAGGTCGGCTGCGCCGACCGCCGAATTGCACAGCACAGAGGCGCTCAGGATGCCGCCGAAGGCGTTGGTACAGCGCTTGTCGGTAAAGGGCTTGCCGTCTTTGCTCCAGATTGCATTGGAGTTGTACTCGGTGCAGATCGCGAGTATCCGCTTGTCTGTGATGGGCGCCAGTTGCGCGCGGATGTACTCGGGGGTCTCCCGGAACCACGGAGTGCGCGACATCAGCTTGTCATTGGGGTCTTCGAGACTGTGGGTGTTGTAGATGTGGTAGCTGACGAAGTCCAGCATCGCTTCTCCGTCAGGGCGTTTCAGCACGTGCTTGCCGAACTCCGCGGTTTCCCAGGCCGCCCAGGTTGCGGCTCCGCCGATAATCGCGTCAGAATCCTGGGCGCGGATGGCCCTGGCTGCCAGCAGGTACATCTCCGCGATACCGTCCCACCCGAAGCAATCGGGCTTGTCGGCGCGAATGATATTCGGCTCATTGAAGACCTCGTACCACTTGCAGCGGTCTCCGTAGCGCCGGGCAATTTCCGACGCATACTCGGCCCAGGCCGCGCGACCTGGCTCTGTTTTCCACCAGCCGGTCTCCTCTGTGCCTCCGATCCACTCCGGCCCTGCCTGGCGCAGACAGAGCATGGGTTGCATCCCGCTCTCGATCACCTGGGTTACCGACCGGTCGGTGGGCTCCCAGTTCCAGGTGCTGACATCCGGACGGATGTCTGCCGCTGAAAGGAAAATGCGCACCACTGAGACGCCCACGTCCCTCAGCAGCTTCCTGGCCGCCGGCGACCCGTAAGCCCCCGGCATGGTCATCAGTTCACCCGTGATCCCATTGGAGGTATGGTGATCCGGCCCATCATAGTGCAGACCAAAGAAATCCGGGGCGATGGTGCTGAGGACCTCCTCGGTGACTACGACTTCCACAGACTGCTGCGGGGATCCAGTCGAGAGCACGCAGAAGGTGAGAGCCAAGACGATGAGTTCCGGGTAGGAGAGGTTCAACTTCGGGCCCATGCAGCCACTTCCTTTGCAGCTCGCGACCAGGTCATGAGCGCCCGGCCGGCATCGGCGTTGATCGTCTGGATGTCGCAGAGCTTCAGGTTGAACAGGTGGTCTCCGGCGGCTGACGCAAGCCTCTGCAATTCCTGACGCATCTCGTCCTCACCCCAAAGCAAGAGCACATTGGTGGGGTGCGAGTGCACCTCAAGAACAACATGCCCTGGCAGGCAGTCTGCAATCGGCGCCACCTGAGACCAGGGCGATACGTGGAACTCCCGCAAGTTCGGCAGATCGCGGATGATGGCGGCCTTGGCAGTCAAGTCCTCGCACCCATGGTAGTAGACCTTGCCCCACAGTTCGGCGATGGGCACGTTGAAAGGGTGCACAAACTCCGCGTATGTCTCGGGCCCGTACGATGCCGCCGACTGAGCGTGCAGATACCCCCAGGCTCCCGCAAGGCGCTTCTCGAGGCCCGGCGTCACTGTATCCCCGGGGCTGTGCAGGCTGGGCTCAGCTGCATCCACAAACCCGGCGGCTTCCCGCGCCCGGTGGTAGGTCACCATAGCGCGGCTGATGAAGTCCATCAACTGCTTCAGCCATTCCGGCCTGTCGTAGCAGTCGAAGAGCAGATTATCCATGCCTCGCAGACGAACCGCCCACTCGAAAGGCCCGTTATGGAGTGCGTCACAGTGCCAGCTCACGGGCACGAGATCGCCCACAAGGGCGTCCAACTCTTCGGCCTGTCGCGCCATGCGGTCCGGGTCATGCCGGAACACAGGTGCGCGCAGCTTTGACAGATCCTCCGGGTCATGCAGCGGCGGAACCGGCTTGTATGCGCCGCCGGCCATGCCGGTGGAGTGGAAGGACAGGGGCACGCCCCAGAGCTCATCGGGTGCCATCTCGGGAAGCGCGGAAAGACGCAAGGCAGGCTGGATCGGCGTGTCGTCGGGGATGTTGCGTGCGCGCCACAGCGAGTGCCGCAGATGCATCTCAACAATTCGCGCCAGGCCGGACTGGTGGTAGAAGGTCTCCTCGGGCAGAATCTGCTGCCACACGAGGTCCTGCCAGCCCTGGAACATGGCGCAGCTGACCGGGATCTCCGGGGTCTGCCCAGCGAAATGCGCGGTCCACAGGGCTCGACGGCGCTGCTGCTCATCGGAGTGGAACTCATCCCACAACTCGCGGGCCAACTTGGTCAGGACAGGGCAGGGCGGCATGGCATCACCCGCCGAACCGGCGGACGAATTCCACGTTCTGCCGGACCATATCCGGGTTGTCGCCGGTGAACATGCCCACGTTCGCTGCGTCCGTGGGCTTGATGTTCTCGTAAGCAAACCGGAAGGCTGCTTCGGCGTCCACCCGTCCAGCGCCCAGGATCTTGTAGGCGATGCACGGCTTGGTGATGCGGCGGATGGCGTCAACGGCAACCGGCGGGTCGGCGGGGTCGAAGCGCTCTCCCCCACCGGCATGAAGGCTCCCGCAGTTGTAGAAGCAGACCACGTGGAAATCCGCCGGTATGCCCGCCTGGAAGACCGCTACGTGGCTTGCGGCAACGTGCCCGGCGAGGCCCGCGAGCAGGCCCTGTTCATGGATAGAGTCAATCATCCGCGCAATCAGGCTGTAATCGCCCGTCTTGAAGCACTCATCAGTCACAGCACCATGGATGTAGTAGGCAATTGCGCCGTGGTCTGCAGCGGCTTTCACGTTGGCCTCGAAGCCCTCTGCTCCCACGCCCATCTGGGCAATCCACTGCAGAGTTCCGCCCTCATTGCGGAACTCCCGGAGCATGCGCCAGATATGGGCATCGGTGCGCAGGCAGCAGGTGTTGATACCCGCTTCCTGGCACTCGAAGAGCACCTGCTTGATGCGTTCGGTGGTGTAGTAGTCCAGCATTGCGGCGTCGCGCTCCGGGGTCTGATGCGAAAACCCGCTGAATGGATTGCCGCCGATGGTGAGACGGGTGATCTGGTAGTTGCCGATGGCGATAGTGGGTAGCAAGAAATTGACCTCGCGAGTCGGACTGGCGATACGTTGCTGCGAAGTGTTGGAAATCGGGCAGCGCAGAATGCCGCGCGTACCGGCTCCCCAACGCTTGCCGGTGGTGTGACGCCAGGCTAGCGACACAGTTGAAGCGCCAGAAAGACAAGCAGGAAGATTGCTGGTGTGCCCCCGAAACAGCCCGGGCGCGTGGCCACATTTCGCGGAGCGCTACCAGCGCCGCCCGGGACACCCTTGGCCAGGAAGTCCCGGTATTGCTTGAGCCCCGGCAACATCTTCTCTCTGAGACCATCCGTGTCCATGCGGCGGATCTCGTCGCCCTTGTCGCCGAACTGTGCGGCCATCAGACGACCAACAATGGGCACTTCGGCAATGAGATCCGGCCACACCTCGGCCAGCTCATCGCGCGCCGGGGCGGCTTCCTCATCTGAGTGAGCCGCTTCCAGGCGCGCGATAATGGCGTCGATCTTTGCGACAACTTCCATGCGCTTGCCGGGTTCCATCGCAGCGCTCCTTCGGTTCTACTGCAGCATAGGCAACGGGATCCGGCGGCCTTCGCGGGCGCTCTGGTATGCGCCCAGGATCATCCCCGTGCTGATCTTGCCCGCCCGGGCATCCACTTGCACTTTGCCCGCCTTGTACTCGTCCAGTATATTGCGTGTGACGTTGGCGATGCGCACGCCCTGGCTGTTAGGAATCTCTGCGGGCAGAACCTGCCAGCCTTGGTCGGCCTTGTCGGCCTGGTACATCTTCAGCATGATCGCACCAGGCGGCGGCGGTACATTGCAGGACGGGCCATCGCCGTAGTTCTCAATGATGACGCCCTTGTCGCCGTAGATCTCCACTGTGCTCTCCGCGGCCCAGATGACCGAGCTGTTCATGAGCATGCCCATCTCGCCATTGGCAAAGCGGTAGATCGCCAGACCCGAGTCATCCGGGGCACAGTTGGTAAGCACGTTGTCGATCTCAGCCACAACGCTCTTGGGCTCTCCCATCATCCAGTAGAACCAGTCCGTTGCGTGACTGGCGTCATCCATCCACATGCCCATATTCTGGATGGGGTCCACGTGCCAGCGGCTCGGGCCGGTGCAGAAGGCCTCATTGAACAGCAGGCTCAGACAGTGGCGGCGGCGCACAATGCCCACGCGGCCGATCTCGCCCGCATCCACGAGTTCCTTCATCTTCCGGTTCACCGGATCGTAGCGCATCTGGAAGGCCAGCGAGAACCACACGCCAGTGCGGTCGATGACCTCGATGATTCGGTCGCAGTCCGTCAGAGACAGGGCCATCGGTTTCTGAAGGATCACGTCCTTGCCCGCTTCGGCGCAGGCGATAACACAATCTGCGTGGCGGTTGGTCTCGGCTCCAATGATGCAGAGCTGGACATCGTCGCGGTCAACGATGTCCTCGAGGAACGGCGAATACTCGATCTCAAAGTTCTTCGCCTGCCCCTCCCCGCGCTCCCGATCATGGTCCCAGCAGGCCTTGAGCTCGAAATCGTCGTAGGTCTTGATCCCCGCGGAATACGTGGAAACGTGACCATGTGCGTAACCGACTACTGCGACACCCGTCTTTGACATTGCAGGGCTCCCTCCAACTGTGCGCTTGTTAGCGGCTTGTGGTCATCTTGTCGCGCAGATCTCGCGGACGATCCGCGCGTTCATCTCCACCTGGTTAGTGTACTTCTGCACCATGCCGACGATCACCGCGTCGACCGGCTTGATGTTCGCGAAAGCGATCTCGAAGGCCTCCCGGACAGCATCGGGAGTCGCGCAGTTTCGTCCGGCAGCGAGTATCTTGAAGGCGAAACAGGGCTTCTGCGTCGCGCGGATGGTGCGAAACATCACGTCGCGGTCGTTATCGTCGAAGGTCTCCTCCTGCTGCGCACCGGAGACGATGGCGCTCTCACGCGGACGCTGACCGAGGGTGTAGACGCAGGCCAGGTAGAAGTCTATGTCCCACCCATGCTCCTCGGCGTACTGTATCACTTCCGGCAGGTGCGTGCCCAGTCCCACCAGCAGACCCGACTCGCGCATGGTATCCAGGAGCGGGAGGACCTCGTCGATGCGGCCCTCGCGCCAGAGGGAGTCCGTGCGGCTGCCGTGATGATAGGCACCGACTGCTCCTGCCGCTGCAATCTGGCGGATATTCCCGTGCAAGTCTGCAAGCTCGCTCGCAGTCTGGGCGATGAACTGCAGGGTTCCTCCGGCATTTCGGTACTCGCGCAGTGCCCGGATGATATGCCGGTCTCCCCTGGCCTGAACGGTGTTGATCCCCTGGCGCTCACATTCGAACAGGGCGTCCACAATGGCCGCGTTGGTGTAGTAGTCTGCGAACTCGGCGTCCAGCTGGGCGGATGTATGGGAATTGCCGCTGAACGGGTTGCCGCCGATGACAAGGCGCGTGATATCATGCCGGCCGACACGGACCGTTGGCAGAAGAGGGTGGCTCACGCGATCATTCCTTCTTGCTCGCTCGCTCCAGCAATCCCTCTAGCATGTCGGTCTCGCGCAGCCTGCCGTTCTCGACCATGAGGGTTTTGATTTCGCAGGACCGGAAGGACAGGCGCGCAGGTTTCACGCCGGCCAGACGAAGAGTCGCAGTGGTGCGTGTCCCGTGGGCCTCGTATGCGCGCAGGACCATAGTTTCGCTGTCCTCGTGGCGTTTGATGACCTCAACGATGATTCCTGCGCGGTCCACCTCGAGCAGGCCGAAGGTGCGCTGCAGACTTCCCGTATGCGCAGGCTCCTCGCGCACCAGGCACGGGTGGTTGAGCTGTTGGGCCTGCCGCACCACCCCGGCCTTACGCCAGTCGCCCTCATGTGGCGCCAGAGCGCACGTGAAGCGCTGGATGCCTTGGTCGGTGAACTCGTAACGCTTGCGCGGATCGCGTACAGCGGGTTCGTGGAAGCAGTAGATCGGCGACCGCAGCACTCCGATGCGCACCTCGCCACCCAGGATGTCATATCCGTACCGGGCGTCGTTCAGGACCGCGAGGCCCGCAGTTGCGTCCCCGATCGTCCCGCTCACATCCGCCCATTTCTGAGCAGGCTCCTCATTACCGTTTGCTTCGCGCACCGCGAAACCATAGGGTGCCTCGTAGGTAGCCGTCACATTCTCCAGAGCGGTGGGGAATGCCAGCTTCACGAACTCATGCTCGCCGTGATAGTCCACGGTGATTTGCATGTCGATGCGCGGGATGCCCCGGTACAGGCGAATATCCTGAACCAGGGTGGATTCGCCGTAGTGCATCTCTACGACCACCCGGGCACGGACCGGGCCGATCTCAATGATTTCTATGCCCATCTCGCCCCGGAATGCGCCGACTTGGTCGCGGAAGCTGTCCACGCCATGACTCCATGTATCCGACAGGTCCTCCAGCACCACCGGCACGGCCGCCGGCGCGGCCAGCAGCTCCTGGCCCGTGCGCTTGTCCAGCAGGCTGGTGAGATAGCCCGCGACCGGATCGAACTCCAGACGGAACAGGTCGCTCTCGAGGAAGCTCCGGCCTGCGGTGAAGGGGGACGGCTGATCGGGCCCGGCTCCCTGTACTACACGGTACGTCCGGTACCCGCAGGCGGGCACTGTGGCCAGAAAAGCGATGCGGATCGTGGATCCGCGACCGCTGATGTTGGTGTGGAGAGTCTGGCACGGGACGGCTTCGCCGGCGTCGTCCACGACGTGCACGCGGTCATCGTGGTTGATCCAGGTGATCTCCGCCTCGACGACCTCAGTGCGCTCCCAGGAGAGTGTGTTGTATACCACCACCGGGCGCCCTGCTCCGGATGTGTCGATGCGCGAGGAGATGCGGGTCATCGCCTCGCGGGCTGCACGAGCGGCCAGCAGCTCGGCCTCACGATAGTCGGCGATCGCGTCATCGCAGGCAGGGCGTATACTGGTGCCCGCGAGGATGTCGTGGAACTGGTTGAAGAGCACCTTCTTCCAGGCGTGCTCAAGATCAGCGGCGGGGTATGGCAAGGCTGTAAGCACACCGGCCAGGCTGCTGAGTTTTTCGGCCTGCAGGAGCATGTTCTCCGATCGGCGATTGTGCTCCTTGATAGCAGAGACCGCCGTATAGCAGCCCCGGGCATGATACTGGAGTTCCTCGGCCACCACGGGGAACTTGTCCGCCTTGTCCCGGACTGCGTCGAAGAATGCGTCCGGTGTGCTGAAGATCGCGTTGGGGCCGTGGGGATCGGCCTGAACTTTGAGGATGCTGGCGATATTCGCCTTCGTTGGGCCGCCGCCGTGATTGCCGACGCCATAGAAACTCATGGTCTCGCGCAGACCTTTGGGGGTCTCCTCGGCGGCCTGGATAATCCGTTCCTCCAATTGGTCAGCCCAGGTGCCGTAATGTCCGGGCATTCGGGCGGCCAGAACGCGTGTGCCGTCAGGGCCTTCCCAATTGAAGAGCGTCGACGGCAGCTCCTTCTCGTGGGGGCCTGGACGGAAGAAGCAGTATTGGTTCATCCCCTGCCCAGCGAGGATCTGCGGAAGCGTCCCCGCGTGGCCGAATGTGTCCACGTTATAGCCGGTGGCCGCGATCCTGCCGAATTTCGCGTGGAAGTACCGTTGCCCGTAAAGCCCCTGGCGCACCAGGGCCTCACCACCGGGGATGTTGCAGTCGGGCTGTTCCCACCAGCCGTTGACGATGCACCAGTGTCCCCGCGCGACCCAGCGCTTGATCTCGGCAAAGAGATCGGGATCGCACTCCTCGATCCACTGGTAAGTCACCGCACTGCTGCGGCAGAAGATGAACCCAGGGGTGTCCAGGATGCGGTCAACCGCGGCGCGGCAGGAGTCGAGCACCTCCTGCCGCCCTTCCTCCCACCGCCACTGCCAGACGGGGTCAATGTGGGCATTACCGATCATGTGAACCGTGTACTGGGAGAGGTTCTTACGCGTCTTGCGTGAGGGCATAGGTTACCTCCGGGCCTTGGCTTTCTCGCAGGAGGTTTCCCTGCCGACAGCGGGGGACCTTCAGAGACGGGCGACACTAGAACGAGGCCCGCGCGTGTGTCGCGCGGGCCTCGCAGTTCACGTCACGGATCGCGGGGCAAGCCCCGAGAGCAACTACCAGTTGAAGGAAACGCCGCCGTAGAAGATGTCGTCCCAGTCGTAGTCAGCCCATGCGACACCCACGCGCCACGCGGTCGGCTCGCCATCCTTGGTGATGTCGTAGATCGCACCAAGGGTCAGGTCGCCGTCGGCCAGACCGCCGCCGACTTCCCATTCCTTGGCGCTGCCGATGCGGGTGCTGGCGCCGAGGTTGACGGTGTCGAAGTCAAGCAGGTCCAGATTGAAGGTCCAACCATTGGCGAAGTCCAGGGAAACGCCGAGGTCCAGCGTGCTGTCGACTTCGTCGGTAACGTCACGAAGCACGGCGCCAACGGCCATCTTCGAGACGCCCTTGATGACCGCGTCGTCTCCATCGCCGTCATAGGTCCAGACCTTGCGACCGGCGAGGTCAAACAGGTCCTGGCTGTCATCCATGTAGGGGGCATCCAAGGAGTCCACCCCAGGGCTCCAGACATCCATGTCGGTGTGACGCCAGTTGACTCCCACCTCGAAACCATTCACCGGCATGCCGAAGCCGAGGCCGTAGGATTCGGAGTAATCAGCGTCAACGTAGCCGGCGCCAATTCCCCAGCCCTTGACCATGCTGCGACCGCCATACGACAGGGCCCAGACATCCTGATCGCCGCTGAGGTTAGTGGCGAAAGATGCGGCATTGTCCATGGCGGGACCATCGGTCAGCCCGTCGACTTTTTCACCGGCAAGAGCAGCCGGGTTGCCGGACCATGCGATGCTCTGCGACGGGTTGCCGATGACGGTGTTTCCGCGCATGATCTCGGGGATGAAGAACGCGGACATGCTGCTGCCGCTGGCAAAGGCAGCGGTGCTGAGAAGCAGGCAAGCCACAACAAGAACTACGATGTGCTTCATGTGGTGTTCCTCCCTTCCGACGCTTTGCGCCGGAGCCTTTTGGTACGACTAAGATTGCTGCAGATCAAACTGCAGTGTACTGCCAGGGGAACCCTCGTCTCCCAGACCGCCCATGTCGGCCCTGCGGAAGATCGCCACGGTCGAGGTTACGAATTCCTCCACCGTATGTACTGGGCTTTACAGTTTGCAGACAGACTCCGCGGCACAAGGTTTCGCTATTCGGAGCACATTTCATGCACTTTTCGCCGGGCCGGGATCGCGGGATACCGGCAGTCGTCGTCACCCGACAGGGGCAAGCACAAAGCGATCGAGGTTCATACCCATGCCCATTCGGTTGGTGATCCGAACAGTGTGCGGCCCCGCACTCAGCCGCAGACGCACGGGGATGCCCGGAGCGCTCTCCAGGCGGAACGCACGCCATTCGTCGGCAATCGCGCGGCCCCAGCCCCCTGTGGGCTCGAACCAGACTGTCAGTGGACCACAGTCGTTCGCATCGACTTCAGCCAGGAACCCAGTCTCGCTGGCCCCAACTATCCACAGTTCGTACTCGCCGGCACGGGGAACGTCCAGTTTCCAACTGATCGAGTGACCGAAAACATTCCACGCCCAGAGATTGTCGCCCGCTGAGACGTTGGCGTGTCCGCCGCCACTTACCTGGATATTGCCGCCTGACTCACTCCAGTCACGCTCACACTCGAAGGTGATCCCATCGGGGATATCCTCGCGCCTGCGGGCCGGGAGGCTGGTTGCGCGACTGATCTGACGGAATTCAATGGACGGGGGCAGTCCGGGGCCGCTGATGGAGACGGACTCGCCCCCGTGCAGCCAGATTCGGCCTGCGTCCTCGCTGAGAGCGCCCGAGAGCCGGGCATAGGGCAGGCCTGTCAGTTCGTAAAGACCGCGTGGAGCGTCGGCATGTACGGTGATTACAGTATCTCCGCGACCGGCGCGCACTCCATGCCCCTGCAGTTCACGGTCGCCGAAAGTAACCATGGCCTGGAAATTGCCCGTGGGCATCGGATCAGTGGCCCAGACCTGGAAACACTGCGCTCCGTGCCCGACCTGCAGACGGATGCCCCCATCATCGTATCGCCAGTCTACCGGCTCGCCGTGCACTGTGATTGCGCGCGGCCGCTCGGGCCATGCGACCCACAGATCGCCAACTGGACCAACCGCATCGATGCGTCCGCCGTCCGCCCCGTAGGAGACGGCACAGGTGCACTGGCCGGATGCGATGACCAGCGGTTTGTCACCGGCCATTCGCGTGCCATCTTCAAGCAACAGCCCGGTGAGACTCCCTTGGGCATCGCGGGAGACTGCAGCAGTCTTTGCGTCGGTGGTGATCCCGCCAATGATCATGTCCCCCGTCACGTCGCCATCCCGGAATGCGACGAGGGAGGCGCCCCCGGAGGGGAAAGCGAGCGCAGCGCCCAGGCAGTTCTCCGCCTCAAGGCGACTGACGGTCGGACAGGCCTCCTTTTCCCCGGCTTTTGAGGGCACCAAAACAGACAGGAAGCGGGCCTCAGGGGCGCTCTCGGCCAGGGCTGCGGTGACGTGCCAGTTGTTCTCATACTTCGTATCCGGGGGCCACAAGGGTGGCGGATCGAACTGGTCCGTCTGGGTCAGTTCGAGACCGTGGGGTGCCAGGAAGCGCACTATCAGGGAAGCCTTGGGGCGGTTGATCGTCACGACCTGTGCTCCCGCATCAACGTCCATCTTGTCGATGGCGTGGAGCCAGTACTCGAACTTTCGAGGCTCATCGGACGCCAGGTCATCCAGGATCACGAAGACTCCCGGTCGCACATGCACCACGCGGCGCACTGCTTTACTGAGCCGTCCACCGTAGGCCTTGGTGGCGTCGGCATTTACGAGATCAAAGCTCTCGCCGTGGACGAAACGGCTGATCTGCCCCTGCGCGTGCCAGCCGCGATCCTGCCCCTGACCGCCGTCAAAAGTGATGCCGCACTTGGCCTTGGTTTGGCGGGTCCACTTGTCGTGGTGCGGCGAGCCGTAATAGTTGTAGTAGCCCGACGCGATGGCCAGCGGCTCGCCGAAGGCTTCGAGGACGAAGCAATTGTGGTCATTATGACCGTGGCTCACGGCGCCGTAAGGGGACGACCGCAGGGCCAGGTGAACGTCGTTGTCCGCGTCACCCAGTGCGCTGTGCATGGAGACGAGACCGACGCCCTCGAACAGTCGGGCATCGGGCAGGTCAACGGGTGGCCTTGCCTGGATGCTGTCGTCTCTCAACACCACGCCCAGAATGCTCGTCCCGCCGTCTTGTCCGAGATAGTCGGCATACCAGCGGACGCATGGGTCTCCGGTCAGGCTGCTGAACCAGTACATGAGCGACCCCGGCCGGCTGGGCTTCCACTGGGTGCCGTCGCCGAACGGCGACATCTGCGAGTATGGAGGCGTCAGGTAGAGCAGGTAGTAGGGGGTGTTGCGGAAGAACGGGCGCTGAGCGAGGTCGATGCCTGTCGCCTGCTTCAGGGCCACCACAAAATGCAGCGCAAAGCTCATGTAGGCCGACCAGTAGCCCGGACCCTCGTTCCAGCCGCCGTCATCCTTGCCCCAGGCCGGGTAGACGCCCCAGTAGATGCGGGTGATGTACTGGAGCCACTCGCGGGCTTCGGGCCAGTCATTGTGGAACTCCAGCGCTGCCTCGCCCAGGAAGCCGATGATGCGTCCTGCGTGGCTCTCGAAGGGGTTGTTTTCGTAGGGTTTGCGCCGCATAGCTGTATAGAAGTCCGCAGCGCGCGCCCGCATGGACTTCTCCACCAGTTGGCGCTCTTCGGGTGTGAACAAATCGTAGGTCCAGTCGTACGCCCGCACGCCGCGCATCATGATCCACATGGCGGGCTCATCATTGTGGAACACGCTGGTGGACCCAGCCGGGTCCCAGGAGAAAAAATGCAGAATCCGGCGCTTTGCCTCAGCCCCGCAGGCTTCGTCCCCTGTGAGAAGATACGCGAAACCCGCCTGCTCCATGATGTCCATGGGTGGGCGTGTGGAGCGGATCAGTTCCGTGTAGCGGATGGAACGCTGAGCCGGGTCTTGCGGCAGCATCTCCGGCTCCGGGTGGAGTTCCTCCCCGGCCCGCCGCCTGATGTTTTGCACAAGGCCTTGTGCCATGGACTTGAGATCGCCTTCGGAAGCCCGCCGGCGCAGTTCCGGCAATTGATCAGCGGTGACGAACAGGTGCGGTCGGGGCACGCTCACCTGGAACGCCTCGGGTTTCGGGTAAGGCCAATGGATGGCCTCGGCGCCCACTTCGAACTGCCTGGCTTTGCTCCAGATGGTGGGCCAGCCCTCGAGATCAACCCCGTAGCGCCAGAACCATGTGCCCGTCTCAAGCGGTTCCGAGAGCATCTCGCAACACCACGGCATGCCCTCCTGCGAGATGACGGGTGCACTGAAATCGGCGTTGCGCGACACCTGAAGCCGGTAAAGCGCCCCCGTCCCAGAAGGCAGCCAGCGAAAAGGCGGCGGGTTCAGATGTACGCGCTCACCGTCTGCGGGAGAATACGGCAGATTGCGGCCGAGAACCGGCTCGCGGTCCACAGCAGCCTCGCCCGTGAGGGCGATGCTACGCATTTCATGGTCGGTAGCCGGACGGATTGCCACATCATCCCAATGGGTCTCGCCCCGGGTGTACCACTGGAAAAGCTCGATCACCAGGTCCCGGGTGCCCTGTGGGACCGGGAAGGTGGTGGTCACCTGCGCCCAGTCCTCGGAGGGCGGGTACCACGAGGTCTCAATCCGCAGGTGGCGCCATATCTTGGGGTCGTCGTTGAACAGGAAGCGGATCGACGCGCCCTTGCCACGAGCTTCCGCGACGCCCCGGGTACGGTACCAGCCGGTGACGGTCACTCCGCGCGCATCAGCGGGCCACGGCACATGCTGTCGCCAGCACGAGCGATGCTCTTCGGCGGTCCCGCTGAGGATCACGTATCTCTGGCCGGAGTGGGCGCCTTCGGTACCGATGGCAAAGGCCCCGCCTGTGCCGAAGTTGATGGGCTCCCAGGACACCGGGCGGCCGTTGTCGCCAAGCTCCTCGAAGCCTGGGTTCACGAAGAGATTCGTCGCATCCTGGGCGGTGCAGATGCAGGAGAAGGCAAGGGCGAACAACACGGCGGCGGAGAGACGCATGGGGACTGGCTCCATTCAAAGGCTAAGGGTCTATAGCAGATTTCGCGCAAGGCGGAACGGAATCCTCCGCGATGCGCGGAATATGGGCACTGAAGAATGGACGACGACTGTGGGCTGGGGGGCACCCGTGCGCAACCAGATAGGGTGCACGCCCGGGATGGGCCGGTGGCTGCGGGTTGCGAACTCGGCAACGGCTTGGTCCTGGCACGATGCGACCGCTGACCTGGAGGAGCCGGCTTCGCGCGGGGTGAATAGCATTTCATCGGAAAAAGTCGGGATAGCTGCGTTGCCTCCCCGCAAGCCTTGGGGTAGAGTGGGTGAGTATAGACTAACGGACCGTGACTGCGGCTGATGGCGAAGACCCCAAGAACCACGGAATCAACCTTGGAGGACACGGAACCATGGCAATCCAAATGCGAGCCATGCTGACGCTCATCGCAGGGGCATCTTTGCTCTTGCTTATGGGTTGCGACGGCGATGGCACTTTCCTGATGAGCATGGACGATGAGATCAAGCTGGGACAGGATGCGGCGGACGAGTTCGAAAAAGAGAACCCAATCCTGAAGAGCGGCCCCCAGGTGACGCTGGTCAAGAGCATCGGAGACCGGATCGCCGCTGTTGCGATCCCGCCCCGCTATCCCTACGACTTCCGCGTCATCGACGACAAGACGGTGAACGCATTAGCCTTCCCCGGCGGCCGGATCTACTTCTACCGGGGACTGTTGGATGCCGTGAACAACGACCCGGACATGATCGCCTGGGTCATGGGCCACGAGGTGACCCATGTGGCCTTCCGGCACTCTGCCAAGCGCATCGAGCAGCAACTCGGGGTGGATGTTCTCACACAGGTGCTGCTAGGCAAGAGCAACGCCGCCCAGATCGCAGGAGCCGTCTCGGGCCTCATGTTCCTGGACTACGGCCGCGACAAGGAACTCCAGGCCGACCACCAGGGCCTGAAATACTCCGCGAACGCCGGCTATGACCCGACCGCGGCGATCGCCGTGATCAAGGTGTTCCAGTCCCTGCACGGCCAGACAGACCCGAGCAAGCTGGAGCTGCTCTTCATGACCCATCCCGGCGACAACACGCGCATCAACCAGGTCAAGCGGCTCTGCGACAAGTACGGTTACAGGGGCAAGTACTACCCGTAGACTGGCGCTGGCGCATCCATTCGTGGCAGGGCCCGGCGCATCGCACGGGCCCTGTCCCCTATTCCCCCATGACCTTGATGATCACGCGCTTGCGTCGCCGGCCGTCGAACTCCGCATAGTACACCTGCTGCCACGGTCCCAGGTCGAGCTCGCCCTCAGTCACCGGGATGATCACCTGGTGGTGGCACAGCAGACTCTTGAGATGGGCGTCCCCATTGTCCTCGCCGGTCCTGTGGTGGCGGTAGTCAGGTCCGAAAGGCGCCAGCCGGTCAAGCATCTCGTCGATGTCCTGGATGATGCCGGACTCCGCGTCGTTCACATAGATGCCTGCGGTGATGTGCATCGCCGAAACAAGGATCATGCCTTCGGCGATCCCGCTCTCATCCAGGGCTTCGCGCACCTCGGCCGTAATGTTGATGTATTCGCGACGGTTCTCGGTCCTGAACCAGAGGTACTTGGTGTGGGATTTCATGCTTCTCCCCCTTTGTCTGCGTGGTCTGATCTGTCCCTGTTCCTCGTGCTCTCCGAGCAGTCCTGCGCGGAGCGCTTACCAGACAGTCAGTGCTTCTAACGACGGCGTGGGACAACCCTTCGTAAGTGCCTCCCCCACGGAGAAGCCAAACGCTCAGGTGGGTTGATAGCGCTCGGTACTTTGCCGTATAGTGGAGCCGGTTGAGAGCAGTGGTCCGGATCGTTTCCGCTCAGGAGGAAGTCCATGCAAGGCAAACGCGTAATGGTCCTGGGAGCCGCAGGCAAAATGGGCAAGCATCTCGTGCCCAAGCTCGTGGAAAACGGCAACCAAGTGGACGTGCTGGCGCGCTTCAGCAGCCCCGATATCCTCGAGAGTTTCCAGAAACTGGGCGTTGGTATCTACAAAGTTGACCTGTCCGTGGAGGACGGGCTCAAGGACGTGCCCCGGGAGTATGACTGGGTTTACAACATGGCGGGTGTGAAGTTCGGCTCCGGCGCAAATCACCGGTACACCATCGAGCTGCAGGTCATGGCCACCGGCCGCATTATGGAGCATTTCGCGGGCAGCGGCGGCATTATGTACGCCTCCAGCGGCAATGTGTACCCGGACACCGAAGACGGCTGCACCGAGGAGGATATGCCTCAGCCACCCAGCTTCTATGGCATGAGCCGCCTGGGCGCCGAATGGATCACAGAGTATTTCTGCCGCCGGAATAACACGCCCGCGTTGATCCAACGTATCTTCTACGCCTACCACGAGGAGTTTGGCGTCCCCACGGACATCGCCCGACAGGTGCGCGACGGGGAAGAGATCGATATCACCACCTCGTACGTCAACTGCATCTGGCTCGACGACATCCTCGACCTGATGCTGGCATCAGCGGAGCTGTGCGCGGTGCCGTGCGAGATTCTGAATATGACTGGGACGAGCAAGGTGTCGGTTGTAGAGATCGCCGAGATGCTCGGCAAGTTCATGGGCAAGACCCCGCGGTTCAAGGGGACCCCGAAGGGCACAAGCCTTCTGGGCAAGGCGGACAAGATGGCGAGGCTGCTGTGGGAGCCGCCGACCTCGCTGGAGACGGGCCTGCGGAGAGTAGCGGAGTCCGTCATGGCCTACGAACACCCGCTGGACCACCCGACGGAGTGGGAGAAGCGAGACAAATTCGGGGAGAATTGAGGGTTGGGTCTGCCCGAAGGCGCACACCCGACATGGATATGTCGCAAGTAAGCGATTGCCGCGCACTTCCCGGTGGACTGTAGTGAAGCCCTGTACAGGATGAGCCGGCCAAAGCTACCCAGAGCGTCACCCCCCAACAGGCTGGCGCCCTGCAGTCCCGTCAGCCCCCGCAGGGGCACGCCCCCAGCGAGCGGACTCATCCAGCTTTCCTCGGCTCATCGGCTGGTCCACTCAGGGAGGTTAGTATTGTACGGCCCGATCCGAGAACCCATCGTCGATCCGTCCAAACTCACGGCGTACCTGTTAGTCAGCCGCCCACTCGACGACAAGTCCCAGTTCCTGGCACAGGCAGGTTTCACTTCCGACAACCCTGAAGTACTTCTCGACGCAATCCGCCAGCATGCAGCGCCCCACGATGCGGCGGAGGACGGGGACCACGAGTGGGGAACACTATTGAGGTGTTGGCAGTGCGGAGGCTGAGAGCAACCGCCTGAGCACATGGCCGGGGCAACGACGGGCGGGTAGGAAGCCTGCCCGTCGCGGGGAAGGCTCAACGGCCGGAAGACGGCGGAAGGCGGACGGCGCGGCGGGATACCAGCCCCGCCCTACAGACTGCGGAAGGCCATGCGCCACAAAGAAGCGCTATCCTCCCAGCACCGAGACCACCGCGTCGGCGAATTGGCTCGTGGATGCCGTGCCCCCCAGGTCGCGAGTGAGCACGCTCCCATCACGCAGCACGTCCCCCACCGCTGCCTCGATCCGCGCTGCGGCGTGGGGATGCCCCAGGTGCTCCAGCATCATCGCCCCAGTCAGGATTGCCGCGGTTGGATTCGCGATGCCTCTGCCCGCAATATCGGGCGCTGACCCGTGCGGCGGTTCGAACATCGATGGCCCCGTGACCGACAGGTTCGCTCCCGCGCACATTCCCAGGCCGCCCTGCAGAACGGCAGTCAGGTCGGTCAGGATGTCGCCAAACAGATTCGGGGCAACGATGACATCATACGCTTCTGGCTCGAGCATCAGCCTCATTGCCATGGCGTCCACGTTCTGCCAGTCGGCGCGTATGCCCGGATAGCCCCGGGCAACATCCTCGAAGACCTCGTTCCACAGCGTCATCCCAAAGTTGAGCGCATTGGCCTTGGTGGCGCTGGTGACACGGCGCACGCCGTCACGTCTGGTTGCGAGGTCGAAGGCGAACTCCATCACCCGGCGGCATCCGGCCTCGCTGTAGATTCCGGTCTGCAACGCGATTTCCGAAGACCTGCCAAAGGAGGGCCGAAGGCCCCGGTACTGCTCGAACTCCGGCGCACCTGCGGGATAGCGCCCGCCAATACCAACGTACATACCCTCGGTGTTCTCGCGCACCACCACGAGGTCGATTGACTGCGGCTCGACGTGGCTCAAGATGAAGCGCCCGCCGGGTAGGGGACGGATCGGGCGCACGTTCGCAAATTGGTCGAAGCCGAAGCGGATACGCAGAACGAGGCCGCGCACAGCGACTTCCTCGGGCACAAGGTCCGGCATCCCCACCGCGCCGAGGTAGATGGCGTCGAACTGCGACAGATCATCAAGCGCGGATTCCGGCATGAGTTCGCCGTACCGTAGATAGTGCTCACAGCCCCACGGGAACTGCACGAACTCGCAGCGCACGCCCTCGGCCTGCCCTGCGGCGTTGATGACCTTGATCCCCTCGGGCACGACTTCCTTGCCAATTCCGTCGCCGGGAATGACCGCAACGCGGTGGGTCGCCATGTGTGCCTCCATGCGAAGACGCCCAGGCGCTAACCTGGGCGTCGGTGGTTCGCTTATTGTCCGGCGACCATCACTCGGGAATCTGATAGTTGGGCGCTTCCTCGGTGATGGTGATGTCGTGGGGATGACTCTCGCGCAGACCCGAGCTGGTGATCTGGTAAAACTCGGTCTGGGTGCGTAGGGCTTCGATATCCGCCACACCGCAATAGCCCATGCCGGCGCGCAATCCGCCCACAAGTTGGGTCACCACGGCGGAGAGCGGCCCTTTATAAGGCACCCGGCCCTCCAAACCTTCGGGAACCAGCTTTTCCACAGCCACATCCTGCTGGCCGTAGCGGTCACGGACAGCCTGGCGTTCGCTCATGGCGGCGAGGGACCCCATGCCCCGGTAGACCTTGTACGTGCGGCCGCGGTACAGGACGCGCTCACCGGGGCTCTCTTCGGTACCCGCGAAGAGCGCGCCGATCATCACGCTGGAAGCACCCGCCGCGAGGGCCTTGGTCACGTCGCCCGAGAACTTGATCCCGCCGTCTGCGATAATCGGGATGTCCTTCTCTTCGGCCACCTTGGCCGCGTCCATGATCGCAGTAATCTGTGGTACGCCCGAGCCGGAGACAACGCGGGTGGTGCAGCTTGCACCGGGCCCCATGCCGACTTTGACTGCATCTGCACCCGCTGCGATGAGATCCCGGCAACCGTCGGAGGTCGCGATATTTCCTGCGATGACCGGGGTGTCCGGGAAGGTCTCCTTGAGCTTCGCGACCATCTCGATCACATTGCGCGTGTGGCCGTGAGCGGAGTCCAGCACCAGCACGTCCACACCGCGAGAGACCAGGGCCTGGGCGCGCTCCATGCCGTCGCTACCCACTCCCAGCGCGGCCCCCACCCGCAGTCTGCCCAGGTCGTCCTTGCAGGCCTGCGGATACTTGGCGACCTTCTCGATGTCCTTGATGGTGATGAGCCCCAGGAGCCGGAAATCATCGTCGACCACTGGCAGCTTCTCGATGCGGTGCCGGTGGAGAATCGCCTTGGCTTCCTCGAGAGTGGTGCCCTCGCGCGCGGTGACCAGGCCATCCCGGGTCATGGCGTCGCGCACCCGCTTGCTCATGTCTGTCTCGAATCGCAGGTCGCGGTTGGTCAGGATGCCCACCAACTTCCCGTTCTCCGTGATGGGCAGGCCGGAAATCTTGTACTTGGACATGATCGCCTCGGCCTCACCGATGTGCGCGTCAGGGCCGAGGGTGATCGGATCGATGATCATGCCACTTTCCGAGCGTTTCACCCGGTCAACTTCGATCGCCTGCTGCTCCACATCCAGATTCTTGTGGATGATCCCGATGCCCCCCTCACGGGCGAGGGCGATGGCGAGCTCGGCTTCGGTCACCGTGTCCATAGCGGCGCTAATGAGCGGGATGTTGAGACGGATGTCCCGGGTCAGGCGGGTGGCCACGGATACCTGGCTCGGAACCAGGTCCGACTTGCGCGGGACCAGAAGGACATCGTCGAAAGAAAGGGCTACTCTGGGCTGATCGTTGATCACTGAGCCCCACCTCGCTTCGGATCAGAGTGTGGTGCGCTGGGATGCGACATATTCCTGCTTCCATTCCTCGTCCTGCGGGTCATCGAAGATAATCCCGCGCCAGATGAGCTCCGTGAAATCGTAAGGACGCTTCAGGAAGGCCATGAGTTCCGGCGCGTCGGCTCCAGAAGGATAGAGGCCCTGCCCGGCGATGAGCCCCAGTTCGGGCACATCCGCGCACCGAGCGTGACGCAGGATCGGGACGTTCTTGTATCGGGGATTGGTGACCCACCCCCGGTCTTCGGTGCGATACCAGGCGAATCCCTGGCAGAGCTCGGCTCCGCCATAGACTGATGCGAAATCCGAGCAGACCCAGTTGGTGGTGACCAGAACGTTATCCGGGTCGGGGTTGATGGTCACGTGGCCGAAGTTGGGCGGCATAATAGCCTTCTCGCCCTGGCGGCACTCCAGAGCAATGCAGTTCGTGACTTCCACCGTGTCCGGGCCTGCGCTGATGTCCGTAACTTCCTGCATCAGGAAGATCGCCGTGCCGTATGCGACCTCGTAGACCTCGGGATAGCTGGGGCCACCCTTCCAGATGGGTGGGTGATAGTGGCCCGAGGTCTTCATGAGTTCCTGGCCGAAAAGGTGCTGTCGGAAAACGCTAAGGTCATAGCGGAGGCTATGAACGCGCAGAAGATCTTCCTTGCCGCGCAAGCCGAGATTGCGATACATCCAATAGACGATCTCCTGCTCCATACCGACCACACAGGAGGGGTCTTCCAAGACCGCAGCAAGTGCACCGAAACTGCGGGTGGAGTACTCCGGGCGCTGCATTTTCGCATCGGGCGTATCCACGAAAGCGACGCGGCAGGTATGGGGATCCAGGTATATGTTGAGCCCGGCGTCGGTTAGAAGTTGCACTGGGTGGTCCTCCGGATAGTGGTTGATTTGGCCTGTTCGACGCCGTCAGTCGTCTTTACGGGGCAGATTTCGCCGACTGGGACCGTCGGCCTACGCGAAATGCTGCAGGGCAACGGCGGCTGCCCCGACTATCCCTGCATTGTACCCGAGTTGGGCCGCCACAATCGAGGTCCGCTCCGCCGGAATGTCCATGGCGTACCGGCGGAAAGCTTCGCGGACCGGCTCCAGGTAGACCTCACCCATCTCCGGAACTCCGCCCCCAAGCACAATGACTGCCGGGTCTATCAAGTTTGCGGCCAGTGCAAGGGCGAACCCCATGCGGGACGCCGATGTTTCCACAAGCCGGCGCGCTTCAGGGTCGCCCGCCGCGGCCAGTGCGCCCAGCGCCACTCCGGTGATATCCTGTCGCGCTTCATCACCAAATCTGACACCTGATTGCAGCGCCTGTCGGGCCTCCCGGCCCAGCGCCTCTCCCGAACAGAACGCTTCCACGCAGCCTCGCTTGCCGCAGGTGCAGACAGGGCCGTGGGGGTCGACGACCATATGGCCGAACTCCCCGGCATTGCCGTGAGCGCCATGAAGAATGCGGCCATTGACGATCACGGCGCCTCCCACGCCGGTACCGATGTTCACGTACAGCACTGGGTCGAACCCGCGGGCAGCACCGAAGACCGCTTCGCCCAGCCCTCCCGCGTTGGCGTCATTCTCCAGAACCACCGGAAGGCCGAACTCGCCACGGAAAGCGCCGGCAATGTCCACGCCACCCCAGCCGCCGACGTGATGTGATAGCCGCGGGCGATCCGCCTCGAAATCCACGGGCCCGCCAAAACCGATCCCGATGGCTGCGGGGGCCTGTCCCCCACTCTCCAATGACCTGTGGGCGATGTCAAGCAGTCGCGAGAGCACCCGCGGGCCGCCTTCGGAGCGCGGCGTAGATTCCCGGACCAGTCCGCGGAGCGCGCCATCGCGGGAGACGAGACCTGCGCTGATGCGGGTGCCGCCGACATCAACCCCCAGGACCCACGCAGGCTCCATTTCACGCCTGCTCCTGTGTCAGCGCCCGCTCAACCAGCCCACAGACGATATGCCCGATAGTGATGTGACACTCCTGGATGCGCGGGGTCGAGTCGTGCGGGACCTTGATACACAAGTCGCAGAGTTCGCCCAGCGCACCGCCGGACTTCCCCGTCATCCCTATAGTCCCGGCACCCCGGTCTTTCGCCAGCTTCACCGCGTTGACACAGTTCTCTGCATTCCCGCTTGTGCTGATTGCAATGAGCAGGTCGCCGGGACCGAGCAGACCCTCCACCTGTCGGGCGAAGACTTGGTCAAAACCGAAATCGTTGCCGATTGCGGTGAGGATCGAGGTGTCGGTGGTGAACGCCACGGACCGAAACGCGGGACGATTCAGGCGATAGCGGCCCACGAGTTCGCCCGCAAGATGCTGAGCGTCCGCGGCGCTGCCGCCGTTACCGCAGAAAGCTACGAGGCCGCCGGACCTGAGACACTCGGTCACAGCCTTCGCGAAGACCTGGATCTCGCCACACATCGTGTCGCCGATGTGCGCCTTGAGGGCTGCGCTCTCAGCAAGTTCCGACTTGATCTGGTCCTGTACGGGCTGCACATTGATCACCTCCGCGGGCGCGCACCGGATCTCAGAACCGTGCGAAGAACTGGGTTGCCCAATAGTCCCCGTTCGCATTGACGGACAGGCCGATTCCCACGTGAGTGAACTTCTCGGTAAGAATGTTCGCTCGGTGCCCGGGACTGTTCATCCAGTCCGAGTGGGTCTCACGGGCGTTCTCCACGGTCAGGCTCCACAGCCCGGTTCCGTACCGCCGGGCGATGTTTTCGGCGATGGAGTACGTCTCGGCCTCCGGATATGCCCGGCGGAACCGGTCAAGGATGGTGCGCAGGCCATCCACCGGCGATTCATGGGCGAAATACTTCAGGTCGCGCATCTCCTCGCTGTGCTGGCGCGCAATGACGCACAGGCGCGGGTCCGGAACGCACATCGGCAGGTTGTTCTCCATGCGCGTGCGGTTGAGCTCGATAACCAGCACAGCTTCGCACTCCACGAGCAGTTCGCGCTCCCGGGCCTTTACAGCGTCACAGCCTTCAGGCAAGGGCGGAAAAGAGGACCGCTGAACCGCCCAGTAGTGAGGCAAGGCAGCGGGCAGGTCGCCCTGACGGTGGCAGACCACAGCCATCCACTGGGTGGCTGCGATGTACCCCGGCGCAAGCTCCAGTGCGCGCTCAAAGGAATTGCGAGCGGCATCGAACTTGGCCTCACGGTAGAAACTGGTGCCCTGATTGACCAGGCGGCGCACCGCGTCGCCAGGCTCAGGCTGACAGCAGGCCAGGGCGCACGCGATCAACAGAAGGAAGCAGAGCAGTGATCTATTCGTCGCGGGTCATCCTCTCAGCCCCAACCGATGCAGCGCCGATTGCTCCCACCATCTGGGGCGCTTCGACGCGCAGGGGCTCAAAGCCCAATTCGACTGCAAGGGCGGCGATGATTCCGTCATTGAGCGCAACCCCGCCGGTGGCCATTACCGGCTCCCGGACGCCCACCTGGTTTGCCAGCGCCATGGCCCGCTGGGCAACGGCACGGCAGAGCCCGGCGGCGATGTCCTCGCGCGCCACCCCATCGGCAAGCAGGCCCACCACTTCGGATTCGGCGAAGACCGTGCAGACGCTGCTGATCGGCGCCGGCGAATCAGAGTGCAGGGCGAGTTGCCCCAGTTCCATGAGTTCCACATCGAGCGCCCGAGCCATGAACTCCAGGAACCGCCCGGTACCGGCGGCGCACTTGTCGTTCATGGCGAATGTCTCGGGCTTCCCGTCCGGCGCCAGCGCGATAGCCTTGCTGTCCTGGCCGCCGATGTCGATCACCGTGCGCGTCTCGGGGGCCAGCACATGTGCGCCCTGGGCATGGCAGGTGATCTCGGTCACCCGCAGGTTGGATTCAGCCAGCGCAAACCGGCCATAGCCTGTGCCCACGATGCAGGCGATCTGTCCACGCTCCAGCCCAGCAATCTCCAGCACGCGTGCGAGAGCGCGAGCGCCCGTCTCCGACGGGCTCCAGCTTGTGGGCTCCTGCCAGGTGGCGACAACCTGCATGGCGACCGCATCCAGCACCGCCGCTTTGGTCGTCGCGGAACCCACATCCACGCCAACGGTGATCATCGCAGGAACTTGAACCAGAGATAGATACTGGACAGGATGATCCCCTGAAGCGTGATGGGGATCCCGTATTTCATGAATCGCACGAAGCTCAGTGGGTGCCGGGAACGTTCGGCAATCCCCGCGACCACCACGTTGGCGGACGCGCCCACCAGGGTGAAGTTGCCACCCAGACACGCTCCGAGTGACAGGGCCCACCACAGTGGCAGGATGTCCGGCGCGTGGGCGATCTGGAAGAAGTCGGCGTTTGCGGCGTCCGGGTGCAGGTTGAACGCCATGTCGTGGATAACCGCGTTCATCGTGGCGACAAAGGGAATGTTGTCCACGATGCCCGAAGCGATTGCGGAGAACCACAACACGCCCATGGTCAGGGCGAACCGCTGGCCGCCGTCGAGGCCGCCCGAGATGTCATCCCCGCAGGTCAGGCTGATGATCCCCTGCCCGACCAGCCGCACCACGCCGGTCTTCACCAGCGCACTGACCATGACAAAAAGGCCGACGAAGAAGAAGATCGTGGGCCATTCAACTTCCTTGAGTGTCTCTTCCGGGTCGGCCCGGGGCATCAGAAGCAGTGCCGCGGCGCCGGCGAGAGCGATTGTCGCAGGCTCGAGCCCCAGCTGCCCATGAAGCCCAAATCCGATGAGCACCGCGCCGATAACGAACAGGCAGCGCTTCAGGAGGATCTTGTCGGTGATGGCCCGGGTTTCGTCGAACTCCATCACCTGTGCGGCCTGTTCAGGCGTCACCTTGAGGCTATTGCGAAATGTGAACCAGATCGTCGCGAGGAAGACCGCAATAATCGCGAGGACCACAGGTCCGTTGATGATGAGGAAGTCGTTGAAGCCTATCCTGGCCGATGAACCGATCATGATATTGGGTGGGTCCCCGATGAGCGTAGCCGTGCCGCCAATGTTCGAGGACAGAACCACCGCAATCAGGAACGGGACGGGATCGACCCCGAGGCTCTCGCAGATCAGGATGGTTACGGGGGCGATGAGCAGCACGGTCGTCACATTATCCAACCCCGCCGAGAGTGCGGCGGTGGCGATGGACAGGTAGATCATGATCAGGACCGGGCTGCCCTTGGCGAGCTTGGCAGCCTTGATCGCTATCCACTGGAAGACACCGGTATGGCGCGTGATGCTCACAATCACCATCATCCCGATGAGCAGAAAGATGGTGTTCCAGTCGGTGCCTTCCACTTCCTCATGCCCGTGGAAAGCCGTATGTTGGTCGATGAGTCCGAAAACGAGCATCACTGCAGCCCCGGCAAGGGCCACTTTGGTCTTGTGGACCCGTTCCGAGGCGATCACGATGTAGGCGAAGATGAACAGCGCCGATGCCGCCGACTGGGGAAGCGTGAGGCCGATTGTCAGGAGACCCAAGAATAGCCCGGAGGTGACAAGCGGAACCACGACGGCCCATAGCGGGGCGAATCTCAGACGGCGCAGGAGCAGGGCGGCGATTGGGACAAAGAGCGCGGCCCCAAGGTAGTCGTACAGGGTCACGCCTGCTCACTCCCGTTGCTCTCAATGGTGGGGCGCACGATGATATGCATGAGGTCGCGCCGGCTGATGATCCCCACAAGCTTGCGGCCCTCAACTACGAAGCAGCGGCGTACGTGCTCGCGAATCATGATGCGCGCCACCTCGACCACCGGCTCGTCAGGCGGGACCGCGCGCAGCATCTGGGGGCGGAGTACGGAGGCGACGTGAACGCTGTCCAGGTCCTGGCCACCGGGTATCGGGAAAGTTACGGATTTCGGCAGAAAGCTCAGATCGACCGAGGACAGGTACTCGGGCAGGGTCAGGGCAAGGATATCTGACTCCCCGAACACTCCCAGCAGGTTCCCGTTCTCATCGAGAACCGGGAGTGCCGAGTGGCCGCTCTCCAGCATGACTTCACCCGCGCGCCGAGCGGTGTCGGTGCCCAGGAGTGACACGACTTCGGTCTTCATGATATCGCGTGCAACCATCAGGCCACCCACAGGAATCCAGATAGTCAAAGGCGGAGCCGCATGCAGCTCCGCCGAGCACTCACGGGGGGATTATAGCAGCAGGTCGTGCAGTGGGTCAAACGGTGCAGCAGCCGGGGGTCTGACCGCCGTAAGTAGGTGGGTTTTTGCAGGGAGGTCACCCCTGTATCGAGAACTGTGTGTGCCAGACCAATACAGACCGATACAGGGGTGACCCGTCATGGTTCCACGCGAACAGATGCAGGACCTGCTTGATGGCTTCCGCGCTTGGTGCAAAGAACATTTGTCGGTGAACAGCGTGCAGGAAGCGGAAGAAATGGCGGTCACGATCGGTCGCCAGGTGGCTCAGGTAGTCGTGGAAGAAGGGGTAGAGCAGATCAGCCATCGCGCGAGTTACGAGGGTTGCAGTATCGCCTGCTCGTGCGGTCGTCGGGCGAAATTCATTGATTACCGCCCCAAGTATTTGATGACGCTGGCAGGTACGGTGAAGGTCCTGCGCAGCTACTACTACTGCCGTGGGTGCAAGACGGGACACATCCCGTGGGATGCTCGGCAGGGAGTAACGGGCCTACAATGGACGCCTGCTGTGAAGGCGTTAGCGGGGCATTTCATTGGTCGTGTCACGTATCAGGAGATGTGCGAGCTTGTGGAGTTGACAACGGGTCTGCACATGGTGGAAAGCTGCGCGGAAAAGGTCAGTTATGAGCTTGGTCCGAAGCTGCGGGAGCAGGAGAGGGAACAGATAGCGGCGGTGTTTGATGGGGAAGTTCTGCCCCTTGTGGCGCAAGCCCCAAGACGTGTGTACGTGGCTGTGGATGGCACTCACGCGCATATTGACGGTCAGTGGCATGAGATTAAGGCGGGGGTGATCTACAGAGGGGAACCGGACGCGGAAGGGAACGATGAGGCCATCCACAGCTACTATGTCGCGGCCCAGGAGCCTGCGGAGCAGTTCGCAGAACGAATGTATGCGGCGGCGGTTTTCCAGGGCGTGGAGCAGGCACAAGAGCAGGTGGTGATCGGGGATGGGGCGGAGTGGATCTGGAATCTGGCAGCCCACCATTTCCCAGACGCGACGCAGATCGTGGACTACTGGCACGCCTGCGAGCACATCTGGACACTGCGACGGGCCTTGTATGCGCAGGACAGTGCGGCGGGTGATCGGTGGGCCCGGGAGCATTGCCGGAAGCTGCGTGACACGGGTCCACGCAGCCTGCTGCGTTCCTTGAGACGAATGAAAGCGTCGACGCCAGAAGCAGCCGCGGTGATACGCACCGAGACGGGGTATTTCACCCGGCACCGCAAGCGCATGGCCTACCCGCAGTTCCGCGCCCGAGGGATGATGATCGGCAGCGGACCGGTAGAAGCGGCGTGCAAAGTTGTGATTGGGCATCGGATGAAGCGGGCGGGGATGCGCTGGACGCGATCGGGTGCCGATGCGGTGCTGGCGATCCGATGCGCCCTACTCAACGGTGACTACGACCGCCTCAATAAAGCCGCAAGAGCAGCATGAAACGTCAATCTACCAACAAAATCGAGTCCGACCCAGAAGCCGGACCTCGCGCCCGCGTCTATCCTTCTTCCACACCCGCAATCCCCGCGAAATCACCCGCATCCTCGAGCATTCCGACAATGCGCCACACCGCCGGATCGCCGGTCTCAACGGCCTCCACCAGTCCCCCGGCGAGTTCAACGAAGCCTCGATCAGCATACACAGCGCCAGGCTCAGGCACGGCTGGGAGTTCCCCGGCGATGCGCATGAGATCCAACCCCGGTCCGGCGCATGAAAGGGACTGCGCACTGAGCATCACCGTGGGAGCCGAATGTCCGCCCACAGGATCGGAGTGCACCACCCGGAGCGCCGTCGCTGCTGCCCAGAGGGCGTCTTCATCCCCGCCTCCGCTCCATCCGACCACCACCTGGCCATCCGCCTGGCCGAGGATCTCCCCATCATTGCGCAGAGCCGTGGTCACCACGCGATCCACCAGCGCAGGAATGTCGGGAGATGACTCGCCCGGAGCGGGACTGGGCGGACGGACGAACATCAGCACGGTCTCCCGGGTCTCGGCGGGATCACCGGCACTCTCGCAGCCGGGGACTGCGTGTCCAAGCTGGGTGCTCGCGTAGTTCACCAGCGACCGGCGCAGGGCTCCGCCGAGACGCAGGGCCTCACGCAGATCCTGCAGGGAATCGCCCATCTCCCGCAGTTCGCCCCGACCTTCGGAGAACAACGGCAGGTCCAGTTCGCCACCCGAGAGGCGCTGCATTGAGATCGCCAGGCGCTCCAGGGGGGAAGTCATTCGGCGCACCCAGCCGGACGCAACGGCGATGCCCAGGGCCACCAGCACCAGCACCAGCACCAGGTTGCGGATCGCGATTTCCGCCAGCACCCGGTTGGCGATGCTGCGCTTGCACCCAATCTCCACGTACGGGCTGCGTTCAGCTTCGTGCCCGTTGCCCCGTAGGGTTGCGCGCACCGGGATCAGGTCCTGCCGCCGCCCGAGTTGCCCAGCGCGGGACATTGCTACCAGCTGTTGCGCGGCGCGCGGGTCAGTGGGCCGGTACGGACGCCCATCGCGGGTCACCAGCGCGATATCCTCATTCACCGCGAAGGCGATCACATTGTCGTTTTCGTCCGCCACCACGATGTAGACAATGTCCACCGAGAACAAGTCATCCCGCAGGCGATGACGCACAACGCGGTCGATGAACTGCTGGAGCGAATTGCGCGATATCGGGTCCTCCAGCGATGTCAGCTGAACCAGGACCGCCGCCACCTTGCCCATGGTAAGCCGCGTCTGCTGCCGGACGACGTTGTTGGTGTGCCGGATGGACAGGAGCGTTGAAGCGAGGAGTGTCGCGACGATGATCGAGGCGATGATCCACGTCAGTCGCGCCCGGAGCTGGCCCCGGGTAGGCGGCTCAGGTGCAGCGGCAGGGGCAGGCTCCTCGAGCTCACCCGGGACTGCAGGCGTTTCCCGGGCAGTGCGAATCACCAGCAGGTAGCCGCCGGAGATCAGCACGCCCATACCCGCCACATGGTACAGGTTCAGGGTCTCGCGCAGCACCACCCAGGACACGACCGCGGTGACCACGGCTCCCAATATCTTCAGGCTGACCGCGACATGCACCGGTATCTCGGCGGTGCCGCGGTAATACAGATACATGGACAGGGCTGTGCTGACACCGCCGAGAAGAAGCAGTAGGAAAACGCCCCTCGGGTCGAGTTCCATCAGGTCGGGCCACGAACCGTTCACCAGGGATACACTGGCGGTCACGAGCAAACCGCCGCCGAACCGCCAAAGAGTAACTGTGGAGGGGCTGAAGCGACAAAGAGCGCTCTTTGCGAGGATCTCGGCGGTAGCACGGGTGATACCGGCCAACAACGCGAGACCATCCCCAAGAAGTCGTGTTCGGGCCTCAGAGACACCAAAGGTGAGCTCGCCGAGGCCGATCAGTGCGTCAGCGCCGACCATCGCGCCAACGAGTAGCAGGCGTACGGAACTGACCCGTTCGCTCAGAGTCAGGTAGCCTAGGAACGCGACAAAGATCGGCGCGGTTTTCGAGATGGAATTGACGACGCCGGCGGAGGAAAACTCCAGGGCCGCGGTGAAAAGCAGCGCACCCACGCCCGAACCCAGGGCGCCCACGAGGAACAGTCCAAGCCAGTCCTGGGGTCGCGGCCGCTCGGTGGGCCCATCGCGGCGCTTGTGGGGGATGCCGAAGGGTATCATCAGCGCCACGGCCAGTAGATAGCGGGCAGTGACAACTGACTCCCGGGAGAGGCCGTCCATGAGCAGTAGCTTGGTCAGGACGGGAGACAATCCCTGGAGGATGACACCGGCGACCACGAAGTAGTACGGCGTCAGACTGCGCTGCGTGTCCACCGGCCTCCTGTGTGCGTCACTCAGCTTTCGAGTGCTTGCCGGATGCGCGGGCCTCCGGCGGTCGCGCCAGACTGCTCTCCTCCAACCAGGCGCGCTTGCCGGTTGCGAGGCGAATCTCGGTCCATATCCCCGACCGCCGGATCGGCTCCACCTGCGTGCCGGCCTGCAGATTGCCCGTGACCTCGAAATGCCTCCCCGGGCCGGACCGCATGGTTGCCGGGTCGCCGGTCACAAAAGCGGGGGGATGCCTGTAGTCGTGGTCCCACTTCGCCCAAGCCGAGGCGCCTGTAACCACTGTCGCCAGCGCCAACACCAGGAACACCACCCATAGACGGCGTTGCGGGCCTTCACGCAGGATGAGCAACACACCGGCCACTGTGAGAGCGAGTAGCGCCAGAAGCGCCGCGCCGGCCAGTTCGTTCACCG
This sequence comes from Armatimonadota bacterium, assembly GCA_013314775.1. Lineage (NCBI taxonomy): Bacteria > Bacillati > Armatimonadota > Armatimonadota bacterium. Next base: position 222,633 of record JABUFB010000008.1, on the reverse strand, counting down.
TGAATCGGAGCACAAGCCCCCCGGCTGCCGCCATGAGCCACGAACGCGGGACCTGAGGCGCTGCGTCGGCACGCATTGCGGTGAGCTGCTCCATATTCGACAGCAGATCAGGGTCGCGCGGCGCGATCCGTCTCGCGGCCCAGTATGCGGCCATTGCCTGACCGGGCTGGTGGGAACGCGCGCGAGCATTGCCCAGATTATAGAGCACATCGGCCCCGTCCGCGCCCAGTTCGACGCACCGCGCGTAGCCGGCCGCCGCCGAGGCGAAGTCTCCTTTGTCGTAGGACTCGTTGGCCCGGGCGAAGATCTCGGCGACATCAACGGAGCTCGCGCAAGCAGACCAGGGCGGCAGGGCGGCCGTCGATGCCGCCAGCAGGAGTGCGAACCGCAGCAGAAGACGGTCAGAGGCGATCATCGGTCCATCGCCTTCTCAAGAGCGTCGATCAGTTCCTTGGCCTGGTCAATAAGCGCCGCCGGTTCCAAGGTTGCGGCGCCCCCAGGGGCGAAGCGCATGTCGCCGCAGGACGATAGAAGCGTGGTGACCCGCCCCACGACAGGAGACGCCAGGCCGCGCCGTTCCAACTCGGACGCGATCTCCTGGAGCGCGATGCCGGTCGCGGGCAGAGCAAAGCGGTCGGCAAGGTACTGCCGGACCGTCTCCGCGACCGCATCCACCACGGCATTGCCGCGGAGCTTCTCCGCAGACGCAAGTGAGCGCCGAGCCTGCCTTGCCGCGGCGGATGCCCGGAAGCCTTGGGGGTCGGACAGACGCCGCTGCCGATTGACCCTGACCGCAGCGGAACCTGCCAGCGCGAGAGCGCAGGCAGTCAGCACTGTGGGGATCACGGGCGTCGAGGGCAGCGGCGGGTGTGCATGCAGACGCGGTCGGTCGGTGTGGATGTGCATCAGCGCGGTATCCCCCGCAGCCGATGTCGCTTCCTCAATAACCTCACCTTCGGTCACCGTCACCGAAACGGGAGCGCTCTGGGCGGTCTTGTATGCGCGAGCCGCGGGGTCGAAGTACCGCAGGCTAGCGCCAGAAATCTCCAGTTGTCCCGCGCGACGGGGCACCACGAGGTACTCGAATTCCGCTCGTCCACCCAGCAGCAGCCGGCCGCCCAGTGTGCGCGGCTCGGAAGTGCGTTTCTCGCCTGACTGGTAGACCTTGCACCAGTCCGGCACCTTGAGGTCGGGCGCCCGGACTGCCTGAATGTTCCCGGTTCCGTCCACGATGGCACGCACCGTGAGACCTTCGCCGGCTTTCACGCGCTGCTTGTCGGCGCTGATCTGGACTGTGAACTGCCCCACCGCACCGCTGAATCCCGCGGGGGGCGTCGGAAGCGGTTTCACCGACACGCGGACCTGGTTGCTTTCAAAAACCTCGCGCTGGTACACAGGGGGCAGCATCAGTTCCTCGGGTGCGGCCTTGATCGTGTGGCTGCCGGGAGTTGCAGGGAAGAGAGCCCAGCGGCGGGTCGCACGCACGTACTGGCGACCATCAACGGTGACGTATTCCGGATCGGGATCCGGAAGGGCCTCGGCGACAAATCCTTCGGCATGCGGCGCTTCCTGGCCCGGTCCATGCGGTAGACGGTAGGCAGTGTAGTATTCCACGATGGCGGTCAACTGCTGGTTCACGAAGGCCTCGCGGGGCTCGACGCGCAGGACGATGGCAAAAGCCTGATCACTGTCGAAAGGCACTGCGCCTGAACCTGACGGCGCCGGTTGGGGCGTAGGCCCGGCAGACTGGGCGCCACCGCCGGCGCCACGTTGGACGCTGACCGTGATCGGCTTGGCGCGCAGCAGCTGCCCGTCCACGACCGCGGTGGCGACCGGCAACGTGAGTTCGCCCGCCCGAAGCGGCTGGAGGGTATACGTCCTGCGGATGTACTTCGTCCCCTTCATATTGACGAGACTAAACCCGCTCTCCCGGCTGGGGACGCCGATGACAACGAAATCGGGGGATTCCTCGAGTTCAGGTTCCTCCACGTCCTGAGACGGGTCGCTGTTCACTGTTACGCTCATGTACAGCAGATCATCCGTGGAGAGCGAGAAACGGTTCACGTCGGTCTCTATGGTTGCCTCCGCCCAGCCTGGCGCCGGAAAGCAGCACACGGCCAAGGTGCTCGCGACCAAAGCCACGAGCGCCATGAAAGGGCGGTAGTCTGTTGAGCTTGCGGTCCGCAGAGTTACCAGTCCTTATCCGTGGGAGCAGGGGGGGTCATGGGTACACGGCGGATGATCTTCTGCACGTTCGCATCTTCCTGCGCCAGGGCCTTGAGCAATTGGTCGGCTTGTTCTTTGTCCATCGGGCGGGTCTCCCGGGCCGCATCCTGCTGCTTGTCCGCGTCTTGCTGGTCCCGGCCTTGCTGATCTTCGCCTTGCTGGTCTTCGGGTTTCGTCTCGTCCTTGTCCTCGCTCTGGTCCTGCGACTGCTGGCCTTCTTGCTTCTCCTTGTCCGCGTCAGTCTTCTGCTCCGGCTGCTTTTCCTGCTTCTGCTGATCCTTCTTGTCGTGCTTGCCCCCGGCGCCCTGCTGCTGTTGCTGCTGCTTGCGCTGGGCGAACTCCAGGTTGAACTTGGCCCGCTCGTCGGTGGGGTCCAGCGTCAGGGCCTTCCTGTAAGCCTCGATCGCTTCGTCCAGCTTGCCCAGGCGAAAGCAAGCGTTGCCGGCATTGTAGTGGGCGAACCGCGCCAATTCTCCATCGGATGCCTTGGCCGCTTCCGAGAAGCCTTTCAGTGCCCCGTCGAAATCTCCGAGTCGGTAGTCTGCGGCGGCGGCGTTGAAGGCCGCTTCGGCGCTCTCGGGATCAAGCTCCAGAGCTTTGTTATACTTTTCGCGGGCAGACTTGAACTCACCCTTACTGTACAAGCGATTGCCGGCTTCCACCAGCCTCGCAAATTCGCCTGGAAGGGACATGCCCATGAGCACGGGCATAAGCGCAAACATCGCGGGTAGCAGGCTGATCAGCTTTGAACGGGTCAATCTATACATGATTGCGCTCCCGTGGGCCGCGCCGGGGTGCTGCCGGTAGGAGTGATTCGATGACCAGAAGCAGGACGGCCAGGCCGAGTGGCCACTGGAAACGCTCGGCGTAGCGTGTGAACTGGTAAGATCCAACCTCAGCGCTTTCGAGGCTGGCGATGGCCTGATAGACCCGGTCGATGTTGATCCCGCTCTCGGAACTGCGAACGAAGACCCCGCCACCCTCCTTCGCAATCTCCGCGAGCACTTTCTCATTCATGCGCGTGATCACGATCTCGCCATTGCGGTCCTGCTTGAACCGCGACTTCACTGTACGGGGGCCATCATCATCGCCGAACAGTTCACTGAACATCCCCAGTGGGTCGCGAGCCGGGTCCGTTTTCTCCCTCTGGACTTCCTCAACCGGGATTGGGGCTCCTTCAGTGCTCCCGAGCGCGACAACATGGATCTGGATGCCTTTCGCCCTCACCTGCTTCACGTCATTGAGCGTGAAGCCCTCGTGGTCCTCGCCATCGCTAAACAACACGATGGCCCGGTACTTGTACTCGGCCTTTTCCAGAAGGCGCACCGCGGACGCCAGTGCCCCCCCCAGGGCAGTTCCGGGAGCAGGCGCGGAGCCGCGTTCGATGCTGGTCACGAACATCGCGGCCGCATCCGGGTCGATGGTGAGCGGCGAGTACATGTACGCGCTGCCGGCAAACACCACGATGCCGATGCGGTCGCCCTGAAGCCGGTTTATCAGCGCCAGTGCCGCCTGTTTGGCCGCCTCCAGGCGGCTGGGCTTCACATCCTGGGCCAGCATGCTGTCGCTGGTATCCAGGATGAAAACCACGTCTGCACCGCGAGCGGGGATCTTCTGGACCTCCGTGCCCAGCTTGGGACGAGCCGCGGCGATCACGAGCAGACACATCGCGGCCACCAACAGGAGCCCCTTGAGCAAACGAAGACGTCGGTGCCAGCGCCAGTCTGCCGGGCGGAACCTGTCCTGCAGGAAGGCGCCCAGGGCTGCCTGGCGTTTGCCGGCGGCGCGGAAGACTATCCACACCAGCAACAGGGCAAACCACAGAAGCTGCAGGACGGCCGGGTTGTTCCACGTGAAATACCCGTGCATAGGTCAGGGCGTCCTTCGCGCGAACACTTCCTCCAGCAGAATGCACATCACAAGAAGAACAACGCCGGGCCAAAGGAAGCGCGTGAACTCCTCCACCACCGGGCGCCGCTTCTTCAGCTCGAACTTGCTCTTTTCCATGGCGCGAATCTCATTGTAGATCGACTGCAGGGCTGTGGCGTCTGTAGCTCGGTAGTACTTGCCGTTGGTGATCTGTGCAACTTTGCGCAGAGATTCTTCATCAATGTCTGTCATCTGAAGGGTTCCGTCAGGATTGGTCAGGTAGCGTTTCCCGAACAGTCCGTCCCCGATGGGGATGGGTGCTCCGCCCTTTTTGCCGACACCCACCGTGTAGATGCGGATCCCGAGAGCCGCCGCCGCACGTGCTGCAGTGATGGGGTCGATTTTCCCACTGTTATTGACCCCATCCGTCATGAGGATAATGACGCGGCTCTTTGCCTTGGAGTTTCGCAGACGGTGGGCCGAAGTGGCGATGGCCATGCCGATGGCCGTGCCGTCTTGTATGATCCCCTGCTCCACTCCACGGACCAGTTCAGCGACCATCTCATTGTCCAATGTCAGAGGACACTGGGTGAAAGCCTGTCCGGCGAAGATCACCAGGCCCAGGCGGTCATTCACGGTCTGGAGTGCGAAACGTTCCAGGGTCTCCCGGGCGACCACAAAGCGGTTCTTGGGTTTGAAGTCTTCCGCAAGCATGCTCCCGGAGATATCCAGGGCGAGCATGATGTCGATCCCCTGACTCGACTCCTTGTCCACAGAAGCCGGCCGCTGCGGGCGCGCAAGAGCAATAATGAGCAAGATCAAGGCCGCAATCTTGATCCACGGCACACTCGCCGACAGGATCCCGCGAAGGGAGACGCCGTCGCTCAAGTCCGCGACGCTGGAGAAACTGATACCGCTTTGGCGGTTGCGGTAAGGGCGCAAGGCCCGCCAGACTAGCAGAGGCACCGCGAGCAGCCCGAAAAATGCCCAGGGAGAAGCGAAGAACATCAACCCGCGTCCTCCTCTTCAGGTTTCGGGTCTGAAGCTCCGGCGATCCAGATAGCTTCGCGCGCGGTCGCCAGGGCCGTGCCGGCGTCTGCAGGACCCACGGGAATACGACCGAAGCGCACGCGGTCGGCTTCTCTCAGCACCGCCATCAGGGGCTGCACGAAGCCCGGATCGGCGCCTGCCCGCCACAAATCGCGCAGCAGGCTTGCGGTCGTGCCCTCGTTGGCGGGCAGATCATATCGCGCCTCAACAAACTCGCGCAGTATTTCCACCAACTCCGCATAGTGCCCGGGGCAGTCATCGAGTGCGGGAAGATTGCGTCGCTCCAGCTCGGCCAGACGAGACAATGCCCAGGACTGCGCGGTGACGACCTTGGGCGGCTCCGGACGCCGGCGGCGATCGCGCAGACGCCGTGCCATCCACAGTCCCAGGACAACCAGCACCGCGACCAGCAGAGCGGCAATCAGGGCCGCAAGCAGCCAATCGGATCGTCTCATGCGGATCGGTACCGGGTCGCGAATATCCTGGATGTCTTTGGCATCGGGAGGCACGACGCCGGCAACCTGAAGAGTCACCCCCGGAACGCGTGCCTGCGCGGCTTTCTCCTTGCCAGGGAGACTGCACGGAATCTCCAGACCGCTGATGGTCCTCTTCCCCACTTCGAAGACCTGCAGCCTGTACGCCAGCGTCACATTGAGCTTGTCTTTGCTGGTTTCGTCGGTTCGCTTGAGGTCACGGACCTCGAGGGGCGCAAGCTTCTCAGCGAGGTCCGGCGTGTCAATGCGCGCGCCTTTTGGCGCGGTGATGCGGATCTCGTAACCGAACACGTCGCCGATGGTAATTCGGTCCTTGTCCAACGTTGCAGTCACCTGGACGCCGGACAGGTCTTCGGCTGCAAGCGCGCGAGGGGGCAGCGCCGGGTCGGACGCCAGGACGAACAGCAAGCTGATGACCAGGAGCCTGGGGACTGTCATGGTGAATCAGTGACGCAGCCGCTTGCGTCGGCGTTCGAAAAACGCGACGAGCGGATCGACCGGCGTTTGCTCTGTGGTGATCGGGACGAGGTCGATGCCCCGGGACAGGAAGCGCTCGCGGCGTGCCGCGGCTTCAGCCTCCGCGCGGGCTGCGTGGCGGCGGAGAAACCCCGGTGCCGAAGTATCAACCAGTGTGAGGCGGCCTGTCTCGGCGTCCTCCAACTCGACCAGCCCGACATTGCACAGCCCGCGTTCACGCGGGTCATACAAGTCCACCGCGATCACGTCGTGCCGCCGCTCAAGAATAGTCAGAGCATCCAGGTAGCCGACGTCCTGAAAGTCCGAGACAACAAAGACCACGGCGCGGCGGGTGAGAGTGCGCGAGACGTGCTCCAGGGCGTTGCGCAGGTTGGTGCCAGGGCTCCTGCGCTGGAAATAGAGGACCTCGCGGATGACCCGCAAGACTTGCCGGCGACCCTTGCGCGGCGGCAGATAGAGCTCAACATCGTCCGTGAACATGACGAGGCCGACCTTGTCATGGTTCTTGGTGGCCGAGAATGCCAAGAGGGCACAGACTTCTGCCGCGGTTTCGGCCTTTGTGCGCTGCTGGGAGCCGAAATCCAGGCTGGCGCTGGCGTCCACCACGAGAACGACGGTGAGTTCGCGCTCCTCGACGAAACTCTTGACGTGCGGGCTGCCCGTGCGAGCGGTCACATTCCAGTCGATGCTGCGGATGTCGTCGCCAGGAGTGTACTCGCGGACTTCATTGAACTCCAGGCCCAACCCCTTGAAGACCGAATGGTAGCCGCCCGCAAACAGATCGGTGGTGAGCCGATCGGTGCGGATCTCGATTCGCCGCACGCTGCGGAGAATGTCAGCCTGATCCACGGTCGATCCTTCCTGGAGGGCGTCAAAGGCACAGGGCACAGCAGGGCTGGATAGGTTCGGCGCTTCTTGACCGAGGCGCTTCGCCTATGCGGCCCCTCAGGTCGGCTACGACAGCGACCAACGGCCGACAGGCGGAACGCCTCCTCAACGCGACGAAAGGCAGACGGCTGGCAGGCGAGTCGCATGCCCCGCGCAACGGAAGGCAGCGGGTCGCCCTTGCCCTAGGGGCTCTCCACCGTCTTGAAGATCCGGTCCACCAGGTCCTCGCTGGTGAGGTCCTCGGCCTCCGCCTCATACGAAAGCAGAATGCGGTGGCGCAGGACATCCGGGCCGACCGCCAGCACGTCATCCGGAACCACATACCCGCGGCCTTCCATGAAAGCATGTGCGCGGGCTGTGACCGCGAGATAGATCGTAGCGCGGGGCGAAGCGCCGTAGTCGATGAGAGCATCGCAATTCTCGAGGGTCTGAATACTCTCTTCCCACGCCCGGCGTTGCTCCAGCGTCAGATCGACCCTGGCGCGCAAGCGGGCTCGGGCATCCTGAGCGGCTCCGCGAGGATCACGGGTGGCGCAGACCAGGTCCACGATGTACTGTTCGATGCGCTCATCCATATAAATCTCGTGGATAACCTGTCGCGCTCGCAGGATGTCCCCCGGTTCGCACACGATCTCCGCTCGGGGACCCTCTGCGCGCGCCCAGCGTCGGAGGATGCCCAGTTCTTCGCTCTTATCCGGGTACCCCACCCGGACTTTGAGCATGAAGCGGTCCACCTGGGCTTCAGGCAAGGGGTAAGTGCCCTCCTGCTCGATGGGGTTCTGGGTGGCCAGCACGAGGAAGGGCTCATCCAGACGGAAAGTCTCCCCGCCGATGGTCACCTGGCGCTCCTGCATGGCTTCGAGCAGGGCGCTCTGGACCTTGGCCGGTGCGCGGTTTATCTCGTCGGCCAGGATAAGGTTGGAGAAGATCGGGCCTTTCTTCACGAAGAAGTCACGAGAGCGCTCGTCATACACCATCGTGCCGACGATGTCCGCGGGGAGAAGGTCCGGAGTGAACTGCAGGCGCTGGAAGCCGGTGTCGATGGCCCCGGCGAGGGTCCGCACGGCGAGAGTTTTTGCAAGACCGGGCACGCCCTCGACAAGAACGTGCCCGTTAGCGAGAAGTGCCAGGATGAGCCTGTCGATCAGGTCAGTCTGGCCAACAATGACCCGCGCCATCTGGTCCCGCAGCGCGCGCACAAACTGGGATTCCTTTGCGATATGTTCATTCAGTTCACTGATGCGAGCGTCCACCCTTGCTACCTCACGCGGATAGAGTGGCCTGCGAACTGGCCGACACGCATGTCATAAACGCGCGGGGGCCGCGAATTGCTCCCGGCAGTCGGAAGACGCACCGGGAGCAGTCGGGCCGTGCCGAAATAAGTAGACTACGCCACGTGCATGCCGCAGTCGACGTGGAGGATCTCACCCGTGATGGCGCTGGACATGTCGCTGAGCAGGAAGACCGCGGCGTTCGCGACCTCCTCCAACGTCACATTTCGGTGCAGCGGGGCGCAATTCTCCACGCCCCGCAGGAGATTGGTGAACTGAGGGATACCCCGAGCGGCGGGGGTGCTGATGGGGCCAGGGGACAGGCAATTACAGCGGATGCCCTTCGGGCCAAGCTCCGACGCAAGATACATGGTGATGCACTCCAGCGCCGCCTTCGCCGCGCCCATCGGGCCATAGGAGGGCACAACGCGCTCGCTGGCCATGTAAGTCATCGAGACGATGCTGCCGCCATTGACCATGAGCGGCACCGCCGGACGGGTCACGGCGATGAGCGAATGGGCACTGATCTCGTTCATCAGTGAGAAGCCCTCGCGCGTGGTGCCGACCATGCCGGCTTCCATGTCCTCAGTCCGCGCGAAAGCCACGCTGTGGACGATGAAATCCAGGCTATCCCACTCCTGCCCGAGCTTGTCATAAAGGGCAGCGATCTCTTGGTCGCAGGTGACGTCGCAGGGAGCGATCATGGCGCCGCCGAGCTCTTCGGACAACTGCTCGGCGCGGCGCTGCTCGCGCTCCCCCCGGTAACTGAGGCAAAGTTCAGCACCATGCTTGTGCGCAAACTGGGCGATGGTCCAGCCGATGGACCGTGGACTTCGGATTCCGTAGATGACGCCCTTCTTCCCTGTCAACATACGCGTGATTTGATTCCGTCCTTTCTTCAGTCAAAGAGTCCCCCGCAGCAACGCCAGAGGCGCTTGCCTGCGCGGGACTCGCATGTCCGTATGATACACGAAACTGTGGAATCGCGCCAGTCACCCGGCGGCACGAATGAGCCAGGGGGGGCGCCCCCCAGGGCAGGACACAGCCCCGGAAGACGCCTCGAAAAAGGCCGCAGAGCCCTGAAAAGGGCCACACGACCGCGCCGGCCGATACTGCATTGTGCGGCCCATCGGGAGGGCTCGAAAGGGCGAAGGCGTCTCCTGGTCCACGAGTTCCCTTTCGCTTCACTCCACCCGTGGCCATAGGCTGACGCTTGCTTCGCAGGCTGCGAGACCAAAGGCCCACCCGGGAGACTTGGACGCGCTCAGGCGAGCGACCGGCCGACGCAGGAATGCCGCAAAGCCCGGGGCTTACTCCGGACCGATGCGGGTGCGGCCCTGTTACTCGCTGCGGGTTTCCTTCGCCCTGCGTGATGCCCTGCGGCGCCTAACTGCCCAGATAATCAGCGCCAGTGGCACCCAGAACACCCACCCGACGATGACCAGGTAGATCACCGCCGTGCCAATGCCCCGCAAGATCCCGATGAGGGCCCGGACCGCGCTGCGAAGATGGAAGCCGGCGTCGTATTCCTGCGTCTCGGCCAGCGCCGCCTCGCCCTTCTCGAATAGAGAAACCGTGATAGTCGAAAGGGCCACCTGGTCCTTGAGCAGGCGCAGTTGCCCCTCAAAACGCTCGATAGTCTCGCGGACTTCGGACAGCCGGGCCTCCACGCGGATGATGTCCTCGAGAGAGCCGCGCCGCTTCATGAGTTCCAGCAGCGCCTCTTCCTCGCGCTTTCGATTGCGGATGCGGGCCTCGAGGTCCACGTACTGCTCGGTCACGTCTTGCGTGTCAGTGGAGATTTCGTGCACCCGGCCCAGTTCCTGCAGGCCCTGGAGCATGGTGTCGAACTGGTCGGTAGGAACCCGGATCGTCACATTGCCCCAATGGCTCCCGTCGTCGTGGCGGGTCAAGGACGTGTCGCCTATGAAGCCGCCCGCTTTGGCGCTGATCTCCCGAATCCGGCGCATGGCGGCCTCGGTGTCCTCGACCTCCACTCGTATCTGACCGGTGCGTATGAGTTTGCGGTTGGCGATGGCGGCGGGAACTGGAGCCTGCGCGGAGCCTTCAGCGCCAGGACCGCCGACTCCACCCACACCACCGGCAGGCCCGGCGGCGTCGTACGACTCATCCACTGACAGGGACTTGTCAGCGGACATGACCATCTCGGCGTCTGGGGGAGCGCCTGCTGAACGCCCCTTCTCCCGCGCTGACATGCAGCCGGCGAGCACGATGAGCGCCGTCAGACAGACACCAACCGCGAGAACTGCGACCTGTCGTGCCAGGGAGCGCTTTTGCATCGTGATCCCCCTCAACGGCGGATTGAGCGTCCGGCTTCAGCCCTTTGGACGCCTGCCTGCATCAATGCGTTCCCGGCGCATCTGGAAGAGCGTGTCCAGTTGATCCTGCGGGATTCTCTTCGGCCCGAGCTGTTCGGCGATGAAGGTGGTCTGGGCGCACAATTCCAGGGACTCCATCTTGAAATACGCGTCGAAAACGTCGTTCCCCACACTGAGGGCCCCGTGGTTGGCGATGAGGAACACGTCGGCGGTGTCGATGATCGGTTCCAGCATTGCGGGAACATCCATGCTGCCCGGAGTTCCGTGTTCTATGAGGGGCACTTCGCCCAGCCCGAGCGCCATCTCGGTCAGGATGTCGATGGGGATGCTTCGACCGCATGAGGAGTACGCAGTCACATAGGGCGGGTGGGCATGGACCACCGCCAGCACGTCCTCCCGAGCGCGGTAGACCCAGGTGTGCATGGGCGTCTCAATGGAAGGCTTCGGGCCGTCCAGCCACTCGCCCTCGATGCTCACCAGACACAGGTTCTCTGGCTGCATGAAGCCTTTGGAGACGCCGGTGGGGGTGCAGATGACCCGGTCGGCGCTGATGCGCACGCTGATATTGCCGTCGTTGGAGGCCACCAGGTTGCGCTGCCACATCATGCGGCCCACCTGGCAGATATCTTCTCTCGCCTTGCATTCATCCATTGAAGATCATCCCGTCGAGTTTCCGGACCAGCTGGGAAAGTCGCCTGCACGCCTGTTCGCCAGCCGACTTGTCACCAGCCAGCCAGCGCAGATGGAGTACGTGCACTGTCTGGCGGAACTCATCACCCAGGGCCCTTTGCACGGGCTCACGCGCCATAGGTAGCTGCAGTGAGCTGATTTCGTCAAAGCTGATGTTAGGTGTACCCACCCCGTTGATGATACGATAAATCTGTGCCCAGACCAGTTCCGTCTTGAGGCAGAGCAACGCGTAGCAGGGGTCTAGTTCCCGCAGGCGAATCAGGTCGACAAAGGAACCGACCACGGCGTCATAGTCGTCCAGGAACACCGCGGCACGATTCTTCCCCACACCAGCGACGCCAGACCGTGGGAAAACAATGTCGCCGGGCATGAGTCTCGCCCGCTCCAGATCCCACGGGCTTCCAGGTGCGACGAAAGGACTTTCGCGGGGGTCGACACCGGTGGGCGCGACCTGCCCCTGATGGATCAGGCGAATGCCTGCGTCCAGGGGTTCGGGCTTCGGACCGGTGATAATCGGCCCGTAAGTGATATGGTCAATGAACTCACCAAAGCGCGTAAGCGGCAGCCGGCAGGTTCCGAGCAGGCGATCCCAGGCCGGGTGATGATACGCCGGGTCAAGGCGATGCGCAAGGCCGCTATCAGATTGCCGCTTGAAGCGTGCGAACATGGGTGGGCTCCGTCTGAAGGCCTTTGATTAGCTCGGGTCTCTGGGTTGTTTACGCCCGGCACAGGGTGGGTTATAATCTGTGGCCGAGCGGAGCACAAGCCGCAATCCCTCTCAGCGGGGCTGTTCGTATGTCCTTGTTCTTCCGGTTTCTTCGGTTCGCGCGCCCCTACCGTGTGCCCCTGGCCACTGCCATCTTCCTGGTCTTCGTGACCACGGGCTTCACCATGCTGTCTCCGTACCTGATGCAGCTGGTAATCGACAACCTTACGCCTCTGTACGGCAAAGGATGGACGGAACTGTCGGCGGCGGAGACACAGAGCACGCTTGCCGAAGCCCGCCGCTTGTTGTTCCTGGTCGTGTCAGTACTCATTGGCGTCTCCGTCCTGGGAGCGGCAACGGGCTACTGGCGGTCGATGCTCCTGCTCTTCATCGGCAACCGTGTGGTCTTCGATGTGCGCCAGCGATTGTTCAGGCACCTGCAGCGGCTTTCGATGAGATACTACGAACGGAACCCCAGCGGTCGCATCATGGCCCGGGTTCTCTACGACGTGGATGCCGTGCAATCGATCCTCAGCAGTGGCATCGTGGACATGCTCACGAATATCGTCACGCTGATTATCGCCATTGGGATCGTTATCGGATACGGCATCAAGACCAACTCCCTGCATCTGCCGCTCATCGCCGTCGGGGTTCTGCCCCTGTACGCCATCAACTTCCTGGCAATGCAGAAAAAGATCCACCATGCGGCAGCGGAGGCGCGTGATCAGTATTCGGACGTGTACGCGACGCTGTCGGAAGCCATCGCGGGCATCAAAGTGATCAAGGCTTTCGCGCGCGAGCAGTACGAAGCTCGGCGTTTTGTGCGTGAAGTGCGCGACACCATCAAGTTGAACATCATTACCGGGCGCCTGCGGACTATTCTCAACATCAATGCCCACTTGATCACCAGCCTGGCGGGTCTCGTGGTCCTGCTGCTCGGAGGCCTGCTGGTCATCAACAACCGGATGAGCCTGGGGCAACTTGTTGCTTTCCGCACGTACATGGGCATGATGTACGGCCCGGTCATCGCTCTCGTGACAATCAATGACATGCTCAACTGGGTCATGACCGCGGTGGAGCGCATCTTCGAAACACTGGACACAATGCCCGACGTGCAGCCGCCTGAGAAACCTGTGCGCCTCGAGAAAGTGGAGGGCCTTGTAGAGTTCCGCCACGTGGACTTCCACTATGACCCTGGCGAACCTGTGTTGCAGGACATCAATATCATCGGTCGACCGGGCACCGTCACCGCGCTGGTCGGTCCCAGCGGCAGCGGGAAGACCACACTGGTGCATCTCATCCCGCGTTTCTATGATCCCACAGCCGGGTCAGTGTCCGTGGACGGACATGACCTGCGAGACATCCAGATCAGCAGCCTGCGCCGAAACATCGGCATGGTGCTCCAGGAGAATTTCCTGTTCCAGGGCACGCTGCGTGAGAACATCAAGTACGGGCGGCCCGAGGCGACCGACGAGGAAGTCGTGCAGGCAAGCATTGCCGCCAACTGCCACGACTTCATTATGGAGTCGCCTGACGGCTACGAGACCATCGTCGGCGAGCGCGGGACCAGGCTTTCCGGGGGACAGAGGCAGCGAATCGCAATCGCCCGGGCTCTGCTGCGCAATCCGCGCATCTTGATCTTGGACGAGGCCACCAGCGACCTGGACTCCGAATCTGAAGCACTGATTCAGGACGCCCTGGACAAGCTGATGAAGAATCGCACTACGTTCATCATTGCCCACCGGCTTTCCACGGTGATGAACGCGGATGAGATCGTGGTACTCGACCACGGGCGCATCGTTGAGCGCGGGACCCACGCCGAGCTTGCCACCGCGGGCGGCCTGTATGAGAAGCTCTGCGAGGTGCAGTTCAAGCGGGCACAGGAGAAGGTGGAAGAGCACATTGCTCAGATGAAGGCCGACGCTCCGGAAGCCGAGGAGAGCAACGAAGCCGAAGAGAGCACTGATGCCTGAGCCGCAACGGACACCGAAGCGACTGCGGACGACACGGCGGACACCGACGGCGCCCAGAAGGACGAATGACGGTGAGTTCGGTCATCGATTTCCACGCACATTTCTTCGGAGATGCCACCAGCGCCGATGTCATCGCACTGGAAGCAGGCCGGCTTGGCGTGGACTGCCTGTGCGTGAGCAACGTCTCCAGTTACATCCCTGCACCTGATGAAGTTGAGCGCCTCAATGCGGTGGTCTACGAGGGCTGCGCACGGCACCCCGGGGTGCTGCTTCCTTTCGCCTACGTCAACCCCTTGCACGGCGACCGTGCCCTCTCCATGCTCAACGATGGGTTGCGCCACGGCGTCTGCGGCATCAAGCTCTGGGTGTCGGTCTGGGCGGATGATCCGTGTGTCGAACCTGTTGCGCGCTGGGCCATCGACCACGACCTGCCTATCATGCATCACTCCTGGATGAAGTGGAATGGGAACATCCCCTCGGAATCTCAGGCACACCAGGTGGCTCGGCTCGGACGCAAGTTCCCGGACCTGCGCCTGGTGATGGCCCACGTGGGCGGAGACTGGGAGTTTGGAGTGAAAGCCGTGCGCGACGTGGAGAATGTGAGCGTGGACACCAGCGGCTCATACGGCGACTCGGGCATGATCGAGATGTGCGTGGCAGAACTGGGCGAGGACCGCGTTCTCTTCGGCAGCGACGTGCCCGGCGTGGACCTGGCTTTCACTCTGGCGAAGATCACCGGGGCTGATATCAGCCCGGAGGCCAAAGAGAAAATCCTGGGGCTCAACGCCCTGCGTGTGCTCGGCGCCCCCTGTAGCACAATGTCACCCCGACGTGTTGCCCCGGAGGCTGGCCGTTGACACCCATACGCGCCGCGTTCCCCATCGTGTTTCTGTTCATCTCCATCACCGCCCGGCCAGACTCCCCGCCGGCCCCAGTGGTCGTGATTGAGGGAGACCTGCTGGGCACTGGTGGGGAGAGCATGGCTCCCCTGGCACGTGAGCATTTCCGGGTTATGTGCGAGGCCCTCAGCCGCGCCCGCATCCCCTTCACACCCACAAAGGACACCCTCGTCGCGAAGAGCGGCCTCCCAAGGACACGTGTTGCAGTCCTGCCCTACAACCGCGCGGTGTCAGCGGCTGAGGAAGCACACCTGCTCGAGTTCCTGCGCGGGGGTGGGAAGCTGGTCATCTGCATGCTGGCGCCCCAGTCGCTCCTGAGTGTCCTTGGCGTTCGCGGGAACGCGGTGGCGGAGGACAGAACCGGCCAGGCCTTCTCGTCCATGCGCTTCAGCCTGCCCGCCATCGTGGGCCTGCCCGAGAAGGTCTCCCAGAAGACGCCGAGGATCCGCGGCTGTGCAGCGCTGGACGGCGCACAGGTTGCGGGCTGGTGGCATGGGGCTGACGGAACGCGCGGCGCACACCCGGCGGCGATCGTTTCGGGGCACGGTGCATTCCTGAGTGCCCCTCTGTCAGAAACTGGCGACCGGGACGCTCAGGCGGCCCTCATGCGTGCGCTGTGTGGTCATTTTGATGCGGCACTCTGGAGCTTGTGCATCCCCAGCAGCGCCAGTGATATTCGCCCCCTGGGCAATTATGAGTCCCTGGCGCAGATGCGCGACGCTCTGATCAACCGCCAGCGCGCCGGAGAAGACGTGAGCCGAGCGCTCGCGGCGGTGCGCGATGTGGAGGCGCTGCTGGGTCAGGCGGGCTTCTTGCTGTCCACGGGGCGCATTTCGGAGGCGGTCAAGACCGCGGATGCTGCCCGTCCACAGGCGCAGAAGGCGTACTGGATGAGCTACCCGTCCGTGAACGGCGAACTGCGTGGCGTCTGGGCCTGTAACGATGTCCCCGGCGGCTGGGACAAGGCCATGAAGACCCTGCGGGCGAGCAATTTCAATGCAGTGTTCCCTTACTTCTGCTCCGCGGGGGTTGCCTGGTACCCCAGCGATTACCTGCCGAGGTTCTCCGGCACCGACTATCTCGCTCAGGCGGTTGACGCAGGCAGGCGGCAGGGAATCGGCGTACATGCGCGGATGTTGGCCCTGTATGCCATGTGCGCGCCGAAGGAGCACCTTGAGGCGTTGCAGAAGGCAGGACGCCTGTGCAGGACCGCATCAGGCAAGACCACCCCCTGGCTATGCCCGACAAGCCCCGAGAACCGCCGGCTGGTGCGACAGGTCGCGCTGGAGATGGTCACGCGGTATCCGGTCGAGGGTCTCCAGGTGGACTACATCCGTCTGCCCGGCGAGAGCTACTGCCTGTGCCCGCGATGCCAGGCCCAGTTTCGGGCGGCAAGCGGGGTCAGAGCGGAGAACCTCGCGGAAGCGGTGCGCAGTGGCCAGACGCGGCAGAAGTTCCTGGACTGGCGCCGCAAACTGATCACGGACCTCGTCCGCGAAATAGGCGACGATGTCATGGCGGCGAGGCCCGACCTGCTCTTTTCGGCAGCCGTCTTCCTGAACTGGGAGGATCATCGAGACGCTTTCGCGCAGGACTGGAAGAGGTGGGTAGACTGGGGGCTGGTGGACATGGTCTGCCCGATGAATTACACGCCCAGCAATGACCGATTCTCGCTCTACGTGCAGAGGCAGGTTCAGTGGGTGGCAAAGCAGGTGCCACTGTGCCCGGGAATCGGGGTCAACGCAGACAACATGGATTTCCCTGGTCCTCAGCGGCTCCTGGACCAGATCACCATCGCCCGGAACATGGACACCGACGGCTGGGTGATCTTCAACTACTGCGACGGGCTGGTGACCCAATACCTGCCGTACCTCGCGCTCGGAGCCACCAGCACGCGCTCTGCCTTCGACCCCTTCCGGCGCGTGCTCGCACCGAAACCTCGCGGCTAAGAAAAACGGGGCCCGAAAGATGTCTCGGACCCCAAACTAAACTGCCGGCTGCTGCCCGGCTTAGTCTACCGTGGGGCTGAGCTTCCAGGAGACGTTGTTGTACACGCCGTTCGCCGATTCCCACTTCGCATGCCCATCCACATAGCCGATGTTCACGCCCTCATTGTGGGGAACCAGCCACTTCTGGGTAGTCGCCACGTTCTTGCCGCAACTCCACTGGCCGCACTCACTTGATGTAAGAATGGCGCGAGCATCGCCCAGGGCAGGGTGGTTGCTGTCAAACAGCATGTACTTTTCGGCCGGCTTCTTGATCTGGGCAAGGGCCAGACCGCCGGAGGTCTGCCACAGCGCGTTGGTGACCCCGTAACAGGGACGCTGCGGGTAGGTAGTGCCGTGGTAGGTCATGGACTGCCCCACGTAAGGGCTGCTCGGGCAGCCGTAGACCTGCCAGTTCTTAGTGTAAGGCTCCCACTGATGCGGCCAGAAGATCCAGGGATCCACGGTGTAGCTGCCGCGTGCATAGTACGGGAACCGCTCGTCGTAGTCCTGAATGTACATGAGACCGGCAAGGGTGATCTGCTTCACGTTCGACAAACAACTGGACTGCCGCGCTTTCTCACGGGCCCTCGCGAAGACAGGAAACAGGATCGCCGCCAGAATGGCGATGATCGCGATGACGACCAACAGCTCGATCAGGGTAAAACCAGTTCGTCGCATAGGACCTGAGCCTCCTGTCGTAGTAGCGTCGCTGTCTCATTCGCCACCGATTCACATTCCCCTGCCGGGATTTTCATCAGGAACGCAAGAAGACTCCTCAAGATTTCCTGAATGCCCCCGTATAGTGTGGGTGGCACGTGCCAACCTGGCGGCGATCCCGGTGCTTCCCCCCTCCCGTCGTTGGTGCTCGCACACCCGACGGGCGCATCGGAACGCCGCCAGCGCCAATTCCCGCGCCGAAAGGATTCCATGTGGCGGGTGTAGAACCCCTTCTGTCACCAATTACCCCTAACTGACGGTCCGGAGGCTGCCATGGACCTGCCCGATGTCTCGCGATCACTGGCCCTCTATGAACGCGCGAAGCAAATCATCCCCGGTGGCACTCAGCTTTTCAGCCGCCGCCCCGAACGCTTCGCGCCCGGCGTGTATCCCCCATATCTCACCCGCGGCGAGGGCTCGCGTGTCTGGGACCTGGACGGCAACGAGTACATCGACTTTCTTGCAGGAGTGGGCCCTGTTATTCTGGGTCATGCCTACCCCGCGGTAACCGAAGCGGTCATCGAGCAAATCCGCAAGGGCAGTTCGTTCTCCATGAACCACCCCGTTGAAGTCGAGCTTGCGGAACTGCTCATCGAGACCATTCCCTGCGCCGAAATGGTGCGCTTCTGCAAGTCCGGCGGCACGGCAGATGAAATGGCGATTCGCATCGCCCGGGGACACACAGGGCGGGACAAGGTGGCTTTCTGCGGCTACCACGGCTGGCATGACTGGTACCTTGCCGCCAACCTGAGCAAGAGTGACGCCCTCAATGCCCACCTGCTACCGGGCCTGGACATCCGCGGAGTGCCGCGGGCGCTGGAAGGCACAGCGATCCCCTTCGAGTATGGCAACCTGGACTCCCTGCGCGCAGTGTTTGAAGCGAATCCAGACGAGATCGCGGCCGTGATCATGGAGGCCTCGCGGACGGACATGCCGCCCGAAGGCTACCTGCAGGGGGTGAAGGACCTGGCCCATGAGTACGGCGCAGTGCTGATCTTCGACGAGGTCATCACGGGATTCCGCCTGGCCATGGGCGGGGCTCAGGAGTTCTACGGCGTGGAGCCCGACATGGCGACTTTCGGAAAGGCCATGTCAAACGGTCATCCCATTGCCGGCGTCTGCGGGCGACGCGAGGTCATGCAGGATGCGGCGACAATGTTCATCAGCAGTACCTACTACAGCGATCCGGCGGGGATGGCGGCGGCGTTGGCTACCATCCGGGAACTGAGGGCGAAGGACGCTCTGAAGCACATCTGGACCATGGGGCAGATGCTGAAGGACGGTTTTGCTGAACTTGCAGGGAAGCATGGACTGAACGCCTCTTGCGATGGTCCTCCACCGGTTACCCACCCGCATTTCTCGGTGCCCGCGGAGTGGGCACGGTCCATTGTCACTCTCTACCTTCAGGAACTGCTGCGCGGCGGAATCCTGGGCTGCACGGTGAATTACATCATGTACTCGCACACGGAGGAGGACATCCGGGCGTACCTGGATGCTTCGGACGGCGCGTTGTCGGTCATCAGGAAGGCGCTGGATGAGGGCGACCCGCGAAAGTACCTCGAGGGGCAGGAGCGCGGGGAAGATCTTGGGCGGATGGTCAGGTGAAGGGCGCGGCCCCGAGTGCAGCTTGCGCTGCCCCTGCGTGTGCGAGACGGCCGCGCCACGGGGGGATGAACGCAGAAGGCAACAGGCAAGCTTGTCTGTCCCCCTGACGACAGAGTCGCTAGCCCGGCGAGAAATCGTACATCGGGCGCTGGAGGATAACGCTCATTGCGCTCCAGAACGCGCCGACTGCGTACTCGCCGATAATCACGCCATAGACAACGGGCATGAACCGCTGGTAGGCCTTGTGCCCCGCCCAGTGCAGGATCGCCCACTTCACCAGCCACGCCACCACCAGACAACTCCAGAAGTACTCCACCCCGAAAACCATGCTCAGCGCGTAGCCTGCAGGGTGCAGGGGCCACCACATGAAGCGGATCCGGGCCCAGGTCATCAGGCCGGTCAACAGCGCACCGACACCGATGAAGCTCATCTTCTGCCAGCTCGGGTCCTGCGGGTAGTTGATCCAGTTGGCGAGTTGGCTCCATTGGCCCTGGTTGTGCAGGATTAGCGGCGAATTCCCGTGCAGGTAGGTCAGGTGAATCGCCGACCAGTACGAGAACAGACCGCCCAGCAGGAAGGCAATGACCATGCCCAGCGCCAGTCGGTCGGGCTCGGCCCCGGAGACCTCGGCCATCTTGAAACCCTCGAGTTGGACCGGCATCGGCGAGGTGCGGTAGCCCCTTCCGGTAAGCCACCAGAAGAGCGGGAAGATGGTGAGATTCCGGACGCCTACATTACGGGAGCCCGCGAAGATGGTCTCGAGATGGGCCGCTGTCATGTTTCCGGCCATCTCGTGTGCAGGCGGGCCCAGTTCCGCGCGCACGCGGGTCATCGCGGTATGGATCATGAAGGCGAAACCCAGCAAAGGAATCATCGCCCAGACCGTCATTCCCGCGCGCAGGAGGAAGAAGACGAGGAAGGCCAGGCCGGCGACGATGGCGATGAGTGCTCCGCGATGGCTCACCGGGTCGCCTGCCTGGGTGTCCGCGGAGACCCTCCCAGTCCACACCGCCCGGGCGATTTCCGCGAAGTACCTGCGCCCCACCCACATGGCGTAGCCGAAGATCACGAACCAGGCGCCGAAGGTCTGCTCGCTGAGATACGGCAGTTCGGGCATCATCTGGATGGGGACCGCTGTGGCGGCCACTTGCTGGAGCTTGCGGAAAACGAAGAAGAACCACATCGAAAAGCACAGGTCCAGAGGGATGAGGAAGCCCAGAGCGGTCAGGAATGGGTAAAAAGGCAACGGAATGCGCCCCATGGCGCTCCAGGGCCGACCCCACGACCAGGTGTCGATGTAGTGGTTGCGGTCATGACGGACATCGATGATCGGGAGCGCCGGGATGAACCAGTGCAGGCCATTGTAGATGTCCAGACCGGCCGCCAGGGCAATGCCGATCCAGAGAGCTTTGTTCGCGAAAAACCCCGAGCCGCCGCCATCTTTCGTCATCTCCAGGGGAAGCTGGACGATGGGGTATCCGAGTTTCTCGCGCTCCGTCCATTGCTTACGCAGGAGGACATTGATCCCGATCATCACCAGGCCCACCGCAAGCACCACACCACACCACCAGAGCACCGGACCATACCAGGCGGCTATGCGTTCGGGACGGTAGAGAGTGGAATGACCGTCGTAATAGTCCTCGAGGATGCCCATATCGCTTACCGTAGCGAAGGCCGGGAGCTCCTTGTGGAACAGGTCGGCCCACTTGTTCGCTTCAGTGGCGAACCACCAGCCGTGGGAGAGATTGGGCACGCCAAGCTGAAGGGTGTCATGACCGGCCAGCATGACTGCGATGCAGACCATCACATACACCGTGACAAACTCGGCCTGGGTGAATGCAAAACGAGGGGTGAATCTGCGCAGACCTGCGTTGATTGCCAGCAGGACAATGATATTGAACACCACGCCCCACGGCAGGGCCATAACCGAGGGGTGGCCGGTATGCCAGATTCCCTCGACTGTCATGACCCAGTACACGTTGAACGGGATGAGCACGGCCCCGAGCACCAGAGATCGGAGGGTAACTGCGGGGCGCGTCGGGTTTCGCGGGGCGAGATCAGACGACTTGATCCCAATCACTCTCTCATTGTGGCGTGATAGTTTCTGCGATCCGCTCCCAGACCGGGCGCATGGCGGCGATCATATCGAGATAGCTCTGCTCCAGTTCACGGCAGAAGTCCTGTGCAGACGGATCAGGCTCGCAACGCCGGGCAATCGGCGTCTGTGCCACGGCGGTCTCCAGGTCCGGCAGCACTCCGGCCGCAACGCCCGCGAGAAGCGCCGCCCCATACGCCGCGGCTTCGCGGACAACCGGCAGCACCACGGGCGTCCCGGTGAAATCGGCGACGATTTGCGCCCAGTACTCGCTTCGCGCACCACCGCCGATCATGCGAATCTCCTCGGGCGCGGCCCCGATTGCTCTAAAGGTCTCGAGATTGCGGGCGGTTTCCAGCGCGATTCCACGCAGGACACCCAGGTATAGGTCTCCCGCGCTTTGTCCGAGGGTGAGGCCGGCAAGTATGCCCCGGGCGTCGCGCATCCACGGAGGCGACGCAGACCCATAAAAATGGGGGAGCAGGAGAAGTGCACCGGCGGCGCTCGATTCCGCGTCATGCGCCCGCTCCACGAGCTCCTCGTACGGCGGCAGATCGCCGGAGACGAGGTCGCGTGCCCAGGCGAAAACATTCCCCCCTGCCTGGGCCGTGAGAAGCGCCCAGCGGTCCGGCGCGGCGTGACGGTACGTCTGCGCACGGTGTTCGCCGGCGTCCATTACAAGCTCGTCGGTACAGGCCAGCAGGACCCAGGCGGTGCCTGTGGAGAGCATGAGCGAGCCGGGCCGAATCACCCCGGCACCCACAGCGGCGCAGGTCTGGTCATGCCCACCGAGCACTACCAGGCAGTCCGGCGAGAGCCCGAGTGCTTCGGCGGAATCAGGGGTGAGATTGCCGGCAATGGTCCCAGATGGCGCCGCAGGACTGAAGGCGGCACGATCCAGCCCGAGGATGCCGAGAAGCCGGTCAGACCAGTCCAGAGCGCCAAGGTCGAAGGCTACCGTCCGCGAAGCATTGGGGTGGCTGAGCAGAGGTCTGCCCGTGAGGCGCTGGACGAGGAAGTCTTCCACCAGGGCGAAACGCGCCGTGTCGCGAAAGACATCCGGGTGAACCTCGCGCCACCACACCGGAGTGAGCGCGGCTGCGAAAGGCCCCAGACGCGACCCGGTGAGGCCGAACCACTCCTCCGGCGCAAGCTCTGTCTCGAGCGCCGGGACCAGGGATGCAGTCCGAGTGTCCATCCAGGTTCGCGCCGGGCCAAGCGGTCGGCCTTCGGCATCTACAGGCACGGCGGTGTCGCCCTGGGTGGAAATTGCCAGGGCGTCGATACGCGACTCAGCTCGCGTGGACACTTCTCGGGTAACGGCGCAGACGCAACGCCACCAGTCATCCGCATCCTGCTGGCTCCAGCCGGGTGCAGGCTGACTGATGGGATATTCCAGGCCGGCTTCAGCTACGGGCCGCGCCCGGGAATCCACGAGAAGCGCTTTGACGGCGGTGGTGCCGACATCGAGTCCAAGCAGCACGGCGTGTCATCTCCGCATGTTTGGGCGGCGTTATTCCTCGTGCGTGTCACTATTCCTTCCGGCTAGTAACCTTTAGGCAAACTTTGGTTGACAACGATCCGATCTGACTGTAGTATTCGCACTCTCCGTGGCAGGGGCGAGGGAGAGCTCGAGACACGGGCTGGTGCGCCGGGGTAGACCAACTTCCTTCTTGCACCGATAATCCCCCCTTAAGCCGTCCATAATGCCTGCCGACAATGATATTGACGCGGCTGACCGGGCCGGCGTCGCACGTTCATCGCTGCGTGGCCCGATGCGCGCATGCGGCAAAGGGTGCCCGTTTCCATCGGATAGGACCCAACAGCCAGCAAATGCCGGGACCATCCGGCACATGAGGAAGGACAAGTATGCCAGGAGTGGGAGCGAGAACACAGTCCATATCAGGTCAGAGCCTGAACGGGGCGGAGATCATGAGCCTCGCGTGGTTGCTTCGCGCCGCCCGCGACTGCACAGGCCTGAACGTCCTGCTCATGCTGGGGCAGGACCCGATGATGTGCGACACGGCGAAGGGCTTCGCGATGCGGCTGAACCGCCCCGTCGCGGAGGTTGAAGCGGCGCTCGCTCACCTGCAGGAATGTGGCGTGCTGTGCTCCAGCAAGTGTATCGGCGCGTGCCAGAGGGTGTCCTACTGGCTTGCCGAGGACCCACACGTGATGTTTGTTCTGCGGCGTCTGGTTGAGACATACATGAGCGGCGCAAGCCACCGGGGCGATCTGCTCAAGGGCCTCCCCGCATTCCAAACGGCCTGAGCGAGACGAGCCTGGAATGTTTGAGAGCCGGCCCCCTACACGGGAGCCGGCTCTGATGTTTGTGCGCAGTTCGTTTGCGCCTCAGGAATCCGCCAGGAACCGCCGCATGGCTTCCTTATAGCCTTCTACCCCCTCCTGCTGATAAGTCAGTTCCTTCGGCGGGTTCACTTTCCAGTCTCGGTCGATGTGCAGGCTCTGCAGACGCCCTTTGACTGCCACTGCATCCATGAGCACCCGCATCAGGAAGAAGAGGCTCTCCGCGCTGCGGTCAGGGCAAGAGATAGCAAGCGCGGGCACTCCCTGGTCGCGGAAGTCTGCGAAGGTGCCCTCAAAGGACGCACGGTTCAGTCTGGTCATCTGGCGGTTCATGAATGTCTGAAGACTTCCCTCGATGGACGAGTCAGCAGGAACGTAGAGGTCCTCGCCCATGTCCTGCCAGTCGACGAACAGGATCACCTTGTCCCGTGGGCCATTTACCACGCCGTTGAGAAGCGAATGGTTGCTTGTGGGCCCCCGCGCGCCCGTGACGTTCAGACCAGCCCCGCGCTCCTGTATGGACTCGGTGTACAGCTGCACCAGCCAATCGCCAAGCATCCGGCAGGCCGAATAGTCATACAGAACCAAAGTGCCTGCGTCGCCCTGCTCCTCAGCGTATTGGAGCCACGTAGCCAGTCGGAAGGCGAAATTCTGGAGATTGGGATTCCCGTCTTGGTCAAAGGGCGCTTTTAGCCCTGCTTCGTGGGCCATCCCGTACCCTCGCAATGCAGATTCGATGCGTCCGCGAGGCGTCTCCCCCACTCCGGCGGTGACGGCCAGCGGAAGCAGACCCACCGGTGATGGCACCGAGAACCTGCCGCCGACACCATCCGGCACCGGCAGAAGGCCGACGAGTTCCTCCACACGCCCGGCGGCGAGGTCGTATAGAATGCTGCTGCCGGGCACTTCCCCCGTGGTGAACACCATTTGGCGCACCCAGTCCGGCCCCAGGCGGTCCTTGATGGCGAGGAATGCGCAGAGGGTCTCCGGTGTTTTGCCGGATTTGCTCACGATGTTGAACACGGTCTTGTGCAATTCGCCGCGGCTCTCCAGGAAGGCGAGGAGTTCCCGCAAGGGGCGCGGGTCGAAGGTATCCCCCGCGAAATACACTCGGGGAGCGCCGCGAATCTCGGGAGGCAATTCGTTGTAGAGCGTGCTGTTGAGAACTTCATGGCAGACGCGTGGTCCAAGATCTGATCCGCCGATACCAACGTGGACGAAGACCTCGAATTCACCGCGAATCCGTTCGGCTACGGTCACGGTGCGATCGATTACCTCGCCGTAATCGCTTGGCAGGTGCAGCGTGGTCCAGGCGCGCCAGTTCTTCTGGAGCGTCACAAGGCCCTGGGCCTGCTCATCCAGAAACATCCTATGGATGGCCTTCAGGGATTCGCGGATCTCGGCTCGGCGGCCATGAGGAACGCGGGCACCGAGAAGCTCAGGACAGTTACCGTCGTTGAGTGAAAAACCGGAGGTCTGCGTCATATTCATCACCCGATTGGGAAGATCGCGTATGAAGGGCTTGTATAATAGCCGAAGACCGCATGTCGGGCCAACACCTTGCAGGTCACGCGACTGATGGCAGGGAACCTGGCGGCATATTTCCCAGGAGGAACGCAGAATGCGGATCTACATCCATACAGACCTCGAAGGCGTCAGCGGAATCGGTCGTGGCGAGATGGTCCCCCGGGACAGCACGGACTACGAACTGTGCCGCGAGCTGCTCATGGGTGACCTCAATGCCGCGGTGGACGGGGCCTTTGCAGGCGGAGCAACCGAAGTGATGGTGCTGGACAGCCACGGAGGCGGCAACAATTTCATTCTCGAGAAGCTGGATCGCCGGGCGATCAATGACACAAAGCCCAACCGCAAGTGGTGGGGCGTCATGGACCAGCGCTGCGACGCCACATTCTTCATCGGCGCCCACGCCATGGCCGGCACGATGAACGCGTTCCTGGACCATACACAGTCATCGCTGACGTGGCACCGGTATTCCATCAACGGCCGAGAAATGGGCGAGCTGGCCCAATGGGCGCTGGTGGCGGGTCACTTCGGCGTGCCGCTGGTCATGGTGAGCGGGGATGAGGCGGCGTGCGTGGAAGCCCGCCAGTTCTTTCGTCCCTGCAAGACCGCCATCGTGAAAACCGCGTCGGAACGCCAGCTTGCGGACTGCCTGCCCCTCGACGAAGCTCGACAACTCATCTGGCAGGCGGCCCATGATGCCATCGCGATTGTGCGCGAAGCCCGGCCTTTCCGGCTCCAGACGCCTATGGAGATCATCACCGAGTTCAACCGCTGCGACTATGCAGACAATGCCGCGCGCAGCCGAAATGTGGAGCGCATCGGCCCGCGAACCGTGCGGAAACTGACCAGCGACCCGCTGGAGTTGTTCCCGTGGTGAAGCGTGCCTCACCCCCTCGATCCCCCTCTCCTTCGCGGCGACCGCAGGCGGTCGCTCCGCTCACGATGAGGGGGAGGAACGGCTGCGGTGCAGGGATCCAATGCGTGCCCCTGCTTTCGTCGAAGCCGAAGCAGCCTGGTGTGGCAGCCCGAACGCATTGGGTACAGGCACCGAGTTCTTCACGACGCGAACTCGGATGCCAGTCCCCCAATGCGCGCCGCGACATGGAGGCGTAACATGCGATTTCCCCTCGGGGTTCTGACGTTGGCACTGGCCTCGATTGCAGGCGCTGCCCCGATTTTCCAGGCGGACTTTGAGCCCGGGCCGGACGGAACCGCGCCCGAAGGCTGGCAGTTCGTGTCCGCACGGGGCGACTGCAGTGGGAAGCTTGACACGGAGCACGCCTTCGCCGGCAAGCAGTCAGCGCGGCTGGCCATCCCAACGGATGAGACGGCTCGCGCCCACTGGCGCTACGGGGCACGGATCCCGATCCGGCCCGACACCGCGTACCGGTTGTCGGCGCGAATGATGGTGGTCAACGTCACCGGTGAAGCCTATGTGATCGCCTACGAGAACGGGCAGGAGGTCCCGACACACTGGCATGACACGAAGCACATCGGCGGGAGCCAGGACTGGCGGGAGTACGCGATCGAGTTCAAAACCCGCCCTGACGCGGAGTTCCTGATCCTCATCTGCAAGCTCCGGCATGGCACGGGCTACGCCTGGTTCGACGACCTGGTTATCGAGGAGACCGATCCGAGCCGCATCGCCAAACCCGATGTCCGGGTGATTCCCGAGGACGACGGTTTCCCCATACAGGCCATGTGGCAGCCGGCACAGTGGAACCAGCATGGCGTGTTCCACCTATCCCGTGGACACCTGAACCCGCTTGCAGTCTACTTCTATGGCCCGGACAAGGCCGCGGTGGTTGATCCGGCTCTTGTCATCGAGGCGACCGAAGGCATTTCCCTGCGCGGGCCTGTGGTGCGCGGCAGAGGGCCTATGCCCGAGGACATCCGCGTTGAACCCGAGGCCGTGACGGTGGAGGGCAAGCCGTACACGCGCTGGCGATTTCCGATCCCGCCGGGGCCGATGCTCAACGGTTTCCGCGGCAAGCCTGACTGGACCGGCTACCACCACGTTTACGCCGATGTGGCGACCGACGCCCCGGCGGAGGGTGCCCTGGGTTGGCGGCTCGAGTGCGCGGGGGAACTGGGACCACGGCACGAACTGCGGGTGCGGGTGAGCGATGCCATCCCCGAGGCGCTGGATTGCCCCGACAGTTTCCGCATCTACACCCAGCACTCGGGCGCAATGCGGCACCCGGATCCCGCGGTGCGTGAACGGATCGCCGACTTTCTGGCTACCGCGGGCATCTGCGGCGCCTTCAGCATGACCTTTTACGAGCCGGAGCGGATCGACCTCGACCGCCAGTACCAGAGCCGGGGGCTGGAACTTCATACCTGGCGATTCGAGGGCTTCGACTGGGCAACCCCGGAAGAGGCCCGTCTGCTTGGGGCCGACGGCAAGTACATGGCCGGGAAAATCTGCCCGCAGGCGCAGATCGAGGAATACGGGCCCTGGGTGGAGGCCGTGCGCGCAGATTACCGCAAGCGTCTGGCATCTGGGTTGAAACGCCTGATTATCGACTACGAGCCCCCCATCGGCGCTGCGTGTTTCTGCGCACGCTGCCGGAAGGCTTTTGCGGCTCAGAGCGGCCTCCCGCTGGATGAGTGCCTGAACCTGCCTCCCATGGAACTGCGGGACAAGTACCGGGCACAATGGATGGCTTTCGGGGCAGCTCAGCACGGGAAGATCGTGGCCCTGCATTGCCGACTGATTCACGAGATTGACCCGGAAGTGGCGGTGGGCCTGTGCAGCTGGCATGGAACTGAGGAACATGAGCGCGCGGGCGGAGATATACGGCTGTTCGATCCAGTGGCGGCTTTCCACGCGCCCATGATCTACACCCATGGATTGGCCTATCACGACATCGTGCAAGAGACCTGCGCGCGCGTCTCGGCGCCGGTGCTGCCTTTCATCGAACTCGCCGACATCTCCCAGCCCCGCAGCCTTTCCCCCGCCCAATTGCGGATGAACATACTTGCGACGGGACTCAGCGGCGGCGCGGGAGCGTTCATGTGGGTGGGCATGGAGTGTTTCGATGCCGAGTACATGGAGGCCATCGCGCAATCGGTCCGAGAAATCGCCGCGTTGCGAGAAGCGGTTCCATTCTCGCAGGAGACCTGCGGCTGGCTGACGCTCGTGGCCCCGGATGAGGACCGCAGAAAGATCACCGTGGACGGCCGCGTTATTGACCTGTTCGCGGCCAACCCGGTCTACGCTTTGCGGGTCCATTCGTGGTGCGAGGATGACAAGGCCATGCTGGCTGTGCTCAACTATGACGAAGAGCAACCCTTCAAGCAGCTTGTGCGTCTCACACAGGGAACCGGGGGCCAATATGAGGTAGTTCTAGACCCCACCGACAGGCGCGAGAGGCATGTGTGCAGCGCCGCCGAGCTTGAGAAGGGCATCCCACTGGAGATCCCCCCACAGGGATTGGCCGCTATGGCCGTGACCCGCATCCATTGAGCCGCTTCTTGCGCCGTCTTGATTCGCATGAAATGGGCACGGGGAAGATCCTGCCCACCCTCGTCACGCTTGGTCTCCCGGCAGCTGCCGGTGGGATCATGCAGACGTTGTTCGAGGTCGCAGACACCCTCTTCGTCAGCCGCTTGGGCAAAGAGCAGATCAGCGGTGTCGGTCTTATCGGCCCGGTGATGTTCACCGCCTTTGCCGTCTCGCAGGCGGTGAATGTGGGTATAGCGGCATCCGTGTCACGGCACCTCGGTGCGAAGGAGCCCCATAAGGCCCGGGACATCGTGAACCACGGACTGATCATCAGCCTGGTTGTCGGGACCGCGCTGACCCTCCTGCTCCTGGTCTTCCTTGAACCCATCCTCCGCTGGATGGGCGGAGAGCACGCCATTGTAGAGTACTCCCGGCAGTACGCCGGGATCATGTTTGCCGGCATCTTCCTGATGCACCTTGGAACGGCGGCGGACGGCGCCCTGCGGGCTCAGGGAAACACGGTCTCCCCGATGAAAATCGGGATCATTGCCAATGTCGCGAACATCATTCTGGACTGGGTGCTCATCTTCGGTCTCGGCTGGGGCGTTCGTGGCGCGGCGGTGGCCACCGTCTTCACCCGCGGCGCCATGGCCCTTGCCCTGGTAGCGCGGCTGTGCTCCCGGAAATCCGAAGTTCGCCCCGGCAGAGTACCCGGCCTGACCGGCTTCTGGCGCTGGCCGGTGGTATTGAGCATCTACTGGCTTGGGCTTCCGGCGAGCATCGGCATGGCGGCCATGTCCCTGTCCATGGTGTTCATCAACGCGCTCATGGTTACTATCAACCCGTTTTCCGTGGGCATGCTGGCCATTGCGTTCAGGATAGAGGGGTTCGCTTTCACTCCGGTCTTCGGCCTGTTCTCGGCCGTGGTGCCGATGGTGGGCTACAACCTGGGCTCGGGAGCGATCCAACGCTGCCGGGCGACGATCTGGACGGCAGCGGGCCTCGCGGCAACACTCATGGGCGCGGTTGGAGCCATCATCTTCGCCTTCCCCGCTTTCGCATTCGGATTGTTCACGAGAGACGCGGAACTCCTGCCCATGGGCGTGGAATACCTGCGAATCCAGATGCCGGTGTACCCGCTGATCGGCGCGAGCATTATGATGTCCGCAGGCTACCAGGGCCTGGGGATTACCTGGATGGCCATGCTCTCCCACCTTCTGCGCAATATCGTGCTCAAAGTGCCCATGGCCTACTGGTTCGCTGCTGCGTGGGGGCTTACAGGCGTCTGGTGGTCATTCCCCGCGTCCACCGTAGTCACCGCGGTGATCTTCGTCTGGGCGATGTACATCATCCTGGAACGACTCGACCGGCGGCATTCGATAGCCGTCGAGACTCAGAACGAACCGCCGCCCGCGAGGGCATGCGAACCTGCCTGTTGTGGCCCTGACTCGGATGCGACGGACCAACCCTAGCTGACACTTGAGGTGACTCGATGATTCTCATGCCATCACTCATCGCGATGCTCGCAACAGGAGCCATCGCCGCGCCGGGCCAGAAAGTGCTGCTCGTGGCCGAATCGGGTAACTTCGTGACCCGCGGTCTCGAAGCCCTCGGGGTGGAGCACGAGCGGGTCTCGAAGGGCGCGTTCGCCGGGATCTCCCCCTTCGGATACGACCTCATCATCTGGGGCATGGACGAAGACCGGGGTGTGCTCAACGCCGATCCCTCGCTTATGGATGCCTTCGTGGCTTCCGGAGGGGTCTTCCTGGGCTTCCGGGCGAACCAAAACGATCCGTGGCTTCCGATCCCGATGCGCCGGGATAAGGCGTATGAGCTGGGCGACATCCTCGACCCGCAGCACCCGATCTTTCAGGCTCCCCACCGCATCGGGAAAGCGGAACTCGCCAACGTGCACAGCGGAAGCATCTACGACGCGTTCTACGATCTCGGCCCAGGCTGGAAGCCGCTTGTGAGCACCGGGCGCGAGCAGGCGTGGGACAAGCGGGAGGCCCAGGACCAGGGCCCGCATTACGGGATCGTTGAGCTGCGCCACGGCAAGGGGCTCATCGTCCTGACCCAGATGATCCCCGAATATCACTGGTTCAACGACACCAAAGGCGACAACGCAAGTGAAGGCGCCCGGCTGTTCGAGAACCTGGTGGTGTACGCGCTGAGCCAGGCTGGAACGGTGGCGGCGAGTCGGCAGAAGGGCGTCGTGCCCCCGGACTTCCGGCGAGAGTTCGCCGATCTCATGGCGACCCCACGCGGCACTGACGGCCTGCGCCTGGACGACGGCTGGCAATTCAGCGCCAGTGGGCCTTACTCAATGAAAACCGACCGTCGCGGAGTACTCACTTTTACCC
The DNA here is from genome assembly GCA_013314775.1 of Armatimonadota bacterium. Lineage (NCBI taxonomy): Bacteria > Bacillati > Armatimonadota > Armatimonadota bacterium. The sequence continues at coordinate 191,704 of JABUFB010000008.1, read as the reverse complement.
ACGAGGACAAGCCCTCCGTAGCTGGGAGCTTCGCGCAGGTTTCCAGGAGCGTGGACGTGCCTGTGGAATCCGCGCGGATCATGTTGCGTTGGTATGAATCTGACACGTACTGCGGCGGCCGCGAGATCGTCCTCGGAGGGGCAGCCCATGGACAGACGGCGCTGCAGAACTTCAAGAAGGACGCCCGCTACGCGCAGGTGCTTGTCAATGGGACGCCCATCTGGGAGGAGGACGTGCTGGGCCACAATCCTCAACCGGCGAGAAGTCGGGTGCGCCTCGCGGACATCACCCAAGCAGTCAAGGACGCAGGGGGCAAGTGCGAGGTGACGCTTCGTGTCGAAGACCGGCAGGGGTCCGGCGACGAACCCTTCGCAATCGACGTTTTCTGGGCCGCGGTTGATGTGTTCGGCGACCTGTTGAAGAGCGCGGCCGCAGAGGCGCTCGAGGCAGAGGGCTTCTCGCCCCAGACGGACGGAAGCCTGCTGCTGGATGCCGACCAGGGCAGGCTGAGCCACAGGTTCGGGGGACCGGCCGGACAGTACCGGATTGCAGCGCGCCTGCGAGACGGCGTGGACGGGCGGTCAAAGGTCACAGCACACGCAGGCGGCGTGCGGCAGACGTGGCAGTTGACGGCTGATGACCACCGGTTCTACTGGGTGGCAACAGATGCGATCGACCTCTCGCCCGGGCAAACGGTGGAGCTGCAGTTCGAGCGCGACCAGAAAGAACCAGTGCTGGTCACCGAGTTCGCGCTGATCCCGGAGCGGCTCGCAGCCCGGCCTGCCCCGGAACCCAAAAGGCCTCCGCTCATGGGCGAGCACACCCCGCGAGTTCGATTCACACTGACCGTCCCAGAATCCGAGAACGTGGCGCGGAATGGCGAGATCGCGAGCCAGGGCGTACCCTTCCCGGCGGGGTGCCTGGTGGAAGGCGCCGGGGTGCGCATCACAGACGAGGCCGGCAATGTGGTTCCCGTGCAGGTGCGACGAATCCACAGCTGGCCCGACGGAAGCGCGAAAGTGGCGCTGCTCTGCTTCCCCGTGAGCGTGAATGCAGGAGGCAGAGCCGTCTTCACAGTCGAAGCGGGATCAGGCGTGGCTCCCTCTCCCCCACTGGGCGCTCTCACGGTGCGTGAAACCGACGACCAGGTGCTCATCGAGACCGGACCGCTATCAGTCACGCTGAGCAAGACAAACGGACGCATTGTCGATGAGGTGCGCCGGGACGGGCAGGTTGTGAAGGCCGCGGATCAAGTATGGGAGCTGGTGCTGGAGGACGAGACCGGCCGCATTGTGGGGACCGCTGGAGAGACGGTGACAGAGACACAGATCGTAGATGCCGGGCCCCTGCGGGCACTGATTGTTCGGAAGGGGTCTTTCCGCGACGCAGAGGGCAGCCTCGTGGATTTCCGGTTGCAGCTTGAGGCTCAGGCCGGGTCGGATGCACTCAAGCTGGACGCCATCATCGTCAACCGCGAAGAGACGCCCGAGGTTTACTTGAAGCGGTGGTCGATGCAACTCGGCGGCCAGGGCACCGGGCGAGTGTGGCTCACCACGGACCAGTCCCGGTCGGCGAACCCCGGCGACGTGCTCTACCAGCATACCGAGAAGATTGTGACGTGGACCGGGCAGGATGGAGGAATATCACGGGGCGAGTTCAGGTCCCCGGGGTTCGTGCGACTTCCGGGGATGGCCGTCGGAACGCGGTGGTTCTGGCAGCGTTTCCCCCAGGCGATACGCTTTGAGGACCGCGGACTGCGCTACGACTTCATCCCGCAGGCCTTCGATGAACAGGACCTGCCGACTCGCTGGGCGGAACGCATGAGGGAAATGACGGACAAGTATGCTGTGGGCGGGGTCGGGTACCCGCAGTCGCCGGGGAAGATGGGGCTGTTCCGGCTGGCGCGCGGCGAGGCATTGAGCAACGAGGTCCGCTTCGTCTTCGACGGCGCACCGGTCGATGCCCCCGTTGCGGCGGCCTTCGCTCCTCTGACCGACCGCCTGCGCGCCGTGCCAGACCCGGTGTACACCGCATCAACTATGGCCTTCGGGGTGTTCCAGCCCAAGGACGAGACGCTCTTCAGCCGATATGAGAACTCCACCGACAGCCTGTACGAAGGGTACCTGGGTAAGCGCGAGGGCCGACGAGAGTACGGATTTGAAAACTTCGGCGATGACACCTTCGAATGGGGTTACGGCCCCAGTTACACTTACTGGAGCAACAGCGAGTACGACCATCACCACGGGTTCCTCCTCCAGTACTTGCGCAGTCAGGACCCGCGCTGGCTGGAGATCGGCGAACAGCAGGCGCGAATGTATCAGGATGTAGTCGTGGTTCACGATGCCCCCGAGGGAAGCAGGCAAGAGGGCGGGCCTCGGCATCACAACGCAACTTCGGTCTGGATGCCCTCGCACCCCGAACAAGCCTGGGTGGCGGACCATACCGCCGCTGGAACCAGCGCGGGGCACAGTTGGGCCGAGGGAATCGTGGATTACTGGTACCTGACCGGCGACCCATGGACCGGCGAGGTAGTTCGGGAGATGGCCGACTGGTACTGCGACATCGTGGAAGCCAACAGCTTCGGCGCGGGTGGTCAGGAGCGAGGTCCGGGATGGGCACTGATCGCTCTCTCAGCGCTGAACGGAGCCGTGGATGACGAACGCCTGCGGCGCGCCGGCTGGACAGTGGCGAATTGGATCATCGATTACCAGGACCCCATTCGGGGCGTTGTGTCGGTGCCCATCTCGGAGCAGCCCAGCTACGAGGGCGGGTCGACCTTCATGCACGGGATCGTCGGCCGAGCTCTGGGGCGCTGGTACGACACCACCGGCGACGAGCGCGTCAGGCAGGCCTGCATCAGAATCGCGGAGTGGATCACTACCGAGCCGATGGGGCCGATGGCACGCTTCTGGTACAAGCAAAGTCCGCAGAACTCCCGCAACTATAGCGCGGACGGGCAGTGCATCACTGCACTGTCATACGCCTGGGCGCTTAGCGGCGACCCGTGGTTCGCGGCAGTGACTCACTCCCTGTACGAACAGACCGGGGCGTCCTCGCGATCCATGAGCTGGTATCCGCAGGCCCTGGCACACCTGTCGACCTGGCTGAGACCGCTGACCGTGCACGCATCCGCCGACACGGTAGTGACCACTCCCGAGCAGCCCGCGACCTGGGAACTGACCATCACGAACACATCTGACCGGGCACTGAATGTCGCTTTCTCGGCAGACAGTCCCGAAGGCTTCAGCGCTGAATGCCCCTCCGAGATGACACTTCCGCAGGGCGAGACGAAAGTCGTGAGCGTGGCGGTCTCCGCGACGAATGCCCCCGCGAGCGGAACCATGGTCGTCACTGTGAAGGCTGAGGCAGCTGATGGCACGAGCGCGATGCGGCGAATAGCTGCGCCGGTGCGCTCCGTGGAACAGGTGGTCACGCTCGATTTGCCTGTGGAAATCGGCACGACTCAGGCGCCAGTCTGTCTTGCGAGTGACGATGGCCGGACTTACGCCCATGCCCCGCGTGGCGCGGATTTTGTGGCCGCCCCCAGACCCCAGGATGGTGTCTCCGGCGGATGGATTGACCTGCCGGTGGCCATTCCGGTGGCCGGCGAATATCAACTGTCCGCGGAAGTGTACTGGCTGGATGAGGAGGGCAACTCCCTTTTCGTGTCGGTTGACGGCGGGCCAGAGACGCTCCTGGGCAACACCGGGAACCTGCGAGAATGGATACGAGTGACCGGGCCGAAATACACACTGACGGCTGGAGCACATACCATCCGGGTTCGGACAAGAGAGGACGGGGCGCGGTTGCGGTCGGTCAGGCTCACAAACCACGCGGGTGCCTGATCTTGGGCGCGACGGCGACATCCTCCCACCGGTCCGCGCGAGGGGTACGGTCAACTTTCGTGCCCAATAGAGCCCGTGCATCTCGCTTGCTCAGATCCGAGCAAGGGCCGGTAGCCAATTCTCAGACCTTGTGGTACCCTCTGCAGAAAGTTCGCTGTCCAGTGGGCCGCCATGTTCCGCCGATCACGCCGGGGTGAGTTGATTGCTGAAGGTCCGCACCGAGCCGGAGTTCATTCAGGAGTTCAATACCGACGAAAGCGGCATCTTCCAGGCCTCCGGCGTGGAGGCTATCTGGTGCCCCGAGACCGAGGCGGATGTGATCGACGCGCTGCGCCAAGCCAATGAGAAGGGCGTCCTCGTAACCACATCCGGTGGCGGAACCGGGATTACAGGCGGCAGAGTGGCAGTGCACGGTGGCGTCGTCCTGTCCACCCGAGACATGTGCGAACCACTACCCAGGGACGCCGAAAGGCTCGAAGTCGAGCGCTTCGGCACCACGTATGCCGTCTATATTGACCGGGAGCTCAAGGAAGCCTGGGTACCGGCGGGCATTCCCCTGGAGGTCCTGGATGACCTGCTCCCCGCACCTCTCTTCTACCCCCCCGACCCCACCGAAAAGACCGCGCTGGCCGGCAGCACCGTGGCGACCAACGCCTCCGGCGCCCGCACTTTCCGCTACGGGCCCACGCGCGACTGGGTCCTCGGCTTGCGCGTAGTGCTCCCCAACGGCGACCTCGTGGTCGCTGAAAGGGATCAGGTCAAGGCGGATGGCCTTACTCTGAAGTTCGCCAGCCAGTCGGGCACGGAATATGAGGTCGCCCTTCCCACCTACACGATGCCCTCCGTGAAGAACGCCGCGGGCCTTTATGCCGTGCCAGACATGGACCTTGTGGACTTGTTCATCGGTAGCGAGGGGATTCTCGGCGTCATCACCGAAGTCCATGTGCGACTTGCCGAGAAACCCGCTGAGCTCGTGGGACAGATCGCGTTCTTCGAGACCGAAGACGATGCCCTCGGATTCGTGGAGGACATGCGCGAAGCCGCCAGTGCCGGCACCCCGGTGCTTTCCATCGAATACTTTGACGCCAACTCCATCGAGTTCATGCAGTATGAGCCCACGGCGGGCAAAGGCTACTGCGCCGTATACGTGGAGATTGCCGGCTCGCTGGACGATCTGGAGCCGCTACTCGTGGCGCTGGAAGAACACAACTGCGTCCATGACTGGTTCACGGAAACCGAGCGCGACGCCAAGGAGCAGAAGGAGTTCCGGCATTCGCTGCCCGAAGGCGTCAACAGCTACCTTCGCCAGCACGGGAGCCACAAGCTGGGCACGGACATGGTGGTGCCTTCCGATCGGTTCAGGGAGATGCTTTCCCTGTACCGTGAGGCCGGGGAGCAAATGGCCCGTGAATTCGCGCGGGACGGCAGCCACGTCCTGATGTTCGGACACATCGGCAATGACCACCTGCACGTCAACTTTATCACACACTCACCGGAAGAGCTTCAACACGCCGAGGAGCTTTACGGAGAGCTTGCGCAGAAGGCAGTCAGCTTCGGGGGAACCATATCCGGGGAGCACGGAGTGGGCAAGAAGACGATCCTCGTGGGTGGCAGGCGCATTCCGTATCTCGAAGTGATGTTCGGTCGCGAGGGGCTGCTCGAGATCGCGCGGGTCAAGAAAGTCCTGGACCCGGCGCTCGTGCTCGACGTCGGCAACATGGTCCCGGCCGATTATCTGGCCGAAGTGTCGAGCAGTAGCGCCCGGCACCATACCTGAGAGGTCACCACGGCATGGCACGCAGAATCGCAAGACCGGTGGATCCGCAAGCCCGGCGTCGAGCTGTGATCCTGAGCATCGCCGCAGGCTGTGGAGGGACGGCCGGCCTCTTGCTGCTTGTGGCCCTGGTCGGCTATGCGAAGCTCACTGCGAAGCCGCCGCAGCCGAAAGAGGCGGAAGTCGCCGGAGCCTCGCTGCCGTCGCAGGGAGTGTCCCTCGGCCAGCAGGTGCAGGACATCAGCAGGCGTGCCTCCTCCGGCCAGGCCGTGCCCTTTCAGTTGGAGCTGTCATCGGCGGACATCAACGCGAACCTGGGCCCGGTGCTCCAGCGGCAGGGCCTCGAGGATATTCAGATATACCTGGGCGACGGTACGGCGGTGGCTCAGGGCAGGGCAGAGCTGTCGGGACGGAAACTATGGACGACGCTGCGAGTCAAGCCGTCTGTAGCGAACGGGAAGGCGCGCTTCGAAGTGGTTGAGGCCACGATCGGCACAGTCCCGATGCCCAACAGCTTGCGCCAGAAGGTTCAGGAGGAGATTGACGAGGCGATCGCCAAAGACCCCATGCTCGGACAGTCGGTCTGGCTCAGCGACCTCCAGATCAGAGGGGGCAAGATGTACGTTCAGGGCACCACAACGGGGCGCAAATAGCGGCCATCCTGCCGGCATCTTGCAGTTGAGACGCGAACATTCGTCTTTGCAGGGAACCCCTTCGCACTTTCCGCTTGTTACACCCTCCGGTAATGTCCGAGTCACGCCCGCCCCTGGGTGGTGAACCGGACTGTTCTCCCTGTACGACCGCCAGACGAGAGGATGATGGCGCTTGCCCGAAGACCGTCCCCCGCACGACGCGCCGCTTTCCGAGGGCGAGGTTCGTCTCCAGTACCCGCCGCACATCCGACAGGCGCCCGATCTCTTGATGCCTCTTGGTCTCGCAACGCTGGGTGCAGCGGCCTTCGCCGGGTTGAACGCTCTCCTCGGTCCCGTGCGCGATTCTGTTACTCTGTGCGCAATTATCGCCATGCAGGCGCTTGCGGCGGTGCTTCTCGGCGCCGCCGCCGTGACCACAGAGTACCGTAGGCGCGTGATCGCCGAGGCCCTGCATATCGCCGAGCTTCAGCGTGAGCGCCTGCGCCGCCAGGAAGAAGCCAGCCGGTCCATGTTCGTTTCGGACATCCAGATCGACACGGAGCCGATCTCCACCACCCGGCTTGAGCACTACGGGCGCACGGTCCAGCCGCTTGTTCTCATCTGCTATGCGCTGCTCGCGGGCGCGATCCCGGTGCTTGCTCTCTGGAAGTCAGGGGCCGGGGGGATGTCCACGATTATCTACGTCCTGGGAGTCATCAATCTCGTGGCGGCGTTCGCTGCGATGGTCGGCGCCCGGTGGTTCGGGGAGTACGAGCCCGAGGCCCTGCCCGAAGCCGCGGAGGTCTCCAGCATCCTGCGCGCGGTGCAGTGGTACAGCCTCCTGGGCGGACTGGTCCTGCTGGCTCACGGTTTCCAGCTGTTCGCCGTCGACCTGTGGGTGGGGCGCCTCCTGCTGCTGATCGCTTTGGCGCTGGCGGGCGAGCAAGTTGCGCGCGCCACCCTCAGTTTTGTTGGCCGCCGCCTGGACTGGCGGGAAATCCGAGCACCCATTGGACTCGTCATCGCCGAGAGCCTGTTTGCCGGCGGCAACCCCATTATCGGCACTCTCGAAGTTCTCGAAAAGCGCTTCGGCGTCAGCGTGCGGTCTTCATACGTGCTTCGTTACATCCGCCAGACCGTTCCGCTCATGCTCCTTGGCATGCTGGCGGCGTTCTGGCTGATGAGCTGCCTCGTAGTGATCAAGCCGGACGAAGTGGGCATACGGACGACTTTCGGTAGCCTTCCCGACCGTTGCTGGATGTCGCCGGGACTGCGGGTCAAGTGGCCCTGGCCTATCGACCGGGTGACCGCGATCCCGGCGACCAGGATTCAGTCATTCATCATCGGCCACGAGGAGGAGCAGCAGTCTCCCTACCTCCTGTGGTCCCGCGAGCATGCCAAGGATGAGTACAAGCTGGTCCTCGGTGAAGGACGGGAACTGGTCTCACTCGAAGCGGAAGTGTTCTACTTCATCCACGACCCGGTCAAATATGTGTTCAAATGCCAGAATCCCCGAGAGATGCTGAAGTCCCTGGCCTACCGTGTCCTTATGCGCGAGACGGTTACGACCAACCTGGACACTCTCTTGTCTCAGAGCCGCGACAAGTTCTCGCAGCGTCTCCGTTGGGGCCTGCAGGCCGAAGTGAACGCCCAGGACCTGGGCATCACCGTGGTGAGTGTGCCGGTCCGTGGCATTCATCCCCCTATCGACGTGGCCGAGAGCTACCAGAGCGTGGTGAGCGCACAGGTTGAGCGAGTGACGCTCGAGACCCTTGCTCGCGCGAAAAAGGCCGAAGCTATCCCTGCCGCCCAAGCGGCAAAGGACACCGCGATCAAGGGTGCTGAAGCCCACGCCGCCGAACGTCTTGGCGCGGCGAAAGGCGAGGCCGTTCAGTTTGAGAGCATCGTCAACGCGTACAACGCCGCACCGGGGCTGTACAAAGAGCGGCTGTGGCTCGAAAAGCTGGAGAAGTCCGTGGCGGGAAAGCAAGTCTATCTTGTTGAGGGCAAGACCACGACGCCACGTGACTACTGGCTGGACCTGCGCCCGTCAGGCGCCGCTGACATACCGTAACCAGATACGCGCCCGCGCGTTTCGCCGGACAATAGTTCCAGGAGGTTGCAGTGCTCATGGATCCCACCAGCCGGAACCGCTGGATCGTCGCCATTTCCGTGGCGGCCGTGATCATTCTGTCCAGCATGCTCTTCAGTGTCCCCGAGGGGCGTATGGCTGTCATAACCCTGTTCGGCAAGCCGGTGCGGACGTACACCACCGCGGGTCTGAAGGTCAAATTGCCTGTGCCCTTCGAGCGCGCCATCATTCTGGACGCGCGCAGTCGGCTGCATGAAACGCGACTCACCGAGACGCTGACTCGTGATAAGAAGAACGTGATCCTCGTCACCTATACTGTCTGGAAAGTCGCGGATCCGGTTCGGTTCGTGGAGGCCGTCTGGAGTATTGAAGGCGCCGAATCCAAACTCGACGGTGTGGTGACAAATGCGAAGAACGCAGTGCTCGGGCGCTACGACTTCTCGGCGCTGGTTTCCAAGGAGCCGGACGAGCAACAACTCGACAAGATCGAGGCAGATATGCTGTCGGATGTGAAAGAAGAGGCCAGGCAGCGCTATGGTGTGGATGTGGTGCAGATAGGCATCCAGCGTCTGGCCCTGCCCGAGGAGAACATCCGCTATGTGTTCGACCAGATGAAGGCCGAGCGCGCACAGTACGCGGCCAGGTTCCGCGCCGAGGGCGAAAAGGAAGCAGCGAGAATACGCGCCGAGACCGATCTTGAGGCAGCCAAACTTCGTGCCGAGGGCGAAGAGAAGGCGGAGCGGATCCGCGGGAATGCCGAAGCCCAGGCGGCGAAGATTTACGCTGCAGCCCACCAGATCGACCCGGCATTCTACAAGTTCCTGCGGTCACTGGACTCCATGGAAAAGATCCTCGGCAAGAATGCCACCGTCGTGCTGGACACGGAAACACCGCCGTTTGACGTGCTCAAGAAGCCCGGCGGCAGCGCACCTGCGCAGTAGCCATTGGAGGTGACCCAGATGACCGAAGACAGGCGCAAGGCCGTGGCTGACAGCCTCGATTCGGCCTTCCGGTTCCTCCGGTGGGCCGCCATCGCGGCGCTCGTGCTCATCGCGGGCTCGGGGATCACTTTCGTCAAGTCCGACGAAGCCGCATTGGTCCTGCGCTTCGGGAAGCTCTCCGGGGCGACCCCAGCGGACCAGGTTCACGGTCCCGGGATTCTCATTGCGTGGCCCTACTTGATTGACCAGGTTATTCGCGTGCCGGTGAGACGAGTGCAGGAAGTGGCAATAACTCAGTTCAGCGGCAAGAAGCTAAGCGAACAGGAGTCTGAACGCGGCGAAGACGCGGTCCTGGTGGAGAACACGCTGGACCCGCGCGAGGTGGGTTACTGTCTCACCGGTGACCAGAACATCGTTCATGTTGACGCCCTCCTGAAGTACGAGATCACCGACCCGATCAAGTATGCCCTGTACGTGGACGACCCACAGGCGCTGATCCGCAATGTGGCCAGCGAGGCACTCTGCCAGGCCGTGGGGGAACGGTCAGTTGATGCCGTGCTCGCCGAGGGCAAGAAGAACCTGGCTGCGGCGGTGCAGCGACGCACCCAGAAACGCCTGGACGAGGCCGGTGCGGGAGTAGGCGTGATCGCCGTGGAGTTCCGGGAGATCGTGCCGCCAAAAGCCGTGGCGCCGGATTTCGAGGCGGTCGTGAGCGCTTACGTGGAGCGCGAAACGCGAATTCAGAAGGCCAATACGTACCGCGAAAAAGAGATCCCGAAGGCTCAGGCGGAGCGCGAGCGGATGATCAGCGATGCTGAGGCCTTCGCGGCAGACCGACTGGGCCGCGCGCGCGGTGAGGTCTCTTCCTTCCGCAACGTGGTGGCCGAGTACAAGGCGAATCCCAAGGTAGTGCGCGAGCGGTTGTACCGGGAATCGGTGGAACGCATGCTGGAGAAGGTGGGGTCGCGGGTTCTCGTGCCGGCGGATGCAGGCAGCGGGACCCGGGTGCTCCTGCCCGTTGAGCCCGCCGCGAAAGAAGACGAGAAGAAGGGCTCCGAACCCAAGCAGTAAGCGCAACATTACCGACTGCGTCGCGCGGTATCTCCCATCGAGGACTAGCGGCTCATGGCTGAAACATTCGGAATAAGCTCCAACCCCGCGGCAGACAGGCTTCGCAGTGCGCTGGAGCCGGTCTTGACCGAGGAGGAACAGCGGAACATCAACCGGCGCATCGGCAGCGCCCTTCTGGCTACGGGCTTGCTGGTCGTCGGCTGGCTCTATGCCCGACTCTTCCCCGACCAGAAGGACGTCGCCGACGTGGTTCTTTTCGCGGCATCCATCGTCGCCGCCGTTCCCGTCTTCAGGGCAGCGATTCAGGGTCTGAGCTGTCGCGGCTGCCAGCTTGAGGCAGCGATCCGCGGAGCCGAGAGCGAGACGTGTGCGTGCGGGAACGATCACGACCACGACGAGACGTGCTGCGCAGGGCGTCCCCAGCACCGTGAACACGCCGGACATGGTGACCATGCGCACAACATCATGGACCAGCTTGTGAGCATCGCGGTCCTGGCAGCAATCGCTACCGGGGAGTATGAGACTGCGATCCTTGTCCCGCTGCTCCTGGCGTTGGGACACTTCCTGGAGGAGCGCAGCGTGCTCGGGGCCAGGGCCGCGATTGAGGGCCTCAAGCGCCTGCGCGCCCGCAGCGCCACCCGTGTCGCCGCCGACGGAACCGAGGAAGAGATCGAGCTTGATGAACTGCGCGTGGGCGACACCATCCTGGTTCGTCCCGGTGAGGTCTTCCCGGCTGATGGGTCGGTTATCGAGGGCCACTCCGCTGTGGACCAGAGCGCGGTGACCGGCGAATCTGTACCTGAAGACGTGGGGCCCGGCAGTCCCGTGTTCGCGGGCACGGTCAATGTCTCTGGACTGCTGCGGCTGCAGGTGACCAGCCTTGGAGAGGAAACCGCGATGGGACGGGTGCTCGATACCCTCCGGGCTGCCGAGCAGTCTCGCGCGCCGATCACCCAGCTCCTTGAACGCTATAGCGGCTACTACATGCCGCTTGTGCTGGTCGCTGCCGTTGTCGTGGTCTTGTTGACCCGCGAGGTCGGGCGTGGGGTCGCTCTGCTGGTGGTGGCCTGCCCGTGCGCGCTGGTGCTGTCCAGTTCCACCGCGATGGTGGCATCACTGGCGCTCGCCTCGCGCTGGGGCATTCTCATCAAGAACACCCGGTTCCTCGAAGTGCTCTCCGAGGTGCGCACCATGGTGCTCGACAAGACGGGCACCGTTACCCTCGGGCAATTGGATGTGGTGGGCGCCCGCACCCTGCACGGCAACTCCGAACGGCTGCTTTTCGAGACCGCCTTGTACTGCGCCCACGGATCGCGGCACCCGATTTCGCGAGCCATCTGCCGCGATGCCGAACAGCGCGGGATCACCATCACTGACCCGCAGCAGATCGTGGAGCATCCCGGCAAGGGCGTTGAAGCCCGTGTGGAGGGTCATGTTCTGCGTCTTGGCAGCGCAACGTGGCTCGGAGTGCAGGAGCGGGACCAGAAGATTCTCGACGACCACGTGGGTCCGGCAGTCTGGGCATCAAGGGACGGCGAGGTTCTGGGCGCTGTACTGCTGGCGGACCGCCCTCGACCCGAAGCCCGCGAAGCCCTGGACGACTTGCGCTCCCTGGGCATACGCCGCATGCTCCTGCTCACAGGGGACCGTCCGGAAGTCGCTCAGCACCTGGCAGAGCACCTCGGGGTGGACGAGTATTTCGCCGGCATGCTGCCCACACAGAAGCTGGAAGTCGTCGAGGCTGAGGGCGCCGGAGGGGTGCGCGTCCTGGCTGTCGGAGATGGGATCAACGACGCTCCCGCACTTGCACGCGCGGACGTCGGTGTCGCCATGGGCGCGATGGGGTCTGACGCTGCAATTCAGAGCGCGGATATTGCCCTCATGAGCAATGACATCCGGCGTATCGCCACGGCCATTCGCCTGTCGCGCATCACCCGCCGTACCATCAACACGAACGTAGGCATTGGCGTCGGCACCGCACTTGTCATGATCGTCCTGGCGGCCCTCGGATACGTGGGCGCGATCGTGGGGGTTCTGTTGCACAATGTGGGCTCCGTGGCTGTCGTGTTCAATAGCGCCCGGCTGCTTCGCCTGGAGCTTGGCGACGAGTAACGCATCGGTCAATGCTTCCAATCGGGAGAGTACCCTATGTCGCGAGTGGCAGGAAGTCGCGGATGGGCCCCGTCCACCGTCGCCATTGTGATGCTGGCCCTGGCCTCATGTATTCCGGCCTTTGCCGCCCCTCTGAAAGTCGCAGTGTCGCTCTCGGATATCCTGCCCATCGTGGAGGCTGTCGGCGGCTCACTGGTTCAGGCCAAAGAGATCATGCCCGCGGGCGCAGATCCGCACAGCTTCACGATCACCGCACAGATTCAGTCCGACCTGGCATCAGCGGATCTCATCGTCTACGCGCGCACGGCATTCCTGGAGTTCGAGAACACGATCAAGCAGGCCCTGCCGAGCAAACCATCAGTGGACTGGCCCGACTACGAACCCTTTGGAGCGAGATTCAAGGACTTTGTGGGGAATCCGGGCAATCCCCACGGCTTCTGGCTCGATCACGAGAATGCAATCGCCATGGCGAAGGGGATTGCAAAGCGACTCAAAGAAGCAGGCCTCGACCCCGCGGCCATCGATGCTAATCTGGACCGCTTCGTTCTCGAAGTCGAAGCTATGCACAAGACTTCTCAAGAGCTCGTGCATAGAGCCGGGCTCGAGGGAAAGAGCGTCGTCGCTACACTGGCGTGTGTTGCTTACATCGTGGAGAACACGGGGCTGAAGGTGGGGCGGATACTTCTGCAGGAGGGTGGCGGCACACTGAGCGGGCAGGAACTCAAGGAGACCGTGGACGGCCTGCGCTCCGGGAAATTCAGCGGCATCGTCTGCCCACTCAGCATGAAGGAGGCCAAGCCCGGCGAAGTGGCCCGGCAACTTGCAAGCGAATCAGGTGCCCGCGTGATCTATGTCAAGTTCCTGAGCGGCGGAGAGAAGACGGACACCTATCTGGCGCAGGGGTATTTCAACGCGGCCGCGCTGGCGGCTCCGGTTGCGGAAGCCGGTTTCCACGGCTCCCCGCCGACCACCATCGCCCCCGGGACCGAGGGAAGTCCGGCTGCGGCCACCCCAACAGGCCTGTACGTGGCGGTCTACATCCTGACCGCCCTCGTTATCCTGCTGCTGGTTCTTCTGCTGAAAGCGCGTTCATCCGTTGGGAGCTCCTCGGGAGGAGCCGGGATCTTCGACTGATGCGCCGACACTCTTTATGACGCTGATCGAACGCCGAACCGGGGGAACATGTTCTGGATCTCTCGCGCCAGATCGGCGGGGATCTCAGCAGGAAGGGCGTCCGAGGCAGCCAGGTCCGTGTCCGCGCAGCCCTCGCCCCGGAACTGCTGGATGTAGTACGCCCGGGCGCCGCTGCGCTTCAACCATTCCGCGATGGCGCGCAAATCTCCCGCATCAAGCAGGTCCGGGTGCCAGGTCGTCCGGAACTCGTGGTCGATCCCTGATTCGACGATGACCTCGATGCTCCGGGCTGCTGCCCAGCCACTCTCCCCCACCCCCGTTACTCGCGCGTACTTCTCCACTGGTGCTTTGACGTCCATTGCGAGGTAATCCGCGAGCCCCTCAGCCACAATCGCCTCGAGCAGTTCGGGATTGCATCCGTTCGTGTGCACTGCAGTGGCGAAGCCCATCTCTCGGACCTGCGCGAGAGCAGCGAGGAGCGCAACCTGACAGGTTGGCTCACCACCGCTGAAGACAACTGCATCCAGGAACCCGGTGCGTTCGGCCAGCAGTACAGTCAGGCTTGCCCAGGAGATGGCTCCCGGGACGCGGGGGATCAGCTCTGGGTTGTGGCAGTACGGGCAGCACCAGGGACAGCCCTGCACGAACACCACTGCGCACAGGCGGTCTTCCCACTCAACCGTTGTCAGCGGCACAAAGCCGCCGACCTGCAGTTCCCCGTTCTCTTTCATGTGATAGACTCGCCCCCTCCGGCCCGCATACATATTCAGAGTCCCTTATACCCGCCCCAACCTTCCCAGAACTTCGCCCTTCCCTCAGGAGACACGCGCTGGCCAATCTCTTCGCGCGAGCAGCCTTCATGGACCAGCCGTGCGGCTTCTTTGCCGGCGCGGATGAAGGCATGGACTTTCCGCACGCCGACCTCAGTGCAAAGCGACTCTTCGACATAGGTCACCACAGAACTTGCGCCGTCAGCGCAAGACTGGTAGACGAAGTCCTCCACGTCCTGCTCACTCATTTCCCAGTAGTGGAAGCTTCCCAGCCGCCACAGGTAAGGGACCCGGCACGCAGCTGACACGATCTTCGGGTGCAAGGCAGTCGAGATCGATGGGTCGTAGAAGCTCAGGCCGATCTCCTCGAGATAGGGCAACTGCTCAGGTTTCAGGTTCTCGATGTGTGCAGTCCGTTTGCCCGTGGTGAGCGCGCTGTAGTACCTCTCCCAGGCCGGCATCACCAGCGAGCCGAACAGGCGCGGGAGGATGAAGCTGGCAAGGTCGTCCACCATCCCGGCGCCCGAGGGATTAGGCAAGGGACCGCTGCCGTGGACTTCACCCATGAACCGATGAAACTCGACAATGCTGTCAGTGACGAGTTCCACAAAGCGCACGGCAAGCTCCGGTTCGTCGAATATGTCGGTGAAGAAAGCCTCGCCGCGCAGTTCGTAGCAAGTGGTGATTGGCCCCTCGGCACCGTACGAGAACACCACGTTTTCGCCAGGAAAGGCTTCCTGAATTTGCCTGCGAAAGTCCAGGAAGAACGGGGCCATTCCCGCGGTGGCATAGTCCACGGGCTCTTGCAGGCGCCGGATTCCTTCCTCCAGCGAGCCATAGATGTGAGTGTGAGCCACCTCGCCCCCTTCAGGGAAGATCAGTTCGGAGCCCAGCGCGTTCACGTGCCCGTAGCTGATGGCAGGGGTCGCCAGTCCGGGGAGTGACACGTCTTCACCGAACATCTCGCGCAGCATCGGCCTGCCCCGGCGGTAGCAGTCGATCAAGGCGTCGGGGTTGAGGTTGAAGTCTCGGATCGGCGTCCCGGTAAGTGCTCGCAGCGCTGCCTGCGAGCCCCCGGCGGACCAGCTAAACCCGGCTTTCGCCCGGGCGGTTTCGTAGTCGGGGCGGATGTACATTGGCTTTGCCTTCGGTCTCCGGAATATGATGCCGGCCTGTCCCGGCCCACCTGCCCGCGCACGTTCGCCATCTTTGACTCTGGTACCTCCCGGGCTGTTCAAGGACAGGGAGGTCCCCCGCTTGCATTGCGCGAACACCGCCAGACTACTGACGGAGGTGCACCTATGTCCGAACTGCTCGCTATCAATGGCGGCGCACCCGCGATTCCCGCGGGTTTCCTCAAATCGTGGCCGCCGGTCGACGAACTCGACCGCGAAATGATCCTGGCTTCCCTCGATCAGGCGAACCATGCTTTCGGCCCCAACTGCCAAGCCCTGCAGGAGGAGTTCGCCCAGTGGAATGGCAACCGCCACTGCCTCACCACGAACTCCGGAACCGCCGCTCTTCACATGGGCCTGGTGGCCTGTGACTGCGGCTGCGGAGACGAGGTGATCGTCCCTGCCTACTCGTGGTCCAGTTCGGTCACCTGCGTCTTGCAGCACAATAGCATCCCGGTGTTCGTGGACATCGACTACGATACCATGAACATCGATCCGGCGAAAATCGAGGCCGCCATCACTCCGAAGACCCGGGCGATCATCGTGGTGCACCTGCACGGCCTGAGCGCCGAGATGGACCCCATTATGGACATTGCCAACCGCCACGGGCTCAAGGTGATTGAGGACGCCTGCCAGGCGCACGGGGCGAGGTACAAGGGGCGCAAGGTCGGCACCATCGGCCACTGCGCGGCCTTCAGCTTCAACCAGAACAAGCTCCTGTGTTCCGGCGAAGGCGGGGCGTTCGTCACGGATGACGATGAGATGCTGGCTAAGGCCCAGTCGCTATGGTCATTCGGGGAGACCCGTTCCCCTGCCGAAAGCCGCGACTACCACGTGTATGCCATGGGCTGGATGTACCGCAACAACGATCTCACCGCCGCCTTCGGGCGCGCCCAATTGAAGAAGCTTGACGCGAACCTGGCAAGCATCGCCGCGCATGCCAAGCTGTTCACAGAAGAGCTCCAGGGCGTGCCGGGACTGATCCTGCCCACCGCTCCCGCGCACTGCGACCACAACTGGTACAACTACACCTTGCGGTTCGATCTGGAGGCCCTCGGGCACTCGGAGGACGCCCCGGTATTCCGCGACAAGATCGTGGCCGCGATGAACGCGGAGGGGGTGCAGACCGGCCTGTGGCAGCGCTTCATTCTCCCGGCCATGACGGTCTTCCAGGCCAAGAACGGCTACGGTCACGGCTGCCCGTGGGACTGCCCGAACGCTGAAGCGGTGGACTACGCACCCCATAACTACCCGGTGGCTCAAAAGCACTGCGACACCCACACGGGAATCACTTACCCGCTGCGGCCGCCAAACGGCCCGGAGGCCGTGAAATACATGGCTGCGGGAATCCGCAAGGTCATGGCGAACCTGGACCAGCTCGAACAGGTTCCGGAGGCGAAGTAGCCATGCGCGCCGGGTTCGCCGAGGTCGACATCACGCCACCGCTGGGGACGGCCAAGATCGGTTGGCTGAAAGAGATCATCCCGACTGCGGTTGCGGATCGGCTCTTCGCCCGCGCGGCGGTGTTCGAATGCGAAGGGCAACACATCGGCTTCATCCAGCTGGACACGCTTTCGGTGCGATGGAGCACGGTTGAGGAAGTGCGTCGGCGCATCACGGATCAAGTCGGGTTTCCCGGCGAGCGGATAATGGTGTCGGCGACCCACACTCACGGCGGCCCGGCAGTGGCCAACTGTGGGGATGTGCGACGCGATGAGAAATACCTGGCGTTCCTGACGGGCAGCATGGTGGAGGCATTCGGGCGAGCGCTTGATTCCGCCGTTGAAGCCGAGATCTGCTTCGGACGGACTGTGGACTTCGAAATCGGCCACAACCGCCGCCTGATCATGCGCGATGGGACGGTCTGCACGCACGGAAGCTTCGCCAATCCCGATGCCCTTTGTTTCGAGGGGCCCATCGACCCGGAAGTGCTGGTCCTCGCAGCCCGCGACACGGCAGGTCAGATGCTGGGTTGTCTGGTGAACTACGCCTGCCACCCCACTCACCATGGGGGCGACGAGTACTTCTCGGCGGGATGGCCGGGAGTGATGGCAGCCACGCTGAAGCAGCAGGGGATACCGGTGGCGATGTTTCTGAACGGTGCGGGCGGGAATGTCCACACCTCGAACCCGGTGGACCCATCAGCCTCGTTGGACATGGACCAGGCCGGGCGGAAGCTTGCGGAGGATGTGCTGCAGGCGGTCGCGACGGGACAGTGGCGCGCCAGTTGCCGAATCTCAGGCAGGCGGACAACGGTCCAGCTCCCCTACCGTAACGCGACGGAGGATGAGGTCAGGGGCACGGCTCCCGGCGCACAGAGATTCGTCGACCCGCAGATCTATGACCGCCACATGCCCGCGCTTCTCGGTCGTATCGAAAGCCGCAAGACCCAGCCCGCGGAGGTGCAGGCGCTCTCGATGGACGAGTTCACTTTCGTGAGCATTCCGGCAGAGTATTTCGTGCAGTTGGGCCTGCGGATCAAGGAAGAGAGTTACCCGCGCAAGGCGGTTGTGGTCGCCTGGGCCAACGGAATGGTGGGATATGTCCCTCATCGCCAGGCATTCGACCGCGGCGGATACGAGACCACATTCGCGGGCAGTTCGCGCATGGCCCCGGAGACGGGAGACATGCTGGCTGACGCCGCAATCGAACTCATCAGGCAGGAGGGTTCTGAACAGTGAAGATCGCTATGATGTCATACACCCTTGCCCGCGGAGACTGGGGCAAGAACCCGGATATTGCCGTGTTATGCCGACTTGCAAATGAGCTTGGGCTCGAGGGTGTGGATTGGGTCACCACATACGGGCATTCCCCGTCTGAAGTTCGGAAGATCACTGCCGACTACGGCCTCGTGAGCGCTTGCTACACCTTCAGCGCGCGCATCCAGGACCCGGACCCGGAAGCGCAAGCGAAGGGCATGGACGCGGTACGTGAAGGGCTCGATGCCGCTGCGGAACTTGGGGTGGACAAAGTGATGGTGGTGGTGTCCGGCATTCCCGGCGTACCCCGGGATACGGCGCGGGAGGTGGCGATCGGGAACCTCAAACAGATCGTTCCCATGGGTGCCGCCCTTGGGCTCGCAGTCACTGTGGAGCATTTCCCTGGCGCCGACAGCCCTTTCGCGGTTTCGGCTGACGTCAACGCCGCTATCGCCCAAGTTCCGGGCCTCAAGGTCACGCTGGACAGTGGAAACGTACTCATGGGCGGGGAGAACCCGGCGGACGGTTACCTCAACTCCTGGGAAAACATCATCCACGCGCATTTCAAGGACTGGGAGCTTGCAGAGGATGGCCGGCCCGGTCTGGATGGCCGCCTGTACCGTCCTGCGCTCATCGGAGAAGGCCTTGTGGACCCGGAGCCAGTGGTGCGCGCCATGGCCTCCAAAGGCTACGCCGGTTTCATCGATTTCGAGTACGAGGGCAACGTCTATTCTCCCGAGGAGGCCATGCGCAAGGGCGTGCCGCCGTTGAAGGACCTGATCGCGCGGGTGATGGAAGAAGCGGCGTAGACGACTCAACCCAACTCGCGCAGAACCCTCTGGAGGCGCTGGGCCTGCCTGGCCAGCGCCTCCCGCTCTGCCAACAGCACCAGGGGGTCCTGTGTGAAGTCAGTCAGGTCGCGCAGCACGGTCTCCCGCACACTGGTGAGTACCCGCGCCTCATCGACAAGATACTGATACCGCCCCCCCTGGCGATGGGCCTTGAGCTGGGCGGCCAGATCGTCCAGCAGCGCGAGGAGCTCGTAGTCCTCGATCCCGTCGCGTATGACCTCGAGACGCAGGCTCGGCAATAGTTTCTGACCCGGACCGGGGTAAATGAGCTGCCCGTCGCCGTTGTACCGGCTGAAGGTGTAAGTGTTCCAGGGCACCTCGGGCCAACGCTTACCGTTCCGGAGGGCAGCGAGGGCGTCCGGGTCGTCGTGCAGCACCAGGGAGCTTCCCCCCGTGTCCATGGTCAGCATGTTCGAGGCCCACATAGCGACTTCATAGTAGAAGAAGCCCGTTACCCGGTAGCGGTAGGCAGCCCAGAAGAGAGCGCGCGCATCGATGGCCGGATAGTCGATGAAGAAGTTCCCATATGGATGCCGCGGACCGCAGCAGACGTACCACCACACTTCATCTCCCAGGCGCATGCGCTTGCCTGCGGCGAAGCTGCTGAACTCCGAGGTCAGCGTCCCCCAGATGTTCGCGAGCCCGAAGAGTTCCGATGTGGGCTTCACCGGCGCTGCTCGCCGTAAGCCCGGCGCCAGATCCTTCAACTGCTCCAGTGCCCAGCGCGCCCGCTCCAGGTCTTCGGGGGAATCAAGCCCGAACCCGTACACGTAGCCCATCCCCAGTCTTTGCTTGCCCTGCAGCCACAGGGCCAGGCGGGCTATCTCCCGCAGGCGGTCCGGGCTTGCGGTGTCTAGATTCCCGAGGCAAAGGGCGTTCATCCCCCGTTCATAGCACCAGTCAAAGTCTTCCGGGAGGGGCCAGGTCTCCGGGATATACAGCCCTGCAGGGTTGACGCGATTGTTCAGGAGAAGCTGGTAGAACTGCTTTCGGAAATCTTCCGGCGGGGTGCGCGGCAGGCCGTACCACTGTACCAGGTCTCCATAGTAAGCATTGCCGAAACCGGTCTGGAACCGGCCATGCAGGGGCAGTTCCAGGTCCCACACATCGACCTGCAGGGCGACTCTTTGCGCGGGTTCCTTCTCAGTGGTGACGGTGATCTCCCCCGAATACTGCCCTGGACGTGCATCGGGCGGGATACTCACCGTCACCCACAGTGGCTGGATGCGCCCGGCAGAGACGGACAATGGCTCGACCGGCAGAAGCGGGTCAGGCCATTCGCCGACATACTCCACTTCATATACCGGAGGCCGTGTCTTCACATACCCGACGCGGCTTACGTGAACTGCATCCCGACCGATCCGGGCTCCCTTCGGTCCGATCAGGTCAGTCCAGTCGACCTTCAGACCGTCGATGGTCTGTCCCAGGGAGACGATGACCACCTGGCCGGATGTGCGCTCTCGTCGCCCGCCGGACAGGGCGAGGTTCTGCGCGATGCGATAAGACGCGTCGTCAGGCCTCAGCTTGCGCAGTGCGTGTTCGACCCCCAACGCAAAGCCTGGCAACCGCCCATTTCCCTGCGCCGCCAGCCGGCTCTTGTACTGGGCAATCCGAAGGCGCGGTCCCAGCCCCACGGCCCTCTCATGCAGCGCGTTCCATGCGGTCGGCGAGACGGTGCCGGCGTCGATCAGCGCTTCCGCATCGTCCATTATCGCCGAGGCGTCGCGCCTGGTGGATCGCACCTCGCGCAGGATCTCACGCCTGAGAAGGTCGTTGGCGGCGGTGCGCACGGTCTGGGCTATGTTGTCCAGCGTGGTCACGGCTCGTTCCACCAGCTCCCGCACAGGACGCACCTCGAACCACACGGGCGGGGTAGCGAACCGCAGGCTCCCGTCAGCGGCATCCCGGACCGCGAGCCTGACCGCCGCCCGCCCTTCATCGCGGATCTCGTAACTCATCGCCGCCGCGGAGCCTGACCGAAGAGGGACCCGCGCTTTCGTGTGCGCCCGGCCGTCTCGTATTACCTCGACATCCGCGTGCTGTCCAGGGCTAGCAGAGGTAACGGCGACCCGGAAGTCATTGCGGCCAAGGAAGGGTCTGCCGATGTCGGCCGTGCGGATCACGGGGCTGCCGGCTGGAACCAACCGGCCAAAGTGCTGGAACTCGTGGAGGCTGGCGTTCAGCGGTCCCCAGCTGGTCCACTCACTGGAGGGCGTCTCGGTTCGCGCGAGATTGAAGCGCCAGGGCCTCCCCGCACTTTCGGCCGGCGGCAGGGCGACGGAGATCTCGCACGTCCAGCGATCACTCAGGCGTTGCACGGCGGTCTCGATGTCCGCGTTCCAGCGGACATCGCGCTCCTGCCCCGCATCATAGACGCGTTCGTCGAGTACCGAATTGCCGACAGTGACCACCAGGTGATAGTACTCAACAGCTGGATTACCAGTGGCGATGAAAACGTGCACGCAGTCGTCGGTCCAGGCGCGCGGGTGGTCGCGCCCTTCCGCGTTCGCCGCGACGCAGGACATGCGCCCTTCAAAGCAGGTTATGCCCAGCCACAGCCGGTTGTCTGCCAGCATAACCTGACAAGCGGTGGCTTCAGCGGGCAAGTCATACGTGCCGACCTTTGTCAACGGACCGACGTAGCCCGCGGCGTCCCAGGCGGTCTCGTTCAGGTCGCCATCCAGCAACGGAGGCCAGTCCACGGTAGGACAGACAGCCACGGGCAGCAAATCGACGGCCGGGTCGTCGGCTGCTGCAGTCAGGCATAGCGCCACCAGGAGCACGGCGGCCCAGGCGGTATTCAGCGGAGTATAGCGACGGAATTGTGGTATCATGTAGGTCTTGCCGGACGAGACCGGCGGTCGGTCGCCGCGCACCGGACCAAACAAAACACGCCGTTGGCCCGTGTGGTCAGAAGTGAGTGATTCGAGTGCAGTCTGATATACGCGTTCTCGAGCTTGAGCCGGTTTTCACTGATGAGCAGTTCCGGGTACCCCTCAAATTCGGAACCGGGGTCATCCGGGCAATTACGTCGCTTACCGTACGTGCGCGGGTGGAGACCCGTTCAGGTAAGATTGCCGACGGCTACGGCAATATCCTCCTGAGCGACATATGGGCGTTCCCCAGTGCAGTCTTGCCTCACGAAGTCCGTGATCAGGCCATGCGCGAAATTGCCATTCGCTTCTGTGACTTGTTGGTTACCGATTCCCACTTCGGCCATCCCGTAGACTTGTACATGGAGGCAAAGCCCGGGCTCCTGCAGATCGGCGAGGCGGTGGGCGCTGACCTGGAACTCGGCGAACCCGTGCCGGCTCTGGCCTCTCTCGTCTGCTCAAGCCCGGCGGACGCGGCGATCCACGATGCTTTCGGCAGAGCCAACGGTGTGTGCTGCTACGATGCCTACGGGCCGGAGTTCATGGAGTACGATCTATCGCGCTGGTGCGGCCCTGACTTCGCCGGGCGCTATATCAGTGAGTATATCCTGAACGCGTACAAACCCCAACTTCCGGTGTTCCACCTGGTCGGCGGAATGGACAAGCTGACGGCAGCCGAGATTACCGACGATGACCCGGATGATGGGGTGCCCGTGAGTCTCGATCAGTGGATCGCACGTGACGGGCTTCGCTGTTTCAAGGTCAAGTTGAGGGGCACGGACATCGACTGGGACGTGGCGCGGACGAAGGAAGTCGCCGATGTTATCCAGGCCACTTACAAGCAATTGGGCATGAACGGAAGCTTCTCGCTGTCCACTGACTCAAATGAGATGAACGAGAGCCCTGCCACCGTCCTGGAGTATCTCGACAAACTCAGGAGCGCCTCACCGCTTGCCTTCGATAGTCTTCTGTACCTGGAGCAGCCTACCGAGCGAGATTTAGCGGTGCACCATTTCGACATGTCTGAAGTGGCCTCCATCAAGCCTGTGGTCGTGGACGAGGGGGTCACCGACGTCAGCAAAGTGGACCTTGCCCGGGAGCTCGGGTGGTCTGGTGTTGGCATCAAGACTTGCAAAGGTCATTCATCCTCGTTATTATACGTCGCCAAGGCCCTGGAAGCAGGCATGGTGCTGACCGTTCAAGACTTGACGAACCCCGGTCGCTCTCTACTGCACTCGGTGGGCTTCGCTGCCCGAATCGACACGCTGATGGGTGTCGAGTATAACTCGCGGCAATTCATCCCATGGTCGGAGCCGGATTTCCGCAGCCGCCACCAGCCGCTGTTCAGTGTCATCAACGGGAACGTGTCTACGGAGACCATAGGCGCGTCAGGGCTGGGCTATGACTGAGCCGACCGGTCCCGGCTTCGCAGGATGAGGCTGCGGTGACTTGGCGGGGGGATCCCGCAGAACCTGAATGCTAAGGAGATGGGCGATGTCGGCTCCTACCCGTCACGCCAGGCTGATTGCCTGGGTCGAAGAAGTCGCTGCGATGACCAAGCCGGATCGGATCGTATGGTGCGATGGTTCCCGTGAGGAATACGACCGCTTGATGGCGATGATGATAGAGTCGGGCGCGGCGATACCCCTCAACCCTGAACTGCGCCCAAACTCAGTCCTGTTCCGGTCAGACCCCAGCGACGTAGCGCGAGTGGAGAACCGCACATTCATCGGCTCACTCACCGAAGAGGCTGCCGGCCCCACGAACAATTGGGTTGACCCGACTGAGCTCAAGGACATCATGCGGCGGCTGTATGACGGCTGCATGAAGGGACGCACGATGTACGTGATCCCTTTCAGCATGGGGCCGGTGGGGTCGGACATCGCAAAGATCGGCGTGGAACTGACAGACAGCCCGTACGTCGTGGTCAACATGCACATCATGACCCGCGTGGGCGGGGCGGTCCTGGAAGTTCTTGGCGACGACGGGGAGTTCATCCCGTCCCTGCATTCCGTAGGCAAGCCTCTCGCCGAAGGTGAACTGGACGTTGCGTGGCCGTGCGCGCCCATGGAGAAGAAATACATCTCGCATTTCCCTGAGGAACGACTGATCTGGAGTTACGGGTCTGGCTACGGCGGCAATGCACTCTTGGGCAAGAAAACCCTGGCCTTGCGCATCGCATCGGTGATCGCCCGGGACGAAGGCTGGCTCGCTGAGCACATGCTCATCCTCAAGCTCACCAACCCAGAGGGCGAGAGCAAGTACTTCGCTGCGGCATTCCCCAGCGCCTGCGGCAAGACGAACCTCGCGATGGTCGTCCCCACGCTGCCCGGCTGGAAAGTGGAGACCGTCGGCGACGACATTGCCTGGATGAAGTTCGGTCAGGATGGTCAGCTCTACGCGATCAGCCCTGAAGCCGGCTTCTTCGGGGTCGCCCCGGGTACTTCCATGGACTCCAATCCCAACGCCATGAGGACCATCGCCCGAAACACCATCTACACCAACGTGGCCCTGACCGAAGAGGGCGACGTCTGGTGGGAGGGCATTGACGGCGCGCCGCCGCCCCGGCTGATCGACTGGAAGGGCAACCCGTGGCACCCCGGCATGGAAAGCACCGCAGCCCACCCGAACGCTCGTTTCACCGTCCCCGCCGCGCAATGCCCCGTGATCGCCCCGGAGTGGGAGAACCCTGAAGGGGTGCCGATCAGCGCCATTGTGTTTGGAGGCCGGCGTCCAAGCACTGTCCCGCTGGCATATGAGGCATTCGACTGGAATCACGGCGTCTTCCTGGGGTCGGTCGTCGGCTCGGAAGTGACCGCCGCCGCTCTCGACCTGCAGGCCGGAACCATCCGGCGCGACCCCATGGCGATGCTCCCCTTCTGCGGGTACCACATGGGCGACTACTTCCAGCACTGGCTGAACCTCGGCGCGACCCATGACCGCAGCAAATTGCCCGCGATCTTTTTCGTGAACTGGTTCCGGAAGGGCGATGACGGCCGCTGGCTGTGGCCTGGTTACGGTGAAAACAGCCGTGTCCTTGCGTGGATCTTCGACCGCTGTGCAGGACGCGCCGAGGGCATCGAAACACCCATCGGCATCCTGCCCACTCTCGAGGCGATTGAGCGTCCCGAGAGCGTCTCGGAAGAGGATATGTTGGAGTTGCTGTCAGTGGACATTGAGGGCTGGCTGCACGAGGTGAATCTGATCCGCGAACACTACGCACAGTTCGGCGCGAAGCTTCCGAAGGAACTCACCCGGCAACTGGAGAATCTGGAACAGAGACTGCGCGGGAGTTAGCCTGTAACCCCGCTCCTACGACGTCGTGCCGGGGGGTCTGCGTCGGGCATTGCTCTCGCGGACCCACTGCGACCCACCCGACAAGGAGAGTGCCACATGCCCGATACACAGCGCCCAGTACACGGTCTTGAGCACCACGGAATAAGGAATGTCGGCAGGGTCTACTGGACTCTACCCACAGCCCAGCTCTATGAGCAGGTCATCCGCCGCCGCGAGGGTCTGCTCGCCCACCTTGGTCCCATCGTTGTGCGCACCGGCCACACCACAGGAAGGTCGCCTAACGACAAGTTCATCGTGCAAGAAGAAGTCAGCGGGGACAAGATCAACTGGGACGGAGAGGTCAACCGGCCCATCTCCGAGGAGCATTACCAGAAGCTGTACAACCATATGTTGTCATACATCCAGGGCCGAGACCTTTTCGTACAGGACTGCTACGTCGGCGCCGACCCCCAGTACCGCCTTCCGATTCGGGTCATTACTGAGGACGCGTGGCAGAGCCTGTTCGCCCGGAACATGTTCATTCAGATCAAGGACCGCGAGGAACTGCTCAACCACGTGCCACAGTTCCGGATCATCTCCCTCCCCGGCCTGCACGCCCAGCCCCCCGAAGACTACGGCGTTGCGTCAGAGACATTCATCATCGTGAACTTCAAGGAGCGCACTGTTCTCATCGGCGCCACTCGTTACGGGGGCGAGATCAAGAAGTCGGTTTTCACGATCATGAACTACCTGCTGCCGCAGAGCGAAGTGCTGTCGATGCACTGCTCCGCGAACGTGGGGAACCAGGGCGACGTGGCGCTCTTCTTCGGTCTGTCTGGCACAGGGAAGACAACCCTCTCGGCCGATCCACGCCGTGCTCTCATCGGCGACGACGAAC
The DNA here is from genome assembly GCA_013314775.1 of Armatimonadota bacterium. NCBI lineage: Bacteria > Bacillati > Armatimonadota > Armatimonadota bacterium. The sequence continues at coordinate 165,561 of JABUFB010000008.1, read as the reverse complement.
ACGGCTGGAGCGAGAATGGGATCTTCAACTTCGAGGGCGGTTGCTACGCCAAGGTTATTCACCTGTCGCGCGAGGCCGAGCCGCAGATCTACGAGTGCACCCGGAAGTTCGGCACCATCATGGAAAACGTGATGGTGGATTTCGAGACACGGCGGGTTGACCTCGACGATGACTCCTTCACCGAGAACACCCGGGCGGCATACCCGTTGACCCACCTGGACAACATCGTCCGCGGGGGTGTGGCCGGGCATCCCAGGAATATCGTCTTTCTGACCTGCGATGCATTCGGCGTCATGCCGCCCGTAGCTCGCCTGAACCCTGATCAGGCCATGTACCACTTCCTGTCGGGCTATACCGCGAAGGTCGCGGGCACTGTTGTCGGCATAAACGAGCCCAAGCCCGCTTTCAGCGCCTGTTTCGGCTCGCCATTCATGGCTCTGCACCCAGGCGTCTACGCGAATATGCTAGGGGAGCGCATCCGCAAACACAAGGTCAATGTCTGGCTGGTGAACACAGGCTGGACAGGCGGCCCGTATGGCGTCGGCCACCGGATCAACATCGGGCTGACGCGCACGATCCTCAACGCCGCCATCAACGGAGACCTCGACGACGTGCCGATGCGCCAGGATCCGTTCTTCGGCTTCGACGTCCCGACACACTGCCCGGATGTGGAGACCCGGCTTCTCGACCCCAAGAACACCTGGGGCGATCCAACGGGGTACGACGAAGCCGCGCGGAAGCTCTGCGCTGCGTTCCGCAAGAACTTCTCCAGTTTCGAAAGCGGCGTCTCGCCCGAAGTGATCGCAGCGGCCCCGCCGGGATAGCTAACCAGTCGGCAAGCTACGCACACAAGAACGCCCGGCCGGAAAACCCAGCCGGGCGTTTGGCGTGCGCCGGTCTGTCGAGGTACTACACGATGCGGGGCATCGCACACCATGCAACGCGGCGCCGATTTACGCCATGGCGGCGCAGATCGCATCGGCCATGTCGCTGGTGCCGACTGCAGTGGGGTCGTCACGGTCGGGCTTGAGGTCGTAGGTGACGGACTTCCCTTCTTTGAGGACCGCCGCAACCGCGTCCTCGAGACGCTGGGCGGCTTCCGTTTCCCCAAGATACCTCAGCATCATAACCCCGGACAGAATCGTGGCGACGGGATTGACCTTGTTCTGGCCGGCGTACTTGGGCGCGCTGCCATGGGTGGGCTCGAACACCGCGCAGTCCGCTCCTATGTTGGCGCCCGGAGCAACCCCGAGACCGCCCACGAGCCCGGATGCAAGGTCGCTGATGATGTCCCCGTAGAGGTTAGGCAGCACCAGCACGTCGTACAGATCCGGCTTTTGAACCAGCTGCATGCACATGTTGTCCACGATGCGATCTTCGAATTCGATGCCGCTGTCTGCGTATTCCTCTTCGGCAACGCGCCGCGCCACATTCAGGAAAAGCCCGTCCGAGAACTTCATAATGTTTGCCTTGTGGACGGCCGTCACCTTGCGACGGTTGTTCTTGATGGCATAGTCGAAGGCAAACCGCACGATGCGCTCTGTGGCAAAGACGGAGATGGGCTTGATGCTGATGCCGGAGTCCTCGCGAAGGCGCACTCCTTCGATGTCCGCGATGGTGTCGATCATCTTCGCAGCTTCGAGAGAGCCCATCTCGAACTCGATGCCGGCGTAGAGGTCCTCAGTGTTCTCGCGTACCACGACCAGGTCGGTCTCCGGGTAGCGAGAACGGACGCCCTCGTAGTATCGGCACGGGCGCAGGCAGGCGTACAGATCCAACTTCTTGCGCAGGGCCACGTTGACGCTGCGGAATCCCCCCGCGACTGGAGTGGTGACCGGGCCTTTGATAGCGACTTTCGTGCGCCGGATCGACTCGATCACATCGTCGGGCAGGGGCGTGCCCTTTTCCTCCAGCACATCAACCCCCGCATGCACGACTTCCCACTCGATCGCGACGCCCGTGGCCTCAACGCACTGCTTCATAGCCGCGCTAACCTCAGGCCCAGTACCGTCGCCGGGGATGAGAGTAACCTTATACATGAGCGAACCACCCTTCGCGGACCGGCTTCAGCCGGCTCAGACTTCGGAGAACCGCATAGTACCAAGGGACACGGGAATCTGCAAGGATTCCGCCAAATGGACGAAGAAGTGTGTATCTGTGCAGTCGTCACCAGACCAGCACTGGAGGCAGACAGTGACCTATTACGACAATGCTTTCGAGGCTCCGCGCGGACTCATCGAGCGCGCTCAGAATGACCGCCAGAGCCTGATGCGCAAGGAGACTGAAGACTTTTTCCGTATCCTGCATGAACACTACGCCGACCGGCAAGCTGCTCACTGGGATCGTGACTACTCATCCGAAGCGGCGTTTCTGCAATCGGTGGACGGCAACCGGCGGCGGTGGCTGGAAGCCGTGGGTGATTACGGCGAGTGTGTCGAGGATATGAACCCGCTGGTGGAGCCGTGGCTGGAAGATGATAGTATGATCGGCTACTGGGTCACCATCGACCTGTACCCCGGTCTGCGCGGACGCGGCACCCTGGTTCTGCCGAAGAACGCCGAAGGACCGGTCCCTCTGGTTATCTGCCAGCATGGTATCGGAAGTTCACCCGAGCGCGTTTTCGGGTTCCTGGATGACGCGATGCTGTACCACGAATACGGACGACGCGTTGTCGAGGCGGGTTTCGCGGTCCTCGCGCCGTGCAATATCACGGAAGGCCCCCCGAGAGCCCGCCAGACGCGACTTGCCAGCCTCCTTGGCAAGACCCTCTGGGGCCTGGAGATCGCGAAAATCAGACGCCTGCTGGACTACGCAGCGACCCGCGAAGAGGTGGACGCCGAGCGTGTCGGCATGTGGGGCATCAGCCTTGGCGGCGCCTACACCCTCTTCACGATGCCCCTGGAAATGCGCATCAAGGCCGGTGTATGCTGCGCCTGGTTCAATCACCGCGTCCGGAAGATGGTCTTTGACGACCCGCGCTACAGCTGCTTCCTGTCGGTGCAGGAAGAACACATCTGGATTCCGGGGTGGTTGCGGGAGTTCACTGACAGCGACCTCGTTTCCCTCATCTGCCCCCGGGCCTTCATGTCGCAGACAGGTAAAGCCGACGGCATCGCCTGGTGGCCCTTCGTCCAGGAGGAGTTCGCCCACGCCCGCAATCACTATGCGAGATTGGGCATCGCCGAACGCATTGAGCTGGATCTGCACGAGGGCGGTCATGAGATCCGGGTGGAGACCGGTCTGCGGTTCCTGCGCAGATGGCTGGTCGAGCACCGATGGTAGGCTGGATGCGAGCCTGAAGGTGCGGCCTGCTCGGTGAGAGCCAGTGCCCTGGGACGGCGCGCCGCGTGCCCCGTCAAACCTCATTTTGTGCGCGAGGACGTCATGAACTACGGAATTGGCGTGATCGGCGTCGGTGTGCGCGGGCAACACTCGTACGAGCTTGCATTGAAGGCTCATCCTTCATGCCGTCTGAGGGCGGTCAGCCAGTACCCGGGAATTTCCGATGCCATGCTGGAGGGCAAGGATCCGAAGGTCCAGGCGACCCAGTATGCCCGGGAGCACGATGCTGTGTACTATGCCGACTACCGTGATCTCCTGGCCCGCGACGACGTGCAGATCATCAGCCTTATGTGCGAGCCCTCCGCCGCGCCTGAACTGGTGGAGGCTTGCTGTGCAGCAGGCAAGCATATCGTTCGGGACAAGCCGATCTGCCTGGACATGGACGGGGCGCGGCGCATTGTGCGAGCCGTCGACGATGCCGGAGTGCGGATGCTGGTCACGCTGGGCACCCGCTTCTCCCCCACTCTGCGGACCATGCGCGAACACGTTGTCAGCGGCGCCGTAGGCGACATCCTGGTCGCGAACTTCACCTTCATCCAGGGTGGCGGGCCGTTGGAGGGTTTCATCGCAAGCCCGGGGTACTTGGAGAGCGTGGGCGGCGGGGAGGTCACCAATTTCGGATACTACGCCCTCGACTACCTGCATTGGATAACGGGCTCCGAAGTGGAATCCGTCTACGCCTCCATGGGCAGTGCGTTCTATCCAGACTACCAGTACGCGGGTCTAGAGGACATGGGCTCATTGAGCCTGCGGTTCGAAAGCGGCGCTGTGGGGCACATGACCACGGGCCGGACAACCACCCAGTCCCCACCGGAAAGCTATTTCCGAGCCGACGTGACCGGGACGGCGGGAACGATCAGCTGCTATTCCGCGGCAGAGCAGGTCACGCTGCACAATGGCGGTGCGCGCAACCTGAGTTTCGCGCCCGAGGCAATTCCAGCCATGATCTCCGCGTTCATCCGCGCCCTGGACGAGGGGTCAGAGTCGCCCATCACAGCACGAGACGGGGCGAGAGTGCTGCGGGTGCTGAAAGCCGCTTATCTCTCGGCGCGGGAAGGACGCGAAGTGCGGCTCCGAGAGATCCCGGGGTTTTGAGCCGCGATGGTCGGTCAAGGAACCTTCTGCAACCTCAGAGCATTCTAGTTTCTGGCTGAGTCTGTCCCACCCTACGGGAGTCCCTCACGTGCCCAACCAGGATGCCACGCGTTTCAATCCCACGTGCCCCCTCACACTCGTGTATGGCACCGCTTCCAGTCTGCGCCAGCGGGTCGTCGACCAGATTGTGGCTGCCAACCTGCCGGAGGCTGAGCGTGAGTGGGGCCTGGTAGCGGTTTCCGCGCCGGATGCGGGCCCGGAGGGCATTGTCAGCATTCTGGGATCCGGCTCGCTCATGGCAGATACCCGGGTTATCGTGGTTCGCGACCTGGACAAGCTCACCAACGCGGCCCAGAAATCCCTGGCGCAAGGCGTAGGCAGCATCCCGCCGGACACCATTCTCGTTCTGGACGCCCAGTCCAGCACCGAGTATTCCCGCAAAGGCCCCCCTGTTGCGGCCGATCTGCGCAAAGCCATCGAGGCAGCCGGTCAGATCATCGAGGCCGGCGCTCCTGCCGACCGCGAGCTTCCCGCGTGGGTCGCCGATGAGGTCGCGGCAAGAGGCAAGTCGATCGAGCCGCCGGCTGCGAAAGCCCTCGTGGAGACTGTCGGCAGCAGTCTCGAACTGATCCTCGGCGAGATTGACAAATTGATTACCTACGTGGGACCGGGCCAGGCGCGGATCAGCCTGGCAGACGTGCAGAACATCGTGGTGGGCGAGCGCGAGAACACGGTTTTCGACCTCGTTGATGCTATCGGAAGGCGGGACGCGCAGACTGCGCTCACCACTCTCCCCGACCTCCTCCCAGCCAGCGGCGCGCAGGGAGCGGCAATGCCGATCCTGGCGATGATCGCTCGACAACTGCGGCTCGTGTGGCAGGCACGGGTTCTCGGGGCGGCCGGCGTGAACCTGGAGCGGCCTGGGGATGCCGTCGAGCGGTGGGCCGACCGGCTGCCTTCGGAACACAACTTCTTCGAGGCCACCAAAGGCCGGCGATTCCTGATTGCAAAGTACCAGCAGCAGGCCCGAAATTTCAGCGACGTGCAGCTGGTCCGCGCCTTCGTGAAGGTTCACGAGACCGACCTTGCTCTCAAAGGGCAGGGCGCGCAGCGCATGGATGACCGGCTGGCTCTGGAGACTCTGATCATTTCCCTCTGCAGGCTGTAGTATGACCCTCCTGACCGCGCCCCTGCTTTTCGCAGCGATCTCCTCCGCCGCATGTCTCGCCGGAAACCGCCTGCTCGCGTGGATGTTCCCGCGCGAAGCAAGCACTCGTGGCGGCCTGCTGTACTCCCTTGCTCTCGGGTTCGGTCTCATCGCCTATCTGCTGGCGCTGGCGGGCATCTTCGGGAAGCTAAATGTGCTCTCCGCGGTGCTCATCCTTCTCTTTTCCGCTCTAATGGGTCTCGGAAGAGCGCGCGTCCTCGCTGAGCTCGTCAGAGGCACCGTCCGCACTGCGACGAACACCTTAGCCTCACCGGGACGGCAGATTGTGCTGCTTGCGGTGCTTGCCTGCATGGCAGTTGTCTTGCCCCTCTCCCTGCTCATTACAGGGGTTGGCGGCAGCTCGGTGCTGTGGATCGCAGCCATTGCGTTGGCGTCTATCGCGGGACTTGCACTGGTGAATCCGAGCTCGGGCATTCCGTGGCTTTTGGTGGTCTGGCTCCTGGTCACGTTCCTTGCCGCGCTGGCCCCGCCTGCGGACAACGACTGGGACGGTCTTGCCGAACACCTGGCCCAGGCGAAGATATACGCCCGCACGGGGCACTACGCGCCGCTTTGGTATGACCACCATTCCCACTTCCCGGCGGTGCCCCAGTTGCTGTTTAGCCTGGGCATGCTGTTCCAGGGCCCGGGCCTCGCGAAACTGTTCCACTGGGCCTTCGGGTGCGTCGCTCTCGGGTCGGCGTGGCTCATCGCCCGGCGTCACCTGGGCCGCGAGTCAGGCCCCTTTGCGGCTCTCACCTTCGCCGGAACGCCGCTCGTGGGCTGGCTGATGCAGGTCGGATACGTAGACCTGAGCACCACCGCGCTCGGCTTGCTGGCTCTGAGTGCCTTCCTGGACTGGCGGAGCAGTCGCGAGACCCGGACACTCGTCCTGGCCGGGGTGCTCTGCGGGCTGATGATGGCTACAAAAATGCAGGGCATCCCGCAGTTCGGGATAGTGCTCATCGCCGTGACCATTTTGGCCTTGCGCGGCGCGGATGGCCCCGGACGGGCACTCAGACCTGTGCTCCTGTTCGGGTTGCTCGCCGGCACAATCGCCTCGCCGTGGTACATCAAGACCTGGGTGCTCACCGGCAATCCCGTGTACCCTTTCGCCTATAGTGTCTTCGGGGGGAAGTACTGGGGGCCTGATGAAGCAAAGGCGTATGAGTACCACCAGCGCGAGTTCGGCGTGGGGAGCCTGCCGCCATCGAAGGAGTACTTCAAACTCAGCCCGTCCAAACGCCGGTTTCTGGGTCCGCGCGCGCCGCTCAATATGCTGCTGGCGCCGCTAAATCTCACCGTCAACCCGGTGCCTTTCGAGGTCCACCGGCGTCAGGGCAGCCGCGCGGCATTGCCCACCTTTCTGCAGTACTGGATCGGCCCACTGTACCTCCTGGGTCTGGGCGCGTGGTTCCTTCTGGCGCTGGCGAAGTCGCCCCCGCCCGAAACGCGCCGAACCGGGGCCGTGATCCTGTGGATGGTACTCCCCTTGTGGCTGTGGTGGGTGTGGTCGATGCAGCTTTCGCGTTACGCGCTGCCGACGGTGGCTTTGCTGGCTCCGGTGATCGGGGCCGCCTGGGCGAACCTGCGCCCCGCGATCTTGCGCGCGGTGCCCACCCTCTGGCTGGCGGTGGCCGTGGGGATGGCCGCCTACATCGCCGCGCCGGCGCTCTCCGTCACTCTCGGGCTGTTTCCCGAGGATGCCTACCTGCGGGCAATGTGTCAACCGTACCAGGCGTCGCGGGTGCTCAGTGAACTTGTGCCCGAAGGGAAGAGGGCGATTCTGTACGGAGAACCACGAGGGTACTACATCGACTGCGACTACCTTTGGGGCGACGCCGGACATCACCGGCTGATTCCATATGATCGACTGACCACCGCACAAACGCTCATCGACCACCTGCGCAGCCGCGGAATCACCCATGTCCTGCTGAACCTTGCACAGCTGGGCGTCTGGGGGCCTGAGGCCGGGCCTCCGGTGAGCCTTCTACATGAGGCGTGGAAAGATGGACTCGCCAGGACCGCCGCACCGGACCGGGTTCCGGAGCCATACCTGATCCTGGAGATCCAATGAGGGGTTGCAGGCATTCGGTAAAGCCGCCGAGTTCGTCTCAGCGCGAACGCAAAGGCCGTTCCCCCGGTGGCCACCGACAATCGGCTCCGCAGGGCACCGTCTCAGCCACACAGACCGGTGCCCCGCGAGTGAACTGAAACCCCGGCTCTGTCCTCTTATATGTCCATGCTCATAGACTTTGCACGCACTCCGTCCACTGCGTTGAGGTCATTGACGATCTCGCCGACCTCCTCCTCAGACCCGCAGCAGTGCAGCACGATCAGCCCGTAGTTGGCGCAGTAGTCCTGCGATGTCTCGTGCAGTCCAAGGCGCACCTTGATCTTGCAGCCGTGCTTGGTGAGGATATCTTGCACCTTCACCGCATTGTCGACCCGCGAGTCGACTCTCAGTGCAACGATCCAGCCGCATGCATTTGCCATTCGATTTCCTCCCTTAGTTACCGATCGCCTGGCTCCTCGAGGTCGTGTATGATGCGCGGCGTTACGAACAGCGCGGGATGAGATTCAACCCGGGCGTTGATCATCTTCAGCGCGCCGCTGAATCGAGTGTTGTATTCGTCGAGTCCGCGCTCGAATCCTGCAATCTGTAGCGTGGCGCCGTCAGGGACGGTGACCAATGTCTCCGTGCCCACGGTCTGGGTTATCGGGACCGCTACTCCGTTGGGCCCAATGATGCTCCCTGCGCCTTCGATGAAGGTGGGCCGGATCAGCATGGTCACGGTGTCGTTATTGTTGATACGCGGCTGGACGAAAAGTTCGGTGCCGATGAAGATGGCGTCCACGCGCGTCTGTACAAACCGGCGGCCGGCCTCGTCGTAGGTGACTTCGGACGTGAAGTACGGCAGCATCCGGCCCATGGTAATGATAGCCGGGATGTTGTTGGTTGCGGTGATTGACGCGCCGGTCACGGCCTGTCCGGTGGTCTCGCGACGGTCAACTCCCGCGGCCGTCCAGCCATCCCTGTCACGCTGTACCACCTGAAGGCCGCCGCCGGGCAGGTTCCCGCTGGTGCTGATCACCATGTCCGCGAAGCGCCGGCCGAAGTCGATGCCCCACTCGTCAGTGCGCGAAGCGGGAGCATCCACAAGGCGCGCTTCGATGTTGACCATTCGCGGCTTCACATCGAGCAGGTGGATGATTTCGCGCAACTGGTCGATGGCCGCAGGGGTGCCTCGCGCGAGGATTGCGTTCTGGTCGGCCAAGGCCACCGGTGGACCGTACAGGCCGGCAGGCAGCAAAGCGGACACCCCTTGCTGCTGTCCCTGGCGGACCTGCTCCGACGCCGATACGAATGCGGTGGCCCCATATTGCCAGCGGGGCTCGATGGAGTCGATCTCTTCCGGCAGACCGCGAACCAGGGTGCGCGCGAAGTGGTTCACCCACTCCTGGCGGCTACTGGTGAGCTGCTCCTGCGTGGGCGCCTCCCCGCCGAGCATCGCGGCGAGTGTTGTGGCGTCCATCCATTTCAAGGGAATGACGACCATCCCGTCGATCTGTGCGAAAATCGGGGCGCTTAGTGCCAGCGTGACTGCCACTACCAGGCTTTTCACGGGCCCAGCCTCCTGCGGAACACGCAAACGATGCCCCGCGTTTACAAGGACGTTGGAATGATACCCACAGTTCCAGGCGCTTCGCAAGCGGGCTGCCTGACGGCCGGAAGCTTGCCCGCCTGCTTTCAGGCTGCTACCATTGCTGGTGCGGTTCCACGCGTTCTGTCCGAAGGAGTGTTGCTTGTGCGTCTCACATGGGCGGTTCTGATGCTCGTCCTGCCAACAGCATCGCAGTGTGCGTCCCTGCCGGACTTCAGCGTCATGCCGGCTGATTACACGGTGGATGTCTGTGTGCTGGGTGGAGGACCAGCGGGGACCGCCGCTGCCATCGCCGCCGCGCGCAATGGATCGGACACGCTGCTCATCGAGCAGTACGGCTACCTCGGCGGCATGGGCACGGCAGCCAGCGTGAATATATTCATGCCCTACCGCTACTCGGGCGGCATTTTCCGTGAAGTCCTGCACAGATTGGATACCCTCTCGGCCCGCAAAGGCGCGGCTTTTGACCCGAACCTGATGCGCGTCGCGCTTGATGAACTGGTGGCGGAATCCGGCGCTAAAGTGCTCTTCCATACCCGGGGCGTGGCGTGCATCACGGGCCCGGGCCGGCCCTGGCAAGGGAAAGAGCGCCGGAGCATTGAGGGGCTTATTATCCACAACAAAACAGGCCTGCAGCGCGTCAATGCGAAAGTGTTCATCGACTGCACCGGCGATGCGGATCTTGCGGCTTGGTCTGGTGTGCCCTTCGAGGTGGGTTCGGACGAGACCGGAGAGCCCCAGCCGATGACCATGATCTTCCGCATGGGCGGCGTCACCTACAAGGGTGGTTCGCTCATGCAGTGGCCAGGGATGGAGAACTACTGGGCCAGCTTCTGCTGGAACCCGAACCCTGGCGAGGTCACGCTGAATATGACCCGCATCCAGGGCTACAGCGGGATCAACGGCGAGGACCTCACCGCGGCCACCATAGCCGGGCGCCAAGCGGTGCTGCAGGCGGTGGCTGACCTGCGCAAGAACGTGCCGGGGTTCGAGAACGCTTATCTCGTGGCCATGCCGGAACAGATCGGGGTGCGCGAGACACGACGCATCCACGGGGCGACGGTGCTCACTGGCGACCAGATCATCAACCCAGGGCGCATGTATGCTCGCCGTGTGGACGTGATCGCGCGTAACGACTACGACGTGGACATCCATGATCCGAAGGGCACGAAAGCCACGATCATCCGGCTGAAGCAGCCGTACGACATCCCCTACCGGTGCCTGCTGCCGCAAGGCGTTGACAACCTGTTGGTCGCCGGCAGGCCGATCTCAGCCGACCACGTGGCCCACTCGTCACTTCGCATCCAGCCCACCTGCTATGCTCTGGGTCACGCCGCGGGCACTGCAGCGGCCATCGCGGTGCGAGATTCCCTGGGCCCGTGGGAAGTCGGCCAGGGGAACGACCCGTCGCTGGGCCAGCCGCGGCTGCGAGAGCTTCAGGCAACTCTCATCAAGCAGGGGGCCGACCTCGGCGGTGTGCGTGCGCGTGAACTGGGCCTATACGACGAATGGCGGCGATGGCAACTCAAGTTCCGGCTGGAAGCATTCCCCATGAACCGGGATTTCGACGATGTCCCCCCGGACCACGTGGCCTATGACGCTGTGCGCGGACTCGTGCGCATGGGGATTTTCAGGGGGATCAGCGAAACCGAGTTTGGCGCAGCCAACACCGCCACCGTCGCCGAAGGTGCCGTGGTGATCGCCCGGGCACTGGCCATTCTCCCTGCCCCTGAAGGCGCTCCGGAAGTTCAGTTCACCATGCCCGAACGTCTCAAAGGCAAGTGGTGGTCGGCAGGCATACAGGAGTGCATCACGCGGGGCATCATTCCGCTGGAGGATGTGGAGACCCTGAACCCGGATGGCCCACTTCAGGCCGAAAAGCTGTGGGAGTACATCGGCCGCGCGCTGCCCGAAGGTTCTGCGCTGCCCGATTGCCCTCCCGAACTGGTGCGGGACGGGATTATCACTCGCGCCGGCCTTGCTTTCGCGCTGTCTCAAATGGTCCAGGGCTGGCCGTTCTAGTCTGCCCAGCGCCGGTTATTGGAACAAAGATTCCATAGGATAATTGCCAATCCTGACCGCGAAAGGTTGCGGGGGCATGCCACGTCTGTTATACTTCGTCCCTGTGGGCGCAATGATTGCAGCTTTCATCGCAGGAATTGCTGAAGGACGTAACAGATGATTCACCTCGAGGGCGTTAGCGTCGTCTACCCGTCTGGCGTGCAGGCCTTGAACGATGTGACCCTGCATGTCGGCCGAGGTGAGTTCTGCTTCATCGTGGGGAGCTCGGGCAGCGGGAAGTCGACGCTGCTGCAGCTGATCTACCGCGAGCTTGCACCCACTTCCGGCCGCGTGGTCTTCGACGGCCAGGACGTGGCGCAGCTACCCGCTACCAAAGTCCCCTTCCTGCGCCGCAAGATCGGCATCGTTTTCCAGGATTTTCGCCTTCTGCCGGACATGACGGTGTGGGAGAACGTGGGCTTTGCGCTGGACGTGCTGGGTGCAACCCGCCGTGAGAAACATCGCAAAGTGCCAATAAGCCTGGAGCTTGTGGGGCTTGGAGAGAAAGCGGCATCTTTCCCAACCGAACTGTCGGGGGGCGAACAGCAGCGGGTCTGCATCGCCCGGGCTCTCGTCAACGGCCCGCCAGTTCTGCTGTGTGACGAACCCACCGGCAATCTCGACCCAGACACGTCCTGGGACATCGTCGAACTCCTGTCGCATATTTCCGAGACAGGCACAACAGTGCTCATGGCAACGCACGACAAATACATCGTTGATCGCCTGCGCAAGCGCGTTGTGAACCTGGTACGCGGCACACTGGTCCGCGACGATCAGACTGGGACTTACGATGTCTCTTAATACCTTCGAATTCCTGGCAAGCCAGGCATCATCGGCAATTCGGCGCAATCCGCTGGTCACCATGGCGGCGATTACCAACGTGGCGGTGGCGCTCGCGATCCTCGGCTCGTTCGCTCTGGTGGCAATAAACCTGCATCACATGGCGGCCCTCGAGGCCCAGTCCGCCGTGATCACTTGCGAACTGGATGAGGGCGCAGATCCGGCTGACGTGGAGGCCGCGCTCCTGCTGGATATGCGGGTGAAGGACACAAAGTTCGTCACCCGTGAGGAGGCACTGGAGAACCTGGCGAAGAAGTGGAACTTCGACCTTGATATGCTCAAGGCCATGGGAAATCCGCTGCCTGACACCATTCTGGTCTACGTGTCAGACCCCGAAGAGATCGGCGCTGTTGCCGAAGCAGCGGGTAAGGTGGAGGGCATCGGGAAGGCCTGGTATCCCGAACAGATCACCGAGAAAATCCTGACCGTCGCACGTGGGGTGAAAATCTCCGGTCTGGTAGTGGGCGCTATACTCATCTTGGCCACCCTGACCGTGATCAGCACAACGATCCGGTTGACGATCTACGCTCGCCGGCGTGAGATCAGGATCATGCAGCTTGTGGGCGCCACGCGGTGGTTCATCCGCCTGCCCTTCCTGCTCGAAGGCCTGTTCCAGGGGGTCATGGGAGGCCTCGTGGCCGCGATTGGCGTTATGACTGGTTATATCTATCTTGAAGCCTATGCTGAGCAGAATCTACAGTTTGTTTCGCTTTACACCACCACCGACTTCCTGGTGCTCTTCGGTGCAGGGGTCGTGTTGACGGGAGCGGTCTTCGGGGCAGTGGGCAGTCTGGCGGGCATTCGCCAGTACCTGCGCACCGTCTAGATGTCCGAGGTGATTGCCTTGAACACCACACAACCTGCCCGCATTCGGCGCATCTCGGCCGCTCTCATGTCGATCGTGCTCGCATGCCTGATCGCCGCATCCCATGGCTTCGCAGCCAATCGGAGCACACTCAAAGGTCGCCTGGAGGGTGCCAAGAAGAAGGTCGCCGCCGCGAAGCAGGAGATTGTCCGGAAGCGCGAGGCGGCACACGAGGCGAAGAACGAACTGATCGACGCACAGCAGGAACTGGCTGCCGCCGAGTCCCGCCTCAGCCGGGCACGGCGACGCCTCGAACAGACTCGCGAGGAACTCATCGTCGTGCGCCGGGAGCTTGCCGAGGCGCGTGCGCGGCTCGCCAAGCATCAGAAAGCCATGTCCGAACGCATTCTGTCCCTGTTCCGGCAGCAGGAACCGTGCTATCTGGAGGTCGTCCTGCGGTCCACGAGCTTCGAGGACTTCGCCAGCCGCACAGAATTCACCAAACAACTGTGTGCCTGGGATGAGCAGACCCTGACGGTGTTCGCTTCCGACCGGGCGAAAATCGAGCGGCAACAGGCGCTCCTGGAGAAGAAAGAGGCGGAGCAGAAGGAACTGGAGGCCAAGGTGGCGCGCGAGAGGAAACTGGTGGCGGCCAAGGCGGCCGAGGCCAAGGTGCTGCGGGACCGCGCGCTGAATGACCTTGCCGAGGCAGAGCGCCAGTACCAGGCCCAGGTGGCTGCTTCCAGGGCCATCGAGGCGCAGCTGGCCGCCATTGCACGCGGGGTTGGTCGCTACCGCCACGAAGGCGCCTGGAGCGGAAGTCTGCTCAAGCCAGTTGCGGGACCGATCACGAGCTCCTTCGGATACCGCATCCACCCGATCCTGCGAACGCGCAGGTTCCACAATGGCATAGACATCAGTGCGCCCGGGGGCTCAACGATCCGGGCCGCTGACAGCGGGACCGTGATTTCGGCAGGCTGGCAGCCGGCCTACGGTCTCACGGTGGTCATCGACCACGGCAGCGGCGTTTCCACCATGTACGCCCACTGCCAGCGGGGCAGCATCCAGGTCTCACCGGGTCAGCGCGTGTCACGCGGCCAGCCCATCGCCGCCGTGGACAGCACTGGCTGGAGCACCGGCAACCACCTGCACTGGACCGTCTACAGGAACGGCAGTGCGGTCAACCCCGTGGGTTTCTGACCTTCTGCGGCGAACTAACGCGGGTTGGATGCCGTCTGAAAAGCAGCGCAGAGTTTGGCGTGCAATCATTTTGTGAGATCACAGTTACCTGCGCCGGTCGCCGGTGCAGACTACTACAAAGGCAGGACAGCAACGTGCTGAAAGCATCAGGCAAGTATCAAATCGGCATCGTTTTCCTGATAGCGCTCCTCTCTTTCGCAGGCGGGATGCTGGTCCGTCACGCCATGGGAGTGGACGGTGTATTGACGGTCGCGGCGCGGATCGTTCAAGCAATTCCGGGAGTGTTGCAGATCGAGGACGCCTCCCTGGTGCCCGCGGCTTCCGACCTGCGCCCACTCCAGACATTCTGGGAGGTCCGTGAGCGGGTCAAGAAGCAGTTCGTGTACGAGGTGGAGGACGACAAGAAGCTGACCTACGGCGCAATCCGGGGCATGCTTGGCTCTCTGGATGACCCGTATACCCGCTTCTATACTCCCGAGGAGTACCAAGAATTCCAGGAGGAGACTTCCGGGCATTTCGACGGCATCGGGGCAGTACTCGAGAGCCGCACCGTGGGTGAAGAAGGAGCCACGGAGGTCTTCATCAGCTCCATCTTACCCGAAGGCCCGGCATCCAAGGCCGATCTGCATCCCGAAGACGTTATCCTGACTGTCGATGGCGTTCCCACCAAAGGCATGTCGCTGCAGGCGGTGGTAAACCGGATTCGGGGCAAGCGTGGGACCGAAGTCAAGCTGGGCCTGCGCCGCAACGGGGTGGACAAGCTGCTGGAGGTCACCCTGACCCGCGCTGAGATCAAGGTGCCCGTGGTGGAGCACCGCATGTTGGAGAATCAGATCGGCTACGTCTGGCTCAGGAGCTTCAACAAGCAGTCCGAACCCGCCTTGCGCGACGCCCTGAACGACCTCAAAGCCCAGGGCATGCGCGGACTGGTGTTCGACCTGTCCATTGACGGGGGAGGACTGCTGGACGTCGCCGTCTCGGTGGCTAGCATGTTCATGGACGGCGGACCGGTGGTCTATGTGAAGGAGCGCGGTCGCGAGCCTCAGCCGCTCAATGCGCGCCCCGGCACGCTGGTGGATCCCTCGCTTCCCATGGTTGTCCTCGTAGACCGCGGCAGCGCTTCAGCCTCGGAGATCGTCGCCGCATGCCTGCAGGACCGCAAACGGGCGCTTGTCGTCGGGCAGAACACTTTCGGCAAGTCCAAGGTTCAGACGGTGGCGGAACTCAATGACGGCTCCGCGCTGGTGCTCTCAACCGCCGTGTACCTGACGCCGAATCACCGTGATATCAGTCTAGAGTACGAGGAGGGCAAGCGCGGGGTCAAACCGGATCGTTTCTTCCCGGAACCCGAGCTGGTGGACGGCGAGCGGATCAAGTACAAAGACTGGCACGAGCAACAGATAAAGCTGGCCGTGGAGGTCCTTGAGGAGCAGATCAAGGCAGCCAAAGGCTAGCTTCGGAGGTAGACCGCAGAGCGAGCACGGCCTTGCTTCCCGCGAGGCCGTGCTGCTGTTGCGGCAGAAGACGCGACTATGCCCGGGGCTGCCCAAACGCTCTTCAAGTACCTTCCATCAGCGCGGCCACAGGCGCATCCCCGCCGCGCACGGGGGTAGAAGGCAATGAACGAAGCACGCGCACGCAACCGCCGCGACGCCCGGCTTGAAAAACTCTATGCAGCCGCCGTTTTCTACCGCGCCACCACCTTCATCCTGCTGGTTATTGTCGCCGTGGAAACGGGCGTCATCATCTGGCAGGCGAACAGCGCCCGGTTCGCCCGGGCGATCCGGGTGAATGACAAGATCGTTTGCTTCGTCCGAAGCGAGAAAGCTGCGGAGGAAGTGCGTTCTCGCATCATCGCCGAGGAGAAAGGCAACCTTCCCGGCGCGGCTGTCCTGGACCAGCGTTGGGAAGACCTCAACTGGCCGATGGACAAGGACGACAAGGTCCTCACCATCGCCGAGGCGGTCAAACTGCTGCGGCCGAAACTAACGGTGAAGGTCGCAGCCGCGGCGATCACCCTCAAAGGCAAGGAGCTGGTCGTCCTCGCTGACAAGGAGCTGGCCGACATGGCCCTCACCATGCTGAAGAAGGAGTTCTCCGAGGGCCCTGGAAAGCTCATCGAAGCCAGCATTCTGCCCGAGGGCGTGAAGATCGCCGATACGAAAGCCCAACCCAAAGAAATCCTGACCGACATCCACGCCGCCGTAGAGAAGCTGAAGACCCCCGGCGAGGGGATCGAGCGATACGTGGTGCGGCGCGGCGATTCATGGCGGCGCATCTCGGACATCTACAAGATGACCATCAAAGAGCTTCGCGCCATGAACCCGAAGGTCAAGGACCCACTGCAAGTTGGCGTGAGCCTGACAGTCTCGGTGCCCAGCCCACCCCTCACAGTAGTGACAATCAAAGAAGAGAAACACGAGGAAGAGTACCGCAAGCCGCCACAGAGGATCGAGACAAACACACTTCCCAAGGGCGAGACCCGCAATATCCCGAACACCGGTTCTCCGGGGATCCGCAGGATCACTGAGAAGGTCACGTACCACAATGGCAAGGAAGTCAAGCGGGTCAAAGTGGACGAGACGATTATCAAGGAAGCGGTGCCGGAGCGGATCATGGTGGGTACCGCCGTCGCGGATGATGGGCCCACGGGCGACTGAGTGCAGAGTCTGTTGTTTTCCGCATCGCCGGCCACAGACACAGAAGAGGTGGTCTCGTGATCTTCTCCGTTTTTCTGCTGCCTCTCGTTGCGCTGATATGCCTCCCCTCCTCGGCTGAGACCGTCCTTCTGCACAGCTTCGAGGACCCCGATTGCACCACGAATCTCCGTGCCAACAACACCCAGGTCGCGCTGGTGCCGGAACACGCCACCGAGGGGGGTAAGGCGCTGAGAATTGACTTCCGAGTTACCGACTGGCCCAACGTCTTTTTCGCCGCGCCGCGGGCCTATGAGTTGACCGACTGGCGCGGGTATGGCGCTTTCCTTTTCGACGCCTACAACCCGGACGCCACTCCACTGCGGATCAATGTACGGATCGACGATTCGCCCCAGGCCAATGGCGCGGTCCACTGCAGGCAGGTGGGCGTTGATCTGCCCCCGGGCAAGCCCGTTACTGTTGCTCTTGCTATCCAGATGGGAGACATCGGCATGCGTGGCGGGCCGCCTTCGAAACTGGGGGACGTGAATGGGGACCTCGGGTCTCGGGAACTGGACCTGGGCAATATCATTGCATTCCAGTTCTTCCTGGCACGCCCCACTGAGGCCCGGACTGTCTATATCGATAATGTGCGCCTGAACAAGGGCTCATCACTCGAAGGAATCGTCGATCGCTTCGGCCAGTACGTCGGAGCGGACTGGCCCGGGAAAGTGTATGACGAGAAGGACCTGACGGACCGGCGCGAAGAGGAGGCCCGAGCTCTGGCCGAGGCGCCACTGCCGCCCGATCGGGACAAGTGGGGTGGCTGGGCAGACGGTCCGAAGCTGGAGGCTACCGGGTGGTTCCGCGTCGAACAAGTCGACGGAAAGTGGTGGCTGGTCACCCCCGACGGCAGCCTCTTCTGGTCTGTGGGGCTCGATTGCGTGCGCCCCGACAACAATGGGCCCATCAAGAACCGCGAGTTCATGTTCACCTGGTTGCCCGATAAGGATGATCCACTCTATGCCTTCGGCGGCCGAGACAAGGGTTGGGCGAACTTCTACGGGATGAACCTCTATCGTAAGTACGGTCCAGACTGGTTGGAGCCCTGGCTGGATATGACCCGCAAGCGAATGCTCGCCTGGGGGTTCAACACGGTGGCAAACTGGTCGGACAATCGGGCTTACGCCAAGCTGCGCCTGCCCTTCACTGTACCGATCCACTATGGAGCCAACCGACAGTTCCCCGGAGGCTGGAAAGACATCCCTGACGTCTACACTGACCAGTGGGCCGAGGCCGTAGCCGGAGCGATTGAGAAAACGGCGGAGCTCTGGGCGCAGGACCCGTACTGCATCGGGTATTTCGTGGACAATGAGCTTTCCTGGGGCGCGTGGGGGGAGACAGGGCAGTTCCAGCTCGCCATCAATGCCCTGGCGCTGAGAGGCGACTGGCAGGTCAAACAGCGGTTCACCGCGCTGCTTCGGGAGAAGTACGCAACCATCGACGCGCTCAACGCGGCCTGGAAAATGGAGATTGGTTCGTGGGAGCAATTTGAGGCAGAACCGGTCGAGATCAAGATCCCTGTCACGGACGCACTGAAGCAAGACCTGGCTTACCTGTTACGCGATTTCGCAACACGGTACTTCACGGTTGTCCGCGATCTGATGAAGCGACACATGCCGCACCAGCTCTACCTCGGACCACGATTTGCCATCGCACCCGATGACGTGGTAATGGTCGCGAAGGATTACTGCGACGTGGTTTCCTACAATATTTACGGTCGGGCGCCGTCAATCATCTCCCGGAGCAGGCAGATCGAGCAGCTGGGCAAGCCCGTGGTCATCGGGGAGTTCCACTTCGGTGCGCTGGACCGGGGCATGTTCCACACTGGGCTCGGACCGGTGGCCAGCCAGGAGGAGCGCGGCGAGCAGTATTCGGAATACATCCGCACCGCGCTTGAGCAGCCCTGGTGTGTGGGCGCGCACTGGTTCATCTATGCAGACCAATCGCTGACGGGGCGGTTCGACGGAGAGAACTACAACATCGGGATGGTCAGCGGCACCGACACGCCGTACCCGGAGCTGACCAGCGCGGCCACGCGAATCAACTTCGCGGCGTACAAGATCCGCTCCGGGCAAGTAGAGTAGGAATAGCACGTCTGCATGGGCGTTGGCGGCGCTTGCGTTAGGGCACCAACGCCAGCTCCGCAAGTTCAATGAACCCCGGGCCGCCGTCGCCGCTCGGGGTTCCATGCGTTCCCACCCAGATCGTCACCGCTTCGGCCAGGTTCAGGCTCTCGGCACCGCGCGGGGTCCATTCGGCACGCACAAAACGCTTCAGTGGGAGTTCGAGCGTGGTCCAGTCGGCCGCCGGAGCGGGCATTGGGTCCGCGCGGTAGCAAGTCCCGTCCACGGTTGAGAGCAGGACCAGGAGCCCCGAAAGCCCCAACGGCAGCGCGGCCCGGTAGGTCATGCGAAGTTCGCCGTAACCTTCCAGGTCCTCAGGAGGAAGGGCGCGGCTGTTGGTACAGAACATGTGGCGCCCGCCAGGGAAGGTGAAGTCGATGCGCAGCGTGCTTCCCGCGGGCCCCTCCCCCACTCCCAGCGAGCCCTGGGCAGCGGCGTCCTTGTGCTGGGTCCAGTCTCCAGGTGATAGCCCGATCTTGACCGGTTCTGTTGGCCGAGCGGGCTCGCTGGTCAGGTGTGGGTTCGCCACTTCGAGCGTCCCTTCGCCCATGCCGTCAACGACCAGCCCGAACCAGAGCTTTCTGACCCCCGCCCAGTCCAGCGTATCGCCTCCTGCCAGCGCGTACTCGACGCGCCTCGGTGCCGCGACGGAAATCCGAACAGGCTGCAGGGCGCCATCCGCCACCGCGTCTGACCCGATCTTCACCCATTCACCCCCATCTTCCCCGAAGAACACGAGTGCCCATCGGCAGGTCAGTCCCGCGTCAGCGCTGAGACGGCACTGCGCTTCGAATGCCTTCACAGGCTCCGGATGGCTCTGCACCTGGAACGCAAGCGCGAGCATGCGGCGCTCGGGGGTGCCCTTGCTGAAGGACACGGTCTGATCCGGGCCCCCCGCCGTGCGCACAACGAACCCGCTCGCAAGTCCAATGCCCCTGAACGTCAGTTCGCCCTGGGACAGACACGCGGACGGTGCCAAACTAAGCAGCGCAACCACCAGGAGCGTGGTCTTCAAATCTCAGCCCTCCAGTCCAATCAGCCACCGGGGTGCCTGCGTCTGAGTTCCGCCACATGCTGCCCGCGGCCGGTGGCCGCGAGGCGCTCACAGTAAGCATCGAGGTGGCCCCGCGAGTGCAGCGGCCCACCCTCGCGCATCACGGTCCAGAGCGGGTCGATGGCATCAGGCATCTGCATCATCATGTCCTCATGCCAGTTGAGCATGATGCGCGCGGCCTGATCGCAGACGTCAGGCCGCTTCTGCGCGAGATCGTTGACCTCGTGCGGGTCATCCTCGATGTTGAACAGCATCTCCCGCGGGTACAAGTGCATGAAGTCATGAATGACACGGATGTAGATCCATGGGCCGAACCGGACGCTGCGCATGGCGCCGTGGCAACATTGGCTCAGCACCAGGTGATCCCGTCCGCAGTCGATGCCGTCGCGCAGTGCAGCGGCGTAGCTTGCGCCCTGCCAGCCTGCAGGCGCCTGGGATCCGTACAGGTCGGCCAGGGTTGGCGCCAGGTCCAGGTTGTAGTGCAGGCCGCGGTCAACATGCCCGGCTCTGCAGCCGGGCCAGCGCACGATCATGGGGATGCGGTGGGTGATCTGGTCCGAGGTACCGTGTTCGCCGTAACAGTTGAGTTCGCCCAGGTTCTCGCCGTGATCTGACGTGACAATGATAGCGGTTTCCTCAAGCACCCCGAGATCATCCAGGCGGCTTAGCAGTTGACCAACGTGGCCGTCTACGTAGCGAATCCCGCAGTCATAGCCGTCTATCATGCGGCGCCAGTCGCGCATTGACGCGATCTCCCCCATGTGCCGTGGGTATTGGGATGGGGTGCGATCGTCCCACATGTTCACCTCGCGCGCACTGTGCCCCCCCGGTTGAGCACGATGCTCCTGGAGCAGTTCTTCTGTGAGCCAAGAGGGCAGGGGATCCTCAGAGAACGGATTGCCAAACTGCTCGGGAGCCCGGTACGGTGTGTGCGGGTCCCAGTAGTTTACATGCAGCATCCAGTTGTCGCTTGCCGCGTTGCGGTCCATCCAGTCCAGGACGAAAGGCGTAATCTCCTCCGCTGACTCCATGCCGCCCTTGCCGGTGTTCACCATCTCCAGGAACCCAGCATTGAACCACCAGGCTGAATGACGCTCAGCGAAGGGCGAGATCGATACGGTGCGCAGTCCCTGGTTGCGGAAGCACTGCCAGAGGCTGGTACTCGCAAAAGCGCTGCGAAAACCGCGGTCGCGGCCTTCGAGGCGCATGTCGGCAGCAGTTCCACCATGGCCAACGATGCCCGATCGGATGCCGAACTGTCCTGTCACCAGAGCCCCGCGAGAGGGCAGGCACGGGGCATCCGAACAGTAGTAATTCTCGAAGCGTGTGCCCTGGCCGGCGATCCAGTCGATATTCGGGCTGGTCTCGCGGTTATATCCGTAGCAGCCGAGATGGTCGGGGCGAAGCGTGTCGATGTCGAGAAACAGCACTCGCATGGGCTAACCTGCCTTTCAGTATTCGCGGCTTTGATTCTCTGTTTCCACGTACAGCTGGGCGCGACCTCCACGGCCGCCTCGAGGCTGTGAAGGTCCAGACCCGCGAGGAAGGGAAATTTCACCGGGCGATGTAGTGTGCGAATAAACGGGAGGAGAAGGCAATGGCCACCTGTGACCGCCGCCGCTTCTTGGGGGCCATCGGCCTGGGAGCAACAGCGCTGCTCACTGTCGGTCAGGGATCTGCCCAGGAACCCCGCAGGCGCCCCAATGTCATTTTCATTCTCATCGATGACCTCGGGTACATGGACACCACACCCTACGGCGGCCGCTATTACGAGACGCCCGGCATCGAACGCCTTGCCGCCCGCAGCGTTCGGTTCACCGATGCTTACGCCGCCAGCCCCCTGTGTTCACCCACGCGCGCCAGCATTCTGACGGGGAAGTACCCAGCGCGGCTAGGGATTACGCTTCCTGCCGGGCATCTTCCGCCGCTGGCCGACGATCACCCGATCATGCCCGCACAGGGCCCGCCCTGGCAGAGAGTGCTTATGCCCGAAAGCCGGCGCCACTTGCCGCTGAACGAATACACGCTCGGCGAGGCCTTTCGCGACATCGGTTACCGCACCGCGTTCATCGGCAAGTGGCACCTGGGCCAGTCGGAGAACTTCTGGCCGGACAGGCAGGGCTTCGAGGTGAACATCGGCGGCGGCGGGTACCCGGGGCCACCCAGTTACTTTTCCCCATACCGCATCAAGCCTCTGCCCGACGGTCCACCGGGGGAGTATATCACCGATCGTCTGACCGACGAGGCCATCGGCTACATCGAGCAGCACAAATCCGAACCATTCTTCATGTGCCTGTGGCACTACTCGGTCCATGCCCCATACCAAGCCAAGGAAGAGCTTATCGAGTCGTACCGCGGCCGCATAGACCCCCGCGCGGAGCAGGGCAATCCGGTCATGGCCGCGATGATCAAGAGCATGGACGACAGCATCGGGCGACTGCTGGACAAGCTCGATGAACTGGACCTCTTCGATGACACCATCATCATCTTCTTTTCGGACAACGGCGGCAACGAGTACGACCGGGTTGGCGGTGAACAGATCCCGCCCACAGACAACGCGCCCCTGCGCCTGGGGAAAGGATCTCCGTATGAGGGCGGTGTGCGCGTTCCGATGTTCGTCTCCTGGCCCGGAGTTACGCGCCCCGGTTCCGTATGCAGCGAGGTCGTCTCCAGCGTGGACTTCTACCCCACCCTGGCGGAAATGCTCGGCCTCCAGCTACGTGAGGACCAGATACTCGACGGCGTCAGCATCGCCTCACTCCTGCGCGGCTCCCGGACCCTGGACCGGGAAGCCATCTTCTGTCACTATCCGCACCTGGTAGCGCCGAAAACCGGCATGCTCTCCCAGCCGTGTACCTGGGTGCGCAAGGGCGACTACAAGCTGATGCGGTTCTACGATACCAGCGAGGAGTTCCCCAACGAGCTTGAGCTCTACAATGTGCGCGAGGATATGGGCGAGACGCGGAACCTTGCTGCAGAGATGCCGGATAAGGTCCGTGAGCTCAATGCGCTCATCGACCAGTTCCTGACGGACACTGGCGCCATCGTCCCCGTGCCCAACCCGGCGTATGACCCCAGGGCCATACGCGCGCTGGACGGTTGGCGTCCGTCAGGGCAGACCGTAATCTTCGCGGGTGCGGGCACACTGGGGATGAAGTCCATCGGCGGCGACCCCTTTGTGATGTGCGAAGACGTGCCGCCTGCGCAAGGCACTCTGAAGGCGCGCTTCCGCCTGAAGTCAGACAGTAGTGGCCTCGGGCAGTTCTTCTATGCGGACGCGAAGACACCGGAATTCGGGCCCGCCGTACGCCTGGATTTTCACCCCGTCCATGACGGTGACTGGCACGAGTACGAGGTGCCTTTCACGACAACCGGAGCCCTGCGAAAGATCCGGATTGATCCCTGCACCGCGCCGGGAAACCTGGAGCTGGACTGGGTCGAGATTGCTGACGAAGCGGGTACGGTACTGAAGCGCTGGGACTTCGAACAGACGCCCCCCAAGCGTTGACGCAGCCGCCCTCAACCTGCTACCATCGATACAGTTCGGACACAGACGCCATTTGTGTCTTCTCCGGGATGTGCTCCCCGGTGATCAGCAGGACCACGAGGTTAGCCGCTCATGGGTCACACCCCAGGGGGTGAACAGGAAACCTACATGCGCATCGGCGCGGTGGCGAGGCTGCTGGGCGTGCACCCGCGCACGCTACGCCTGTATGAAGAGCGCGGACTTGTCCTTCCCGAACGCGTCAGGGGCCAAAGGCGCTATACCGCCGCTGATGTACGTTGGCTGAACTGCGTGCGCAGTCTGATCCATGAGCACGGCTACAGCATTGACGCGATCATCAAACTTCTCGACTTCGCGCCCTGCTGGGAGCTCAAGGATTGCCCGGAGGAAGTGCGCATCAGCTGTCAGGCAGCGACGGACCGGCGTCTCCCTTGCTGGCAGATCGCCCGCCTCACCTGCCGGCTCGGAGGCAAGTCCTGCAATGACTGTCCCGTCTTCCTCAGGACAGAGGGGCTGAGAGAACCCAATCAGACACCGAAGGCAGGGGAATAGCAGCCGTCCGTCGAATGATTGGTTGGTGAAGCAAATCAGGCAGCCGTCCATTGTCGGGCGGCGAGTGATACCAGCGGGGTCCTCTGGAGTTCCGTGAGACACGCAATAATCTCTGACATTCACAGCAATCTACCCGCCCTGGAATCGGTTCTCGCGCGCCTGAACCGGGAGGGGATTGACCACTACATCTGCCTTGGCGATCTGGTCGGGTACGGCGCTTCACCCAACGAGTGCTGCGATATCGTGCGCGCGCTCGAACCCTCAATCGTCCGCGGCAACCACGACTACGCCGCCGTTCAGCCTGGCGGAGAGCGGTGGTTCACCCCGGCGGCCAGGGCGTGCATCCTGTGGACCCGCGACCAATTGACCGATGTGAATCGGGACTTTCTCGGATCCCTGAAGCCCTTTGTGGACATTCCGGGGGCCCACCTGTGTCACGGCTCCCTATTCGATGCGGACTACTACACGACGACTCCATTCGAAGCCGCCGCATCGCTGCGTGTCATGACACAGCAGCTGTGTTTCTTCGGTCACACCCACTACGCCGAATGGTTTTCATCCCGTGCCGGGCAGGAGCGGCCGGACCAATTCGCAGCCCCGGATGGCGCCACACTCAGGCTTGAAGACGGGGCGAAGTACATGGTCAACCCGGGTGCTGTGGGGCAGCCACGAGATGGCAACTCACAGGCGGGATACGCAATCTGGGACGACGTGACACATGAGATCATATTGTGTCGCGTCCCCTACAACATCCGCGCAGCCCAGGAGAAGATGGAGCAGGCTGGCCTGCCTTGGAACATGGCCGAGCGGCTGAATATCGGGGTATAGTATGGACGGGGATGACGGCACGCCTGCCGCGTTGCGGCAGCGTTCCGCTGACGCACATAGGTGGGCAAACGCTGGCCAGGTGAATGCCCACCACCCGCAGCCGAGGTGAATCACGTGCCTCTCGAAGACAAGGCGACGAGACGAATGGTTGAGCGGGAAGTTGCCAAACACCCCATCGACGCGAACCTCATGACTGTCACTGTCCTCAACAAGGTGGCGACCTTCAAAGGACGCGTCAGGCCCCTGCAGGGCGGCGCGGGACGTAACGTGGACATCCGCGACGAACTGCGGAAGCTGGAGAACGCGCTCCTGCTCTTGAAGGGCGTCAACGAGGTCGTGTTCGATGTGGCCATCGACGACCACTGATAACGCGTGAGGGAGCCCGGAGCATTGCGCCCGGGCTCCCTCAGTCGTACACCACACCGCCCCCGGCACAGACCCGAGCTGGGCCTTGGCCGGGTGCCTGCTATGATTCCCCGCTGGCGCCCTGCTTCTTCAGCGCTTCCACCCACTGATTCGCTGTGTCCCTGTACTGCTCTGCCGGGTGATGCTTCGCGATGAACTCCAGCGCCTTGATGTCGCGCTGATCCGAGAATCCCTTGAAGAACTTTCCCATCTCCTTCGCGAAAGTCACTGAGACGGCCTCGAGCAGCGCCATACGGGCGACGTCCAGGATGTCATCGGTGCGCAGCTGTCGGCACAGACGCGTCACGGATATTTCATCATTGGCCACCTTGAGCGCCGCAGTGCGCCGGGTCTCCTCCCATGCAGAGGCCCGGGCGATGACAACCACTGCATTCATGGCTTCTTCATTGGTGGCCATGAGGGGTGCCAACTGCTCGATGATGTACTGGCGGATCGGGTCGCGGTCCACGGCCGCATCCTTGGACAGGGCCGTGGCGCGCGTGGCCGCTGCGCTCTTGGCCATTTCCTCAATATCGGTTCGGATATAGTCAGGAATACCTGCGGCGTCGTTGTCGGCATCGATGTCTCGGAACACACGGCTGGCCACCACACCACCGCCGCCCGAGGCTCCTTCGCCCGGCCTGCGCGGCTGCCTGCGCAGACAAGCGGCGACCACAAGGGGCTCGAAGGCGCGCGCATCCAGCAGTTTCTTCGCGAGCTGCCGCGCCGGGATTTCGCTGGCCGATACGAGAAGACGCCCGGCAAGGTCCCAGTCTCCTGACGCCACCAACTCGTCGATGGTCTCGTCCAGCCGCCAGCCGGGCTTCTCAACGATAGTCTCGATCGTCACAGCATGCGCTACCAGTTTCTGCAAGTCCATCGCGTCACCTCGAGTATTTGCGCCATTCCCGGCGTCTGTCAGCGGCCCGAACTCAGGTCATCGATGTGGTGCTGAATGGCGTCGAAGGGGCTGCCGAAGAGCCCATCCGCCCTGAACTCCTGCAGCTGCCGGTAGATCCCGTCCTCCGACCCGAACAAGCGGATCGAGTACTTGTGCGGCGCCGCGTGTGCCTCGTTGCCCATGATCGGTTCGGCCAGGACCAGTTCGACGCCGGGATAGTAGTCAACGACATCCTGGATGAGCATGCCCGCATCGCTGGTGGTGTCCAGGGCTTCCCCCTCGATCCCGGGTTCGAGCCCATCATCGACAACCTGCCACAAATAGAGGGTCTCCGGCCGGCTGGACACACCAAAACCGTAGAACTGAATGCCGAGTTCGGGAATCCCGTCGTCGTTCATATCTCCGGCAACCACCAGGCTGTCGGCATCGAGCATTGTCTCGCCCCCAGGGGCAGGGATGCCGAACCACTCCTCCCATTCCTGCCCGGTCCAGCGAGCCAGCTCAACGAATGCCGGGGAGACCGGCTCGTCCAGTTCGTCGGTCTGGGAAGCCCGGTAGCCCATGATCGCGTCCAGGACTCCATCGCCGTCAAGGTCCGCGTATTTCGTGAAGACCGCAGTGGTCCCCTCCGTGCCGAAATCCTCGGCGGTGCAAGGGGGCAGATCACCGGCCGAATCGACGGCATCAAGCTGGTAGACGGTCTCGTCACCATCGGGCTGGGAAGAGGCCGTAGGCCCGGCAGGCACCCCGGGCGCTCCCACGGTTCGACCCTCCGTCTGCGGCACATCCGGAGGGCAGCCACAGATAGCCAGCACAAAGCACATAACCAGCGGCAATGCTTTCCGCTCCATTGCGCACCTCCCTGTTCCGAGTAGCGGCACGGCTCAAGAGAGCCCGTGAACGCTCGCGCCCCGGTTCGCGAGGGTCTGGCGCAATTCGTCGACACTGATACCTCGGATATCCGCTCTGTCGCGCACGGCGAGACCTGCGGCCACACCGGCTGCTTCACCGTTGCAGAAGGCGATGGGCATGACGCGGTGTGATGAGTGGGCGGCATGGTCGGAGGAAATCGGCCTGCCCGCGACGAGCATATTGCTGAAGCCCAGGGGACACAGGCAGCGGTAAGGAATGTCGTACGCTTCGCCCGGTGGCAGATGCTTGATGACAGTGCCGGTTCCGGCTGGATTGTGGATGTCCACCGGGTACGATCCACGGGCAATGCCGTCCTCGAACTTCCGCGCCTGCAAGACGTCGTCTTCCGTGAGCACGTAGTCACCCATGACGCGGCGTGACTCGCGAATGCCGATCTGGGTGGCCACGGTGGATAGCCAGGCGTTCTCAAAGCCCGGCACCTTCGCACGCAGCCAGGACACCATCTGTCCCACCTGCCGCCTGCCCTCAATCTCGGCTGCAGTCAAGTCCGCGGCATTGGTGGAGTCGTGCTTGACGACGCGCGTAGTGTTGAAGTGGATTTCGCCGGACCGAGTGGTGAAGAACCACAGACAGTTCTCGCGGGGATTGTCGATTTCCCCCGCGTTCTTGGCGGCCACGTAGAGTTCGTTGATGGCGGCACGGTCAGGCATTCGTGACTCGTCCACCCCAGCCATGCGGAACTTCGTGGTCATCGGCTGGGCGAAACCGTCCTCGGGGCGCCCCTTCTCGATGGTCGCCCCGGCGTACCAGGACAGATCGGCATCGCCGGTGGCATCCACGAAGAGCCCGCCTTCGACCGCTTCAATGCCCGACTTTCCGCAGATCGCCACGCGCTGCACCACACCGTCTTCCACCAGCGCGCCGCAGACCGTGCTGTGCAGGCGCAGGCGCACGCCGGCAGCGAGGACCATCTCATCCAGCACCAGCTTCGCCACTTCCGGGTCGAAGGCGGTCTTGCCGTGAGGGTGCAGGCCGTAGGCTCCGCGCTCGGTCATTGTGTCGGTGAACCGCTGGAACAAACCGGCATTGATCCGCTCGCCGCCCGCGTGGTAGTTCATGAAGGGGTTCACGAGGCCGGCGGTCATCATCCCGCCAAGGAACCCGTAGTGTTCGATCAGGAGAGTATCCGCGCCGGATTCGGCGGCAGCGACCGCTGCGGCGAAACCACCGGGGCCCGATCCGCAGACCACGACATCCGCTTTGAGCGCAACGGGCAGAGCGGCGACATCAAGAGGGCTGGTCATCAGTGGGCATCTCCGTGTCGTTCGGTTCGACTAGAGCCTTCACCGTTCAGCGGTTCGAAGGGCGGTCACGTCTCTCCCCTACTCCCCCAGCGCCTTGAGCAGCAGGTCGTTCACGAGCTGCGGGTTGGCACTCCGGCCCTACACTTCGGCGTCGATATGGATAAGGACCCTGTGCCCTTCTTCCCTGAGGCGCTCGGTCAACTCGTATGCGGCACCGCTGTCCAGGATCTTCTGGAGCAGTGCGCGCAGTTCCGCGGTGCGCTTCTCGAGAAGGTCGGGGTCGGGAGCATCGCCGCCCACAGACAGGACAGACGGCACTCCATACACCGTCACCAACACGTAGGAGTCACGCTGATCGGCGCTGACATGCACCCCGTGGAGCACGTTTCCCTGACCAAAACGCTTGGCTAGCTCTCGTTCGACATGGGATCTTATCGCCTCAACGTACGCAGGCATCATCTGCATGGGATTGGTCGGGATGGGAAGCGCCATGGCTCAACTGTCCTCCTCCGCGATGTACGCTTTGATGGCGCCGACGACCTTCCGGGCCGTCGCAATGGCCGAGCTTGCCTCCGCCGCGAAATCACACGGCTTCTTGCGTGGCTTATCAGTGCCGTAAGGGTGGTAGTCGGCCAAGTGCCGCGCATCCATCAGCCCTGTAAGCTCGTTCATGACGCTCTGGGCCTCGCCGACCCTGGCTCGCAGCCGCGACTTGCTCTTCGCGACTTCTGCGAGGTACTCGATGGCCGCATCGTGCCCGTACCTGTCCTGGCGATCTTTGTGCAGCGACAGAGCTCTGATGGCGTGGTGACAAGCGTAATAGGCGCGCGAAATGCTATTGCGGTAATCAACATCGCGTCGGCCCGAGGAGAGCATCTCTCCCGCGGACGCGAGGAACTCTTCTGCTAGCAGCAGTCTGTCGACGGCCGCCTGTTTGACGGCCAGGTCGATCTCGATCGCGCCTCCAAACCTCTCCCTCTCAGAGCCGGTGGTCAGCGAACACGCAATCAGCAACTCGCGGCTCGGTTCCGACATGGTCGTCCCCCCTCGGCTATCTCGAGCAAGCCAGCTTTTTCCCCTACTCCCCCAGCGCCTTGAGCAGCAGGTCGTTCACGAGCTGCGGGTTGGCCTGGCCCTTGGTCTCGCGCATGACGAAGCCCACGATCGCCCCCAGGGCCTTACCCTTGCCGGCCCGGAAGTCCTCCACCGCGCGGGGATTGGCCTCGATGCCCGCCTGAATAATGGCCTCAAGCTCGCCCGTGTCGCTAATCTGCCGCAGGCCCTCGCGCTCGATGATTGTCGCCGGGTCGTCGCCGGTGTCCAGCATCTTCGCGTAGACATCCTTGGCGATGCTGTTGGAGATCGTTCCGTCGCAGACGGCGCCGATGAGCGCGCCGATATGTCCTGCGGGGATCGGGAAGTCCTCGATGCCGATGCCCCGCTCATTCAGAGTCGCCATGATGTTGCCCATGACCCAGTTGCTCGCGAGTTTTGCGTCGGAACAGGCCCCGGCGACCGCTTCGAAATAGTCGGCGATGGCCCGGGTCTCGCAGAGCACCCCGGCGTCGTACTGGGGCAGACCGAGGACCTCGACGAACCGGCGCTCCCGGTCCCAGGGCAGCTCGGGCATGGACGCCCGGATCTCTTCGACCCATTCGACTGGCGGCGCCATGGGAACCAGGTCGGGCTCCGGGAAGTACATGTAGTCGTCCGCGGATTCCTTCTGGCGCATGGGTGAAGTGATATTGCGCGTCTCGTCCCAGCGCCGGGTCTCGCGATGCGGCGGCAGAGTGCCGTCGGCAAGCTCCTTTCGCTGCCGCTCAATCTCATACCGGATGGCGTTGTAGCAGTTGGTGATTGAGCCTATGTTCTTGATCTCAATGACGGGCGTCTTCTGTCCGGTCTCAAAGTCAATGAAATTGACATTTGCCTCGGCGCGCATGGCGCCTTCTTCCATGTTCGCCGTCGAGACGCCGAGATAGCGCAGGAGTCGGCGCAATTGGAGCAGATACTCGCGGACCTGTTCCGCGGAACGGAAGTCCGGCTTGGTGACCACTTCCATAAGCGGCACGCCGCAGCGGTTGTAGTCCACAAGGGTCTTTCCGTCGGGCAGGTGCAGGTTCTTGCCCGTGTCCTCTTCCAGATGGGCGCGGGCGATGCCGATGGTGACCGCCTCTCCCTCCACATTGAGATGGATCTCGCCGTCGTAGGTCAGGGGCTCATCATACTGGCTGATCTGGTAGTTCTTGCACAGGTCCGGATAGAAGTAATTCTTGCGGTAGAACCGGGCAAGATCCAGGACCTTGCAGTTGAGCGCGAGGCCCGCGAGGATTGTGAGCCTGACGGCTTCGCGGTTGGCGACCGGAAGGGAGCCCGGGAGGCCGATGCAAACCGGGCAACAGCGGCTGTTAGCTTCGCCGCCGAACTCGTTGCGGCAGCCGCAGAACATCTTGGAATCGGTGAGGAGCTCGACGTGCACTTCGACGCCGATGACGGGGGTTAGGGCCATAGGATCACTCCGCAGGATCGAGCGGGACAGGCCAAGAGACGTCGCCCGCTGTGAAGACGGCCAACAAGAGGATTGTAGCAATGCAGGCGAGTGTTCGCAAGGCAACGGGTACGTCGGCGGCTACGCCCCGTGCGCCCGAGCGATCTCGCGCAGCCCGCAGATGAGGACCTTGCCCAGGCGCTTGCCCGCGGCGTGCTGCAGGACAGCGCGGATGCCGAGGCAATCAGGGTCTCTCTCCGCAAGTACGCCCAAGTCCAGGCAAGGCGCGACCATGAGCCCTCCAAGGTCGTAAGCGAAGTCCACGCAGGCCTTCAGGTGCTCGCCCCAGGCATCCACGGGACGCTGCTGAACTTCCAGAAAGTCCCGGGCCGAATACCCTGCGGCGGGCACCTCCATCAGACCGGACGGGTATCTACGCGGCTGTGAATGCTTGATAAGCATAGCCGCGTTCTTGTCTGCAAAACCAGGACTCGCGGGGTTATCGGGCAGCTTTGTGGAGTAATCCGTGCTCACGAATCGTAACCCGTGCCCCTGCAGGACTGTCTGGATTTCCTCGTGTTTTTGGATGCCGATGCGCTGCATGACCGCAGGTCGAAGCCCAACGAAGGCTGCAAGCCCGGCGTCGGTGAAGGCCGCCGCGGCACGGTCCAGCTCTCCTTCGAGTTCGAATGGGCTCATCTCACCCAACGGCAAAGGCGAGTCGATGGACAGATCGATCTCGTGCCCTTGCTCGGACAGACGGTGCAGGAGGTCGGCGCTCGCGATTGCGACCTGGGCCGACACCATCAGGGAAATTGTGCCGCCGTGGGCCTCGACCAGGGCGGTCACGCGGGCTGCATATTCTCTCGCGCCTGCGGTTGGCGCAGTCCAGGTGAGCACGGGTGCGAAGGCGCATCGTACGTCGTCTGGCAGGGCCATCTTCACAGTACCTCTCCAAGAGATCTCGACAAGATCAGAACTGGTTTGACCTTAGCTTCTCAAGATGCTAACATTTTGGTGCTGTAACAACTCGCGCCATTTGGAGGTGACGACGTTGAGGAAAGGTTTCACCCTGATTGAGTTGCTGGTCGTCATTGCCATCATCGCGATCCTCGCTGCCATCCTCTTCCCCGTTTTCGCGAGGGCTCGTGAGAAGGCCAGGCAAGCGTCGTGTCTCAGCAACCTGAAGCAAATCGGCCTTGCGACAATTGCGTATGCCCAAGACTATGACGAGACGTTCTGTGCGGTGCGGTGCGGTGCCAACTGCAACGCATCAGCTCGAACCGGCGGCCTGGCCCAACACGCGATCCTCCCCTACGTGAAGAACCAACAGGTTTTCCTCTGCCCCAGTAACAAGACTCCCCCCGGCTTCTGCGGGAATTGCTCGGCCGAGGCGCTGGCTGCATTGCCGCGTGCAGGCTATGCGCTGGGATGCGGCTTCGCGCGCGACGGCGCTCTCGAGCTGGCGAAAATTCAGAAGCCGGCTGAACTCTACATGTGGGGCGATACCGTGGGCACCAACTACTGGCGCCCTGCCAACGACAAGACTGGTTGCGACACCGGCGTGTCAACCATCCACAATGACGGTATCAATATCGCTTTCGCCGACGGCCATGCCAAGTGGGAGAAGAGTTCACGAGCCCATGCGCCACAGGCCCTGGTGGTCAGTTATCTGCCCTGGATGAACCGCACAAGCTACCCGCCGGGCTGGTAGTCTCCCCTCTTTCTCAAAGGTACCGACGGGCCGGGGCTTCGCTGCTCCCGGCCCGTTTGCGTTGCCGGTGTCGTATGGTGGTTTACATCACGTCCGCAACGTCAATGACCGTGCCGCCGGCCGCCGCGGACTTGTTCACAGCGTCGGTGACTGCGAGTGTCTTGTAGGCATCCGCGTAGTCCGAATAGATTCCGCTGCGATCTCCGGTTTTTACCGCATTGATGAAGGCCACGTCCTCACCGGTATAGCCGTCCTGCTGCATCTGGTACTCGCCACTGTCCTCCGGGGAGTTCCAGGTGAGCGTGCCCCACAGGATGTTGAGCGTGAATGCCTCGGCCATCACGCGGCACGAGCTCTGTCCCCAGCCCTCGAGCATGCAGGTGTTACTGATGTTTCCAACGGCGCCATTCTCGAACACGAGGTTGGCGGTGGCAGCGTCAGCAACGTCGCAGTTTTCCACCTTCTCATGCATCACCTGATGAGTATCGAAAGCCTGCACCTTCACCACGTCACCGGCGAGATACCGGGCCATGTCCACGATGTGGGTGGTCTGCTCAACCATCTGCCCGCCGGACTGGGCCTGAACCCGCCACCAGGGAACCCCCGGCAGACCGCCCCAGAAGTTGCCGAAGACCAGGCCAATCTTCCGCCCCTTCAGCATCTCGCGCGCTTTGATGACATGGTCGTCCCAGCGGTACTTGTAGGCTACCACAGTGATGATGCCGCTGTCCTCGACGGCTTTGAGTATCGGACGAGCCATATCGCAATTCAGCGCGATAGGCTTCTCGATGAGCATATGCAGGCCTTTCTCGCAGCAGGCCAACTCGATATCGCCGTGGGCGAAGGGAGGAGTGCCCACGAAAACGGCCGTGAGGTCTTCGCTATCGAGCATCTTCTCAAAGCTGTCGTAGGCGGCGCCCCCAAACTTTTCCGCCGCAGCCTTCGCTCGGTCTATCTGTACGTCACAGAACGCAGCCAACTCAACGCCCTCGATGGCCGAAATGCGGTCCATGTGTCCTTGCGCGATCCCGCCGGTCCCGATGAAGCCCATCCTGACAGACATGCCATGTCCTCCGAATCGTGTTTTGCATGAGCAGCGAGGCACAATTCTATCCCGCGGACGCCGGCTTTTCCATGCTTTTTTCCACGTCATCTGCGGCCTGTGGTATCATTGTAGCGCACCTGAAAACAGCAAGGCTGCGCCGTCAGCGCAAC
This sequence comes from Armatimonadota bacterium, assembly GCA_013314775.1. Classification (NCBI taxonomy): domain Bacteria; kingdom Bacillati; phylum Armatimonadota; species Armatimonadota bacterium. The sequence goes on along the minus strand of JABUFB010000008.1, from coordinate 131,685 downwards.
CCGGAGGGATTAGCGATGGAAATCGGCTTCTGCGGCCTCGGACGAATGGGAATGAACATGGTGGCGCGCATCCAACAGGGCGGCCACAATGTGATCGCGTGGAACCGCAGCAAGTCCAAGAAAGACGAGCTGCTGGCTACGGGCGCCGAATGGGCCGAGACGCTGGAAGAGCTTGCAGCCGCACTTCAGCCCCCGCGAGCAGTCTGGATTATGGTGCCCGAAGACGCGGTCGACGACATGCTTTCCCAGGTGTATCCACTCCTTGAGGCAGGCGATATCGTGGTCGACGGAGGCAATTGCCGCTACACAGACACGATCAACCGCGCGAAAGCCGCCGCGGAACTCGGCCTGCGCTTCATGGACGCGGGAACCAGCGGTGGTATCTGGGGCCTGCAGATCGGCTACTGCATGATGGTCGGCGGCGAGCGATCGGCATTCGACCACATGGAGCCGATCTTCAAGGCACTGGCCCCCGAGAACGGCTACCTCCACTGCGGCCCCAGTGGCGCGGGGCACTTCGTGAAGATGGTTCACAATGGCATCGAGTACGGGATTATGCAGGCTTACGCCGAAGGCTTCGAACTGCTGGAGAAGTCCCGGTATGACCTGGACCTGCCCGCCATCGCGAACCTGTGGAACCAGGGCAGCGTGATACGGAGCTGGCTTCTGGAACTGGGCGCATCCGCCCTCGCGAAGGACCCGAACCTGGAGACGGTGCGCGGATATGTGCAGGATTCCGGCGAAGGCCGCTGGACTGTGCATGAGGCGGTGGACCTGGGCGTGCCGGCCAGCGTAATCGCCGCTTCACTCTTTGCCAGGTTTGCCTCTCGCGATGACAACTCCTTCGGCAACCGCATGCTGGCGGTGCTGCGCCGGGAGTTTGGCGGCCATGCAGTGCAGAAGGCCGATGAATGACGTCTCCGGAAGAGACTGGTTACCAACAGGGACGGTGACCCCGAGGCATGATACCGGACAGCGGTTCGCCCGACATTGAGATTTCCGACCTTGCAGAAGACGGTCCCTGGACGCCGGGGGCTTCGTGCCCGCGCTACGCTGAAGTGACGGCCCTGGTGCTGTTCGGAGCCACGGGCGACCTGACCAAACGCAAGCTCATCCCGGCCATCTACTCACTCACCGCCGACGGCCTGCTGCCCTGCGGGCTGCCGATTATCAGCATCGGCAGACGCGCGGAAGACCGGCACCAGCTGCTGGCTGAATTCCGAGAAGCCGCCGAGAGCCATGCCCGCAAACCATTCCGGACGGACCTTTGGGAACGGATGGCCGCCGGCATCCACTATGTTCGCGGCAATCTCGATGATCCGGCCACATACCAATCGGTCAAGGAGATCCTTGCAGAGATCGGCGAACAGGCTCACAGGCCGCTCAACTACCTCTTCTATCTTGCGATACCGCCCCACTACTTCGAGGACACCATAGACAATCTCGAAGCCAGTGGTCTGTCTCGTCCCATCGAAGGCCGCAGCGGTTGGCCACGCATTGTGGTGGAGAAACCTTTCGGGCACGATCTGGAGTCCGCCCGGCACCTCAACAGGCGTCTGCGCAGGCTATTCGACGAGAACCAGATCTACCGGATGGACCATTACCTGGGCAAGGAGACGGTGCAGAATCTTCTCGTTCTGCGCTTCGCCAATAGCATCTTCGAGCCCCTGTGGAACCAGAAGTACGTGGCCAATGTGCAGATCACCATGGCAGAGACGGTGGGGCTCGAAGGGCGCGGCCAGTACTTTGATCGGAGCGGTATGCTGCGCGACGTTGTGCAGAACCACCTACTCGAAATCCTTTCACTTGTGGCGATGGAGCCTCCGGTCAGCATGGACCCTGACGCTGTACGCGACGAGAAAAGCAAGCTGCTGCGCGCTGTGAGACCCTACTCGCGCGAAGACGTTGAGCGCTGGACAGTGCGCGCTCAGTATGTGGGTGGACGAGTGGATGGGAGCGAGGTCCCGGGATACCTGCAGGAGCCCGGAGTCGCCGAAGGATCCCAGACCGAGACCTACGCGGCGATACGCTTATCAGTGGACAACTGGCGATGGGGCTCGGTGCCTTTCTTCATCCGGGCGGGCAAGCGCCTGAAGAACCGGATCACCCAGATCGCGATCCGCTTCAAACAGGCCCCCCACATAGTCTTCGAAGGGCAACGAACCCAGATTGAGCCGAACACGCTCATCCTGCGCATCCAGCCGAACGAGGGAATCCACCTGTGTTTCTCCACGAAGGAGCCTGGGCCGGGCCTGAGCATCCAGAGGGTTCCCATGGACTTCCTATACGCAAGCGCATTCAAGAACGAGCCGCCCGAAGCTTACGAGCGATTGATACTCGACTCTCTGCTGGGCGACAGCACGCTCTTCGCACGCGCGGATGGTATCGAGGAGTCCTGGAGCCTGATGACCCCGATCCTCGAGGCCTGGCAGGAGGGGGCTTCGCCACCGGTGCAGTACAACGCGGGCTCCTGGGGTCCGGTGGAGGCAGACCGGCTGATGGACGAAACCGGCGACACGTGGCAGGTTCCCCTCATCTCATCGCAAAGGTGCCCTACGGATTGAGCGAGTGCCCTCCAGTTATGAGTGTCCGATATGCGGTATGAGATCTTCGACGACATCCACAGTCTCTCCCAGCGCGCGGCGCTGCTTGTCGCCAACGCTGCCCGGCAGGCAGCTTCAGAGCGCGGCTGGTTCAGCATTGCGCTGTCCGGAGGATCTACTCCCGCGAAACTCTTCCAGCTGCTGGCGCAGCCCGAATGGTGCGAACGTGTACCCTGGCAGTCCACCCATGTCTTCTGGGCCGACGAGCGCTGCGTGCCGCCCGATCACCTGGACAGCAACTATCGAATGGCGCATGCGCTCCTGATCTCGCGGCTGGTTCCTCCGCCGGCTGGAGTACACAGAATGGAGGGTGAGATCGAGCCCCATCTCGCCGCAGATCATTACGAGGCCGCTTTGCACGCGGCCCTGGGCAGCCCTCCGGTTCTGGACCTGGTGCTGCTGGGCATGGGCGCGGACGGACATACGGCATCGCTGTTTCCAGGCACCGAAGCCCTACGCGAGTTCGGGCGGTCGGTGGTCGCGAACTTCGTGCCCCGGCTGGACGCCTGGCGGTTGACCCTGACACTGCCTGCGATTAACTCTGCGCGCCAGGCTGTCTTTCTCGTGGCGGGCGCGGACAAAGCCGAGAAGGTGGCGGAGATCGCGCACCTCGGAGATGCGGTTGATGGCTGCGGCGACGTTCCTCCAGCGGCGCTGGTAAAGGGCGCAATCTGGCTCCTGGACAGCAAGGCCGCCCGGGCCATCGTGACGAAATGAGTCCAAACCAAGTTTCACAACGGGTATGGTGCCCTGTTTGCATGGAAGGACGTGGTTCATCATGAGACGAATTGGACCCCTGCTTGCCACCGGCGTGCTGCTGGTGTCGGCCCTGAGCGTTTTCGCCGATCCACCAGCGACCACGGCTGTTCGCGCGAAGTCAGCCCCGGTCATTGACGGAGCCCTGGATGACGCCTGCTGGCAGGATGCCCCGCTGGTCGGCGACTTCCGGACACCGAGAGACGGCGCTCCCGCACAGGCTGCGACGCTGTTCCGCGTGGCCTATGATGACCGTGCGGTGTACTTCGCAATCGTCTGCATGGACCCGACGATGGATGCCCTGGTGGCCAGGTTCAGTGGGCACGACGACACGCTCTGGACGGACGACTGCGTGGAACTGCTCATCGATACCGGGCGCGCCCGGCAGAGCTACGCCCACATCATCGTGAACCCTCTGGGCGCGATCTATGACGCCTGGATGACAAACGCCGGCGCGAGCATCGACACTGATTTCGAGACCGGAGCGATAGCCGCGACCCAGAAGAACCCGGACTCGTGGCAGGTGGAGCTGAGTATCCCGTACGTCGGCCTGCGCATGGAGAGCGACGCCGGATCGCAGTGGGGGATCAACGTCTGCCGCGAGAAGAAGACACCGCCGGCCGAGCTGTCCTGCTGGTCGCCGCCCATGACAGACGGCTTCCACCATCCGGAGGCTTTCGGGCTCCTTCAGGGCCTAGACGCCAACTTCCGGGCGCATATGGTGACCGTTTCGGCGCCTGTGCTGGAGAATCCGTTTTTCGAGAACGGCCGGCTCAATGGCGACCTGGTCGTGCCGTTCTCAAACCAGACCGGGCGCCCGGTGGGTGTGAGGGCGCTGGTCACCCTAATCACCAGCGAAGGGGGGCGCTCGGAGAGCGATGCCGTCTCGGTGCTCGCCACGGGCTCCGGACAGCTTCGCATTCCCGTGAGCGTGCAGCCGGCCGACTATGCGCGCGTCAATGTCGAGATCACCCGGCGCGCCAATGGCGACCTCCTCAACCGCTCCGAGCATGTGGTCATGCTCGACCACCAGCCCGTCGACATAACCTTCCTGAAGCCCGCGTATCGGGGAACCATTTACGCAAGTCTGCCATCGAACGAAGTAGTTTGTGCCCTTCAGGTGAACGTGCCACGGAAGCAACTGGTCGGAGCGGAACTCCAAGCCTCCCTCTGCCTGGGCGAAACGGAACTGGCCACCCGTAACGTGGCGCGCATCCCTCTGACTGGGTCGCTGGAAGTGGCCTTCTCCAGCGCTATGCTGCCCGCGGGTGAGTACACCGTGCGTGCCCGGGCCATCTCGGCCGGGAAGGTGATCGCCGAGGGAACCGCTCCACTTCGCAAACTCAAGCCTGCCCCGCACGAGGTCATTATCGACGATAGCGGCCGGCTTCGCGTAGATGGCCGCCTGTTTTTCCCCCACGGCTTCATGGGCGCCGGTCCTGACGCGCGCCTTGCCGAAGCGGGCTTCAACACGATCCACACCTACACCGCCTGGTACACTCACCGCGACGCGGATCTCAAGGCCTGGCTGGACCGGGCGCAGAGCATGGGTCTGCATGTGATCATGGAACCGTACCCGGGGGCGGTGAGCTTTTTCGGGTTCCGCGACCGAGCGGAGCTGACCGAACAGGACCTCGCGGATATCCGCCAGTATGTGAACACCTACAAGGATCACCCGGCGCTGCTGGCGTGGTACCTGTGCGACGAACCGCGCGGGGCAGTCTGGCGCGCGAACATCAAGCGCGTTTACCAGACTGTTGCTGATGCCGACCCGTACCACCCGTGCGTGGTGCTGGACAACCACGCTTCCACGCTGCTGAAGCTTCAGGAAGCCGCAGACATCCTCTGGATCGACCCCTACCCCGGGTTCGCGCGCGGTGGAGGCCCGAAGGAACCGCTGAGCATGGTCCGGCAGGCGCTCCTGGATGTGAAGGCCGGCGTGCGCGGTAACAAGCCGGTCTGGGTCGCGCCGCAGGCGTTCAGCTACAGCGAGTGGGACAAGGCCAAGGAAGCCTCGGAGCGCGCTCCGAACCTCACCGAGATCCGCGCCATGCACTACATGGCCCTGCTCAACGGTGCTGATGGGATCATCCCCTTTGCATGGGCCTACACACAGAAGCACCCCAGCCTGCTGAACACTTATCTGTCCAACATCGGGCCGGAGATGGCGCTCCTGATGCCGGTCATGCTTGGCGGCGAGCCGCTGCAGCATGCCCGCATTCTCGGCGTGCGTCCCGATGAGGCGCAGATCATGGCCTGGCGCTACAACGGCGCGGTGTACGTCGCCGTCGTGAACGCCACCGACAAGGAGATACCCGCGCGAATCCTGGTTCCGGGGCTGGGTGATGGTTGGGTGAAGGTATTGTCCGCTGAGAGGCGAATCCAGGCTGCCGGTGGAATCATCGAAGACAAGCTGCCCGCCTGGGCCGCCCGCATTTACACGGATGCGCGAGTGCCCACGGGCATCGCGTTGGATCAGATCCAGCGGCGCATAGAAAACGACGAAGCCGCCATGGAGACCACCTGGTAGCTCGATGGCTCTGTCTCGGGCCGCCATGACGTACGAATCGGTCGATCACACGGAGGACACAATGTCACAGGTCAGAGTCGGTCTGTTCGGATGCGGGGGCATGGGCAAGGCGCTGGTCAATCAGCTGAAGACCCTCGACGACGCGGTCCTGGTCGCCGGGGCGGATGTTGCCGAGGCGTCGCGCGAGGCCTTCGCTCGGGAGTACGGCGTGCCGGTATTCGCGAGCCTCACAGACATGCTCAATGGCGTGGAGCTAGACGCCACCATCATCGCCGTGCCCAACAGCTTCCACGCGCCGGGCACCATCGAGTCCGCTCAGGCGGGCAAGCACGTGTTCTGTGAAAAGCCCATGGCGCTGACACTCGCCGACTGCCGCGCGATGATCGATGCCTGCAAAGACGCAGGCGTGAAGCTGCAGATCGGCCAGGTGCTGCGCTATCTGCCGGATTTCAAGAAGGCTATCGACCTGGTGGTCGGCGGCGAAATCGGCGTGCCCCTGCACGGTCATATCTGCCGCTATGGCCCGCCCAAGGCGCGCTGGGCGGACAACCACTGGCGCGATGACGTCTCTGTGGTCGGCCACAATCTGTTCGAGGTCTCCGTGCACGAAATCGACTTCGCACGCTGCATCTTCGGCAAGCCTGTTGCTGTCAGCGGCTGGGATATCTCCTTCGACCCGAAGAGCCCACTCTGGGCCAATGCTACCACCGGCGTGATTGAGTTCGAGAACGGCGGCATCTGCATCTTGACCGAGGGCAATTTCAACGCCCTCGGGCGCACTGAGGTGGAGCTCTCCGGCAGCGGTGGCTCGATCCGCTTCAGTTGGGGCAAGGAGTTCACATTCAAGTCCCTGACCGCCGACACAAGCTTCACGGTCCCGAGTTCCGAACTCGCCGAGGGCGTGGAGAACGGCAACCGGCGCGAGATTCGCGAGTGGATCGAGGCGATCCAGACAGACGGACCGTGCACGATTCCGGGCGAAGAGGGCATGGCGAACATCGAGCTGGCCCTGGCGATCCTGGAATCCAGCAAGCTCAAGAAGCGCATCGAACTTCCGCTGGAAGGCTGAGCGAGGCTCAACTCGCCGAGCCATCCAGCACCGATGAGAGGGGCAGTACCGGGTCCCACCACGGGCTTGCCGGTACTGCCCCGCGATCGAACACACCCGGCGAGCCGCGGCGGAGTGCACGCATCGGCATCAGGCGGCGTAATCGTTCACAGTCGGAGCTGGAGGCAATACCATGTCCATCGAAGGCAAAGTCATTCTCATCACAGGGGCGACCTCGGGAATTGGCGAGGGCTGCGCGCGGTACTTCGCCCAGTCCGGCGCCAGAGTCATCATGGCCTCCAACCAGCCCGAACGCGGCGCTGAACTGGAGAGAGAACTCACCAGCCAGGGCCTCTGCGCGCGGTTCATCGAGGTGGACATGGCGGATGGAGACAGTGTTCGTGCCATGGTGGAGCAGGCCGTATCGTTTCACGGCCGGATCGACGCCGTGCACAGCAATGCGGGCGTCTGGCGCAAAGGCCGTGCCACCGACTTCAACCTCAACGACTGGAACCTGGTCATGGGTGTCAACGTGATGGGCAACTTCTGGCTCGCCAAGCACGTGATCCCCGTGATGGAGGCCCAGGGCAAGGGCGTTCTCGTCATCACCACCTCAGTGGCCGCGTTCGTTGGTTTCCCGGAACACGCTCTGTACTGCGCATCCAAAGGGGCTCTGGAGTCGATGATCCGCGCGCTTGCCACGGACCACGCGGGCAAGGTTCGCGTTGTCGGTGTCTGCCCGGGCACTATCGACACGCCGATGCTCGCGGCCAGTGCTGAGGGGTGGACCCAACCCCTCGAGGAACTCTATGCCGACGTCGCGCGGCGCATCCCGGTGCGCCGGTTGGGCACTCCGGAAGATGTTGCTAAGGCGGTTGCGTTCCTGATCAGCGACGATGCGGAGTACATCAACGCGGTCTCCCTGCCGGTCGAAGGCGGAACCATGGCCCTGCCTCCCTGGTAGACCGCGCTTCCCTCGCCGGAAGCCGTTACCACTGCCGGAGGGTGTTCACGATGGCATCCAACAACGCGCACGTGTATCTGGATCTGTCTGTCATGCCCCCCGCACCAAAAGCAACCTACCGCATCGGCGCCATCGGCTCGGGGTTCATCATGCGGGACGTCCAGATCGTCTCGTACAACGACGCGGGCTTCGAGACCCTGGCCATCGCCTCCCGCACTCCTGCCCACGCCCGTGAGGCGGCGGCACTTCGCGGAATCCCTCGAGTCTACGATACGTGGCAGGAGCTGATCGCGGATACCGACATCGAGGTGCTGGACCTAGCTTTCCCGCCCGACCAGCAACGGGAGATCGTTCAGGCGGCCTGCGGCTACTCCGGCCACATCAAGGGCATCCTGGCCCAGAAGCCACTCGCGATGAACTACCCCGAGGCCTGCGAAGTCGTGCGCGCGTGCGAGGCCGCTGGAATCGTCCTCGGTGTCAACCAGAACATGCGTTACGACCAGTCCATCCGCGCGCTCAAGACGCTCCTCGACCGCGGCTATCTTGGCGAACCGGTGCTGGGGACCATTGAGATGCGCGCCATCCCCCACTGGCAGCCGTTCCTGGAAGAGTACGACCGCCTCACGCTGCTCAACATGAGCATCCACCACCTCGACTGCTTCCGGTTCCTGTTCGGCGATCCGCAGAGCGTCTATGTGAGTTGCAGGCCTGACCCGCGTACGAAGTTCCCACACCGAGACGGCATCTGTCTCTATATCCTGGAGTACGAGAACGGAATGCGCGCCAGTTCGTGGGATGACGTGTGGGCGGGCCCGGCGCGGGAAGGCGCCGCGGGAGACTGCTACATCAAATGGCGCGTCGAGGGCACTGAGGGCCTTGCACAGGGGACCATAGGTTGGCCGGGTTATCCCAACCGGCAGCCGAGTACAATCGAGTTCTCCACGGCGAGACAACCGGGCGTCTGGTTCCGCCCCCAATGGTCGGAAGTGTGGTTTCCGGACGCCTTCTCGGGCACCATGGGGATGCTGTTTGACGCCATCGCCACCGGCAGTGAGCCCGCAATCAGCGGCCGGGACAATCTCCGGACCATGGCACTGGTGGACGCGTGCTACCTGTCCATCGATGAGCATCGCCCGGTGGCCATCAGCGAGGTGACGGGGGAGGACGGGTGAGGTCAATACCGGCCATGTGATGCTGGGCGAAACTGGTGGAAGACCAATGCATCTGAGGGGGAACCGATGTGCTGAGAACGCTGACGCCGATAGACAAGATCAGGGACACTATCGAAGCCCAGCGCCAATCTGTGCGTGAAGATCTTCGAGCCCACGTTGGGGAAATGGAGCCGTACGAATTCGAGCATCTCGTACGCGACCTGCTGGAGAGAATCAGCTTCACTGACTGCGAGGTGACCCAGCGGACTCGCGACGGTGGCATCGATATCCGTGCCAACTTCTCCATCGGCATCAGCGAAATCAGGACAATCGGTCAGGTGAAGCGGCAGAGAGCGAGTGTTGGACAGGAACCTGCTTCGCGCCAAAGCGTGGAGCGGCGTACACCGCGTTTACCCGGCCAAAGTCTATGGGAAATAGCCGAACAGTGACGGGACGCTTCTCGCGTCGGACCGGCTAAGAGGAGGCCTCACAATGAAACTCGGTCTCATCAACTCAGCATGGGCGCAGACCAAAATGCCGACGCCTGAGGGCATCCGGCACACCAAAGCCATCGGATTTGACACCGTCGATATCCACACCGACCCCTTCGACATCGACATCAAAGAGCGCAAGCTGATCCGCGATTCGTGCTGCGATGCCGGTCTGCCCATCGTCTCCGTCTGTTGCGTTGCGGTGGGGCTCATCGACTTCAACATGCCCGTACAGCGGTTCCACATGGAGCGCTGCGAGGCATATCTCGACCTAGTCTACGAGCTTGAAGGCCGCAATCTTCTGCTGGTCCTCGGCGAGTACATCTGGCAGCAGGAGGTCATCCCGCCCGGGCAGCAATGGCAGTGGGGCGTGGAGAACGTACGGGAACTGGGAGAGTACGCTGAGGACCTCGGTCTCGAGATCGCCATCGAACTGGAGCCCTTCCACCAGTCACTCATCAACAACGTGGACAAGATGGTGCGGTTCCTGGATGACGTTGATCACCCTGCGGTGCGGGCCAATGTGGACGTATCCCATCTCGCGCTGGCCCACGATCCGCCCGAGGCGATCCAGAGGTTGAAGGGCCGCATCGCGCACGTGCATTTCTCGGACTGCGACGGGAAGGTGCACGGAGACCTGCCCCCGGGCCGCGGAGTGGTGGACCTGAAGCCGTATCTCGCGGCACTGAGAGACGTGGGCTTCGATGGTGTGGTCAGCATCGAACTGGAGTACTCACCCGAGCCGGACAAGATCGTGGACTGGGTTACGGAGGCGTACCGGAGCACTGCGGGGATGATGGATGAACTGGGGATCAGGGGGTAGTAGCGAGGGGGCTGCTCGGTCCGTCGGCATGCCCTCAGCTTCTATGCGCCAGTTCGATTAGTTCGTACACCAGGCGGTCCACGGTGGTTGAAGGGTTGCGGTCTGGAGGGTCGGCCGCACGCTTGTGATATGCGCGCAGTCGTTCCGCATGGGTGCGCGCGGTCTCCTGGTGCGGCACAAGCAGGTCATACACATCTTGCGACTTGCCGTACCCCGGAATGAACTTCGCAAGCCGCATTCGCACCTCGCGCCCGGACAGTTCTGCCGAGGAATACGCGAAGTGCAGCAGAAACCAGAGTTCAAAGCACGGGTTCGAGAACGCCACCTTGAAACCGAGGCTCGCGGCGCGTCCGATCGCATCCTTGACCTTTGGATGCTGGTCGCAATCAAATACGCACCAGACACTGTCATACGGGCTGATGTCAAGCTCCAGCGTCCGCATCACGCGCCTGACCCGTCGCTGTGCGCAAGTCACGACACTCAGGGGGTGTGAGCCGCTCTCATCTCCGAGTATCTCCACTTCGTCACCCGCAAGGCCCAAGTCCCGGCAGAGGGAATCGAAGTAGATGGGCTCGGTCGCGGAGCCCTCGCAGGCAATCAGGACGCGCCCGCGCAAGGGACCGTCAGCAGGCGGGCGACCTGGCGGAAGTACGCGGCCATTGTGATTGCGACGGGGGACGAGTCGGGCCAAGCTACTGCTCCGCAGGTGGCTGCGTGAGGCTGTGTTCACTGGCCAGATGGCAGGCGACGAAATGTCCCGGACCCAACTCTCGCCATTCCGGGTTCTCTGTCCGGCAGATCGGCTCCGCCATCGGACAGCGTGGATGGAACCTGCAGCCCGACGGTGGGCGCGCTGCGCTGGGGACCTCCCCGGGCAGCGGCTTGGGCTTCAAGGGGATGGTGGGGTCGGGTTCGGGCACCGCTGACAGGAGCGCCTGAGTGTACGGATGTGCAGGGAAGTCGTAAATGATGTTACGTGGCGCCAACTCGCAGAGTTGCCCCAGGTACATGACAGCCACACGGTCGCTGATGTGCCTCACCACCGCAAGGTCGTGGGCAACAAAGAGATACGACAGTCCCAAGTCGGATTGCAGCGCCTTGAGGAGTTCCACAATCTGGGCCTGGATGGACACATCCAGCGCGCTGACGGGCTCATCACACACGATAAAGTCCGGTTCGACCGCAAGCGCGCGGGCGATGCCGAGACGCTGTCTTTGGCCGCCGCTAAACTCGTGGGGATATCGCACGAAATCGGACCGGTCCAGGCCAACGCGTTCCAGAAGGTCGGATACGCGATCCCGCACCTCGTTGCGCGGCACAAGCCGGTGAATACGCAGGCCTTCGCCGATGATGCCACCCGCGGTCATGCGAGGGTTGAGCGACGAATACGGGTCCTGGAAGATAATCTGAGCGCGGCGACGGAACTCCGCCAACGCCTTGCCGCGGACATGGCAGACGTCTTGTCCGGAGTAGTAAACGCTCCCCCGAGTCGGTTCTAGAAGCTTCACGGCCATGCGGCCCAGGGTGGACTTGCCGCACCCGCTCTCTCCCACCAGCCCCAGGGTCTCGCCGCGCATCACCGACAAAGTCACCCCGTCCACAGCGCGCACATATCCGACGGTCATCTGCATGAGGCCCGCGGTGATCGGGAACCACTTGCGCACATCGCGCATTTCGAGGATGGCCTCGCTCATGCCCGGGCCTCCTTTTCGTCCAGCTGCCCGGCGAAATGGCACAAGGAACGGTGGCCAGGCCCGGTCTCGATGAAGTCCGGCAAGACGGTAGCACAGATCTCTTCGGCGTACTTGCAGCGCGGATGGAACGGGCAGCCCGAGGGCATTGCGGAGATACTCGGCACGCTGCCCGGGATCGGCTCCAGCTTCTGTGGGGCGCCCTGGGGAGGTCTCAGGCGCGGCACCGAATGCATGAGACCGCGAGTGTATGGGTGCTCTGGCCGGGCGAAGATCTCCAGCGCCGTGCCTTCTTCTGCGATGCGCCCGGCATACATCACCGAGACCCGATCGCAAATCTGAGCGACCACGCCGAGATTGTGTGTGACCAGGAGGATCGCCGCACCGGTCTCATCACGCAGCCGCTTCATGAGCTCCAGGATCTGCGCCTGCACGGTGACATCCAGCGCGGTGGTGGGCTCGTCGGCAAGGAGCAGCCGCGGCTCGCAGATCAGCGCCATGGCGATCATGGCGCGCTGCCGCATGCCTCCCGAAAGCTGGTGGGGGTATTCGTGGTAGCGCTGTGCGGCGTCAGAGATGCCGACGCGCGACAGCATCTCCACCACTCGCTCCTTGGCCTCGCCCCACGTGGCGTTACGGTGGAGCACAAGAGGCTCGGACAATTGCTCACCTACCGTCAGGCACGGGTTGAGCGATGTCATCGGCTCCTGAAAGATCATGCTGATCTTGTTCCCGCGCAGGGAGCGCATTCGGCGCTCGGGCCACGAGGTGAGTTCCTCGCCATCGAAACGAATGCTTTTCGCGCGCACTGTACCGGACGGATGAACGAGCCTTGGAATCGCCAGACACGTCTGGCTTTTTCCGCAACCGGACTCACCTACGAGGCCGCGCACCTCGCCGGGCTCGATGCTGAGATCCACCCCATGCAGCGCGCGCACGGTGCCGTCGAGTGAGCGGAAATCAATGGTCAGGTCCTGAATCTCGAGCAACGCCACGTAGGCAGACTCCTGTGGACGGATTCTAAGGCTGACGGCGGACGACAACTGCGACAAGCGGACGGCTCGCAGAGTGCAAGCCCCAGCTCAGGGACGGCGAGGGACTCCCGGCGTCAGACATTTTCATGCCGCGGGTCGAAGGCATCCCGCAAGCCGTCTGCGAGAAGATTGAACGCGAAAACCGCCAGCAGGGTCGCGACTGCAGGGCAGACAATCATCCACCAGTTGGCTTGCAGGTACGAACGGCCCTCACTGATCATCACGCCCCAGCTCGGGTCGGGCGGGGCGACGCCGAAACCCAGGAAGCTGATACCCGCCTCCGCTGCGATGGCCCCGGCGATGCCACCCGAGACGGCAACCACGATGAACCCGGTCATATTCGGGACCATATGCATGAAGATGATACGCAGCGGTCCCGCGCCCAATGCGCGGGCAGCAAGCACGTACTCCTGTTCCCGGAAAGAGCGGAACAGGTTGCGGGTCAGCCGGCACATGCCTACCCATGAGGACAGGCCGATTGCGAGGTAGACCTTGAACAGCCGCGGCTCGCCCACAGGCGGAAGAGCGTTGGTCAGTGCGAGGATGAATAGCAGGCTCGGGAATGTCGCTACCACGCTGTAGACGAAGATCACTGTCTGGTCGATAAACCCGCCAAAGTAGCCGGATATGCCCCCCAGTATCACCCCGAGAACGATGGCCACAGCCGTGGCGATGATCCCGACGATCAGCGCAATGCGGGTTCCGTGGACCACGCGGCTGTAGATGTCGCGCCCATACAGGTCGGTGCCGAAAAAGTGCTCCACTGACGGCGGCTTCTTCGCGTTATCAAGGTCCTGGACGATAGGGTCATAGCGCTGGATATACGGCGCTGAAACCGCCACGAGCACCAAGGCGACTACGTAGACAAGGCTCGCCATGGCCAGCCGGTTGCGGCGCAGGCGCAGCCACACGTCTCGCCAGTATGTGCGGTGCCGGGGTTTGGGCGCAGAATGTGCCAGACCTTCCGATGCCACTGTGAGCCGCCTACTTGAGAGTGATTCGCGGGTCCATATACGCGGTGAGCAGGTCGCCGACGATATCGGCCAGGACGAACAAAATCGCGCCGAACATGACCGTTCCCATGATTGTGGGGAAGTCACGATTGTTTATGGCATCCACGGCCAAAAGGCCAACGCCGGGCCATGCGAAGACGGTCTCCACGAAAAACGCGCCGGTAAGGGCCCCCGCGACCGCAACCGAGAGGTTGGTCACCAGCGGGATCATGGCGTTTTTCAGGGCGTGGCGCACAACCACAACCACTTCGGGCAGACCCTTGGCTTTCGCAGTGCGGATATAATCCTCCGTGAGAACCTCGAGCACAGCGGTACGGGTGAGACGCGTGAGGCCGGCGAAGGAGCCCAGGGTCATCACAAACACCGGAAGCACGAGGTGCAGCCAGCCTGCCGGCCCGTTGACATACCCGGCGATTGGCAGGAAGTCCCATCGCTGGGCCAGTGCCTGAAGCGCGATGGCTAGAAGGAAGAAAGGTATCGAAACAAGACAGAAAGTGATGAAGCGGATCACATTGTCCGCAGCCTTGTTGGCCCGCATCGCCGCCCAGAGTCCCGCGGCTATGCCCAGGAACATCCCCAAGGTGAGCGACGGGATGCCCAGGGCGGCAGTGGCCGGGAGGCGCTGGAGTATGCAATCGGTCACATCCCGCTTTGTGGTGAAGGACTGGCCGAAGTCAAGCACCGCAACGCGCTTAAGGAAGTTCCAGTACTGCACGTGCAGCGGTTTGTCCAGGCCCCACTGTTTCGCCATCGCGGCTTCCATGGCGGCGTCGCGGTGCTGCCCCATGAGCAGCCGCGCGGGGTCTCCAGGCACGATGAAGAAAAGTATGAACGTGACCGTGAAGACTCCCCAGAGAATGGGGATCGCGAACAGGAGCCGCCGAATGGTGTAGTTCAGGTAGGAGCTCATCCGCGCCCCCCTGATGCCGCGCCACTGGAGCCACGAGTGAGTATGATATTCTTGAAGTACGCGATGCCCAGGGCGTTCAGCGGATAGTTGGTGACCCAGGGCTGGCGAAGGGAAATAGTCTCGTCATATGTTGTGAACAGCCACGGGCAGTCCTCCACGATGATGTCGGCCATGCGCCTGTACAGCACTGCGCGCTTCGCCTCCACCGGTTCCAGCATGGCTTCGTCGTAAAGGCGGTCATACTCCGGGTTGGAATATAGAGTGCTGTTAGGGCCGGGATTGTGGTTCCGAGTGATGAACAGGGCCAGGAAGTTCTCGGCGTCAGGATAGTCGGCAACCCAGCCCAGTCGGAAGAAGACAGCCTCCCCGCGGTCGATGGATTCCAGATGAAGCGGCCACGGTTGGGATTTCAGACGTACCTTCACGTTGATGAGCCGCAGTTGCTCCATCACGGCCACGCTGGTGCGATCCGGCGCGTCGGCCGCGCCGGAGACGTGCAGGACGATTTCATCGAGACCCTTGCCGTCTGGGTATCCGGCTTCAGCCAACAGCTTCTTTGCCTTCGCCACATCATACTCGTATCGCTTATTGTTCGGATCATGCCCGGGCAGACCGGGCGGTATTGGCCCGTATGCCGGAAAACCCACCCCCCGGTAGATCTTGTCAATGATCGCGGCCCGGTCGATGGCATAGTTGAATGCCTGGCGTAGCGCTTTGTTGCCCTTGAAGGGCTCCTTCGTCATGTTGAAACCATAGTAGAACGTGGTGAGCGTGGGCGCGGTCTCCATGACGAACCGGCTGGCATAGGGCTCCTTGAGGGTCTTGTCGGGGTTCATGACCCGGTCCCAGTCCTGGTCGGGAACACCGGCGATGTCCGAGTTGCCCTCTTCGAACTCCATGAAAGCCGTATGAGGGTCGCGGCGACTTACCATATAGGCGGCGTCGATGTACGGGAGCTTGCGTCCTTGCTTGTCTCGGCCCCAATAGTCGGGGTTCGCGCGCAGGATAATCTCAACGTCAGGCTCCCAGCGCTCGAGGATAAAGGGACCGGTGCCCACGGGATGTTTGAAAAACGTGTCGCGCCCCGGAGGATTATTGGTCGGCCCATACTTGCGCACCGCTTCGGGCGGGGTCACGAAGAAGTATGACATCGCGAGAACTTTCAGGAAAGGTGCGAAGGGCCGAACAAGCTCAATCTGGAACACGTACCGTGACAGCGCCCGGAACCCGGTGACGCCCTCCCCCTGTCCCTCTTCATCACCCAGTTCCCAGAAGTTCGGGTGCTTCTCGAGAAATGCCTGCCGGGCCCGATTGTACTCCGTTGCCCCCTTCACCCGCCCATCGACCAGCCAGAATCCCGTCCCCAGCGCGATGGGATCGCAGACGCGTCGGAAGCTGTAGACCACGTCTTCGGCGGTCACCTCGCGCCCCTTGCCTCCTGGGAAACACGGGTCGTCCTGGAAATGCACTCCCTTTCGCAGGTAGAAGGTGTATAGCTTACCGTCGGGGGATATTTCCCAGCGCTCGGCGAGGCAGGGGTCCACGGCGAGGGTCTTCTGGTTGTACGCGACGAGGCCCTCGTAGATCTGGGCGCAGATACGGTGGGATGACGTATCCCCCACGGCAACGGGGTCAAGAGTGCGCACCTGGATGGAACTTCCGGCAAGACGCAGCGTGTTCGCCGTTGGTGCTTCCCGGGCGGATCGCCCTGCAAGCACACCCACCAGCCAGAACATGGCCACGTGGATGAGCACCACGATGATAAAGAACCTGATAACACCCGCGTAGAGCCGCAACGACTGCCTCCGAGACTGGGGTTTCGTACCTAAACACGGCAAAACGCTGTGGTGTTCCGCGCAAGCCATGCGGATTCCTTCTCCTGCTCGCAGCGAAAACCATGCAATCTGATTTGCGCTCTCGGGCCCACGGTGCTATAGTCGCGCAGTCCATTCAGCGCCGGAAACGCAAGGAGTGACACAGACCGTGAAGATGCGGACTTTAGGACGCACGGGCGTGCAGGTCAGCGAAATCGGCCTCGGGGGAATTCCCCTCATCCGGGTTGAGGATCTGGACCTGTGCGATGAGATCGTTAGCCACGCCATCGACTGCGGAATCAACTACCTCGACAATGCCGAGGCATACCCCACCAGCGAGATGAAGTACGGGCGTATCGTCAAGCACAGGCGTTCCGAGGTGTTCCTTGCGACGAAGACCACCGCGCGAGACCGTGACGGGGCCCTGGCGCACCTTGAGGGCAGCCTGCAGGCGCTGCAGACAGACGTCATCGACCTGTGGCAGCTTCATGACATCTCCAGCGAAGACCGCTGGGAGCAGGTTATGGCGCCTGGTGGTGCTCTGGACGCGGCGAAGGAAGCCCGTGATCAGGGCCTCATCCGCTTCATAGGCGTGACCGGACACAATGACGCCATGCTCGTGCGCGCCATGGAGACCGGCGAGTTCGACTCGGTGCTTTGCGTGTACAATCTTGCCATTCACTCCAGCGGCGACACTGTCCTGCGCAAGGCGGCGGAACTCAACATCGGCGTGGCCATCATGAAGCCCCTGTCCGGCGGCATCTTTTTCCGCAGGCCGGAGATCGTCATTCCGCCCGACCGCGCATGGCATTTCGTGCTCCAGCGGCCCGAAGTCTCAACGGGGCTGGCTGGAGCCAACTGCATCCGCGATATCGACCAGGCGGTAGCCGCATCGGAATCATTTCACCCGCTGGATGATGCTGAGGCGGCCGACTTGATCGAGAAGGCGCGCTTCCTGGGCGACGACATCTGCCGCAACTGTGGATACTGCCTTGAAGACTGCCCTCAGGGGATAGACATCCCGGGCCTCATGCGCATTCACGACGAATCGCGCAGGTTCGGATATGAATGGCCGCGTTTCCGCCGGGAGTACGCCGGGTTTGACCCGAAGGCCGACGTTTGTATCGAATGCCGGAATTGCGAGGAGCACTGCCCCTTCAACCTGCCCATCGTAGAGAGGCTCCAGAAAGTGCACCAGCAGTTCAATCGGCCGGTTTGAGAGGCGAGCCCCCGGCGCGAGGCGTCAGATGCGATAGAACGCCCGGGAGTTCTCAGATGTCACCCGGGCGACCTCCTCGACGCTGATACCCTTGAGCGCGGCGAGTTCCTGAGCCACGTATGGCAGGTAGCTCGGCTCATTGCGTCGGCCTCGCACAGCCTGGGGGGCAAGATACGGGCAGTCAGTCTCAAGCACCATGTGCTCCAGGGGAATCCGAGCCCCCACTGCCCGGACGGACTTCGAGTTGGGGAATGTCACCACGCCGCCCATACCCAGGAGGAAGCCGCGACCCGTGCAGTTGCGGGCGAAGTTGTAGTCGCTGCCGAAGCAGTGAATGATGGCGCGCCGGCCGGGCTGCATATGCTTGTCAACGATATCCAGCGTAGCCTGCTCGGCCTCGCGGCTGTGAATCACCAGGGGCATGTTCGTCTCGGCGGCGAGGTGTATGAAGTCAATGAACACGCTCTTCTGAACGGGCCGTGGCGAGTTGTCGTAATGGAAGTCCAGCCCGGTCTCCCCCACCGCCACTACTTTCTCCAGCAAGGTCATCTGCCGGAACTCGTCGAGCATCTTAGGAGTGCAGTCTTTCGCATCATGCGGGTGCAGGCCAACCACTGCATACAGGCCCTCATACTTCTCGGCAAGCTCCACAGCCACCCAGCTTGATGCCAGGTCGCCGCCGATGTTGACAATGATCTCGACCCCGGCGTCCTGCGCGCGGCGAATCACGTCCGGCAGTTCACCGAAGTAGCGCTCGTCGTTGAGATGTGCATGGCTGTCGATGAGCATTGTGGTCCGGGGCTCCGTCCCGTACTATCCCACCCTCGGTTCGCCATCCATTCCCGGTTCAGGCTCTTCGCCAAGAAGCGCAAAGACCGTCGGTGCGCCGTCCATTACCTTCGGGCGATCGTTGAACTCGCGCCCGCGGACATACCAGAAGGCGTCGTTGAAGGTGTGCATGCCCACCAGACTGCCCTTGTAGAAGACCTCCGGGCGCCCCAGTTGGCCTTTGAGGTCATACCCGTCGAAGGGGTACGCCACGAGATCGGGCCCTTGTGCCGCGTGGGGTCCGTGGAAAAGCTCATCCCGTCTCAGCACCTGGGAAACGACACGCTCCCCCGTCTCCGGGCAGGTCATCGCGAGAAGGGCCTCGGTGAGTTCAGCCACCAAAGCCTCGTATTCGGCGCCTGGCTCCACGGAACCGTTGGGCTCACGTCCCTTGAGGTTCACGTAGATACGCCCGGGATCCATGGAATATGCGCGGCTGGCGGTCGTCAACTGGTCGAGTTTCGGCCGTTCGCCCGCGAGTTGCTCCAGGAAGCCGCTCTCCTGCAGCCAGCGGTTCACGAACACCTCGCGCTTGATGGAGCAGAACCCGTGGTCGCTCAAGGAGAGCAGCGCGGTGCTCTCATCGAGCTCCGCGTCGAGTTCGCCCAGCATGTCGTCGATGGCCGCGAAGTAACGCTCGAACTCCGGGGCGTAGCGCGGGTCGCCCTGTTCCCATTGCTCGATGAGAAAGTGCGCGATGCGGTCAGTACCCATGAAATGCACCTGCATCACGTCCCACGCTTCGTCCCTCATCAGGGCGAACATGGTGCGCTTGCGGGCCGCGAGGGTTTCATGCAAGTCCTCGATGAGCGGCCCTTTGTCGTCCTGCCGGCCCCTTGCGGGGTCGATGTCGATACGGTACCCCATTGCCTCCAGGCGCGAAGCGAGTTCAGCGGGATAGGTTGCGCCTTCAAGACGCGGCGACAGGAAATCGCCGACCATCAGGCCATTCACTGGCTTCGGAGGGTAGCTACCGGGAATGTTCAGGGCGATGACCCGCTTGCCGCGCCGGCTCAGGACCTCCCACATGGTCTCTGATTTCATGTGGGCCCCGGTTGCGATGTAGGTGTCATAGGTGCCAGGCTTGCGATCCTGGAATCCGAAGATGCCATGCTTGCCAGGGTTGCACCCAGTGGCGTAACTCGTCCAGGCCACGCAGGACACGCATGGGTGAATGGAATCTGCCTGCACGAGGCTGCCCTTGCTTGCGAGGTTCGCAAGGTTAGGCATCTTGCCGGCAGCAATCTGTTTCGCCAGGAATGAACGGGGCACACCATCCAGGCCGACGATCATGACCCGGGGCTTCGCAGGACGCTTCTTGAGGAATCCAAGCAGACCCATGATATCTCCGTTGTGCGACAGAGGCGTTCGAGACGAGGCACTTATGGCAGCCAGCGCGGGAAACAGCAATGCCAGGTGCGGGGCGCCTTTCGCCGAACGGCGCAACTGCCCCACACCTGACCTGCAGCAGTTGATCTCTCGACAGTGCACACCATCCGTATGGTATGCCACCCGCATTCATAGTGTACCTACATGTAACCCAGGTCCTTGAGCCGCTCTTCGACCTTCGCCTGCTCTTCGGCCGTGTAGCCGTCGTCGCAGCCGCAACCGCAACCGCCATCGCAGGACAGGTACCCAAGCTCCCTGAGTTTGGCGATGACCATATTGGCGCAGGTCTCCAGATCTAGCTCGTGGGTCGGAAGGACGACCTCCGGGTTCTCAGGCTCTTCGTATGGCTGGTGCCAACCGGCGATGTCATTGATCTCGCCGCGCTCACCACGCGCGTACAGGCCTTTGGGGTCGCGCTCCTTGCAGACTTCGAACGGCGCAGTTGTGAAGACCTCGACGAAGCGCGGACACCATTCGCGGGCCCGATCCCGGTAATAGCGCATCGGGGCCACGGCGGCAATCAACACGTGTACGCCATTGCGCGACAGGATCTTGCCCATCCACGCGAGACGTTTGGTATTCTCGTCGCGGGCCTCCGGAGTAAAGCCGAGATTCGGGCTGAGATTCTGGCGCACTTCGTCCGCGTCCAGATTCTCCACGAGACAGCCCATCGCCCGCAGCTTCTCCTCGACCAGGGTTGCGACGGTGGACTTGCCTGAAGCGGGCACTCCGGTAAACCATACGACAGCGCCGGGTTCTACCATGGTAAGTCTCCTTTGTTTGTTTGTGTGGGTCAGTGCCTGAGTTCATGCACGAATTTGGCGGAGCGGCCGCTGGTGATTGGCCGGTGCTAATCCGTCGCGATGATCTTGCCTTCCATCTCCTTGGGCACCGGCACCCCGAGGGTGTCCAGGATGGTCGGCGCGATATCCATCACCTGCGCGCCTTCCACTCGGCTTCCCGCGTTGCCCGTGGGAGACATGACGAGTATGCCGTCGTAGTCGTGCACGCTGTCATCCGGGCCGATCTCGGTGTCGAACGAATGCAGGGAGTCGTGCCCGACATCTTGTCCTGCGCGCCAGTAGAGGTCGTCGAAGTACACGAACAGGTCGGGGGCGTCGTTGCAAGGCCCGGTGAAGATATCCTGGGGTTTCAGAGCGCGGGTCCTCATGACGCGCCCAGTGTGGTCGGTGGTGGCTTCCAGCCTGCGCACGAGGTCGTCACGCACCGCCTCGTACTGATCGGCAGGAACGATACCCTCGGGTTCACGCCCTTGCACGTTCATGAATATCCGTGCGTAGTATCCGCCCCACGCCCAGGCTAAGGTCCTCGACCAGTCGACGTCTTCTTCCGAGAAGCGCCTGACGCCTGTTAGCGGCTCCTTGAGTGTTAGCAGGCCTTCCTGGATGAGCCAGTCATTGACGTTGAAGGACCCGTCCATGCGTTTCGCGCCGTGGTCAGAGACCACGAAGATCCGGGTATCGGGCCCTGCCATTGCGATGAGCTCACCCAGTTGCTGGTCGAGAAGGACGTAGTAGTCGCGCGCGGCGTTCTCGAAGGGATTACCGGGTTCGTATTTGGAGTGGGTCTTGTCGATGTACTTCCAGAACCCATGCTGCAGGCGATCGGGGCCCATGTAGACCATCATGAAGAAGTCCCACGGACCCTTTTCCTGCATCAGAAACTGGGCGACCTTGAAGCGCTTTTCGGTCATCTGGTAGATCTGATCAAGCAGCCACGCCTTGTCTTCGGTGCGGAACTCGTCCACATCGATGATATAGCCACCCGACACCCGCTCCACATCGGCCTTGAGCGACTTGGGGTAAGTGTAGTCGCTCTCGGTGCTTGGAGTGAGGAAGCTGGAGATCATCACCCCGTTGATCGCCTTGACGGGGTAGGTCTGCGGCACGTTGAACACGCACGAGCGCTTGCCGTAGCGGGACAGGATATCCCAGACCCGGTCCACCTTCACGGCCTGTGCATTGGCAATCCATTTCCCGGTGTATTCGCCGACGCGGCGATTCCGGAAGCCGTAGAAGCCGAGCTGGCCCGGGTTACGAGATGACATCATGGAACACCATGACGGCACCGTAATCGGCGGGTCAGTGCTCCGCAGGAGGCCGTGGACGCCCTCGTTCATCAGGCGATCCAGGTTGGGCATGTCCTTGCGCCAGTCCTCAAACAGCTCTTTGGGTGGGGCGCTGTCCCAGCCCACGACAAGCACGCGTTGAGCTTTCGCCATTGGCTCAGGTCTCCCGGTCAGATTCGCGCGTTCGGTTCTCTCAGTCCACAAAGGGGTTCTCGAAGCTGCGTATTACCTCGAACACTTCCGGCCGCATGATGCGGGCATCGGGCGCGACGCCGTTCACAATCCCATTGCGAATCAGGGTGCCGCTGAAGGGAATCTGAGAATCCTTGCCGTGCGGGCACGTGCGGTTGCTGGCCACGGCAGCACACGTGGTGCAGTACCAGAAGTCTCCGCGGATGTTGACCGGCTTGATTTCCAGGTCCGCGAACTCGGGCTTGTCAAACATCTCGATGGCCTCCTCCTCGCCGTAGTAGTTGCCTACCCCGGCGTGGTCGCGGCCGATGATGATGTGGGTCGCCCCGTAGTTCTTGCGCATGATCGCGTGCATAATGGCCTCTTTCGGGCCAGCGTAGCGCATCTCGGTGGGCAGGATGTTCAGGAATACCCGCTCCGGGTTGAAGTACTTCTCGATGATGGTCTGGTAGGCCTTGAGAATGGCGGCGTCCTGGAAGTCGCCAGGCTTCTTCTTGCCGATAATCGGCTGGATGAAGAGGCCGTCGAACAGGCCAAGCACCATCTTCTGCATGGTCTCATGGCCCGCGTGGGGAACGTTGCGGGTCTGGAAGGCGCAGCAGGTTGCCCAGCCGCGCTCTTCGAAGACCTTGCGGGTCTCGGCGGGAAACAGGTTATAGTCTGCGTACGGGCCGCGGTCATTGTCGATGAGGTCGATCTCGCCTGCGACCAGCCAGTCACCCTTCTGGGAGTAGCCCTTGACGCCCGGGTGGGCCATGTCGTCGGTGCCAAAAACGGCCTTCGCACAGCTCTCCTTGTCCCACTGGAAGACTTCGGACACGTGCATGATCGCCAGGGGCTCGGCGCTGCCTTCGCGCATGAGGCAGACGTCCTTTCCCGCCTCAATGCCGTCCGGATCGGACACGTCCAGCATGATCGGTATCGTCCAGGCAACGCCGCTTGTCAGGCAGTTCTTCGTGCAGATACTATCAAGGTCCGCCTTGCCCACGAAACCTTCGATGGGGCTGAAAACGCCTCGGGCGATATTCTGTGCGTCGCGCGCCGTGTCATAGTCAACGGTGATCTGCGGCAGCGATGCGGCCGCCTTCTTCGCATCCTCAAGTGCACTGCAGCACAGGACGCGGTCGGTCAGTTTGCCACCATGCGGTGCGATCATTGTATGTCTCCTCTTGTTATCTATTGGAACAACTTGATGAGCGTGAGAAGGCCAAGAAAAAGGGTCGCAAACCCCACGGACCGGCGCATGTCAACGGGCGGGAGTGTCTTGACCGTCCAGGTTGCCAACGGAACTGACAAGAGCGCGCCAACCGTAAGCGGCACGGCAAGCGGCCAGTAGATGGCGCCCTCGCGCACGCAGACATAGAGGACAGCTCCCGCCAGGCAGACAAGCCCCTCGGCCATCGAGGTAATCCCCACCGAGCGCTTGGGGTCCACTCCGGAAAGGATCTGCCCGCTGGTCACAAGCGGCCCGTACCCACCGCCGCTCAAGCCCTTATTGAAGGCAGCCACCAGCCCCAACCCCACCGTGCGTGGCCATGAAAAAACCGAGGCAAATCGAGGCGACCACAGCACGATGACACCCATTGCCGCAACCAGGACGCCTATCCAAAGCTGCAGCACCTTGGCCGGCAGAGTGACCGACACCGCCACCGCAGCACAGGTTCCCACCAAGCTGCAGAGTGCCAGCACTGCGAGAACCAGAGTGTCGCGGGAACCTTTTCGGAACGTAACATTCCCGACGCTGTGGTGGAGAACGCCGGCCAGGATGCCTGACAGGAACTCGGAAACCAGAACCGCGGGAACGATCTGTGAGGTTTGGAACCCCAGTAGCAGCAACGCAGGTGTGAGGGTTGTACCGTAGCCCATGCCGAGCGCAGAGTCAACGTACTCGCAGAAAAAGGCCCCCGCACAAACGAGGAGCAGAAGCCAAAGCCCGGACCCGTCATCAATGTTCGCGGCCACGCCCTTGTGGTCGCCGGACAACGTCAGATACAGCAGGCCGGCCGCCATTGCCAGCAGACAGATCGTCCACAGCTTGCGAAACAGGTTCATTTCCCACGCCTCACAGGTAACCGAGAGAACGGAGACGCTCCTTCACTGTGGCGAGCTCGCTCTCCGTCAACGCGTGGGACTCCTGGGTCAGACCGTGGGTGCTGACAATGTCCCGCAGCACATACACCACAAAGTCAGTGACCGAATCGTAACCGGCGCCGTCGATCGCGGCTGCAAGCTTTTCATACAGCGGGCGCGGGATCTTGATGGTCACCTTGTCGGATGCAAGCGATCGCTTGTTCATGAAGACGCTCCTATTACACTCTCATAGTAGCGTCATGGGGAGATACAGTCAATCCCCAGAACCCAAGAGCATCGGTTTTGTGGGATATGTGCCTGGCTCGTGTGTGGCCAACGTCCGTTGGAGTCGGTGTTGGGGCCGTGCCGTGTACACGGGCAACCGCCAGTCTACCCCGCTCGAGGGCTCACGGCCCGTGGCGGGGCGGCAGTCGACGGTCGCCGCCCACGGCCATGGTCTGTCGTGCGCCTTCACTGGCAGAGGGAGACCTTCACCGGCTCGTGTGAGGCTCCGATGCACAGGATTTCCATGCTCTCGGGCTCAAAGCCGATCAAGGCGAACATCGGGTCATCCGGCCCAGCGAAATAGCGGGCAAGCGCGGGTGTCGAGTCCCAGACGACTTGCTTCAGGTCCCTGTCGTGCACGGCGCAGGCTTTGCCGCTCACCGTGGCCACACATTGGAAGCCCTCGGTATGGAACATGAGCTGGGTTGCGGGATTGTGGGCGATCTGCACCATCTTCCGCGAACCCGCGCCACAGGCCAGGTAGTACATGCATTCCCGCGCGGGGTCTTTCACAATCGCTCCCATCCAGCGCATCTGGGGGTGATCATTCTCGTCCACCGTCGCCATCACAAAGGAACTGCCCGACGCCATCATCTCTTCGAGCTTGGCCAACGCTTCCTCGCGAGTCATTGTCATCTCTCCTTCTCGGCCGTGGAGTCGGCCGTGATCCATACCCGCCGGGTAGTAGATTTGCCGTGCGTTCTCATTCTCCTTCCGGTGGGGGGAGGTCTGGCGTGCTCGAAGACGAATCTGGGCGCAATCATGCCCTGCTCGGAGGCTGGACGCGATGCGCAACCTACTCCCACTGCAGTCATTCCTGACCTGCATTGCACTCACCACACCCATTCTCGCCCGTGGAGATGGCGCCACCATGACCATTGATCCCGCGACCCGGCATTTCCACATCGCCTACCGTGTGCCGACCAGCGCCCCTGAGACGGTCACGGTCACCTGCCGATGGCGCCATGTCGGCCAGGAACAGTGGCAGGTGGCGCGAGTTACGCCGCTGCTCACTGAGACCGCGCTTGCACTGGTAACCCCCGAGGAGTCAGAGACCTGGGAGCACGGCACCGTCACGGAACGACGTGCTGCGGGAATTCAGCGAACCGTGATCTTCAACCCTTATCCCGACGCACAGGTCAACGGAAAGGTCAATGCGGAGTTCGAGCTGCAGATCGCAGGACCCGACGGTGCAGTGCTGCAGACGGAACGGGTCGCTCTGCAGGCCGACAATTCCGACGTGGTCTATATCGAAGACTGGTCGCAGGTGCTCCAGCGAGACGATCTGGCTGAGAACCCTGCACGAGAAGACCGGAAATGGAATTGGACGCCTGCGGGAGAGCAAACGGAAGGCGCCTCGCTTGGCAGCTCGCTGAGCGTCATCTCGCCGCCGGACGTGGGCGCGCGGCCCATCACATACCCGCTTGACCTCAAGGGGCACTACCTGATCTACGTCTGCAACAAGGCGCGGTACGGCATCGATCTGCGTTTGACCGGGGATGAGCGCGCGGACCGCATCTCGTCCCGTTTCCCATGGCAGGAAGTGCTGTGGCGGTGGGCGCGGATGGATCGCCAGCATCTTGTCCTCCAGCAGCCACACGCGTACACGGGCTACTGCACCGGGCAAATCGACTACGTGAAGTTCGTGCCGATCTCGGATGCGCAGGCCGAGGCCCTCAACTCCCGCATCCAGGGACCCCAGGACCGTCTCGTGGTCGGGTACTGGGAGCCCTACTCCTGGGCTTTCAGCGAGAACATCCGCAGCACTCTCCAGCATCGGGAGCCCCTGGTGGCCTTTGCCGAGGCGCGTGTGGGGATTGTCGACACTCAGGTCGGTCGCTTCGGGATGAAAGTGGTCTACGAGAGCCGTCTTACCGACCAGCTTCTCTACTCCACCCAGGGCGATCCCATCGGCCACGTAGCTAACCCGACCACGGACAACGTGGGGCGGATGCAGCAGTACACCAACACGCTGGACGCCACGCTCCGGTACTGCAGGGAGCTGGGCATGGGGGCCCACGCCAACTTCGGCGCCACCAACTGCTACCCGGGCAGCCCGCTTCAAGGCGACTTCTCCAAGGAGCACCCGGATTGGATGCGCGGTCATGCCCTGCGATACGAAGTGCCGCAGGTACGACAGTACATTCTGAGCCTATACCGGGAGACGCTGGAGATCGGCGCAGAAGGTATCTCCATCGACTACTGCCGTTACCCGGAGGGCATCGATGTCGCGGAGACCTGCAATGCATTCCTGCGCGAATTGCGGGCTCTCGCGGATGAGTTCGGGCAGGCGCGAGGGCGGCGGGTGCCCATACTCATCCGATTCCCGGCCCATGGTGTGCGCCTGTCGGAGCGCTTCGACTATGCGACGTGGTGCAAAGAGGGTTTGGTGGACTACCTGTGCCCCAGCAATATTCAGGGTCGGCACATGAACTTTGACGTCACCCCGTACCTGGAAGCCACGAAAGGCACCGGGGTCATGCTCCTGCCTGTTGTGGATGGTCTTGACTGGGGACTTCCCTTTGCGGGGCCCTTCTTGCAGCGCGTGGACCAGCTGTACAAGGCCGGATGCCCGGGAGTATATATCTATCAGGCGGATGGACGCATTCTTGCGCGCAACTCAGATCGGCGCGTTATCTCGATCCTCCCCGACAGCAGCGCGGTGTCCTCGTGGTGCGAGCATGACCGGGCCATGCGGTTGCTGTGCACCAAGAACATCTACATCACACCATACCACCAGGAGCCCGGCTACCATGGCTGGGAGCGCATCCGCATCTGGGTCGAAGGCGTGCCCGAGGGCCCGATGGAGGTCTACCTGGATGACAAGCTCGTGAACACTTGCGACGGCCCGCCGTACCTCGTAGGCACCGAGGACTATGCGTCGGACGGTGTGATCCCGTCGGGCGATCACGTCCTGCGCATCCGGGTGAAGGACGGGGACGGCTGGCTGGAGCGCACCTTCAAGATTCGCGGAGCGTGAGGACTTTCCCGCACTGATCTCCAGGAAAGAGCGATACGGGGGAACAGGCCCCCGGTATCGGGCCTCATGCGAAATCCATGCCTGTAGCCCGTTTCTACCAAACACAGAGCCTATGCGGCCAAAGACCTGAACTCCGGAGGACCTGAACGTGAGACCCATCGCGCTGACGCCGATCCTGCTTTTCATCCTCGCATCGTGCGCGGTCTGCCAGGACGGGCCCTGGATTGTTGTCCCGCACAAGCCCGACCCTGCCTTCGCTCTGGATGCCGACCTGTCCGACTGGGCCGGCCTACCCGGCGAGGTGCTCATCACAACCCAGGAGCAACTCCACGTCTCACGCGGTCCATGGCCCGGCCCGGAGGATCTTAGCGCCCGGGTGCAACTCGCGTGGCGGTCCGAAGGCCTGTATCTCGCGGCGGAGGTTCGGGACGATCAGCTTCAGCAGTCCCAGCGTGGGAGCCTGATCTACAAGGGCGACCATCTCGAGGTGTTCATCGACGCCACGCCGGACGTGGACACCAACCGCACCAGTCTCGGCGCGGGGCAGTTTCAGTTCGGCCTGAGCCCCGGCAGTTTCAAGCGCACCGGAGACGCTTTGGTGGACGTTGGTCCCGAGCTCTTCGTGTTCCGACCTGAAGACACCGCTGCAGAGGGCGCGGCATTGGCTTCACGCCGCACAAATGACGGCTATGTCATCGAGGCTCTCCTACCTTTCGCGCTCATGGGCATCCAGACCCCGAAGCAGGGAATGCCGCTTGGGCTGGAGGTCGCCCTTTCCGACTGCGACTCCCTCGAGGCCGCGCAGGAGAAGTACATGACCATCGGGACGGCGCCGTGGGCGATCAGCCGCAAGCGCCTGCAGCCCACGCTTCTGGGCGATTCCGAGGGTAAGGCCACCCCGCCGGCGCGTAAGGTGGTCATCCGGGAAGAGCTCTCCGTGCCGCACAAGACCACCACCGAGATCACCTTCGATGCTCCTCCCACCCCAGAGGGATTGGAAGCCTACCTGCGCTTCCTGGGGCGCAATGAGTTTGCAAAGCCCGCCGGGTATGCGCCGGTGCTGCACTTGTGGCTCAACGACCAACCGATTACCGGCGACCGTCTGACCAACCGGCCGCGCGTGTCCACCTACCGCACCGGCCTGACTATGACCTTCATGACCGGTGACGGGTACATCGCTCTCCCCTATTCCCCGGACTTCGAGGCGGTGGACAAAGATCCCACCTACGGGCTGGTGGATTACCCCAAGGCGTGCGAGTTCGAGCTGCGCGTGACGGACCTGTTGAAGGAAGGCACGAACGTCCTGAAGATGCAGACGCGGGAGGACCCCAAGGGCAAGTGGGTGCTGGTGTTCGGTGATATGTCGATTGTCTTCAAGGCTCCGCCGCCGCCCGAAGCGGTCCGCCGACCTGCGCCAACGGGCGAGATCCCCATCATCCGGCCCAATCCGCCCGTGGGCCCGTGTTATCAGGTCTCCGAACAGTCTTCCGGCAGGCTGGTGCTCAAGGTGGGAAACGAGACCTTCGCGGTGGAGAGCCGCTTCTCCACCCCCGACAGCGGGTGGGCACAGGGCAGCAACGCTTTCTTCGAGCACACCCGGCGAATTGAGGAGGGGATCGACGGGGTCACGGTCTTCGATACCTTCCGCAATCTCACTGACGAGAACCTGCCCATCATGCAGCGCCACACAATCCCGCTGGGTGATCGGCTTGCGAGAGTCTGGCTTGCCGGGGCATCGCCCTTCGGCAACAACGGCTCGCGCGGGGAGAAATCAAACCCGACCACCTACGCCACAACCGCAAATGCGGGCATCGGAATCATGCCCATGAACGACGAGTTCCAGGTGCATATCACCAACTACTGCCTGGACGGTGTGCCCGGGATGTCCGACGACGAATTCGTGCTGCGGCCGGGAACCAGCTATACCGCGGAATGGATGATTGTCCCGACCGCAAGACCTGACTTCTGGGACTTCGTGAACGCAGCGCGCCGAGCACGGGACGCCAATTTTACATTGCCCTACCAGTTCGCGTTCCTCTCCGCACGACCCCAGCATACCGACGAGTTCCTGAAGCGGTTTGTCGAGCACAAGTCCCCCGACCTGGTCTGCGCGAGCATCAATTACCCCCTGTACAAGGGCATGTATTCCCACGGGACGTCCTTCCAGCAGGTGGATCATTCGGTCTACGCGAGACACAATGCGCGTCTGAAAAAGCTCTTCCCTGACCTGAAAACATCGATCTACTTCCACTGCTTCCTGGACGTGACCGAAGATGCGCCGGAGCGTTACGCGGACGCCCGCACTCTGCGCCCCGACGGCACCCAGGCGAACTACGGCAAGGACATATACAAGATCTTCTTCCCCACTCTCGACAACACCTACGGGCAGGCAATCGCCAAGAACCCCGAGATGATCATGGGTGTCTGCGGGGCCGATGGTGTCTACTGGGATGAGCTCGAATACAGTGCCTATCAGTACCACTATGGCGAACCGTGGGATGGCTGCAGCGGCGACATCGACCCGGTGACTCACAAGCTCAAAGGGTTGAAGACCTCCGTGACCCTCATCAGTCAGCCGTGGCGAGTGGAGCAATTGAAGAAGATTCTGGCACGGGGACCCTTCATCGCCAATGGTCAGCCACACACTCGCACCGTGGCAAGTCTGAAGCTTCAGCGGTTCGTGGAAACCGCTACTATCAGCAACTGCCTGCGGGCAATTCTGTACTCTCCCATCGCGCTGGGCGACCACATTGCCGAGAAAACCGAGGTGGACGCCTATCGGTGGATGGTCAAGGCGCTGGACTACGGCTGCGTCTACAACTGGTACAGCGAGGGCGTATCCACCGGTTACAAGACACTGACCGAGCACATGTTCCCGATCACCCCGGTGGAACTGCACGAAGGGTACATCATTGGGCAGGAGCGCATCATCACAAATCGGAGCGGACTTTTTGGTTGGGGAGACGATTCGGGGCACGAGGTGCACGTGTACAACGATGAGGGCCGCGAGGTGCCGGACTTCAATGCCCCCTTGGTCACCATCGATGGAAAGACCTATACGGAGCTTCGCCTGGCGGAAGACTGGTCGGCGGCCATCATCCGGAAGGGTCGGTAGCAGGCAATATGCCCGGATAGCGTTCCACCGGATCTCTGGGGGCCCCACGAAGCTCCGCCCAGTGTGCTCTGCGGCGAGCGCTGCTTCTCGAAGCAGTGGCACCCAGAATCCGATACCCAGGGCTACTGCGGAACGGCCGTGGTTGCGTCGACGACCACGTTCTGCGATGAAGCCCGTCCGGTGGTCTCCGCGACCGTCAGGGGGTCGAGGGAAATGTAGTAGCGCAGACGCTCGTCCACCCGCAGTTCTACTCTCCCCCCGGCCTGGACCGTAAAATCCCTTGCGGTCCACGCGCCGGATTCGTCCTGCCAGCTCACTTTCACAAAGGTGGGCTCTGTACCGTCACCAGTGAATACCAGGCTCACTGGACCGCGCCCGATAACGTCGTTCTGATCACTGCTGCCGCAACCAGACAGGGTAAAGACCACCGCGACAGTCGCAGCGACGAGTGTAAGGCGCATGGTGAACTCCTCCGCAAAATGAGTGGGGGACGCGCGGCGAGAGCGCGGGCGCTAGTATGCCGGCCACAAGTCTTCAGCCAACGGGTATCTCCCCCACTTCTCAGCCGCATTCCACATTGCCGCGATGTTCTCGGGCGGGAAGGGCATGCCCTGGTCCGGCGCGATGATGAACCCGCCGCCGGGGGCAAGAATCGACAGCACCCGCCGTACTTCGTCCTCAACACTCTGCGGTGTGCCGCGCATTAGCACCTGCTGGGTGTCGATGCCCCCGAGCAGGGCCATCTTTCCATGGGTCAGGCGCTTGACCTCGGCCAGATCATTGGCCCTGGCCTGAACGGGGTTGAGGATGTCCACTCCCACGTCGATGAGGTCCGGCAATACGGCCTGTACACAACCGCACGAGTGGAAGTTGATCATCATGCCGGCCTGCTTTACCGGAGCGAACATCCGCGCGTACTCGGGCTTCAGGAACTCCCGGAAATGGGCTGGGGAAATCAGTAGGCCCCGCTGGGAGCCCAGGTCTTCGGAGAACCCGATGCCGTCCAGCCCAAGTTCGGCGTATCGCCGGAAAACCGCGATATTGTAGTCGGCGATCTTGCGCAACAACGCGCAGATCAATTCCGGCTCTTCGATAATGCCCGCAAGAAAACTCTCCATTCCGCAAAGAGCCCAGGCGCGCTCGAACAGCAGGTAAGTCTGCTGGCCGAAGACCAGGCAGCGCCCGTCGGCTCTTACCTGCTCAACGCGCTCCGCGAGGCCACTGTCGGCGTCAATCAGTGCATTCGGGTCGGGTGGCTCGAAGTCGGCGATGCGCTCCAGGTCCCGGAGCGGGTTGCCCCTGGGGAAGGGCACCATGTCCTCACGGGTGGTCTCCCAAGCCACGCCCCAGTGGTCTGTCCAGGTGGCGATGCGGAAGTTTCCTTCATATGCAACGCCGCCCAGCACGCCCTCATTGGCCCGGGGCACATACTCCGGTTCGTCGAAGCGGATTGCGCGCAGCAGGTTCTCCAGTGGATCCATCATCAACCGGAGATCAACTCCCGTCGGCCCAGCGGATTTCCGCCGAGGGGAGGATCGCGCAGACTTCCTGGAGCCAGATGTTGAACTCGGCTGCGTGGTCGATGTAGATCAAGAGCTGGTCAGGCTCGGTCTCGTCGCGCCAGCCGCCTTCGGGGTACTGGGTGTCAACGAGGAACTCGCAGAATCTCATAGCGGCGTCGCGGGCACGAATGTCGCCGGTCAAGAGATAGAACAGTGCGGATCCCAGGCTGCTCTTGCCGCTGCCGACGTAGGTGAAACGGTCCTCGAAGCACCGCAGCTTGAATTCGAAGAATCGCGCGGCAAAGTCCAGATATTTCCCGTTTCCTGTCGCCATGTACAACCGGCACATGAGCTGAAGCGGCAGTCCAACCTCCCAGTAGTCCTGCTTGGGCTTGCTGATGTCGATGAACAGCGCGCCCTCAGGATCGACCTCGGGGGTGACGAGACGTCCGTCACGAGTGGTGCGGAAGTAGAAGCGGTCCGGGTCGGGCTGCTGGTACAGCACGCTGATGGCCCACTCCGCGGCCTTCTGCGCGATATCCAGGCGGCCGGCATAGATCGCCGCCACACCCGTCCAGCAGGTGGCCAGGGAACGCAGGTACTTGTCTCCGGCGAAATGCGGCAGACCGCCGCAGGGGGTCTGGCAAGACGCCAGAAAGTTGAACACGGGCATGCTGAGCTCAAACCGGCCCAGGCGATGGGCGCCGTGGAAGAACCACGCCATCTTATAGCAATCCCCGTTATAGGCTTCCAGTTGGCCGTCGGGGCGCAGGCGGTTGTCGCGCACCCAGGTAAGAAGGCGGTGCGCGGGTTCCACTTTCCCCGCTAGTGCCCAGGAGTACGCCTGCTTGTGGAAGGCATCGACGGCGTAGCCATCCCAGATGTAGCCGCCGTCCGCCTGCTGATACTGAAGCTGGTAATCCACGGCCTTGAGTCCTGTCTGCTGGAACTGCGCAATCCGATCGGTCATCAGGATGACCTCCTGTGGTGGGCTAGTGACGGAACGCAGGTGTCAGCAAGCTATTCGCTCAACAGCCAGGTAATCCTTTCGGAGGTCTCGCGAGGCTTGCGAGGAAACCTGGATCAGTAAGCGAAACTGGAGAACTCACATGCGCAAAGTCATCTCGGCGGCTCTCTTCGCACTGCTTTGTCTCTCCGTGACGACTTCAGTCTGCGCGGAGGAGGTGACGGTTCTTTTCGACGGATCGGACCCCGCCGCCTGGGATACTGCAAGAGACCGTGACCGTCTGAACAGGGAGTTCTCGCTGAGTGAGCTGACCCGGATCGAGGGCCCTGCCCTGCGCTGGCGGTTCGTTTCGCGCGGCGTTTCCTTCAATGACATCTTCCTGCGCCGCCCCGTGTCCCGGGGGTTTGAGAAGATCCGCGTGCAGGTGCGCAATGCAGGAGCGAGTGTCACTCTTGCGGCCAAGGTCGCCGACGCCAACGGCGCCGAGTGGACCGCGAACCAAGTGGGGGTCGAGGCCGGCGCCGAACAGCGCTGGATCGAGTTCCCGTGGGGAGAATGGAAGGTCGCCTCGTGGTCGCGCGATGCAGACGGCCGCATGGACTTTCCTCTGCGGTTCTTCACCCTCATCGCCTTCGGGGTGCGCCCGGACACGGAGTACAACGTGGAAGTCTTCCGGGTAGAGACCGTCTCCCCGGACCCGCCTGTCGCAACCTTGCGCTCCCTGGATTTCCCCCGCACCGTGCGTGCCGGGCAGGAGTACACGGCGGCTCTGTCGTTCTCCCTTGACCGTCCCTGCAGAGATGACCAGGCGCGCCTGATCCTGCGCCACGGGAAAACCATGGTGGCCAAAGTTCCCCTGTCACTGCCGGAACCGTTGAGCGCTGCCGAGCCGGGCAAGGTGTACTCGATCAGTGACATCCCGGTGCGCATACCTCAGTTCGCCTGGGGAGGGCAGTCCTCCCTGCAGTTGCAGCTCGGTGAAGCGCATGTCGAATTGAATGGAACTCGAGTTGACGAGGAGGTCTTCCCCGTGACCGTGGAAGCGCGCACGCCGGGACACGTCGTAGCAGCCGTCCGCATGCACAATGGCGCACCGACGCTGTTCATCAACGGAAAGCCCCACAATGGAATGGCCTACACGGCTTACGGCCCATCAGTGGAGGTGTTCACCGACTTCGCGCAGGCCGGGGTGAACCTCTTCTCCTTCAGCGCCACGCCGACGGAAGCTGGGTATGGCCTGAGCCGCACTGCCTGGACCGCTCCGGACGAGTATGACTTCTCCCAACTCGACGAGCGCGTGATGATGGTGCTTGCCGCGAATCCCGATGCCTACATTTTCCCGCGCCTGTATCTGCATGCTCCCGAATGGTGGAGCAAGCAACACCCCGACGAGATCGTGCTCATGGACCCGGGCGACGGTAAGCCCGTGCCCTTTATCCATTCTGGCGGCAAGCCCGCGCCGTGCTGGGCTTCCGAGATCTGGCGGAAGGACACCATCGAGGGTCTGCGACGGCTCATCGCCCACGTGGAAGGATCGCCCTACGCCGACCGGATCGTCGGCTACCACCTGGCATCTGGAACGACCGAAGAATGGATGATGTGGGGCGGCAACGAGAATGAGTGGGTGGATTACTCTCCTGCGAACCACCGGGCTTTCCGCAAGTGGCTGGCGGCCAAGTATGCGGATGTCGACGCATTGCGCGCGGCCTGGGGCGACCCCCAGGTCACTTTCGAGACGGCCGCTGTGCCCAGCAAGGCCCGGCGCCAGGCCAGCCGGATGGGTGCCCTGCGCGACCCGGCGCAGGAGCAACAGATCATCGACTACTACTTGTACAACTCAGACATGGTGGCCGACACCATCGCGGTTCTCTCCAGGGCGGTGAAGGAGATCACCCGGCGCGAAAAGGCCGTAGGCGTCTTCTACGGATACACGCTGCAGTTGTGCGGCGAACAGCGTCAGCAGAATGCCGGGCATCTCGCGCTGGCACAGGTGCTCGCCTGCCCGGACGTAGATTTCGTCTGCAGCCCCACAAGCTATGCTTTCCGGCAACTGGGCGGCGAGGGCACCAGCCACTTCATGTCATTGCTGGGGAGCGTGAAGCTCCATGAGAAGCTGTGGTTCGACGAGAACGACATCCGCACGTCCCTCTCGCCGGGCGAAGTGGGCTCCTGGGGACGTCCTGCCAACGTTGACGGAGACATCATCCAGCAGGACAAGGAACTCGCCAATGTGCTCACCAATGGAGCGGCTCAGTGGTGGTTCGACGTGGGCGCGAACCGCTACGATGACGACCGCCTCATGGCGCGCATC
This sequence comes from Armatimonadota bacterium, assembly GCA_013314775.1. Taxonomy (NCBI): domain Bacteria; kingdom Bacillati; phylum Armatimonadota; species Armatimonadota bacterium. The sequence goes on along the minus strand of JABUFB010000008.1, from coordinate 95,910 downwards.
GGCGAATTGACGCGCAATGCCGAGCAGGCCCTGAGCCTGGACCGCCGCCCGGCTGACGAGGTGGCGATGGTCGTGGACGAGCGCTCCCTGTGTTACCTGCAGGTGGCGCACTGGCTGGGGAGCGAACTGCTGGTGGGGTATCTGCCCGGGCTCCACAGAATCGGCGCGCCGGTGGGACACTACCTGGCATCCGACCTGCCGCGCATTGCGGACCACAAGCTGTTCCTCTTCATGACCAGTTTCGCGCCAACCGAAGCCGACCGCAAGGCAGTGGATGCACTCAAGCGCGACGGGAACGTGCTGGTCTTCTTCTACGTGCCGGGACTGTACCGCGACGGGAAGCTGGATCCGGCAGCGATGGAGGAGTTCACGGGGATCAGGCTGGGCCTGTCCATGAAAGAGCAGCCGCTGAGGGTCACCCTCACGGGGGACCATCCCCTGTTAGATGGGCAGGCGGGAAAGCAGTACGGCTCGGGACGAAATGTAGCCCCCATCTGCAGCGCTGACGACCCGGCGGCCACTGTGCTGGGGACGCTTCCAGATGGTTCCCCAGGGCTTGTGGTGAAGGAATACGAGGACTGGACCGCCGTGCACTCCGCTGCGGGGCTCATGCCCACTGAGATCGTGCGGGCGCTGGCTCAGAAAGCCGGTGTACACCTGTACATCGACACTCCGGACGTCGTCTGGGCGGCGCGGGATATGGTATCGGTGAGTGTGAAAGACCCCGGGACGCGAACCATCCGGTTGCCCGAGCCCCGCGGTGTTCGCGACCTGTACACTGGGCAGGAGTTGGCCCCGCGCACCGGCGAGTTCTCGGCGGACTTCGCTGATCGTGCGACAAGGGTATTCGTACTGGACTGAGGGAGGCGACCACGGGCCGCCTCCACAGCCATCCTCAGGCAATCGGCAAGGTCGCCCCACGCGCCCGTGACGAAGTCGCCGGGCAAGCCGCTCTAATCGGTCACGTGCTCCTCGATCCACGCTGCCAGGGCGTCGGGCTTCATCGCGCCGGTCTTGGTCTTCACAATCTCGCCGTCGCGCAGGAGAACAAGACAGGGAATCGAGCGCACCTTGTGGGCTTTTGTCGCATTCTTCGCCGCATCAACATCGGCAGCGTACAGCTTGACCGGACCGCCGTAGCTGTCCGCGAATGCCTCGTAGTCGGGCCGGAACGCCTTGCAGTGCGGGCACCAGGTGGCATAGAAGTCTACCAGACACCAGCCTTCCGCAACGGCCCCGGCATCGAAGTCCGTGTCAGTCAGCTCGATGATCCCGTTTGTCTTTTCGCTCATACCTCGATGCCCTCTCCATTAGACAGGCTGTGCCCCGCCGGGTCATAGGATGATCCAAATCCCATTGCCACGTCAAGAGAGCGTCTGGATCATCGATTCAATGGAAGGCGTGCCGGCCCCGGGTGTCGCAGCGACACCATGCCTCCCCTCTTCGGAGAAGGTTCTAGACACAACCCATGCCGAACAGAGAGAGCGCATGATCTCGACTGGTCCAGACACCCTCGGGCCAGCGATCAGATGACGCACAGATGCGCACAGGTCTGAGATGCACTCCTCGAGTCCAGTGGAGGTCTGCCGTCGAGTTGAAAGGAACTGCCTTATTCCGGGGAACATACTCTGCCATGCACGTCCATAAGGTGATATTCATCATGTACACTCTCCGCCCACCCTACGTCGCCATCCTCGACGAAGTGCTGCGGGATCCCATCATGAAAGCCCGCGTCGACAAGATGTTGTCTGCGATCCCGCCGGACACTCCCGTCGAGGTCATCTCCAAGGACCAGATTCCCGAGCTCTCCATCCGTCACGACTGGGCGCATGCCCGGCAGAGAATGGGCGCGACGAAGGACTTTTCCGACCCCGCATGGTTCCTGGGGGTCATGCGTTTCGACAACGCCTGGGACTCGAAGGCCGTATTGGAAGGCCACCCTGGTGCGGGTGGACCGCTGCAATGCGCCTACGGATATGACGCCTTTCGCTGGTTTGACTCCCACATGAGCAGGATTGCGCCCTGCCCGGATCACATCTGCCGACCGGCGTGGCGGATTCACCTCACCAACGGATGCCCCCATCATTGCTGTTACTGCGGACTGGGCTCACTGATCACGGTCATGATGAATATCGAGGAGTACATCGAGCACCTGGACCAGCTGGTCAGGGCCAATCCGTGGGAGAAGACGTACCTGTTTGAGGACGACTCCGAAGCGCTCGCGCTGGAACCCGAATACGGCGCGGTCCCGGCGCTTGCCGAGTACTTCGGGACCACCGACGACCACTACCTGCTGATCCACTCCAAGAGCGCGAATGTGGACTTTCTTGCCGACGTCTCCCCCTCCGGGCGGAAGCACACGATCATCGTCTGGAGCCTGACCACGCAGACGCAGAGCACTCTGCTGGAGCGCGGCTCGGCAACCACGGCCGAGCGCATCGAGGCTGCCCGCAAGTGTGACGAGATGGGCATCTGCACCCGCTACAAATACAAGCCGATCATCCCCACGCGCAACTGGCGGGACGAGATTGCAGATATGACCCGCATGGTCTTTGAACGCAGCAACCCGGACCTCATCGCTTTGTTTACGCTGGCCTGGATGACTTGCGACGACATGCTGAAGATCATCGACGAGGATATGCTAGACCCTGTGTACCTCCAAGCCGCACGCGAGTCCGTCGATGAGATGAAGGACCTGAAGGTGAAACCCTTCCCCCACTGGGTGCGGAAGGAAATCTACGAGTTCTGCATTACGGAGATCCGCAGGCACAATCCGGAGATACCCATTGTCCTGTGTACCGAGACGACCCAGATGTGGGACGAACTTGGCCCGGTCGTCGGATATCGTCCCCAGGACTACCCGTGCGGCTGTGGTCCACAGGCGACCCCGTGGCTTGCGCGTCTCCCGGAGAGCCCGTGGCGCATTACGAAACCCGTCGGTGTCGAAGGCTACCCGGCCCCCTACTGAACTGCTCTGCACAGCAAAGGAGAGCCCATGCGTTTCGAACTTGCACTCATCGCCGGACTTGCGCTCCGCGCGACGTGCCTGAACGCTGCGGCAGTCGCCGTGGAGTGCGCCTACTATCATGTTGACATCGGCGGCCAATACGCCTGGAGTGAAGGAGCGCCGGGCCTGGCAGATTTCGCCAGCCAGAGCAAACGCGCAGGCCTGCTGAAGGTCTACCTGCGCAACCACTCTGACGCGCCGGCGCAAGTGGATGCGCTGTCGCTGGACGGCACAGCCCTGACCGACCTGCGCAATAACGAGCGCCACGAGGTCATCTGGTGGCGCACCTGGCCGAACCCTATCCCACCTGGCCAGTGTGCCGAGGTGTCCGTGCGTTTGCGGTACCCGATGGAGAGAGATGCCACTCTTGTGCTCTCGGCGCCCCACGGCGAGATGCGGGTCACCGTCCCGCTGGAGCCCCCGCCCTTTCGCATCGAGACGGTCGCCTGGCCTGCCGCGGATACCGTGTTCCTCGTGGCACAGCAGATCCGCGATGAGGACTGCCGTATCGTCCGGGTGTTCCTGGACGGGAAGGACGTGACAGCAGTCAGCGACCTTCCGGCGCCTGGTTTCTTCGAAGGCGTCTGCCCCGTGCACATCAATGCGCCGGAAGACCTGGCACCGGGGTCCTTTCATACATACCGGCTGGAGGACGCAGCCGGTCGCTCCGCCGCCTGCACACTACGAACCCTGGAGCCGGTACTGCGTCTGGGGATGTATGGCGCGTCCGACCTGGAGCGGAACATCAAGCTTGGATTGAACACCGCCGCGCATTTCGGAGGGCAATCTCGTTCGGAACTGGATCGCTACGCCGCCTACGGCATGCGAAACGCCTTCCATGTGAACCACAACCCGCCAGCGCCCGAGGTCCGCGGACACCCGGCGGTACACGCCTATATACTGCACGATGAGCCGGACTGCTGGGACTATTCAGCGGACGAGTGGCCCATGCCCATGCGCATCGGCTTCCACGCCCCGGATATCGTGGCGCACACGAAGCAGTGCGCCGAGGCCGATCCCCTCAAGCCGGTGCAGGTTACGCTGGACCTGACCTTCAAACCTGCGAATTACTTCGTCTATGCGCAGATTCCGGATATCGTGGCGCCTGATTGCTACCCGCTGACTGTGGGTCAGCCGATTTCCTGGGTGCGCGATGTCACCGAAGCTTGCCGCTCCGCGGCCGGCCCGCGCCGCGTGGAGATGGTGCCGCAAGTGGATTTCGAGGATCGTCAGAATGCGGAGATGCGGTTCCGCAGGCCACCTTTCGCGCCGGAGGTTACGATCCAGTATCTCTATGCGCTTGGTGCGGGCGCCCGAGGATTCAGCGGCTGGGAATGGTTCGACGAGAAGGCCGACTGGTGCCACTTCTACGGTGCTCCGAACTTCCCGGACGTGCTGAACGCCGTGGCCACCACTTATCGCCGGTTCAAGCTGTTGGAGCCGCTAATCCTACAGGCCCACCGCCGCGATATGGTGAAGTGCAACCAGGACAAGGTTTGGACCAGCAGCCTGATCTGCGGCACTGAAGCCATGCTTGTGGTGGCCGTCAATGACGACTACGAGTCCCTGCCCACGGATTTTGTGCAGACCCCGGCGACGGAACTGCGTTTCACCGGGCCGCAGATGCCGTGGCTCCGGGTGGGATATGCCGGCCTGGTTGAGGACGGGGCGATCCGCGATCTCACTATGACGCAAGGCGGAGAGCATTTCTCTGTCGAGTTGCCCCGCCTTGAGTCCGGGCAGATCATTCTTCTGGCGCGGGATCGTGCCTTCGCAGATGATCTGGTGGCGCGCTACACCCGTGAGCAGGAAGCCGCCGGCATCGCGCTGTTGCGCGGCGCGCGACTGGACGCGAACCGCAGCGCGCGTCTTGAGGCGACGCGGCGTTTCATCATGGCCCGCTACGGGCCGTACAGGCTGGATGCGACAAGGAACCTGCACGCCTATGGGATGACCGACGAGAGCTTTATGAACCCCGAGAAAGTGCAGTACCCGGCTCTCGAATGGTGGACCGAGGAAACACCGCGGGGCGGCGAGTGGACGGTGGCGATCCCCGAAGAACAGGTCGGCGTCGAGCACACGGTTTACTTCCAGATGTCGCGATGGTGGGGCGGCGGGCGTCTTCGGATTGAAGTCGAGAATGCTGCGGGTGAGATTGTCCTCGAGATGGACGAGCCAACCTGGACGGGCCCGGTGCCCAATGTCCGCGTAACCTTCCCCACTGCGGGCGAGTACAAGTTGCGAATCCTGCAGGTGGGCGGAGGGAAGCCTGGCGGTCGGCTGAACAGGTCGATATGGGTGGTTCCGGCAGACGCGCCGAGCCTGCCAGGCGACCCGTGGGAGTAGCCCAGCCCTTTCCAACGCAATGGAGGGCAATACTATGCTTGCGACAGGCCTGCTCCTGTCTTTCCTCATCCCTGCCGGTTGCTTGGCCGATGGCAAAGCACCCCTGAACCCCACCGTGGAGGCGGAGGAAGAGGTCTACAGCTACACTCCTGCCGACAATGGTGCGGCGCCCACCTGGTGTTGGGGCTGCCCAATACTCGTGCGCGTCGGCGACAGTCTGTTCACCACCGGGCTGGAGACCCTGCCGGAAGCGAAGCCCTTGAACAATGTGCGCTGGACGCTGTATCAACGCACCGAACAGGGCTGGGAGCTCCAGCAGGCGGATCCCACGGGCCGCACCCGCGAGCCTTGTCCCCTTGTAGCGCTGCCCGACGGCCGGCTGATCATCTCCGCTCATCCGACGCTGGTCACCGATCCACAGAAGCAGGGCGGCGGACCGGCCCAACCCCAATTGCTGCAGTTTGACTCATCAGACCCGAAAGCGCCACCGACAGTGCTCTTGCCGGAATGGGACGGCGCCCCTGCCTTCACGGAGCACACGTACCGATACTTCTGCACCGACCCCGTATCGGGCGAGGTGTTGGTGCTGAACAACGTGGGGTACCTGCACAAGGAGTGGGCGCTGCTCAAGAGTGACGGAACGTGGGCAACCGGTAGGCTGGAGTCGCCCCCCGCGCGACCGGGAGACATCGAGCCCTACGGCAGCACCCACTGTCGCCCGCACTACGGCAGCGTGGTGCTCAAAGGACGGGCTGCCTGGATCACGGGGGCGGTCGCGTATGACAACTGGGACCGTGTCGGCAAGCCGGAAGCCGAGGCCGGGTTGACCGGGCGCAAGTGGGGCAATCGCTGGCGCAGGCTGATGATCACCCGGACCCCGAACATCACCACCACACCCTTCACTGACTGGGTGGAAATCAGCAACACATTCGCAACTGGCGGTTGGCTGTTTCCCGGCGATCTGTGGGTGGATGAAGACGGCGCGGCCCACGTCCTGTGGTACGAGGGGCCAATCAGCCAGGCTCTGCGAGACCAGCACTTTCCAGACATCAAGAGGATTCACGCAATCAGATACGCGGTCTTGCGGGAGGGGGAGATCATCCGGCAGTCCACGATAATGGAAACCGGCGAAGGGCTGGGAAACGAGGTACCCGGTGCCAGGCCGCGCTTCCAGGTCACGTCGGAGGGGCGCTTGTTCGCCGTGTTGTTCGTTTCTGGGTGGGACGCCGCCGGGAAAAGGTACTGGGAGAACCGCGTCGTGGAATTGCTGCCGGACGGCAGTCAGGGGCAGCCTGTGCGACTGCCCCTGAAGTTCCCCTTGTCTGAATTCTTCACTGCGACCCCGCGCGGGGGGTCGCCGGCGTCGGCCACGCTGGACCTGATCGGGACCCGCGTGGGAGCGCCTGTGACGACGCTGTACTACGCACGGGTCAAGCTGTGGTGATGGGCCCGGTCAGGAGCTCACAGACCGCAGGAAGCGCAACTGCTCCCCCAGTTTCTGCGCCGGGTCCATGTCCCGGAAGTCTTCCACCGAGATGAACCCCTGGTAACCCATGGCTTCCAGGTCGCCCACGAACTCGGCGACATCCGCGATGCTGTCGGCAAGATCGCAGGTGTCCCAATTCCAGGTGAGCTGTCCCTTGTCGTCGCGCTCACCGGGGCTCACTCTGCCGCCTCCCGCATGCACATGAGCCACGTAAGGACCCAGCAGGTCCAGGCCCATCTTGAAGGGCTCATATCCCTGGCCCAGGCTCATGTTGGCGATGTCGAAAATCACTCCCACATCGGCCGGGTCGAAGTGCCGCACGATGTTCCACGCCTGGGTGGCGCTGCAGGCCACGGTGTTGCGGTGGATTTCCAGGATCACGCGCACACCCAGGGGCTTTGTGATCTCCAGGGCCCTGCCGAAAGCCTCGATGGTGTCTTCGATCAGGCTGGGGTAGCTTTCGTCTCGGGAGTACCCTCGCGGCGCACCGAGCCGGAACATGGGAATGCCCCACTTCGCGCAGCCCTCGGCAACCTTGCGAACCTCATCCAGGTCACTCGCCGGCATAGCGGTAGCCAAAGCCACCACCTTCAGTCCATATTCCTCGCTGACGGCCAGCAACTCCTCGCCGCGTTCCGCCAGGTTGTTGGGGCTGAAGTCGTTCTTCACATTGCCCCAGGGGGAGAAGGGTTTCCCCTGCTGGCCCTCCGGGATGTGTCGGCAGCGCCATTCGGCGCCGTCGAAGCCCAGGTCCGACAGGAATCGGGCAGTCTCACGCATGTCAAACTGCGGCAGCATCACGGTTGTGGCGGAGATAAGCATCTGTGAACCCTTCCTCACTGTGTCGTGTTCGAATCAGTCGACCGGTTTGAGCAACCAGCGCTTGACGCTGATGAAATGCCGCTCTGACTTCGCATTCTTGCCGATGACCTGGAGCTTGACCTTATGCTCCCCTTCGGTAAGGGTGACCTTCCCGAAACTCACACGCTGTCCGTCGCTCTCCAGCGCGGGAGAGTAGCCGTCGAAGGGCTCGCCCACCGGCTGCCCGTCCAGCGAGACCTGGACGATCCCATAGCTCTGGGCGAGAACGAACTCGCCATACAGCTCATAGCCACCGGCAGGCACCGCGGGCAGTGTGAAGGTGATGGACTCGCCGACCCTCTCGGCGCCCAGGAACTGGGAGCCCACGTCATCCAGGCGCTTGGTGCGCGTGCCGGTTTCGGACACGGAAGGGATATCCCGGGCCTCGAAAACCAGGCCGTCGAAAGGCGGTGGCGCTACTCGCGACAAGCGCACAGTCTGCTCCGTAACCCCGTCGGTGAACGGCATCACCACGACAAGTTTGGCATTGGACAGGGGCGATGAGCCGTCCTTGGTGTACGGATTGTGCTGCCTCGCGGGCCAAAGGAGACTGGCGCCCTCGGGCAGGTCAATCAGCAGGCCCTTGAACTCCACGTGCGCACCCGTCTGGTCCCGGCTGAGGTTTACAGGCGCAGCATCCAGTGGAATGGTACCGCCGCCCGACAGCTTAAGCCTGCCACCGCGGTTCATCAAAGGCAGGTGCGCTTCGACGCCCACATCGGACGGCGCGCGGTAGGTGACCGCGAGAGAACCGTCCTCCAGCGCTTCAACAGCCACCGAACACTCGATCTGACCGTACTTCAGCGACAGCCGCGACGGCTCCTCCAGAGGGTCGACGGAGGCCGAGTCCGGGGTCCAGCGAAGCCCGTCGGCGGAGGTGAAGTCGGGGTTCTCATCCCCCGGCTTGTGCTGGAGCTTCGAAGTGTCGCCCACGGTGAAGGTGGACCAGAAGGGCTGCATCTTGGTGTTGCCGCCACCCGCAACCAGCCCCAGTTCGTCGTGGAAGATGTCCAGCAGATTCTGCCGATCCTGAATCCACCGGCTCTTGCTGACCTCGCAGGCGTAAGCCGACAGCGCCCACTGCCAAGGCTTGTCACGCTTGATGAGCGCGCCATTGGTCCCCACGATGGTCTGTCCTTTATCCGCCCCCGCTGGCGGCGGGGTTCCTTCGCCTGACCCACCGTACAGAAGCATGCTCGCGGCCCAGTCGGGATCCACGAGCCTGGTGCCGCCGTTGGAGTACCGGCGCAACTGAGCCAGGAGAAAGCCACGTCCCTCGGGCGTCCAGGAGAAACCCACGTTTCCGCGATCCACGCCGGGGTGATACACCTGCCGTTCGTCGATGCAGGCCACCGAGGAACCATCAGGCCAAAGGATACTGGAGTGGAACAGGGCCGAGCGCCGCAGGGCCTCCAGGGCCACGGGGTCCCGGGAGAAGCAGTAGTAGACGCCAAGCGCCTCCACGTAAACCGCGTTGTAGCCCACCACCGGCCCGGAGTGCTCGGACCAGTACCCCGCCGGGTCCTGGTGCTCGACCACTTCCGCCATGAACGGCCCCACGGCGTCCTTCCAGTCTTGCATCCCGAAGGCTTCTCCCGCGATATAAAGACCCATGGCGTGGTGGGTGGGGATGTTGTGCACCGAGTTGGCGAAGTACGTGCGGATATTGGAGTACCCCAGCTTCAGGCCACGTTCCCATTTCTCACGCACCGCCGGCGGGAGGGCATCCCGGACCAGCGTGTAGGCGCGGATCCAGCGGCTGTAGGTCCAGGGCATGTGTATCTGGCCCCACGTGGAGTTGTCCTTCTTGCGGAAAATCCACATGCCCTTCGCGTCCTGGTCGTCCACAAGCGCTTCGCCGCCCTTGCCGATGGCTTCGAGCAGGCGCGCATCGTGGTACCAAGGGTTTTCCGGGTCTTCGATAGCCCAGGCTGCCGCCAATGGCAGCAGCACGTTCTGATCTGTGCAGATCCATGGCTGCGTCCCGAACCTGCCGGTCGCCGGGTCCTGAGACGCGAGGATGCTTTCCACCGACGCGATCAGGCTCCGCACGAGATAAGAACGCGGCGGCCAGGTGTCCCATTCGTCACAATGCCCGGCCGTGGTGAGCGCCATGAGGATCACTCCAGTCATGACTGCTGTTCGCATCATCTCACGCCTCCAACTAGCCGCATGCATTGAAGAACGAGATCTCGCGCAGATCAACATCGCCATCCTGCTCCAGGATTTCCAGCCAGACCTTCCGGGCCTTCACCAGCGGGAAACGGCAGATGGCCTTGTGGCCGATATTGTCCCCCCGGTACAGCACAATCGGGTCGTGTCCGGAAGTCGTGAGCATTTTCAGTTCGAACCGTCGCACATGCTCGCCCCGTGTCAAATCTTCCTGAATGACAGCATGGTCAATGAGCATCGGCTCCGGCAACTGGCAGCCCCAGCGAGTCTCATTCTCGCGCTCAAAATCGGCGAGCCGGGTCAGGGGATTGGCGAAGCGGCGCCTGACCTCGGCCCCGAACTCAAGCAGTCTCGCTGCGTCGGCATCGGGCAGGAGACCCCGCCGGTCCGGGCCGATATTGAGCAGCAGGTTGCAGCCCCGACCCACAGACATGTAGTACAATCCCATCAGTTCTTCCACGCTCTTGATGGTGTGCTCGTCCTGGTCGCTGTAGAACCAGTTGACTTCGCGCATGCGGCAGTCACACTCTGCGGGAAGCCACTTGCTGCCGCTATCCACCCGCACCTTGCCCTGGGTCTGTATGCTGAAAGGCACCTCTCTCACCGTGTTCCAGATGGGCATAGGTGCGAGACCGGCTTCATTACCCACCCAGCGGATGTCCGGGTCGGCCATGCTAAAGATCAGCACATTCGGCTGCAGCCGGCGTATCTCCTGGACGATTCGGGGCCAGTCATACTCGTGGCCTTCCGACCCGCACCCGTCGAACCAGAGCACGTCCACCTGCCCGTATCCGTCCAGAATCTCGCTGATCTGTCCGACGAACTTGTCGTCATACTGCTCCGGCGTGTGGAAGGTGGGTGAGGCTTCGGCCGGCGAGTAGTAAAGCCCCACGCCCATACCGTGCTTGTGGCACGCATCGGTGAACTCGCGGACGACATCGCCCTTGCCGTCTCGCCAGGAACTGGATGCGACGCTGAAATCGGTGTACTTCGAGGGCCAGTTAGCAAAGCCGTCATGATGTTTCGCGGTCATCACCATATACTTCGCACCGGCCTGCTTCGCAGTGGTGACCCACTGCTCGCAGTCCAGGGCTGAGGGCTGAAAGCCTTCCGGAGACATGGGCTTGCCATCCCAGTCGCGGTGGCCCTCGTAGAACGTGCGGACTCCGAAATGAAGGAATATTCCGAACTCCCAGTCCTGGTACTCCAACTGGCGCGGGGTCGGAATTGCGGTGGGCATGGGCGCGTTCCTTTCAGCGTGGAAATGAGACGGGGGCCAGGCAGGGAGGCCGGATGCCTTGCCAGAGCCTGTCATGACGGGGCAGTTCGCGTCCGACTGGGCTAATACCTCCCCCTGGTGCTGAGACATGTATACTTAACAAAAGCTTCACACATGCATAATGCATGATTAACGATCGCGCCACTAACATGCATACGTGGGCTTGCATTGGCGCGGGGGAATGAGTTCGGGGCACCCCTCGCGGAATCCGAATGCGCCACGAGAACTCCCTCGGAGGAGACGCGATCAACTGTGACGAAACGAAAGCCGACGGTGAACACCGCCTCCGGCTCGAGGAACAGGATGTCCGACACGATCCTCATCATCGAGGACGATACAAGTATCGCGGATTCGGTCGCCTACAGTCTCCGGCAGGAGGGTTTCCAGGTGCTGGTGGAGTATGATGGGCCCTCCGGTCTTGCGCAGGCGGTGGAGAGCAAGCCGAATCTGGTGCTGCTCGATCTCATGCTGCCCGGAATGGGTGGGCTCGACGTCTTCCGAGCCATCCGAAAGCATTCCTCGGCCCCTGTCGTGATGCTCACCGCCAGGGATTCTGAGAGCGATCGAGTTGCGGGTATCGAGTTGGGTGCTGACGACTACATCACGAAGCCGTTCTATATGCGCGAGCTGGTTGCACGCGTGAAGATGATCCTGCGCAGGGCCCGTAAAGCCGACGAGAACGAGGACGATGTGCTGCAGGTGCGGGACCTCATCGTGGACACCGCGCGTCGCACTGTCACGGTGGCCGGGCGCGAGGTTGACCTCACTCCGCGGGAGTTCAACCTGCTGGAATGCCTGGCGCGGAACCACGGCCGGGCGCTCACCCGCGACGTGATCCTGGAACAGGCCTGGGAGGAAAGCGAGTATATCGACCCGCGCACCGTCGACGTCCATATTCGATGGCTGCGGCAGAAGATCGAGGACGATCCGAGCTCACCCAAGCGTATCCTGACCGTGCGAGCGATCGGCTACAAATTGGCGGACTGAGAAAATGCGTCTCACACTGAAGTGGAAAGTGGCCGCTGCCTACTCCGCACTGATCGTCCTCATGTGCGTGGGGCTCAATCTTGTGGTGCGCCAGACTGTTTCTGACGCCATGACCACACGCCTGCGTGAGGATCTATCAGGCGCCGCCAGGCTTATCCGAGCCGCCATTGATCGAGCAGAGCCGGGTGCTGATCTGGAAGACCTTGTCGCCGACCTGTCGGCACGATGCAACGCGCGGGTCACTTTGGTCGCGCCGAACGGCCGTGTGCTTGCGGATTCCGCCGCCGACCCGGAGACCATGGAGCCGCATGATACCCGGATCGAGATCGTGGAGGCCCGGCAGACGGGACTGGCCTGGTCCGTGAGGCCGAGCGCCACAGTGGGCATTCCCATGCTCTACGTGGCCGAATCGGCGGGTCCTGACAAGCCCACGGTGCGGCTCGCCATGCCCTTGTCCGGGGTTCGTCATGCTTCTGCCGGCATCACCGGGACGATCCTGACCATCGCGCTCATAACTGCTCTGCTGGCCGTTCTCGCCGCCGTCTGGCTTGCCGGCGGCATCACTCGCTCTCTGGCCGACGTCGCCGATGTCGCGCGACGGATCGGGTCCGGCGACATGTCCGCTCGTGCCCGCGTGGATGCGCGCGATGAAACATCTGACGTGGCTATCGCCCTGAACACCATGGCGGAGAATCTCGAGCAGACTCGCCGCAGGCTCCAGGAGCGATCGGCGTACCTCAGCTCGGTCCTGGATAACATGGCTGACGGGGTCATTGTTGTGGGTACCGACGAGACGATCCAGCTCTTCAACCCCGCAGCCGCAAGCCTCCTCTCAGTGGCGCCCGGTGAAGCTCTGGGGCGCCACATCAACGAAGTTGTGAAGCACTATGAACTGCGGGATATGGTGCGCCGATCCCTGCGTCTGCGCACCTTGGTGCAGGGCGAAGTGCGCATCGCCGCAGCGGATCATCGCCACGTGGCGGCCGCGACAAGCCCGGTGGAAGGCGAGGACGGACAGATCGTGGGCGCAGTGGCCTCACTGCGCGACATCACCGAAATCAAACGCCTCCAGCTGGTGCGCCAGGACTTCGTGGCGAACGCAGGCCACGAGCTACGCACGCCGGTCGCCGCAATCCGCTCCTTAGCCGAGACGCTGCACTCCGGGGCGATTTCCGACAGCGCCGCCGCGCCGCGCTTCGTTGAGCAGATCGTTGAGAACACGGTCCGCCTGGAGCGTCTCATCAATGATATGATGGCGTTGGCCCGTATGGAAGCCGCGCCGGTCTCCCTGGCGCCAGGTTCGGTCAATGTCCGCAGGCTCATGGAGAGCACCCTTGAGCGACTTGCCCCTCAGGCCCACGAGAAAGGCCTTCACGTGAGTATAGAGGTACCGGATGACCTTACCGTCTGGGGTCAAGAAGACTCCCTCGCGGCGGCGCTGGTCAATCTCCTGGATAACGCCATCAAGTACACCCCCGCCGAAGGGCGCGTTACGCTGGAAGCCCGAAGTATCAATGGAACCGTTGAGCTGGTGGTCGCGGATACCGGTCCCGGCATCCCATACGGCGACCGCGAGCGCATCTTCGAGCGTTTCTACCGCGTAGACCGCGCCCGGTCCCGTGCCCTCGGGGGCACCGGCCTCGGCCTGAGCATCGTCAAGCATGCGGTTGAATCAAACCGTGGCAAGGTCTGGGTCGAATGCCCTGACGAGGGTGGTTCACGGTTCATCATCCATGTCCCCGCCAGTGCTCCGTCTGACTCCGAATTGCGCGCCGAGTCGTCTTAACATGGGCTTAACCATTGCTTAATGGATGGTTCATTCTCTCGCGCTACGCTTTATCGCGTAAGAGAGCCCTGTCCGCGTGTGGCTTGCTTCCTCCCTCCCTTCGGAAAGACGTGACCCTCGAGGGCAGGGCTCCACAATCACCCACCACACTCAAAGGTGCGAAGGAGAAGACGGATGTCCGCTCACAAGTTGTCCGCGCTGTTGGTCGTCCTCGTCGTCTGCGTCTCGCTGGTTATTGCCGGTTGCCCCAAGCCGCAGCCGACCGACCAGCCCTCCATGGACCCTGCCCAATTGGGTGGCGCCAACATGCCGGAGGGATCCGCTCCCGCCGAGGGTAGCGCCACGACCACCATTCAGGCGAAAGGTTCCGACACCCTCCTCCAGGTCGCGCAGGCCCTGGCCGAGGCCTACAAGGCTGTCAAGCCTGGTATCGAAGTCTCCGTTACCGGCGGCGGTTCCGGCACGGGCTTCCAGGCCCTCCAGGAAGGCACTACCGACATCGCCAATTCCTCCCGCAGCATCAAAGATGAGGAGGTCGAGGCCTGCAAAGCCAAGGGGATCGAGCCGGTTGAGAACCTCATCGGCTACGACGGCATCGCGGTCATCGTGAACAAGGCTAACCCCATTGAGAAGCTTACCATTGAGCAGCTCTCCGACATCTACACCGGCGCCATTACGGACTGGAAGGCTCTGGGAGGCAAGGGCGAGATCGTGACCCTGTCCCGCGATACCACCTCGGGCACCTATGAGTATTTCAAGGAGGCCGTGGTCCAGAAGGGCGATAAGGACAGCGGTCTCGATTTTGCTGCCAGCATCGTGATGCTCCCGTCCAACAGCGCGATTCACGACGAGGTGGCCAAGACCGAGAACGCAATCGGCTACATCGGCCTGGGCTACCTGACCGATGCGGTGAAGGCGGTCCCGGTTGTGGGTAAAGACGGCAAACCCGTCTCCCCGGCCGTGGACACCGTCAAGGACGGCTCCTACCCCATCTCGCGCCCGCTGTTCATGTACACGAAGAAGGGTTCCTCCCCCGAGGTCACCGCCTACCTGGAGTGGATCATGAGTGACGAGGGGCAGAAGATCGTCGCAGACGAGGGCTTCGTCCCCGTCAAGTAGTGGTCCTTGCCGCGTATACCTGACCTGAAGCGGCACTGGCCGCCCAACGCCGGCCAGTGCCGCTGTGCCAAGAAAGGAAAGCAGGGCTCCTTCGGATGAGACGCAATCTGCGGCGGACATGGGAAGCTGTGATTGAAGCCGCGATCAAGTTCGCCGGCGTGGCTTCCATCATCTTCGTCATCCTGATCCTTGTCTTCCTACTCAAGGACGCCCTCCCGATTCTGCGCACAACCACCCTGGGTGAGTTGATCAGCGGCCAGGAGTGGCGGCCTACATCGACTCCCGCGAAGTTCGGGTTCCTGCCCCTGATCCTGGGCAGCTTTCTGGTCACCGCCGCGGCGCTGGTCATCGCCATTCCTCTGGGCGTGGCCTGTGCGGCATTCCTGTCCGAAGTGGCCCCGTCTTCCGTGCGCGAGGTAGTAAAACCAATCGTCGAGATACTTGCTGCGATTCCGTCCGTGGTGTTCGGCTTCGTGGGCCTTATGCTTCTGGGTTCCTGGGTAAAGGGCGCAGCGAACTCGGTCGGTGATGCCATCCCAGGGCCCGAATGGCTTCAGAGCGCCCTCAACATGCCTACGGGGATGGCGGCGATCACGGGGGCAATCATGCTCGCACTGATGACTCTTCCCACCATCGTGTCCATTTCCGAGGACGCTTTGAATGCAGTGCCCCGATCCTATCGCATGGGCTCCTGGGCTCTCGGGGCAACGCGCTGGCAGACCATCATCACGGTGACGCTCCCTGCCGCCCGGTCAGGCATCATCGCGGCAATCATGCTGGGCATCGGGCGCGTCGTGGGCGAGACGATGACGGTGCTGATGGTCACCGGCAATTCGCCGGTAATCCCGAAACTTACGAACGGCCTGTTTCGTCCGGTCCGTACCATGACCGCCACCATCGCCGCCGAAATGGGCGAGACGGCGCATCAGACCGAGCATTACCATGCCCTGTTCATGCTGGGCGTCCTGTTGTTTCTGATCACTTTTGCTGTGAACACTGCCGCGGACTATGTGACCAATTCCCAGAAGCACGTGGAGACCCGCTGAAGTGACCGAAGCGCGCCCCTTCGCAACATCTCGAGGACGTGCACAGCGAGTGAATCAGTCGCTGGCCTTCGGCTGCCTGGGCCTGCTGGCGCTGTCAATCGTGGTGCCCGCGATCCTGATAGTGTGGTTTGTTGTCGCAAAGGGTGGCTCCGTGGTCAGCGTGGAGTTTCTGACCGGCATGCCCAAGGACGGCATGACTGCAGGGGGGATCTTCCCAGCCATCGCGGGATCGGTCGGTCTCGTCCTGGTGACCATGGTCTTTGCGGTGCCAGTGGGTGTGCTGGGCGCAGTGTACCTGAGTGAGTACGCGAAACAGGGCCTGCTGGTACGCGCGATCCGCATCGCAATCATGAACCTTGCGGGGGTCCCATCCATCGTCTACGGTCTATTCGGGATGGGTGTTTTCGTGATGGTGGTCATGCCCGCAATCATCAACGCGTTCAATCTCGACCCCCACGAATACTCCCGCAGTTGCCTTCTCGCCGGTGCGGCGACCCTGGCCCTGCTGGTGCTTCCGATGATCATCACCACCACTGAGGAAGCCCTGCGCCAGGTGCCCCAGCACCAGCGCCACGCGAGTCTGGCACTCGGGGCCACCAAGTGGCAGACCATCTGGCGAATCGTGCTGCCTAATGCCATGCCAGGGATACTGACGGGTCTCGTTCTGGCGATCGGACGCGCGGCGGGTGAGACCGCACCGATTCTGCTCACGGGCGCTGTCTTCTACATGTCCAGCATGCCCGGTGCCCATGACGCGCTGTTCAAGCCCTTCATGGCCCTGCCGTATCACCTGTTTGCCATCGCAACTCAGCTTCCCACCGCCCCCGATGAACTGAAATGGGGCGTTGCTCTGGTGCTGCTGACCATTGTCCTGGGGTTCAACATCATTGCTGTTGCTATGCGCACTTACTTGCGCAAGAAGAGGGTCTGATATGGCGGCGCGGACGCCGGAGATACAGGCAACACACGACGTCACTCGATCCCGTACGGCCGAGGCATCGACAGCGCCGGTTATCAAGCTTTCCGCCCAGGAACTAAGCGTCTACTACGGCAAGTTCCATGCGCTCAAGGGCGTCAGCATGGACATCCCGGAGCGCCAGATCACCGCGCTCATCGGACCATCTGGTTGTGGAAAGTCCACATTCCTGCGCTGCCTGAACCGCATGAATGACGTGCTGGAGGGGGTTCGCGTCGAGGGCAGGCTCTTGATGGACGGCGTCGATATCTATGACCGGCGCGTGGACGCCGTGGAATTGCGCAAACGTGTGGGAATGGTGTTCCAGCAGCCCAACCCCTTCCCCATGTCCATCTTCGACAACATCGCATACGGTCCGCGCCTGCATGGAGAGCGGAACAGGTCTCGGCTCGCGGAGATCGTGGAGAATACCCTGCGAGGAGCCGCTCTTTGGGACGAGGTGAAGGACAAGCTGCACCAGTCGGCGTTTTCCCTTTCCGGCGGCCAACAGCAGCGCCTGTGCATTGCCCGCGTGATGGCTGTGCAGCCGGAAGTGATCCTGATGGATGAGCCTTGCTCAGCTCTCGACCCCAATGCTACCTTCCGCATCGAGGAGCTAATGACGCAACTGAAACAAGATTACACTGTCATTATTGTGACACACAATATGTACCAGGCAGCGCGCGTCTCCCAGAAGACTGGTTTCTTTCTCCTGGGAGAGCTCGTGGAGTTCGACGAGACTTCAAAGATCTTCAAGGCTCCCGCAGACAAACGCACGGAAGATTACGTTCAGGGAAGGTTCGGATAATGGTTACTAGCGGCAATGGTCTGCCGATCCGGTCGGAGTACCGGGAGAAGCTGGCGCGCTTGCGTGAGATGGTGCTGGAGATGGCGACCTTCGTGGATGGCATGCTTTCTCGCGGGATGGAGGCGTTACAGGAGAATAATCCTGAACTCGCCGAAGAGGTTCGCCTCAGCGATGATGTTTCTGATGCCCTGAACTACGGCATTGAGGAACTGGCCATCAACCTGCTCGCTCTTCAGCAGCCCATGGCCCGGGACTTGCGCGAGATCACCGCTGCAATCCGCATCGCCACGGACCTGGAACGAATCGGCGACTACTCAAAGGATATTGCCAAGGTCGCGCGCAAGTTGCGCGGGGAGCCGCTTTACTGGCCTCTCGAGGACATCCCCGAAATGGCCCGCCTCGTGGCCGACATGCTCCGCAAAGCCATCAACGCCTTCGTGGATCGAGACGTTGAATCGGCACGATCCCTCGCGGATGATGATGAAGCCGTGGACATCATCTTCAAGCGGGTGACCGAACAGCTCATGGAACACATGCGCCAGGACCCGCGCTATGTCTTTCAGGCGACCCAGTTGCTCTTCGTGGCCCGCTATCTCGAGCGCATCGGCGACCACACGGTCAACGTGGGCGAACGTGTCGTCTACATGGAGACCGGACGGTTGACGCCTGAAGGTTAGCTGCGGCGAACCGGTTCCCCAAAGCAAAGCCTCCCGGACAAGCGACAGAGCACCTGCCGGGAGGCTTTCTCGAGTTCGCGCCAGGCGTCCTGGCTACCCGCCTTTTTTCAGTGCATCTAGAAGTGCCTTGCCCAGAGCTGTGTCGGGGCCGCGTTCGGGCTTCTGGGGCTTCTCGCGACGATCCGACTTGCGGCCACCGAAGGAATTGCCGCCCTGGCGCGGAGCGGACCTGGATTCCTGCGCTGTGCGCTTCTCGGGCGCCGGCTTTCCCACAGGAGCTTCCGGATTCGCGCGCATTGTCAGGGCAATACGGCCCCGCTCCAGGTCCACTTCCAGCACCTTCACTTTCACGTGCTGGCGCAGCTTCACCACATCGTTGGGATCCTTCACGAAGTGATCTGCAAGCTGGCTGATGTGCACGAGACCGTCCTGGTGCACGCCCACATCCACGAACACCCCGAACTTCGTAATGTTCGTGACGATCCCCGGCAAGGTCATTCCCGGCTGCAGGTCTTCCAGCTGCTCGATCCCGTCGGCATACTGGAACGCCTCGAAACGCTCACGGGGGTCGCGGCCTGGTTTGGCAAGCTCCTGCAGGATGTCCTGCAGGGTTGGCATCCCAAAGGTTTCAGTCACGTAGTCGTCCAGCTTGATCCTGCTGCGGATTTCGGGATCGCGCATCAGTTCCCGGATGTCGCAGCCCAGGTCCTTCGCCATACGCTCCACGATGGGGTAGCTTTCCGGATGCACTGCGCTGGCATCCAGGGGATTCTCACCGTCCCGGATGCGCAGGAACCCGGCACACTGCTCGAAAGCTTTGGGGCCCAGGCGCGGAACCTTGAGCAGGTCGCGCCGGGAGCTGAACGCCCCATTTTCATTGCGGTAATCCACGATCGCCTGGGCAAGCTTTGGTCCCAGGCCGGACACGTAGGACAGAAGTTGTTTGCTGGCGGTGTTGACCTCCACCCCGACAGCGTTGACGCAGCTAATCACCACGTCATCCAGGGCTTTGCGCAGCGCGGCCTGGTCCACATCGTGCTGATACTGGCCCACTCCGATAGACTTGGGGTCGATCTTGACCAGTTCGGCGAGGGGATCCATGAGCCGGCGGCCAATGGACACTGATCCCCGCACGGTGACGTCGTGTTCGGGGAACTCCTCCCGGGCCACTTCCGACGCAGAATAGATCGACGCGCCGCTCTCATCCACCATCACACAGGCGATGCTCTCGGGAAGATCCAGACTGCGCACGAAGCTCTCGGTCTCCCGGCTTGCGGTGCCATTTCCGATGGCGATAGCCTCCACACCGTGCCTCTCGCACAGGGCCCGCACCATCTCGGCGGCCACCTGTCTCTGGCGGTCCGACTGAGTGACAAAGATCGTATCGTTGTACAGGAGCTTGCCCTGGCGGTCGAGGCAGACCAGCTTGCAGCCGGTGCGGAATCCAGGGTCCAGTGCAAGCACCGCTTTCTGTCCCAGCGGCGGCGCGAGAAGAAGCTGCCGCAGATTCCCGGCAAACACCTGGATCGCTTCCTCATCGGCCCGGCGCTTGCTTTCCATGCGCGCTTCGGTCTCCATGGACAGCGACAGCAGTCGCTTGTAGCTGTCTTCCACTGCCAGTCGCACCTGCTCGGAGGCAGCGCCTTCTCCGGTTACGAACTGGGAGCGCAGCATAGCCAGGGCCTGCTCCTCCGGCGGGCTGACGCGCAGCGAAAGAATGCCCTCGTCTTCGCCGCGGCGCATTGCCAGGACACGGTGTGATGGCGCCTGCGCGAGGTTTTCTTCCCATTCGAAGTAGTCGCGATACTTTGCTCCTTCTTCTTCCTTACCGGGGATAACCCGGGAGCGCAGGGTAGCCTTCTCCGCGAAAAGCCTGCGCATCGTGGCCCGGGCGATCTCGTCCTCGTTCACTCTCTCCGCGATGATATCTCGGGCCCCGGCCAGTGCTTCCTCAACATCATTGACCTCCTTGTCGGGGTCCACGAAGGCCAGCGCTTCGGCCACGATGTCAATGTCCCCCTGGGCGAAGATCAGATCGGCCAGCGGTTCCAGACCCCGCTCACGGGCGATGGTCGCCCGTGTTCTGCGCTTGGGCCGATATGGCAGGTAGATGTCTTCCAGCACCGCGAGGGTCTCGGCGGCATTGAGCCGGTCGCGCAAGTCGTCGGTGAGGAGTTCGCGCTCCTCCAGGGACTTGAGAATCGCTTCGCGCCGGGAATCGAGTTCGGCGAGCTGCTCGAGACGGTCGCGAATTGCGGCCACAGCCACCTCGTCCAGGCTGTCGGTGGCTTCCTTGCGATACCGGGAGATGAAGGGTACAGTTGCGCCCTCGGAGAGAAGGTCGGCAGTGGCGCGCACCTGGTTGGCGCGCAGGCTGAGTTCCTCGGCAATTCGGCTGATATGTGCTTCGTTCATAGCGACCTCGGACGGTTTGACGTGTGGAAAGTGGCGTGGTTACTCACGGCCGAAGGACGGCTCCGGCGGAGCGGCAATCATAGCACAATGGAGAGGGCGATGGAAGAGCACCACGGCTTGCAGGGGGCTCGCCGAATGCCTTCATTCCCAACGGTGCGGTGTCGGCGCAGAGGAAGCAACGGGCCCTTGGAGCGCCGTCACTCAATCAACTCGCCATCCAGACAGGTCACATAATGCCGCTTGATGGGCAGCTTCTCCATCCAGGCCCGCACTTCCAGGGTCTTCCAAGGGCCGGAACCCTTGCCTGCGCCAGTGTCATTGTTCCAGAGCCAGATCGGCGTTGGCCAAAGACAGCCATTAGCCCCAACATGCTGGTAGAAGGCCTCTTCGACCCCATTTTGCCCGTGGTGCGCCATCTGGATATAGTCGGCGTGGAGTCTGTCGGCATAGGGGCCTGCAAGAGCTTTGCGCCCGCCCTCTCTGCCGAGATCGCCAGTGAAAAGGATGCTTCGGTCCGCTCCGGTGACCTTCAGGATGACGCTCTGGTTGTTGATGGAGTTCGCAGTGATCTCGGGGTTCTTGATGCCCAGAATCTCAATGCGCACTCCGTCGATAAGAAACTCCTGCCCGAGTTCCAGTTCGGCGGGCGCTCGCCCTGTCTTCTCGAACACCGCGCAAGTGCGCTCGTACACCCGCCACTCCTCAGCATTGGCGTATGTCTTCACCCATTCCCTTTCGGGCATGGAGGCGTAGATGCCGTCGATCCGCATCTCCCCGGGCGACTGGAGGATGGATACCAGAGCGTCTGTGTGGTCGCTGTGCGGGTGGGTCAGAATCCACAACGACACGTGGTTGCCAAGACCGGCGATGTGCTCTGCCAGGTGCTTCGCATCCCCCGCCGTGCCGCCGTCGATGACGATGACCTTCCCGGTCTGTGTGCGAATGACATACGACATCATCTGGGTGCGCGTCTGTTCTTTGAGTTGCCAGAGCGTAAAGGTCTTGAGCTCTGGGGCTTCAGCGGCCACGCAGAGCGTCGGCAGGCAGAATGCGAACATGAGGGCGATTGCTCCTGGCATGCGGGCGGCTATCGGTGGCTGCCATGTCCGGGCGTGTGTGAGTGACATGCTCGTCAGCTTCCTCGTACGCCGGGCCTTGCCCTCCCACGGATTTGGCAGGAGAACCCGGGCCGCTGCGGAATACCCAGCTGTTCCGCAGACCGACACGTCTTTCAGGAGGCACCAATGTCGAGCCCCAACCGCGATCTCACCGGCATCGTCACCGGCCCGCAGGACCTGCCCACGGGTATGCGGCCTTGCGAGGCGCTTGAGGTGGGTTCGCAGAGACAGCTTTTCATCGATGATCGGTTTGTCCAGTGTTGCCGGGGCGTCAGACTGCAGATGAACCCGGCCGTGAAGCTGGGGCCGGTGCTGCGTCCCGAAGCGCCCTGGGAAATGTCCATGGGCTTCTGCGCCTCGGTCATCGAGTACGAGGGAGAGTTTCGACTGTATTACCGATGCGAGAACTTCGACGACACTGCCAATGTCTGCCTGGCGCTGTCGGAAGACGGCCTGCGCTGGGAACGTCCGACCTTGCGCGTTTGTGACGTCGGGGGTAGCTCCGATAACAACGTTGTTATGACCGATGTACATGAAACCGTGGTCTTCCTGGACCCGCACGGCAGGCCGGAAGAACGGTTCAAGATGGTCGCCATGCACAAGTGGCCCGATCCGGTGGAAGGCGGCATCGTCTGCCATACGTCTGCTGACGGCATTCACTGGAACCAGGGACCGCGGGTGCTGGATATCGCTCCGGATACCGCGAATCAGGCCGCCTGGGACCGCCAGAGGGGCAAGTATGTGGCCTACCTGCGCAAATGGGACCCCTTGCGCAAGATAGGGCGCATCGAGACCGACGACATCCTCCAGCCCTGGCCCTACGAGAGCCTCGGGGAGGATGCCTACTTCGTGTGGGGGCGCGACAAGATCCCGGTGCCGACCCGGGAGTTCCCTACAGCCTTCGGGTATGACGAACTCGACCCTGTTGAGTCGGACCACTACAATCCCGCGGCGGTGGAGTATCCCTTCGCCCAGAGCGTGTACTTCATGTTCCCAAGCCCGTACATGCACCATCCCCCGCCGCCCAATGATGGTCTGCTGGACATCCAGCTTGCTGTGAGCCGTGACGGAGTGGAGTTCCATCGGCCCGAAAGACGGCCGTATGTGTCTCTGGGCATGCCGGATGAAGTTGATTCCCAGCGGCTCTACATGGCGGTGGGCCTCGTCCGACGAGGCAACTGGCTCTACCAGTACTATGGCGGGTATGAGATCAGCCACGGAAAAGGCGCCGAGACCCGGCGCGCGAAAAAGCGCTTCGGCTCCATCTGTGCCTTGCGTCAGCGGATCGACGGGTTTGTATCGGTGGACGCTGACTTCACGGGTGGGATCTTCGTGACGCCCCCCGTGAAGTTCGAGGGGGAGCGGCTCGTCCTCAACATCGACTGCTCCGCACTGGGCGGCTGCCGAGTGGGACTTCTGGACGCCGGCGGCCGACCGATCCCGGGCTTCACGCCGGATGATTGCGATGTTATCTATGCCAACAACCCGTCTCGAACCGTGACGTGGGCCGGGAGTCCGGACGTCTCGGGCTTCGCGGGGAAACCGGTTCGCCTGTGCTTCGTTATGCGTTCGGCGAAGCTGTACGCATTCGAGTTCGTGGCCCGCAGGTAGCCAGGCATATCATTCGAGGGGCAGGTATCTCCTGCCCTGCGCGGAATTGTGCTGCAGCGACGTAACGAGCGTAACAGAGGAGAACCTATTCATGTCACTGAAAGTCGCCATCGCCGGCCTCAAGGGCCACCAGGGCACGATCACAAGCGGCATTCCGCTGATTGAGGGAGCGGCGCTTGTTGCAGTGTCCGACGACAACCCCGAGTCCCTGGCCAGCGTACCCAGCTGGCCATGCGCGAACGCGAACACTCGCACCTACACTGACTGGCGCGAGATGCTGGAGAATGAAGAGATCGATATTCTCGGCGAAGCCGGGGTGGACAGCGAGCGCCATCAGATCCTGATCGCTGCGGCCAGTAAGGGTATTCACTGCCTGTGCGAAAAGCCGCTCGTAAATGCTCTTCCGGACCTTGCGGATGTCCGGCGCGCGGTGGAAGAAAATGGCACTCACCTGTCGATGCTGCTCACGATGCGCTTTGAGCCTGCATATCGCCTGGTGCGCCAAGTCATTGCTGATGGCGGCATTGGTGAGGTCTGCATGGCGACGTTCCAGAAGTCTTATCGCCTGGGGAACCGGCCGGAGTGGCAGCGCAACAGCGCTACTTTCAGCGGGATCATCCCCTTCATCGGGATTCACGCGCTGGACTGCATTCGCTGGTGCACTGGCCGGGAGTTCACGGAGGTCTTCGGGTACTGCTCGAACGTGGCGCACCCGGACATGCGCGACATGGAGGACCAGGGACAGGTGCTCTGCAAACTGGACAATGGTGGCACAGCCTCGGCACGCCTGGACTACTGCCGTCCCGCTGCAGCGCCCACCCATGGTGACGACCGGATCCGAGTGGCTGGAAACAGGGGTGTCATCGAGTCCACTGCCTGCGGGAATCGGGTGACGCTCATCGACGCCGAGAAAGGTGAGATTGAGCTGGAACTGCCCAGCGCGCCGGAACAGCAGTTTGTCAACTTCGTCCGGAGCGTACAGGGCGAGTGTGCCTGCGACGTGCCGGCGGAAGACTGTTTCCGTATGACTGAGGTGGTGCTCAAAGCCCGGGCGAGCGCCCGGAAGGGGATCACCTTCCCGCTGTAGACCCAGGATATGATCGCCGGGCGTGAAGCGTTGTCCTCGCGCCCGGCTGTCCCGCCCCTTCTTCAGGCAACGCGCTTTGCTTCGCCTCTAGCCACCGTAGAACACAAGATCCTCGGGGAACCCACTGACCCGCTCTACGTGGCCATCGGCGTAGGCCACATTGAACCCACCGGCGTGTGGCCGCGGGTACAGAGTGCCGCTGAACACTCTCTCGGCGGTCAGGGGGCCGGTGCATGGACAGCCGCCTGTGGAGGTCAATTCAACCCCCTGGACGATGCTGGTCTCCTCAGTCCAGATAACCGGTACCACCTCTTCGGCGACAGTCACCAGACCACAGCCCGTGATCGTCGAGCCTAATACCAGCATGGACGTCTGGTCCGGCCGGATACCGGTGGTGGTGGCAGGCGGGGCAGGTGTGGTTGTGCGTCTCGCGCGGGTCATCGGGTCGAACAGCAAGGCCACGCATGAGGGATCGACGACCTGGCCGACCGTGGATACGCGGCGCGCGCCGCGAGTCCACGAATTCACGGGCCGCGGCATAAGGCACTCGTTCTCTGCGTAGAAGCGCGGCTGGTCCAAAGACGGGCAGGCTCCCCAGCTGCGGGCGCCCAGGTACGGGCTGAGCGTCCCTGGCAGCGTGGCCTGATATATCGGACGACGCGGGTCGGTGGCACGGGGAGTACCGGCGGGATAGGCACCGTCGTAGTCGTCCGCATAGCAGGAGATGGCCAGCGCTGCCTGCCTGAGGTTCGATGCGCAAGTCACCTCCAACGCCTTCTGACGCGATGCTGCGAACACGGGGAACAGGATTGCGGCCAGTACGCTAATGATTGCCATGGCCAACAGTAACTCAGCCAGGGTGAAGCCTCTGCGGCCCATGCCGTACCTCCTTGAGTTCGCCCAGTGTTGCGGAGGCGAGAGTCGAGAAAAGGATGGGCCTGCCGGGCTTGGGTCTTGAGGGCGGCGAGAGATGAGACCGGAGCATTTGCCGAACCGTTACGCCGAGGAAATCGTCGTACACTCATGTACAGGTTGGCGGCGGATTACGCAGCCGACGACGTGGGTATTATCCCGGTCAGATGGCTTCTGCGGCGCAGGAAAAGGGTGGCGTGAGCCGAATGATGAAGTTCCTGTCGTTCCTGTGGTCTGATGAGGAGGGTTCTGCGGGAAGGGATATCGCCGTGATACTCGCAGTTGCGGCCTGTGCAGGCCTTGTCTGGTTTCAGCAGATCGGCGGCGAGACGGGCCTGTCCGAAGTGCTTTACGCGATTCAGACCGGAGGACGCAACGTGACAGTGCTGCCCCGCTGATCCAGCCACGCCCGAGGCCGAACTCACACGCGCTGCCCCCTATCCGGGCGGCGCGTTCAGTTTGCGTCTACGCATCACCTCCTGCGGTTTCGCGCAAGTGGACGACGTACTCCGTGAACAATTCCGCCAGCACCCGGAGCGACCCCACGTGGTTGGTCCGTTCCCGCAGGCGCTTGCTCTCAGGCAGGCCACGGGTGTACCACGCGAGATGCGCCCGCATCTCGTGCACCGCAAGCTCTTCACCCACGTACTGGGCCATCAACTGCGCGTGGCACAGTGCCAGGCCCAGGCGCTGTTCAGGCGGGGGGTCACTGCCGGGCTCCTCGTCCCTCAACACCCGCGCAGCCTGAGCGAAAACCCACGGGCGACCAATCGCTCCTCGCGCGAACATCACTCCCGAGCATCCCGTGTCCTCGATTAGAGAAGCAGGAGTCCGCGGGGAGTAGACGTCTCCGCTTGCGATTACCGGGATATCCAGGGCCTCCACGAGGCGTGCGGTGTGTTCGTGGTCCGCCTCGCCGTGGTAAGCCTGCGCCACCGTGCGCGCGTGTACCGAGATCGCGGCGACGCCCACGTCCTGCAGCCTGAGAGCAAGCTCCAGATAGCCCGCGTCGTTCTTGTTGATTCCCGCGCGGATCTTGCAGGTCACCGGCACATCGGCGGCCTTCACCACGGCCTTCGCGACCGCAACCGCCTGATCGTGGTTGTGCATGAGCGCCGCGCCGCCTTCGGAACGGATAACCTTGGGCACCGGGCAGCCCATGTTGATATCGATGATGTCCGCACCGCGTTCCTGGACCTCTGCAACCCCCGCCGCCATGATCTCCGGGACTCCGCCGAAAATCTGCACCGCAACGGGGTGCTCGGGCTGCCAGATCTCCAGGAGCTTGCGGGTCTTGCGATTGCCCTGGTACAGGCCGTGAGAGGACACCATCTCGGTGAAAACGAGATCGGCGCCTGCACGGCGGCACAGAAACCGCATGGGTGGGCTGGTGAACCCGGCCAGCGGGGCCAGCACGAGAGGGCCGCCGATCTCAACGCTTCCGATTCGCCAGGCGCGTGATTGATTGGGGGCTGTTCGCTTAGTCATTGCGGGACGCATCATATAACAACCGTAGGCCATCGAGACACAGGTGCGGGAGCGCCAAGACCGATCCGGGGTGTGCAGCCAGCAACCACGGCGCATCTCCCCCGGTGAACACGATCTCGGCCTCAACGTATCCAAGCGCCTCTCGGGCCATGCGGATAAGCGCCTGCCCGGTGCCGCCCATGAAAGCGCACATCCCGGCGGTGATGCCATCTTGCGTGGATCGGGTCCCGACGCCCCGCACGATGTTCGGCATCCAGCCGGCATTGTGCAGATACCGGGTGAGATGCTGTGCAGTTTCGCCTGCGCCGTGAAGCACGATGGGCAGCCCGGGTGCGATGGCGACGGGCAGGTGCACGCCTCTTGCATCTACGGCGTCGCAGGTGAGATACGTGCCTGCGTCCAGCACGATGCACGGCTTTCCGGCGAGCCTTGCAGCCGACCAGGCAGCCAGGCGGCGGTCCATCCCCAACTGCTTCGGGTCTTTGTACGTGCAGCGCATCTTCAGCGGGATTTCGCGACCGAGACGCGCCGTCTCAGCTCCCCGCTCACGCGCGGCCCGCTCCAGAGCATCGGTGCATGCGGATGTCGGCCGGCTGGTAACCGTGGCCAGGCTGGAGATTGGGGCTCCCGCTGACACATCATCCAGCACTCGCGCCCATGCATCGGCATCGGCGGCATCAGGCATGGCGAGGCGCGCGTGGTTCTCCCACTTGCCTCGCCATGCCGCTATTGTCAGGTTGGTGTTACCGATCTGGGCGAAAATCGGCACGCCTTTGGACATCGGTCTGGATCTCCGCTATGCGCCTACATTTCCAGGATCTTACGCATCGCGTCGGCAGTCTCTTCGAGGGACGCGGTGCTGGGAGCGACTTCAGAAAGCACGGGGTCATTGTAGCCGACCTTGCGCAGTTCGGCCATGACTGCCGGAAAGTCTACGTCGCCCTCGAGCAGCGGGGTCCAAGTGCCGGGGCGCTTGAAGTCCTTGAAGTGCACCTTCTGGATATGCTTGCCACAGATGCGCGCCCAGTGTTCGGGATATCCAAAAATCACCATGTTGCCGGTGTCGAAGAAGAACCCGACCCGGGGGCTGGCGCATTCGTCGCAGAACCGCGCGAACTCCATGGGGCTCAGCAGGAACCTATTCCACACATACTCTATCGCCAGATTGACCCCGACCTCTTCCGCATACGGGGCCAGCGTAGTCATGGAGCGCAGGGCGTTGGCGTAGGCCTCGTTATAGTAGAGCTCTGCCGGCAAGCCGCCCAAGGTGAGCAGCATGGTATCAACGCCCAGGCCCTTCACAACGTCCAGCGCACGGCGGACATTGTCGATGCTCTCCAGCCGCACCGCTTCATCGTTGGTCATCAGGTCCTTGGGCCTGTTGCGGAAACCGGGACAGACGCTGGTCAGTTCGATTCCCGCATCCTTCGCTCGGCTCGACAGTCTCTCCAGCTCACTTGCCGGCGTGTCCAGCGTGATTTCGCCCTCGTCTGTGATCACGAGTTCGAGGGCCTCGTATCCCGCCGCCTTGGCATTAGACAGGGTCTCATCGAAGCTCCATTCACGCGGGGTGATAATGCAGCTCAGTCCGATCTTCATGGGGCAGTCTCCTTCTGCGGAACGGCACTTGTCCGTCCCCGGTGGTCGCGTTGAGCCGACCGCGGGCATTTCCCCTCCGATTCTCACACACCTTCCAGCAGGTCCGCACGGCTGACAAGCGAAATATGCCCGGCGGACCGCAGCACTCATGTGCAGGTGATGAACATGTGGAAGACCATCGATCTCGACAAGTACCAGGACCGCTTCGAGGCCAGCCGCAAGCGTGTCCGGGCGGCCATGAACTTCGAGGAGGGTGACTGCGTCGCCACCCACGCTTCCGTGGCCGGCAGCTACTACGCGTGGTTGTTCGGGGTGAACATCCGTGACTATTACACCGACATCGATACCCAGATCGAGGTGCAGATGCGCGGAATCAAGTGGCGACTGGACAACATCCCCGACGACCGTACCGACGCGTCCCTCTACTACGACGCCGGACCGGTGGGAGAAGCCGTGGCCTGGAACGCCCCCATTGAGTACCCGGACAACACCTCACCGCGTATTCCCCATTTCGTGATGGATGCGAAGGATATCGAAAAGCTGGAGCCCATAGACCCGCGCGACAACCCGGCCGTTGCAGCTTTCTTGAGGCGAGGCCAGGAGTTCGCTGACCGCGCCAAAGCGCTCGGGGTCAACCTGCCCGCGCATTACGGAATGGTGGGGATTCATCCGCCCCTGTCATGTGCCTGCGCTATCGCCCCCCCGGATCTCGTTTACTATCTCATGGCTGCCGACCCGGATCTGGTTCGGATTCTGTTCGAGAAATGTTACCGGCAGTTTGTGATGCTCAAGGAGTACGCGCTGGAGGTCTTCGGCGGTAATCGCGACGCGCTTGGCCTGGCGGACGATAACTGCTCCTTCGTGAGTAAGGCCATGTATGACGAGCAGGTCCTGCCCTGGAACAAGGCCCTTTGGGATGAATACGGTCGGAAATACCGCAGCCTGCATTCCGACGGCCCGCACCACCAGCACTGCGAGACCTATGCCAAGGTCCTGCACCTGAACCACGTAGACATCGGCGGCTGGAGCCGCCTGCAACCGGCTGTTGAGATCCTGAAGCCTGCGCGCTGTGTGGTCCACGGGAACATGAATAATCGTGACCTGTATGCGGGCTGGACTGAGACGCTGAAGCAGAAGATACGCAACCGGATCAGGCTCGCGGCGCCGGGCGGAGGCTATGTTTTCGCCATCGGTGGCGAGACCTACGCGGGCACCGACCCCGACGTGCTCTGCAGGACCTTCGAATATGCGCACGAGGTTGGGCGTTACCCGATCGACCTGCCCGAGGAGGAATGGCTGGAGGAAGTGGACCGCCCGTTCTCCCTCGCGGAGCGATAACAGTCGCACCACCATTCCCCGTCTTTCGCCGACACAATACCAGGAGGCCGATTGTGAACGTCATTCTCATCATGGCCGATCAGTTGAGCGCCCGGTGGCTCGGGTGTTACGGCAATCCCGCCGCATCCACTCCGCACCTGGACAACCTTGCGCGCAGTGGTGTGCAGTTTGACCGCTGCGTTTCGCCCTATCCTGTGTGCATGCCCGCGCGGGCATCGCTCATTACAGGGCGCAGCGCCCAGCACCACGGATTGTGGTACAACGGCTGGGAACTCGCACCCGGTCTCACGACCTTCCCGCAGGTCCTCCAGGGACAAGGGGTGCAGACCTTCGGAGTGGGCAAGTTCCACCTGGAATGTCACGGGCGATCCGCCTACAACGACGTACGGAAGTGGGGGTTCGACCAGGCGCAGACCACCGAAGACATCCGCGCGGGGCACTGGTTGGACTGGGTGGAGCGCGAGCATCCAGAGCATTTCCAGCGGGCCCTGGCCACAGTCTGGCCCATGCCCCACCTTAGCGACTACGGCCCGAGTCACCGCGACCTGCTCAGCGAAGTGCGCGAAGCCCATGCCGCCTTCCCACCCGATGTTCAGGCGCGCATGACCTACCCGTCCATCATCGACGCCCACGTTTGTCAGACGCGCTGGGTGGGCAACGAGGCAATCCAGTACATCGAAAACCGAGACCCGTCTCGCCCGTTCTTCCTGAAGATGTCCTTTGTGGACCCCCACGATCCGTACGACCCTCCGGCCGAGTATCTCGACCGCATTGATCCGGCATTGGTGCCCGAGCCACTGACTTCAGACGACCCGGCCCTGCACCGCGCAGTCCAGCGCTATCAGCATGTGCATTTCATCCGCAGCTTCAACGACGTGACGCGCGAAGATTGGCTCACCATGCGGCGCTATTATCTCGCATCGGTGGCATTCATCGACGACCAGGTCGGACGGGTAATGGACTGCCTTCGGGCGCAAGGAATCGCGGATGACACGCTGGTGATCTTCACCGCCGACCACGGCGACATGCTGGGGGATTATGGCCTTGCCACTAAGGGCGGCTGGCATTTCGATGCTTGCTACCGCATACCGATGATCGTCGCGGGAGCTGGGGTCAGCCCCCACCGCGACCCGTCGATGGTCACGCTGCTGGACATCTTCCCCACCGTCCTTGACTATATGGGTGCGCCGAATGAAGTGCCGGTGGAAGGCCTGAGCCTGCGCCCGGTGCTGGAAAGGTCCGGGAGTCTGGATCGTCCGGACGCAGCGCTGATTGAGAGTTACGGGAACTACGGTGTCATCGACGTGGACCTGCGGTCGCGCTCGGTCCTCACGCCACAGTGGCATTACACCCAGTTCGGGGATGGTTCGGGGATGCTGTTCGACGTGGAGAACGACCCCCTGGAGAGCACCAATTTGTGGGACGACCCGGATCTGGAGAGGGAACGCACGCGCCTGAAGTGCCTGATGTGCGACCTCATGGCCCACCAGAACGAGCCGCTGCCCCTGCGCCAGCGGCATCCGTCGGCTCAGCACTAAGGACCTTGCACCTACCGCTCGAAATACTGCTGGGTGCGCTGGATGATCATATCCTGCCATTCCTTACTCAGCGTCGCAAAGCGCGCCGACCACCCGGAGATGCGCACCGACAGGTTCGGATACTTCTCCGGGTGCTGCTGGGCGTCGATCAGCATCGCCGAGTCCACCACATCCACCTGCAGGTAGAAACCGCCCAGTTCTACGAAAGTGCGCAGGAGGCTGACCATCGCCTCCAGACCGTCCTCGCCCTGGACCGTGGTGGGGTGCAGTTTGAGTTCCAGCGTCGCGCCGTTTGGGGTGCGGGTGAAGTCCAGCTTGCAGAAGGACTTGACCACACATGTCGGGCCCTCGCGATCAGTGCCGGGGCTCGGGGAGCAGTTGGTCGCGAGTATCGCCCCTGCCCGGTGCCCGTCGGGGCATGCGGAGCGGCTTGGCGCCCAGTCGATCTCCCGCCCGAAGGTGCTGATCCCTGCCGGACGCTTGACCCCATTGCGCTCAGGAACCTCCCACACCAGCGCCGTGTAGTCTTCGAACACCCGGCGCATCATGGCATCTGCTTCGGGGTCATCATTGCCGTAGTATGCCAGGCGAGTGGTGACCATCCGCCGGAGATGATCCTGCCCTGCCCAGTCGGTGCGCAGAATCCCCACGAGTTCGGGCAGGCTCAGCGTTTTGTCCTCGAACACAATCCGTCGGATCGCCAGGAGACTGTTGGCAGTGTCAGGCATGCCGCCCGCGTGTGGCGAGAGAACAGTGTAACGAGCTCCGCGGTCGAAGTATCCGCGGGCGCGTTCGATGCAGTCTTCCACCATGAGCGAGACCAGCGGCGCCGGATGACCGTGGGCACCCCAATGATCCGCACCCGCATTGAAGGCATCGAGATGCGCGCGCAGAGCGTCCAGGAAAGCGGCATAGAGGGCCTCGAAATCCTCGAACTCGGGCGTCTGCGCGTCCTCAGCTCGCAGGCCCAGCACGTCCTGCAGAATTCCCAGCATGTCGAAGGGCGCGTAGCCGAAGCAGGTGCGGCCGGGCATGATGACTTCCCAGCAGCCATCATTGGTGTAACCGCGGGCCTCCTCGAGGGAATATCCGAACTTCACCAGCCCTTCGAGGACTTTGTCCTCATTGTAGATTGCCACGATCCCGCCACCGTGACGCTGGACCTCGGCGATGCGCCGCAGGAGCCGGTCCGGGGTGCGAGAGTTCACGCGCACCGCAATGGGAAAGTCGCTGATATGCAGTTCCTCGACTACATCCAGCACAAGATAAGTGACCTCGTTGGTGACCTCATTGCCGGATTCGTCCACTCCGCCGAGGATCACATTCTGGTAATGTTGGGCGTCGCCTGAACCGGGCTTGTCGAAGGCGCCGATCCACTCGCAGCCCTTGATCCAGAAATGCGCGATCAGTTCTCGGGCCTCGTCCAGGTCGATCAACCCGGCCTCGAGGTCGCGCCGCAGGTACGGTCCTAGCATGGCATCCACGCGGCCCAAGCCCGACCAGTTGCCCATGAGCCGCTGGAAGGCGTACATGAACCAGAGAGACTGGACAGCTTCGCGGAAAGTCTCTGGTGGATTCTCAGGCACCCGCTCCAGGCTGCGCCTGACCTCCAGGTATTCGTTGCGCTCATTGCCTTCTGCATTTGCCGCAAGGTCATCCAGCAGCGCTATGTGCCGTCGGTGCCAGACGTGTGCGGCATCCAAGCACAGCAGAAGCGACTGCAGGAACTCCTCGCCACGCGCTGGGCTCGCTTCAGGATTATCAGGGGAGTACGGCTCGAAGTCGCCTCGCGCCAGTCGGTCCTCGATCTGCTGCCTCAAGCCACGGTATCCCGTCTCCAGCACCCGATGGAAGCCGAGAGTGGTGTGGCTGGTGCTGTGAACTCCCGCCACCGGCGTCATATGCGCGGCGGCTTCGAGCAGCGTCGCCGCCCCCACGATCTTCTCGCCCGGGAGAATGCGAAGCGGCGCCTCGCGCGCCACCAGCATCGCCGCGTGAGCATAGCGCAGGTCGGGGGACATCCCCGCGACTAACGCTTCATCAAGAGCGAAGTCTGCGTTGCGCATGGTACGCCCGTGCTCGCCGGACTGCGCTCGCCGAGCAAGTTCCCGGGTCGTATCACGCAGGCGATGCGGCTCTGCGGGACGCCAAATTCCGGACCAGCCCGCCGAGGTGGTGGTTGGGGTCTCGCTCATTGACATGCTCTCGTGCCTCCGTGTACTGTGCAGCACCCGGTCTATAACACATTTATCCTTAGGGCACAAGCAGATGCGAGACGTCCGGCGTCCGCGCAGGTACAAGTGCCTGGTGCGGTGAATTACTCCTGAGCATGCCAGATTGCCGGGGAGGCCTCGCCTGTGACTGCAAGCTGCTGCGGCCGCAACCTGCCGGACCGCGCTGTACTCGAAGGTGTCCCGAGGGTCGGGTTCGAACCTGAACTGCCACGCTGCCCGGAACTCACACCGTTTCCGTCTTGCTTGCGCGCTTGTCTGGAGTTCCTGGGCGAAGACTATGGGGCTCGGAATATCCAGGCCCACGGCCGTTCCTGGCGACTGGATGAGCTGTACGTGTATCTCATGGGCACCACCGGCGCGGCCTTCAGGCTGTCCTGGAAACCCGGATGGAGCCCGGACAATGTGGACCTTGGCGTCGCCTGCAATGACCCCGCCGGCCCCTTCCAGCGTGGTTTCGAGGCGGTAGGGTACGGTTGCGAGATGCTCTGCGAGATCGACCGAAAGGCTGACCCCGCCCCACTGACCCAACGCATCATGGAGAGCATCGCCAGAGAAGTCCCGGTGCTCGGGTTTGGGGTCGTGGGTCCGCCCGAGTGCTGTATCATCACTGGGTACGAGGAGGCTGGAGCAGCCCTCACCGGCTGGAGCTTCTTCCAGGACTGCGACGAGTTCAGCCGTGGAGTGGGCCGCCTGCCGTCCGGCCAGTTCCGCAAGACCGCCTGGCTCGGGGACACCAGGGGACTGATTTTCATCGGGGAGAGGCTGCCTGCGCCGGACCGTGCCGAAGTCCACCGCCAAAGTCTCTACTGGGCACTCACCATCTCGCGCACGCTCACGGTGTTCCCCGACCGCCACAATGGTCTCGCGGCGTATGCGGCCTGGGCGGAGCATCTCGGGCATGACGACGAGTTCGCAACCGATGATCTGAGCCGCCTGCGCCTGATGTTCGATGTCCATGATGACGCGGCGACCACCGTTGCTGAAGGGCGCTGGTACGCCGCGCGATACCTGGAGCAGACCGCCCAGTTCCTGCCCTGGGCGGCGGAAGAGCTTTCCACCGCGGCCAACTGCTACGACCGGGAGCATGATCTGGTTTGGCAGATGTGGGGGCTGGTCGGTGGCAACGGACGCTCCGACCAGAAAGCTGAACTGCTCGCCGAGCCCGGTGTCCGTAGAGATGCCATCGAGATCATCAATGAACTCGCCGAACTTGACGCGAAGGCCGTCGCGCACATCGATACCGCCCTCAGTGACAAGCAACCGTGGTGATAGTCGCCGCTCACCAACGAAGCCGATGGAGATGACCCACCATGAGCAGATGCACCCTGACCCCTGCTGCAATTCTGTTAGCTGCTCTGACCTGCGCCATCGCCGCTTGTCAGCCCGCGGTGAACCAGCAGGCGATCGATGATGTGAAGTCCGGCAGATTGACCACCGCCAAGGCTTCCTGGTGGGGCTTCGACGAAGTTGACTCAACCGCCGCTCTTCAGGCTGCGATCAACTCCGGCGCACAGAAGCTGATCATTGAGAACATGGGCAAGCCGTGGATCGTGACCCCGATTCAACTTGCGTCCAACCAGGAGATCTTCTTCGAAAAGGGAGCGGAGATCCTGGCGAAGAAGGGCGAGTACAAGGGCCGCAATGACGCGCTCATGACTGCGGCGAATAAGGAGAACATCGTCCTCAACGGATACGGAGCCACTCTGCGCATGCATCGGTCTGACTACGACGGCCCCGAGTACGAGAAGGCCGAGTGGCGGCATTGCCTGAGCATCCGCAGTTGCACCAATGTGAAGGTCCTCGGGCTGACGCTGGCAGAAAGTGGCGGCGACGGTATCTACCTGGGTGTGGCCACCCGCGGCCGCACCAATCAAGACATCGTCATCAAGGATGTCCTCTGCGACCGAAACTACCGCCAGGGAATCAGCGTTATCAGCGCCGAGAACCTGCTCATCGAAAATACCACCCTCAGGGACACGGCCGGCACGCCTCCCCAGGCGGGCATCGACTTCGAGCCCAACGAATCCAGCGAGAAGATTGCGAACGTTGTCATGCGTAACTGCCTGAGTCAGGGCAACAAGGGCGGCGGGTTCGTCGCCTACCTGCCCTCGCTGACAGCAGAGTCCGCGCCGGTCACCATGCGGTTTGAGAACTGCCGCTCTGTGGATGACGCAGGCCCGGGATGCGCAATGTACACCGGAAACACGGAGGCGGCTGCGGTCTTGGGGAACGTGGTCTTCACCAACTGCATCTTTGAACGCAGTGGAGGCGGCGGGATCTATGTGGGCGGCAAGCCGGTGGGAGGCATGGGCCTGTCCTACGTGGACTGCAGCATCATCGACCCGGCGCCCAATTCCGTCACGGCTGCCCCCATCATCCTGGCGGCGCGCGATGGATCAAATCGGCCTGTGGGCGAGATCGAGTTCCGTAACATCTTG
The DNA here is from genome assembly GCA_013314775.1 of Armatimonadota bacterium. Lineage (NCBI taxonomy): Bacteria > Bacillati > Armatimonadota > Armatimonadota bacterium. The sequence goes on along the minus strand of JABUFB010000008.1, from coordinate 59,603 downwards.
ATCCGCGACGCAGTGGACCGCGCGCCGATGACCTACGTCGACAACTCCGGCGAAGCGGGACTGGAAGCCATCACCGGCAATCTCATTATTGAGCGCGACGGGCAACGCGAAGATGTGCTCATCGACGAGGCCGCCGTCAAGAAGTGGATGCCGTATACCCTCCTCAAGCGCTATGCGAAGTTTGACATGGGCGACCGCTCACTGGTACCCGTTTATCCCGACGCCGCTGCGGCGTGCGACCTGTCTCCGATACGCAATCGTGGCACAGCCACTTACATCTTATTCGCGAAGGAGGGCGACGACGTCAGCTTCGCTGTCAAGCACGGGCAGGTGGGTAAATACGGCGGCTCCACAATGCCTGTCACAGTGACGAGCCCTTCCGGGGCAGTTGTCGCCGACGTGAAAATCCCCTTCCAGGGGGAGGGCAAGGTTGAGTTCGCCGCCCCCGAGACCGGCGCGTACACGGTCAAGCTCGATGCAGGCGCGAACTACGTGGCCATGGGCGCTTCGACCAATCGGATGTGCATCATCGGCGCGGGTTCGCCCATCCGGTTCCTGTCCACGGTCACGAAGCTGTATTTCTATGTGCCGGAGGGAGTTACCGAGTTCGGCGTGAAGCTCTTCGGCGAGGGCTCTGGGGAAGGCGTGAAGGCGACCCTTTACAATCCGTCGGGGGAAATGGTGGGCGAGCAGGACAACATCACCCGTGCACACCAGTTCGATGTCACCCTCCCGGCGGTCTCCAAGGGTGAAGTCTGGTGCCTTGCGATGGCGAAGCCTTCTGGAGTTCACATGGAAGACCACTACGTGGACCTGTTGGGCATTCCGTCAGTTATGTCCACGTCGCCGGAAGCATTGCTGAAGCCCGAAGACTGAAGCGCTCCGGCAGCGATTGCGATACCGGACGCTGCGGCAGGTGTGTCCGGGACCGTGTCCCGGCAGAGCAAAGCATGCGGGTGTAAACGCGAAAAGGCCGGACGCTTTCCTCAACCGACATCGGGGATAGCGTCCGGCCTTTGCAGTCGGGCAGATCGTCTGGCCTACACCACTCCCTGCGCCAACATCGCGCGTGCCACCTTGAGAAAGCCGGCGATATTCGCGCCTGCCGCGAGATTCCCACCGCGCCCGTAGTTTTCGGCGGCATCCACGCACTGTTCGTAGACGCAGTTCATAATCAGCTTCAAACGCCGGTCCACCTCGTCAAATGTCCAGTTCAGGCGGCTGGAGTTCTGGGCCATCTCGAGCGAACTGGTGGCCACCCCTCCGGCGTTCGCGGCCTTGGCGGGTCCGAACAGGACTCCGCTCTCCTGCAGAATGTGAATCGCTTCCGGAGTGCTGGGCATGTTTGCGCCTTCAGCCACCGCAATGCAGCCGTTCTCCACGAGCAATTTCGCCGCTGCTGCGTCGATTTCGTTTTCCGTGGCGCTAGGCAGGGCCACTGCGCAGGGCACAGACCAGATTCCGCGCCACCCCTCGTAGTACTCAGCCCGCGGGTGAAACTCGGTATACTCGCGAATTCTCCCGCGCTCCACTTCCTTGATCCGCCGGACCGTCTCGAGATTGATGCCCTCTGTGTCCACGATGTACCCGCTGCTATCGGACATAGCAATAACCCGCGCCCCCAACTGCATGGCCTTTTCGGCGGCGTAGATTGCCACATTGCCCGATCCGGAAATGACCACGTCGAGACCGTCCCAAGCCTTGCCGACACTCTCCAGCATGCGCGTGGTGAAATACACGAGGCCGTAGCCGGTGGCTTCCTTACGCACGTAAGAGCCGCCCCATTCGAGACCCTTGCCGGTGAGCACGCCTGTAAACTCGTTGGCGAGCTTGCGGTACTGGCCGAAGAGATAGCCGATTTCTCGAGTGCCCACACCGATGTCGCCCGCGGGGACGTCGGTGTCCGGACCGATGTGCCGGAACAGCTCATTCATGAAGGACTGGCAGAACTTCATGACTTCGTTGTCGCTCTTTCCCTTGGGGTCAAAGTCGCTGCCACCCTTTGCACCGCCGATGGGGGTGGTGGTCAGAGCGTTCTTGAAGACCTGCTCGAACCCGAGGAACTTGATGATTCCCAGGTAGACGGAGGGGTGAAATCGCAAGCCACCCTTGTACGGCCCAATGGCGCTGTTGAACTGTACGCGGAAGCCGCGGTTGATCTGCACTTCGCCTGCATCGTCCACCCACGCAACGCGGAAGATGATCTGGCGATCGGGCTCGAGGATGCGTTCGAGGACCTTGGCGCGGGCGAGCTCGGGGTGTCTCTCGACCACAACGGCCACGGACTCGGCAACTTCCTGGGCCGCCTGGTGGAACTCGGTCTCGCCCGGGTTGCGAGACACGACGGTGGACATGATATCATCGACGAAATGCGAGGACATGGACAAGTACTCCTTGCAGGAATCGTGGGGAAGGCAGAGCGCCACGGGGCGCATAGTTTAATATTATACCATAGTCTGTTCCTGCAGGTTACGGGTTCGTGTGCGCGGAAACCGATGCTGAGGACTGTGACGTGTGGACGAACCACCCTTGCCGCAGTCCATAGGAGAACCGATGCCCATAGCGCGAGGCGAGTTGAGTACAGGGCTGCCTGACCTGGACCGCGTGATCCGCGGCCTCCTGCCCGGCGACAATGTGGTCTGGCAGGTGGATGACCCGGCCCACTATCGACAGTTCGCGATCCCCTTTTGCAGAGCCGCGGTGGCCCAGGGACGCGAGACCATCTATTTCCGCTTTGCTTCCCACGACCCGTTGGTGGAGGCCACTGGTGGCGTGCAGGTACTGGAGCTAGACCCGCGTTCGGGCTTTGAGAGTTTCGCTAGCCAGGTGCGCGAGACTATCCAGCGAATGGGCACCGGTGCATACTACATCTTCGACTGCCTGTCGGAACTGGCCGAAGTCTGGCTGAGTGACGAGATGCTGGGCAGCTTCTTCCTGTTGACCTGCCCATATCTGCTGGACATGGAGACTGTGGCGTATTTCGGCCTGCTGCGCAATCGCCACTCCCCGGAAGCCACGGCGCTCATCCGGCAGACCACCCAGATCCTGTTGGACGTGATCCTATTCGACGGCGAGGAATACCTTTACCCCATCAAGGTGCAGCAGCGCTACTCCCCCACCATGCACAACCTGCACCTGCTGCACGGCGACAGTTGTACCCCCGTGGTGGACAGCGACATCATCGCCCGAATCCAGCAGGCGGCGCCGTGGATGAACCTCGGGTCGATGGGGGGCGGTCCCGGCTTGTGGCACCGGGGATTTCGACAGGCTGAAGAAGTCCTCGAGTACGGTGAGGCAGTACTGGATACTCGACGTGATCCCGCTGGAGAAGCGGCCCCTGCAAGGCCGCGTTCCTGGGACCTGAAGAACCGCCTCTTACGCATGGCGGTGTCTCGCGACGAACGAATGCTGGGCCTTCTCGACCGGTACCTGACACTGGAGGACCTCGTCGCCATACGTCGTCGCATGATCGGAACGGGCCTCATCGGGGGCAAAGCTGTGGGGATGCTGCTCGCACGCGCAATCCTCAAGGCCTCCGACCCGCGTTGGGAGACGATCCTCGAGCCCCACGACTCCTTCTACGTGGGCTCGGATGTCTTCTACACTTACCTTGTGAACAACGGCGTCTGGTGGGTGCGCGAAAAGCAGCGCAATCCGGAGGGGTTCCTCGAAGGCTCAGAGACTGCACGCCAGCACCTTCTCACCGGCACATTTCCCGACTATGCCGAGAAGCAGTTCCTCCAGATGCTGGACTACTTCGGCCAATGGCCCATCATCGTGCGCTCCAGCAGCCTGCTTGAGGACAATTTCGGAAATGCTTTCGCGGGGAAATACGAGAGCGAGTTCTGCGTCAACCAGGGCCCGGGGCAGCAACGCATCGGCGATTTCCACTCCGCCGTGCGCGCGATCTACGCCAGCGCAATGGGCGAGAAGGCCCTGGTTTACCGAGCCCAGCGCGGCCTTCTGCAGCGAGACGAGCAGATGGCGCTGCTCATCCAGCGGGTATCGGGAAAGCTCCGCGACGGTCTGTTCCTGCCGGACTTGGCGGGGGTTGGGCTGTCCCTCAACCCGTACGTGTGGCACCGCGACATCGACCCTTCCGCGGGTGTGCTGCGGATCGTCATGGGCCTCGGGACCCGCGCGGTAGATCGCACCGATGATGATTATTCGCGGGTGGTGGCGCTCAATGCCCCGCGCAGGCGCCTGGAATCGACTTTCGACCAGATCCGCCGCTACTCCCAGCGTCGGGTGGACTGCCTGGACCTGGAGGCCAACCGGCTCATCTCCGTCGCGCCCGGGGAGCTGGCCCGCCGCGCGCCGGACCTGCCCATGTCCATGCTCGCCTCATACGACCGTGATCTCGAGGAACGCGCGGGACGTTCCACACCAGTCTCGCCCTGGGTGCTCACTTTCGAGGGCCTCCTGGAACGGACGGAGTTCGCGGAGGATATGCGCAGGATGCTGGGGGCACTGCAGGAGGCCTACCAGTACCCGGTGGACGTGGAGTTCACCACGAATCTGAAGCCGGACGGCAGCTACCGCGTGAATCTTGTACAGTGCCGTCCGCTGCAGGTGCGAGGAGCCGGGCCGGATACCAGCATGCCCGCGGATATCCCGGCCGGCAGTCTCTTGCTGGCATCTGCGGGCCCCATCATCGGCCAGAGCACCGATCTCAACCTGGAGCGCATCGTCCTAATCCGGCCCGATGCTTACGCGCGCCTGCCCCTCAATCAGCGGCATCAGGTAGCCCGGTTCGTGGGTTCGTTGGCGGGAGTAGGGACGAATCCTGAAGGGCGAGGGGTGCTCCTCGCGGGCCCGGGACGCTGGGGGACATCAACGCCATCCCTCGGGGTCCCAGTCACTTTCGCGGACATCAGCGGCGCAACCGTTGTCTGTGAGGTGGCAGCGATGGGCGAGCACGCCCCGCCAGACGTATCCCTGGGCACTCATTTCCTGAACGAACTGATCGAAGCGGACATGCTTTACCTTGCGGTCTATCCAAGCCGCTCCTCGCACGTACTCAACGAAAGGCTCATCGAAAGCTTGCCAAACCGCCTCGCAAGGGTGTTACCAGATGCAAGCGGGTGGGCCGAAGTGATCCACGTTCTGGAGGCCGCAGACCTGCCGCCGGGCACTCGTGTACGCTTCACTGCAAATACCCCCGACCAGCGGGCCGTCTGCTACCTGACTGGTGATTTCGCTACCGGTCAGGGTTGTTGAGCACTGCGAAGGCTCTCAGGCGCCAGAAGAGGTCGGAAGAGTTGGCCACCAGTGCAGCCAGTTCCGCTTCCGCCTTCCAGTCGCCGGCCGCCGCCCGGGCATGGTAGCCGTCCACTCCAGCCAGCAGATCCTCCACCTGCCTCGTGGGAGCCACGCCGTCAGGGCCGGCATCGGCAAGCAACTGCATCGCTTCCGCGCGGAGCTGATCCACGTCGAGTTTCTGTACGCCCAGCGGCCGGAAGTCGGCCTCGGCAAGGCGCGCTGCATCCGCGGCGCCCTGTGTTTTCAGGTACTCTTCGGCTTCGGCGTTGGTGTGCCCTGCGAAGTCGTAGAAGCCCATCAATGCGCGGCCCTTCGAGGGGTCGTAGTTGAGAGTGGTCAACACCGCATAGCCGCCAATCGAGACGCTGCCGCTGGTGAGGCCATCGGGGTTGAGCAGTGCCGCGCATGGGCCATCGCCCTCGCCCTTGGCCACGTCAAAGATGGTGTCGTAGTAGTAGAGCCACGTGTCTGCTTGGGGGTCGACCACCAGCGTCTTGCCCTGCCCCTCATCGGTCCGCGGTGTCATGCAGTGCCGGTCACCCACGCGCTTACGGGCCGATGTGAAGAAGCTGGGGTAGCAGCGCAAGGACGCCTGAGCTGTCTTCACTTCCTTGCCCTCAAGGGGCGTCCAGCCCACTTCGCACAGCAGGTGATTCGCTCCCGGCAGGAGCAGGAACCGGAGCATCACGGTTGCATCGGGATGTGCGAAGACCACCTGGAACAGGCCGCGGCTGCCGCTCTCCAGCACCCGCCAGTCCTCCACAGGGCAGTTCGTGGCGTCCACCCCGTTGATTATGAACTTCAGGAAGCCGCCCCAGTACCAGTTTCCTGAGATCGGCTGGGGCATGCCGAAGTTCCCCTCGGAACTGGGCCGCTGGATGCCGTGGGATGGGTCGACGCAGCCCGAGTAGCCCAGTCCGTAACGGATCGCTCCCGAGTCCAGAGTGACGCTGCGTTTTTCGATCTTGTGACCGGCCGTACACTCGTGGGTCGCCGGCCCATAGCTGACGGCGGGGGCGCTGGCCACCACGGCGTCCTCGTCACAATCCACAGGTGGGCCGCAAGCAATCCCCAGGCCAAACAGCGTCAGGAGCACCCCGATCAGTATGCGCACTGTCATGTTTTCGGCCCCTTTCGCGAACCGCGGCAGCGTTCCTAGCGAACAGTCCAGTTGGCCTCGGCAGTCTGCTTGCTGAACAGCTCCGTGACTCTCACCCGCCAGGTGCCGGGCTGGTCATTGGCCGCGATCAGCAGCGGGACGGTGGCCTTGCCGCCCTCGAGGATGGCCACCTTACGTCCCCACAGCGGACTGTTGCCTTGCGGGTCGATGACCTCCACCCAGACAGCCTGCCTGCTCGATGCTCCCTCGGGCACGTCCAGTGAGACCGTGGCCTCAAATGGCTCACCCGGCTGCGGATTCTGCGCGCTGAGTGCCAGAGAAAGCCCCGTGATCTGCCTCGGCGAAGCCAGGAAGAAAGACGCCCGTCCCCACTTCAGCCGCGTATCCACCTGCTTCACCAGCCCCAGATACTTGCCCGCGCGCAGGTCGTATACGTGCATGGGCTGGGGTAGCGCGATGCGAGCCGGCTGCGGAGTGCCCGCGGTGGTCCCGCTCTTCGGGCCAAACCAGGCGTTCTCCATCCTGCGCATCAGGCCGAACACAAGCGTGTCTCCACTGGCCCAGACCCGCGTCTCGGTAACGGGCAGCGGGCCACCGTCCGGCGCAGTCATCTGCACAGCCGCCGAGGCTCCGGCGCTCTCGTACAGGGCCTTCAGAATCGCGCGCGTGCCGGCGCCTTCGGGGTCGGTTGTTCGCCCCACGGTTGGGTGGAAGTTGAGCAGGATCGCCCGTCCTGCGCCCACAGAGTTGACCAATAGCACCGGCGTGTCTTCGCACATGCCAAGGGCTTGGGCGCTCGCAGATGCCACGTCTATGTCCACTTTCGCCCGAGGGATGCGCGCAGAGAGACTGACCCCGCCCACTGCGCCACTGACATCAACGGACATCTCTTTGGGTGTTCCGCGACCCTTGCGGGTAATGCCGAAAAGGTCATCCAGCAGACCTGGCATGACCGGCTTGCAGTGGCCGTCATACACGCCGGGGCGCACGTCGGCGATCACCGTGCCTCCGCGCTCCACGAACTGGCGGATGATCGCCGCTTCCTTCGGACTGAGTGCCTGCGCCATGGGCAACAGCAGAACACGGTAGTTGCCGCGCTCCAGTTCGCCGTCCGCAAGCGTCGCGGCGGTGACATACTTCACGTCCCTCCCGAGTTCGTACGTCAAATTGACGAAGTCGTTGTGCGCACCTTCCGCGGATGCGAAAGCGCCGCTGTTTTCCAGAGAACCGGACAGTGCCGACGGGACCGAGTAAAAGACCGCGATCCCGCTGTGGAGCATGTCCGAATTGAGCAGCAGATCCCCGAGGCCCTCACGCACCGGCCGCATTTCGTCCTTCACGTCCTCGATCGCCGGCCAGAAGTCCAGGGTGGGCCGCAGATACCCCCGCCAGCTGCCGATGCCCGACCACATCCAATACCAGACGCTGTCCATGCCCTTGATGACCATGCGCCACGCTGCGTCAGACAGGGCGTCACCGGTCTTTGAGTAACCCATCCAGTTGGAGCGCACCCGGTCACGGTCATAGATCGAGCGGACAATATCGTCGCCCAGTGAAGGGTACGGTCCGTAGAAGGTGTTGATGGAGGTGATTGCGTCATAATCGTCGCCAAAGCCACCGGTTCCTTCGAAACCGCACAGGGACTCCGGGTCCAGCTTGCGGTAGCCGTCTACGAACCGGCCCGAGAACTGCATGAGGTTGTAGCGGGCGAAGGCGGCCCGGTCGAACCAGCGCGGGAAGTTACTCTTCTGCGCCTGGGTCTCCATATTGTCCTTGGGGTCGAGAAGGTTCACCTCGTCGAAGCTCGCATAGTCGCTTCCCCATGATTCGTTCAGGGCCTCAATCGTCCCGTACTGCCCCTGTAGCCACTGGCGATAGGCCGCGATGCAGTCGGGGTGAACGCAGCAGCCCTTGGTTACGCCCTCGTCGCCCAGGGAGTAGACAAACACCCCTTGCTCACGGAGGTTGATCTGGTTGTCCACGATTTTCTGGACATACTCCGCCGCCGCCGGATCGTCATTCCAGCAGACGGGCTGCATGTAGCCGTTCTCGTCCTTGGGATCAAGAATGCGGGTGCTGTACGGCACGATCGATGCATCGCATGCCTTGAGGGCCGCGGGTTGTTTGGACTTGCCGAATGCTCCCATCAGACAGACGTTGTGTCCGGCTTCCTGGAGTTGCCGCCAGGCGTATGCCGCGAGAGTGTCCCTTGGGGCGTCCCACATCACGAAGTTGAACTGTCCCTGTCGCCGCTTCGGCACAGTGAACTCGGCAGTCTTCATCTCGACCTCGGCACCGTCCGCAAGCAACGCGACCTCGCAGCGCATGAGGATCGTCGCGAACTCATCCGCGGTGTAGTCGAAGGTGTACTCAACCTGGCCTGCCTGTACCGGGATATCTCGCTGCAACAGCACTCGGTCGTAGGAGTCCCGCATGCGCATGCGCAGGACGCTTCCCTCCGCCGGCGTTCCGCGCAGAGTCGCCGTGGCCGTGATGGTCTCGCCGCGCTCGATGAAGGTTCGGTTCATCTCCACCTTCTCAACGCCCGCCGGACTGGTGACGGTGATCAGGCCGGCGCCGAAGGCGACGGTGCCCCCTTCGCCGATCACCCGCGCGTCCACGTAATACTCCCCGGCTCGCAGAGATGGCAGCGGGACCTGCACCTGGGTCACGTCGTCGGGGCGCAGCGCCACTTTCTGCTGACCCAGGGGAATCTTCAGCCCGTCTTCGGCGCGCCGCAAGGACGCGAACACAGTCACGGGCATTTCGCGAGCCGCGGTGGTGGACAGTGAGACTACAGCAGCCCGATTGGGCGCGTCGCGGGAGACGCTTGCCGTCTCATCACCGTTGACCGCCGCCACCTGAACCGCGCCTTCCTTGCCCGCCGCCCAGAGAGCCGCGCGCCCTGCGAGGGCCATCCAGTATTCATAGTCGCTCAGCGCTCGGAAGGAGAACTCTTTGAAGGGTGTGATCGCATGCGCACTGTATTTCAGCCAGACGCCGCGACCCCTGCCGAGTTGGTAGGCACCCACATACTGGCTCGCCGGCTTTCCGTCCAATGCAGGCAGACCGCCGGTGAGCACTCCCGGCGTGGGGGTGATCTCCCGCCGCGCCACCATGAAGTCCTTCGCCGGCGCCCCGCAACACAATAGTCCGGCGCCCTTCGCCACTTTCTCGAGGATCATATACTGCATCTTGGCGGGGAGGCGTTCGAAGGCGAATCCGGCGATGACGTACAGGTCATACCGGTTCTCCAGCAGCTTCTCGGCGCGCCTTTCACCGTCTCGCAGACCGTGAAAGACCCAGGTGTCGCCCCTCCCGCAGAATAGGACGGCCTCTCCGGGCAGGTCGAAGCGCTGCTGCAGTTCCACCGCTTCGCGCACGCGGGTTCCCGTGTCCTCCCACGTACCGTCGTACGGGCCGGTGTACACGAAATACAAGGCCCGCGCGGGACCTGCCGACCAGGCTTTGCCCCACGGCTCATGGGGCGTGGCGAGGTTGGATGCCAGGGAGCAGTCCTCCTCGACTTCCTGCGCATTCGTGGCGCAGAAAGCGGGAGACGATCCTGCAATCAGCGCGATCCCAAGGGTGATAACGGCGATCCAGCGTTTCACCGTGTCAGACCTCCCTGTATTGCCATGAAAGCCGGCTAGTTATTGCGCAGCAGCTTGTGAATCATGTATCCCCATTTGCATGCGTATGACGCTTCCATCAGGTCATCGGCGTCCAGCGCAACCGCTCGAAGCTCCTCTGTCGTAGCCTCGTCTGCCTTACTCGCGGCGCGTTCCAGCCGCCGCCAGCGCCGCCGCACGTCTCGCGCCCTGCTGCCGTACTCATCGTCTCGCACGGCCTCGCGCAGTGTGGGTGCATACTCCGGCGCGCCGGCAAGTGCATCCCGGATCATCCCGAGCAAGTGCCGGCGGTATCCCGAATTGATCCGGTTGGTCATTTCGGCGAGCTCGGTCTCACCGGGCGGGTTCCCGGCGAACACGATTACGCCGAAGTTCTCGGGCTCATTGAACTGCCGCGTCAGCGGAGACCAACTCGTGAATTGGTGCCCGCCGGATCTGCGCGTGAAGATGTTCCGGCACACATTAGCCCCCCACCTGTCCCCCGACCTCGGCTTAGCGGAAAGCACGGAATGGGGGATGCGCATCTCCAGGGTGTAGTTGTCTACCCCGAACTTCGAGCCCACCTGCACCTTGGTGAAGTCGGGGGAACCCGCGCCACAGGTGCGCATCCCCCGGGCAGTGATCACCAACTGGTACACTGTGTTTCCAGGTCCACCGGGTTGGAAGAACAGCTCGATGCCGTCATCCAGCCAAGCCTCGCTGCCATCCGCAATCTGGAACTTCATCACCGACACGTCGGGCTCCTCGCAGACCACGGCCACATACAGCGCCTCGTCATCCCAGCACATACGCGCCAAGGTCTGCTTGGCGAAGGCGTATCCGTTGCCGAGGATCGAGAAGCCGGTGGCGACCGGGGTGTTCGCCCAGACGGGGTCTCTGAGGACATCTCCGTCTATACTCGGGGCGGCGCTCACACGAAAGCACGGGTAGGTGAGCGGCGCCCCGTCGCTCATCGCCGGAAAAGCGAATACGAGTAGCAGGCCCGCGATCGTCAGCATGCGCATCGTAATACCTCCGCATCCAGTTAGCGGGCGAACTCGATGATCCCCGCCTGCATGACGTCCCACGTATGGGCGCCAGTGCCCTGCCACATGGTCCACTGCTCATCTGCGGTCTTCCGGACGCTCAGGTTGAACCACACCTTCGGGTCCTTCTCCGGATCGATGCCGAGCGAGGCAAGGGGCACCGACCACTCGGCAGTCCAGCGCTTGGTGTCCACCATGGTGGCAGCGTACTGCGTGCCCTCTTTGGCCTTCTTCACCACGGATTCTGGGGCGCCCGCCTCGTCGGTGCTCTCGAAGTGCCCGGACGGGAACCCTCGCAGGACAATGATCGGCGCGTCCTTTGCCTGGCCCTGGAATGCGATTTCCACCGCATCATCCTGCCCCCACACATTCCCCGGCCGGATGGGGAACTTGGGGTTCACGGGGTTGTCGATGCCCACGTAGAGCCGGGCATCATCCCACGCGATCCACGCGGTGCTCGCAGGCGTCTGCTTCGCGCCGTCAACGCCCTGCTCAATGACAATGCCTTTTCCTGTGTCCAAACCGAACCACTCGTCTGCAGTCAGGGAGCCGTCCACCGTCACCTGTCCCGCGAGCCGGGGCAGTCTGAACACCACGGGTGCGGTTCTCTGGGCACGAGGCGGCGGAGGGGGTGGGGAGACCATGGGCCGCGGCTCATGGACAACCGGCCACGTCGCCCGGTTCTCGTCGTCGATCAGGCCGATGAGTTTGATCGGGATCCGCCTGAAGCCGAGATCAAATGCGGGAGATTCGTCCCTCAACTGGAAGTTCAGGTTCTCGGGGTCCACGAACATGGGGTCGCCTTCGAGCATGTTGTCCTCGAAAGTTACCAGCGGCTTCGCCCTGCCGTCGAAGTCTCCCCAGCGTCCGCCCACGCAGATGTTTCGCGCGATCAAGTTGCCTCGCGGCGCCATTGGGTCTTCGTCGAGGATGTTGGGCAGGCCGGGGTACCTGGAGGCCCAGGGCTCTTCCTTGTAAGGCCACTGCTCCAGCTTGCTCTTGAGCCCCTCGAACCCGCCTGCTGCCCAGCCGAGGCCACGCGAGTCTACGTGAGTTGCCGGGACGCAGTCCACGAAGATGTTATTCTCGATGGTGCAGTCGCGCCCGCCGCCGATCATGGCCGCCCGGGTCACTTTGTAGAAGACATTGCCGTACATGGTAGTGCCGCTGAACTGGTCGTCGAGATACATGCCCACGCAGCCGCGACCCTCGCGGCCGTTGATGTGGTGCAGGTAGTTGTAGCGCAACACCGTGCCCCGCATGCTCCAGTCGCGGCCGGTGTAGATCGCCCCGGCGTCATTGGACTCATAGCTCACGCTATGAATCTCATTGAACTCGATCAAGTGATCGTTCCCACCGAACCCCATAGCCATGTGCGGTGCGTCATGGATCAGATTGTGCCGGGCCACATTGCCCACACCGTACAAGCTGATACCCGGCTGGTAGACCCGCTTCCAGCGTGCGTATTCGTAGATGTGATTGTTCTCGGCTACAAGATTGGCCGGCGTGAGGGTCCTGCGGTCGCCACCATTGAGGGAGATGCCGCCGTTGGCCGTCTGGGTGATGTCACATCCGTAGACGCCACTGTCCCTGCCGGACATGCTCACCGCCGCGCCTCCGGTATTGCGGATCACGCATGCCGCGATGCGCACGTGGTCGGCATTCCCGATCACCACCGGCGTCCCGCGGGTGGCCTCAATGATGAAACCCCGGAACTCCACGTTACTGGCACCATCGCAGCGGATAGCTTCGCCCATCACCGAAACGATTGGATTGCCTTCGGCCACTGGACTTGGCGGCCAGAAGTAGAGGATCCCGGTCTCGCGGTCCAGGTAATACTCTTCGGGCGAATCTAGCTCAGCCAGCAGGTTAAATGCGGCCCACCAGGCGCCTTTGCGATAGCCGTAGCCATGGTAGGGCGGCTTGACAGTAATCGTCCTTGTGGCGGGATCGATGGACTCGATCTGCTGGCGCTCATCAGCCCAGTCCCAGAACCAGTAGCCGTGCACCCACGGGTCCTTCTCGCCTATCCATCGCGAGGGGCGGTCGCCGTCGTAAGTGAACTTGCCGATTTTGTCACCGGGGATGCCGTGGATCTTGTGGGGTGCGCCGCCGGTGACATCCACGATCGTCGCGAAGCCCTCATTTGGCCAGCGCGAGACCTTCATCGGCCTGTCCTGGAAGAACAGCTCCAGCCGCTGCCCGTCCGCAACCGGGTGCCCAAAGTCGGTGATACCAAGGGCCTTGAGGTCCGCCTGCAGCACCTTCCCCCGGGCTTCGGGCATGAGGCGCTCCAGTACCGCGGCGTCCTCCACAGGTACGAAATTCGTGACCTTTCTGCCGCCCACGAGGCGGACCTCAGTGCCCGGCTGAGCTCGGTAGACCACAGGCGCACCCGGTGACCCGCTGTCTTGGGCATCGAGAGCGATCTTGTCGGCCAACTCGTACACACCGGCCTGGAACTGGACGATTACCCCGCCAGGAGGCAGTCCGCCCTCGGCCTTCATCTTGCGCACTTCGTCTCGTGCGCGGTTTGCAGTGGCGAAAGGGCCATCATTGCCCGCCGGTTCGGCTGTTCTCCCGGACCAAGCATCGTTACCGTCCGGCGCAACATACAGGGTCACGGGTTCGGCGCACGAGGACACCAGGCACACCCCCGTAGCAGCGAGTATCAGCGCGAGCAACAGCGCCTGCCTCAAGATCATCATAGTTAGCTTTCCTTTCACTGCGTCAGTCTGTCGTGGGAAAAGACGGGTTCGCGTCATTGGGCGTCGAAGCGCTCCTTCAGCCAGCCCAGGAGTATCCGGTTCACTTCATCAGGTTTCTCCAGATTCAGGAAATGCCCGGCGTCGGCCACCACTTCCACACGAACAGGTCCACCGATCCTGTCCAGCGCAAGCGCTCCGTGCAGCAACGCGGCATCGCCCGGACCGTACTTGCCGCGCCCGGCATACAGACCAAGAACCGGGCAGGTGATGGCGGGCAGCCATGGCCGCGAGTCGAAGGCAGCAATACTCGGCCAGATCGTGTCATACACGGCCTGCGTCATGTGATCTATAATGCCCTGCCGTTTCTCTTCGATCCATTTCCTCGTATCTGTGTGCAGCCCTTCTACAAACATTCCCGGCAGGTGGCGGCTATTGAGCTGCAGGCAGGTGAATGCGTCAACCAGCGCTATTCCCAATACCTTCTCAGGTGCATTCCGCCCGATCTCAAGGCTCATCATTCCGCCCAGGGAGTGCCCGATGAGCAGTGCCGGGCGTTCCAGCTGGGTGTCTGTCACCCACCGGGCCAGGCCCTCTAGTGACAACTCCACCCCTTTGCCCGATGTGCCGTGGTAAGGCAGGTCGGGCGCGAAGACCTGCCATCCGTCCTCAGTCAGAGCTTTCGCCTGCGGCTGCCAGAACCGAGAGTCACAGCCGAAGCCATGGATCATCAAGACCCTCGGGCGGGTCGCATGACTCGTTCTTGCCGGGTGCATCCGCGTTGACCCTCGCGCGTTGGGTGCTTGCATGGATGCATTTCCTGACGCGCTCACGGCCAACCTCCCAGGTCATGCAGGACGTCCCACTACTCGCCGGGAAATACCATCCGAACCAACTACGCTGCCACCGGAGTTTCAATATGCTTTTCGATTCCGTCTTTCGGATTGCCGGTATTCTCATCGGCGGCGCCGCGATAGCGCTGCCTTTCGCCTGCTCCGCCCAGAACGCCCCCGACGATGGCTCCCTCGCAGCATATCGCGCCAAACGGGCTGAGGCCGCTCACCGCACACGCCGGATCATCTTCAACAATGACGGGGACGACCACCTGCTTTCGGGAGATACGTCCATCGACGCATTCTTCGCGCAGCGCACCACGCCCCTGGACGGCTCACAGGTGGACACCATCGTCTATTGCACCTCGCGCCCCTTCGGCATGTTTCTACACGAGACGAAAATCGGCGAAATCCTCACGGACCGTAACGCATTCGGCCCGGGACGGGTAAACATCGTGCCGGACCTCCTGGCGCAGGGCACTGATCCCTTGCGCCTGATGATCGACCACTGCCGCCGCAATGGTCGGGAGATCATCTGGTCCATGCGGATGAACGACACCCACGACACCCCGCATACGCCTGCCAATCCGCACTACTACTTCTCACAGTTCAAGAAGGATCACCCGGAATACCTGTTTGGTACACCCTCCAATCCACCGAAGTTCGGTTCATGGACAGCGGTGGATTTCGCCGAGCCTGAGGTGCGTGACTTCCTCTTCAGTATCTTCGAGGAGATCTGTCAGAATTACGACGTGGACGGCTTGGAGATGGATTTCTTCCGCCATCTGGTGCTTTTCCGCACCGTCGCCAACGGTTCGCGCGCTTCAGACGAAGAGCGGGAGATGATGACCGAGTGCGTGCGCCGTGTCCGAAAGATGACGGAAGTCGAGGGCATGCGTCGGGGCAAGCCGATCCTGCTCACGGCCCGGGTTCCGGATTCCGTGGGCTACTGCATGGGTATGGGCATCGACATCGAGAGGTGGATGGACGAAGGGCTCATCGACTTCCTGGTGGCGGGAGGGGATTTCCAGCTAAATCGGTGGCAATACAGCACAGACCTCGGGAAACGCTACGGTATTCCGGTCTATGCCGACCTGGACCCCTCGGTACGCTACGATCTCGGCAAGCGTTTCGACCGCAATTCGGTGGAGGCGTACCGCGGCCGGGCGATGGAAGCCTGGCATGCCGGCGCGGCGGGGATGTACCTGTTCAACCTCTTCAACCCGCGACACCCGGTGTGGTGGGCCATTGGCGACCCCGAAAAGATGCAGGGCGAGGACAAGTTCTACTTCGTCAATGTCACCGGCCGCTCGGGCTACCTGCGCTCATCACGCGCTCTTCCGGATGGCGATGAGTTCGACAACCTGCCTACACTGCACCCGGCGAGCCCCGCGCGTCTGACGCCCGGAGAGGCGCTCGAAGTTGATCTGCCGGTTGCGGAGGACTTCGCGGCAGCCAGAGCCGCCGGTCTGAATCCCACTGTAACCTGCAACGTCTTCGCGACCTTTGATGACATTCCGGTGCTCAGCCTCAACGGAACACAGATTTCCGGAGCGCGAGACGAAGGCGGCTGGTTCACGTATCCCGTAGACCCCGGAATCTTGAAACTCGGACTGAATCGGGTGCGGCTGTCGAGGGAACAGCAGCTGAAATCCTCTGCCGCCTGGGACGTGGACTGGACATGCGAAGTGCAAGCGCCCACGCCCTGGAGCCGCGGCGGCCTCCCAACGGGCACAGAGGCGAAGATGCAGGACGGCGCGCTGCTCATCGCCGATCGCAGCGCAGAGCGAGGCTCATACCTGTACTACAGCTATCCGTGGAACGTAGATCCGGCGATCAAGGCCACGGTGGAAGTTCGCGCAAAGGCGATCTCCGG
Source organism: Armatimonadota bacterium (assembly GCA_013314775.1). Classification (NCBI taxonomy): domain Bacteria; kingdom Bacillati; phylum Armatimonadota; species Armatimonadota bacterium. Next base: position 43,150 of record JABUFB010000008.1, on the reverse strand, counting down.
CCACAGTGGCGTCATCATCGCCAATGGGGTCGCTGAGGACGAACTGCACATCTACTCGGACCGTATCGATCTCCTGCGTGCCGGCCTGTCGCACGCGATGGACGCTGCGTCCGATTTCCACGACTACCGCGTGGAAATCGAGGGTTCGGACATCCGGGTCTTCGCGGACGGAGAGCTGGTGATCGATGGGCCGGGCAAGCTCACGGCTCCGGCGGCGAACGGCCGCAATTCCGTCAGCTTCGGCGCCAGCACCAGCGGCACCATGGGCGAGGCGCTCTGGGAGCGCATCCGCCTCCGCACAGGCACCGGCTCGGTGCACGATGTGGTGCTGGTGGTGGATTACCCGTAGGTTTCCGGTCTGGCTCTGCCGTCAGAACAGGAAATCCTCCCGGTCCGCCGCAGTCCCCGTGTTCGCCCCTACTCATTCTCGCCGGGGAATCTGCCCTGACCATTCGGCGTCGGCAGTTTCCCCGCTAGAATGTCCTCGTAGAAGGGGTTGTCCCGGGGCATGATCGCGCCGACCTCACCGCGCCAGTCCGACAGTTCCTCCTGGAGACGCTCGGTGACATCGGGCCGCCATGTGCTCTGGTCGAAACTCTCCGAAATGTCCTCGGCCAGGTTGTACAGCGCCGTGCGACCGGTCTCGTAGCACTCAATCAGTTTCCAGTCGCCGTCGCGGATGGCTCCGCTTGGGAGGCTCCCCTGGTTCGAGTAGTGGGGGTAGTGCCAGCAGAATCGCCTCTCGGGCAGAGGCGCGCCGCTGGTCAGCGTATCCAGGATGCTCACCCCGTCGCAGTGGCTCTCGATCTCCAGGGGCATACCGGCGGCCTGCAAGAAGGTCGGGTACAGGTCGCACTGCCACACAGGGTCGGACACCACGCGGCCGCCGGGTATCCCCTTCGGCCAGCGCCAGAGCATGGGGACCCGCAGCCCGCCCTCTTCCGACCACCCCTTGCCCTCAGCGTAAGGCAGATTGCAGGTAATCGAACCCTCCACACCCACGGAAAGCCCGCCGTTATCGGACAGGAAGACCACCATGGTGTCCCCATCGATACCCTCGTCAGTGAGCGTCTGCATGATCCGGCCCACATTCCAGTCAAGGTTCGCGATCATCGCCGCATAGCCCGGGTCGGACTGCACTGTGCGGCGCTGGATCACCTGCCCCGGGTAGTGCAGCGCGGGGTGGGGTTCGCCCGGAAGCAGCGGATCCACCCGGTCTAACCCGAGCCGGCGCGCTTTCGCTTCGAACCGGTCCACAAGAGGCGGCGGCGACACGATGGGCATGTGCACCGCGTAGTGAGACAGGTGCAGGAAGAACGGGCGGTCACGATCCCGCCTGCGGATCAGCCCGATGGCCTCGTCAGTCAGGCGGTCGGTGAGGTACTCGCCCTCGCGGCTCTGCTCCAGGCCGGGCAGTACCGAACCATCGCGACCAACGTAAGGGGCGTAGTAGACCCCCGGAATGTGGTACAGGCCGCCGTGGTGGTCGCCGCCGATATTCACCTCGAAACCGTGGTCCGTAGGCAGGCTCTTCTCAGCCGCGCCGCCCAGGTGCCACTTGCCCACATGCCAGGTTTGATAGCCTGCCTCGGACAACGCCGTGGCGATCGTCCGGTTTTTCGGAGGCAGGTAGAAGTGGTAGGGCGCTCCCAACATCCGACCCATCGCGTTACCGGGGATGTAGTTGGTGATGCCCACTCGTGCCGGCGCGCGCCCGGTCATCACCGCGGCTCTTGCTGGAGAACAGAGCGCGCTGGCAGCATAACCACAGGTAAAGTTGACGCCCTCGACCGCGAGACGGTCGATGTTCGGAGTCTCGTAGAAGGTAGAACCCGTGCATCCGAGGTCACGGGCGCCCATGTCGTCGATGAGGATCACGATGATGTTAGGGGAGGCCATGCTGTCACCTGCATTCCGGGTATTGCGCAACCTAATGGTTCGGTCTATCGTGACTGACGATCACGGGGACTTTCGTACTGATTCGACACTCGGCGTGCTGTTGACAAGGAGCCAACGCGCATGTTCGAGATCGACCTGTCTCGTTACCGGATGGTGGACCTGTCGCCAATCATCGCCCCGCCAGGAACTGATGAACGACCCCTGGAGGTTTCCATCGGCCGCCTCGCCGATGACACATACCGCAATGATATCCACCGCCTCCATACCCACGTGGGCACCCACGTCGAGGCCCCGGCCCACTACTATGAGGGCGGCAAGGTTGTCACCGAATACCCTCTCACCGAGTTTTTCGGCCCCGCAGTGCTCCTGTCCATCGATGACCCGGCGGACAAGGATGTGACCGGCGAAGTCCTGGACCGTCACCTGTCCGGCGTCTGGAAACCCGGCAGCATTCTCCTCTGCCGCAATGGTCTGCGCGACACCCGCGAGTCCATACAGGGCATTCCGAATCTTACCCCGGACGCCGCCAGGTGGATGGTGGATAACCAGGCCAAACTATTGGTCATCGACCGCTGGTTCGGCCTGGGTCGAGACATCCCGGAGACCCGGGAACTGCATGACATCCTCATGAGCCGGGGCATGTGCATCGTCGAAGTGGTGGTCCTGGACGATCTGAGGCGCCCCGATTGCTTCTTCATGTGCCTTCCGGTCGCATTCGCGCTGGACAGCGGCTTCGCTCGGGCATTTGCTCTTGAAGAGCGATAGGGCGCGAGTCACACCTGCGGTGGGTCGGACATTCGCGTTGGCGCCGGCATCCGAGCTCGGACCGTACCCGAAATAGCTGCTCGCACCCACTGCGCTGCCCCTCGACCTGCTGTCTGGAGGGCTCCATTGCGACCCGGGCAGGGACGCTCTCCCCTACCCCACCCCAATGACCCGCACCGGGATGATTGATAGCACGCAGTCTTCCTTGCCCCGGGTCATGCTCACGTACAGGTTTCCGTCGTGCTCGATGGCCGCCGGGTACGACCACTCCGTGGTCTGTCCGACCATGCTCCCGTCTCCCCAGCCCCCGAACAGCCGCCTGCGCGGGTACTGCTGGTGCCTGATCTTCCAGACGCGCCGGAACCTGTCGCCCCCGGGGTCGGTGACCGCGATGGATATCAGCGCCCGGCCGTCCTTCGCGTCACACGTGATCAGGTAATGCTGGCCCGTGCTCAATCTGCCACAGTATGGCTGGCTGGCGCAGAGCGGATAGTTGCTGTACTTGAGCGCGGCCCACGTGCGGCCACAGTCACAGCTCATTGACACCGGCGCCCGGGACGCTTCATGGGGCCGACAGATGGCGATCATGCGGTCGCCGAGGTCCATCAACGCGGTCTCTGGGAACACCAGCTTGAGTTCCTCCGGGCGCGGAAGCTGCACGGTCTCCCACGAGGTCAGGTTATCGCCCTCGCTGATGGCGACCGCCGCCTCGTACCAGAAAAGCTCCCCGCCCATGATCCAGTTGCCGTCGCGCATCTTCAGCGGCGGCCGGAAAGGCAGGAATCCGGGTATGCGCGCGCCGGTGCTCTCCCACCGGCCAGAGTCGTCGTCCAATGTGAAAATCTCCACACCCGGCCGGCCCTCATCCCAGCGAGTGAAGTAACCCAGCAAAGTCCCGTTGTCCTCGTGTAGTACAGGGTGGTTGAAGGATTCACCGTGTCCCTCGGATGCCTCCACCCACGTCTCAGCGTCGCGCCAGGTGAACCCGCCGTCCGTACTGACTGTCCCCCGGATCAGTTCGTCGCGCACGTTCACTTCAGCGGTCCGGTGATTAGCCCAACACAGCCACAGGGCGCCGCGGTGGAACGCGATCGACGATTCGTGCAAGTAGTGGTATCCGCCAGGAACGGCCTCTTCAACGGTCACATGTGTGACGATGTCCAGGTCCTGCATCTCCTCTGGGTCGGGAAAGGGCACATCCGGGTCCCAGAGGGGGAAGGGCTCGTCGCAGTTCCAGTCCCTGTGTCCGTGGATCATCGTGGGAGCCTGCCTTTCAACGCGGAGTTCAGCGCGACCATATTCGCCGCGAGTGCGCGGTCGCCTCCCGGCTGGGTTCCCGGGTAACTCAAACTGAACCAGGGGTCCGTGGCAGGCGTTCTGTGCAGGTATGTGCCGGACAATCGCGGAAAGCGTATTCCGTCAGTTACCGGCGAACATCCCGGCGCAATCACTCCATGGAGAAGCCCTCATGTCCCGAGGCATCCTGCCCATGCTGTCCATTCTACTCAGCCTCAGTGGAGCCTTTGCACAGGTCTCAGGCGACGTCGCCCATTGGGCCTTCGAGGGCAACCTTGAGGACTCCAGTGGCTCGGGCAATCACGCAACCGGCCCCGAACTGAAGTACGTGCCGGGCCACACGGGGCGCGCGCTGAGTCTGGCTGGTCAGACACTCACCGTACCCAGCAAGCCAGAGCTCCAGATATCACCCGGGATCGTCATCGACGTCTGGGTGCGGTTCGAGAGCCAACCCAAAGCATACGAACAGATCGTGCGCAAGGACGGCGAATACTACCTGCGCATCGACGCCAGTTCCGAAGGTGGCTGCTATGCGTTCTTCGTGTTCATGGGCGGCTGGGAGCCCCGTGTGCGCGGGCCCGAGCCGCTGGTGGGCAAGTGGCAGCACATCGTCGCCCGCTGGACGGGCAGCGAGATTGTGCTGACCGTCGACGGTGAGGACTTCACGGGCATCCGCCAGGGCGTGCCTGTTCCTACGGACAAGCCCATCGAGATCGGCCCCACCAGCGCGCAGATCGACGAACTGCGAATCGGTAATCCGGGTCTCATCAGCCGCAGGCGCCTGGCCGACGCCACGGCGGCCGCAACGGACAAGTCGAGCCAGGCGCATTTCGGCGGCGCCGATGGCTGGGAGGGCTGGCAGGCGGGCTGGGGCGCCACAACTACCAGCCGGGCGGGCACAACCCGACTCAGTTGCCCGGAAGCTACCTCCATGTTTTTCAACGCGAACCTGGACTTGGATATCACACAAAAGAGGTACCTCTGCCTTGATGCGGGGAGCGATACGGCGAAGTCGGTGCATGTCCATTTCTTGACCGACGTGGGCGAAGGCAGCGTCACCGTCCCTCTGCATGATCTTAACCGCACCACCATTTTCGATCTTGGCCCCAGTCCGATGTGGACCGGGAGGCTCAAGGCCCTGGGCATCACCTTCGCGGACGGCGACGCTCACCAGCTCACCCTCGAGCATCTGTACATCTCGGAGAAGCCCGCGGGAAAGCCACTGGTCTACTTGCGCAGTCTGGCTCCGGGCAGGGCGGTCTTGCGAGCGGGCCGGACCGAAGAGATTCTCACTACCGTACGCGGTCTTGCCCGAGACGTGGAGAGTGTCTCAGTCGCTCTTGAGGTGCCAAAGGGGGTTGAGATCATCGGCGAGGCCACCAAAGACCTCGGGCTCGTGCCCTTCGGGGCAACACGGATCGTGCGCTGGACTGTGCGCGCGGACGAGCCGGTCTCGGGACGCGTGAAAGCCACCGTCAGCGCCCCGGAAATGGCCGCCTTCAGCGAGGAGATTGGCGTGCGGTTCGATCCTCCTGCCAATTTCCCGCCCAGTGATTACGTACCCGAACCTGTCCCGGCAACTTCGAAGTACACCATGCTCATGCATTACTGCCCGCTGTGGAAATTCGGCACCCACTACGGCTGGAACCGCATTGAAGACTGGCCCAACCGCCGGCCTGCGATCGGCTGGTATGATGAAGGGACTCCCGAAGTCGCCGACTGGCATATCAAGTACGCCCTCGAGCATGGTATTCAGGCTTTCATCTACTGCTGGTACCGCGAGAACTGGGGGCCGGATGTCAAGCACACCCTCGGCCACGCCATTCACGACGGTCTGCTCAAGTCTCGTTATGTCGACCGCTTCAAGTTCTGCATCATGTGGGAAAACGGGTGTGCCAAAGGCGTCCAGTCGGTCGAGGACATGATGGACAATCTCATGCCCTACTGGATGGAGAACTACTTCACCCACCCCTCATACCTCATCATTGACAACAAACCCGTGCTTTTCGTCTGGCGGCCAGAGCGGGTCGCTGGCGAGGTCGGCGGCTCGGAAAACGTGGCCCGCATGTTCGAACTCATGCGCGCCGAGTGCCGTAAGAAAGGCTTTGACGGCTTGTATATCATCGGCTGCGTCGGCGGCGTGGAGACCAACCTCCTTCGCCGCATGAAGGAAGAGACCTGGGATTACAGCTCGGCGTATGGCCTTTCGGGCAAGCCCACCAGCCGGCCCGTCAATGACATCGAGGGCATCCCTTACGTGGACCACACCGAATGGGTGACCAGCCAGGCGCAGGTGCTCCAGGGGAAGAAGGACGCGGGTGGAGTGCCTGACATCGTGGATGTCATGTGCGGCTGGGACCCCCGGCCCTGGCACCGCGAACACACGACTTCGTACGTGGGTAACCTCTCGGTAGACGCCTTCAAGCAGGCCTGCCTCAACGCCCGCGAGATCGTGGAGAACACCCCCGGGAACGGTCTCGACAAGCGTCTGGTGGTCTTCGACAACTGGAACGAGTTTGGCGAGGGCCACTACATCGAGCCCTGCACGGGCGAGGGCTTCGGCTTTCTGGATGCTATCAAAGACGTCTTCTGCGACCCGGGCCAGCCATGCAACCACGTGATTCCCGAGGATCTTGGCCTTGAGCCGCCGGAGCGCGTCTACAAGCTGTACAGGGAGATCGTGGGCCCGGAGGCCGTGAAGAAGGACCACGTGGTGGTGGACCACCTGGTGGCACGCTGGAGCTTCGAGGAAGATGACGAAACCCTCGCCTACGACTCTTCGGCCTGCGCTTTCCATGCCATGAAGCAAGGCTTCGAATCCGCGCCAGGCGTGATTGGCAAAGGCTTCCTGTGCAAAGGCGGGACGATCTCACACGCTGCCAGCCCCGAGTTCTGGTCGCCGTCGGGTCTGACCATCGAACTGTGGTACAAGACGGACGTACCGGACCAGACCGACCAGTGGATGATCAATACGATAGGTCAGTCCACCACCGGGTATCGCCTGGGCATGGGTGCCGGGCATATCGTCTTCCAAATGCCGGTAACCTCCTGGAGCCACAACCTGACTTCGCCCGAGCCCGCGCCGCTGGGGAAATGGACCCACGTGGCCGCAACGTACGACAATCGCGTGATGCGCCTGTACATTGACGGCAAGCTCGTGGGGGAACTGGCTCGCGGAGGGAAGATCACGCCGAGCACCGCGAACTTGAACGTGGGCAGCTACACACCGGGACATCCCCGCGCGTACTTCGAGGGCATCCTGGACGAGGTCACGATCTGGGACCGTCCGCTCAGCGCCGAGGAGATTGCTGAACACGCAGAGCTTCCTCAGAAGTAGGCATGGGCTGACCGGGCATAGAAGCGGGGACCGGTTCACGCCCCGGGGCTGTCCCGGTGCTTGTGTCGGTCCCCGCTCCTGCAATCGTCACCGGACCGCCGGAAGCTACTGAGCTGAAACCGGCGCCAGTGCCAAGACCTCAACCACTGCCCCACAGTCGTCGCGCACCGGCACTGCGAGCATCACGCCGCAGTCCTCGCACCCCTCTCCTCGCTCCGGCCGGCCACTTTCGAAAGCCCGCGCAACGGGGCATTTCTGCGTGTCGGTGCATGAGAATAACGCGCCACACCTCATGCACTCCGGCATCGAAGCACCGTTGCCGTTACCGCACCAGGTCACTCGCCGCTGTAAGTCCACCGCGGCGCAACGGTAGTCCAGCGCTGTGACCAGGGCAGCCAGGCGCTTCTCAGACAGTCCCAGCGCTTCGGGACACGCCGGACGTTGCGGCTCGCCCTGGGCTTCACGGAAAGCTTGCCCGAAAAGCTCCACGGCGCGGTTGATAGCGCGTTCGACCCGGGAAACCGACCAAACCAGGAGACGCGCGTCGTCCCGGAACTCGGCCTCAATCACCGGGCAGACCACGTCGCAACCCATCAGGAGTGCATGCTGAATCTCTCCCGCGGCGAAACCCTGGGCAGCGCGCAGACCGGCGATGGCCTTGAGGGCAGCCTCCAGCTTCTCGAACTCGTCCTCAATGACCGCGGCGATCAGGCCGTCCAGCAAGGCCTCGGAACGGGCCTGGATCTCCTCGATCGATCGGCTCTGGTAGTGAGGGCTCGAAGCATGCACCCTTCGGGCCCAGTCTGCCGCGATCTCACTCTTGCGACTGCGCAAAATCTCCGCCAGCCTGTTGTCCACGCCGGTCCCTCCAGTCCCCCCTGCGTTTTCCTTCCCTCCAAAGGCGTCTGTCCCCTCCCCCGGCTGCAACGCGACTAGACAGGCGTGAAATCGGTGGTCGCATCGATCTTCCTGAGCATAGCCGCGATCAGCTTGATGGCGTTCTCGAGGTCGACCAGAGAGATCATCTCCACAGGGGTGTGCATATAGCGGTTTGGAATGCTGATGAGCCCGGCGGCGACACCGGCCCGGCTGACCTGGATAGCATTGGCGTCTGTGCCTGTGCTGCGCGGGCAAGGCTCAACCTGGTACGGGATCTTCTCCTTCCGTGCCGTGTCGATGAGCATTCTCCCAACCACCGGGTTTATGTTGGGTCCCCGGCCGATCGCCGGGCCACCTCCGATCTTGATGTCCCCGCACTGACCTGGATCCACGCCGGCGCAGTCGCTTGCGTGGGTGACGTCTATCGCAATACCCACCAAAGGCTCGATCCCGAAAGCGCTGGTCTGCGCGCCGCGTAGACCAAGCTCTTCCTGCACCGTAGAGACAGCATACACTGCGCAGGCAATTTCCTCTTTCTGCAGAAGGCGCAGGACTTCCATCGCTACGAACACGCCGGCCTTATCGTCGAAACCAGCCGCGAATCTCAAGTCACCAGCCAGGCTTTTCATGCCCAGCTCGAAGGTGACCGGATCCCCCACCTGGACGAGCTTCCCCGCCGCCTTTTTTCCGCACACGCCAATATCAATGTACAGGTCGGTCAGCTCGATCTTCCCCCCGCGCTCCTCGGGCTTCATGACGTGGACCGGCTTGCGCCCGATGATTCCGGGCACCGGACCATGTTCACTGTGGACGATGACTCGCTGTCCGGCGAGCACCGTGGGATCAACGCCGCCGATCTGGGCGAACTTGAGATACCCCTCGTCCGTAATATGCTGGACCATCAAGCCGATCTGGTCGCAATGCCCTGCCAGCATCACACGCGGGGTTCCCGACGGATTCTTGACCGCGATCACATTACCGTGCACATCGGTGCGCACTTCATCGGCGAGCTTCGCTGCTTCGTCTCGCACAATCTTTTGTACAGGTTGTTCGAAGCCAGATGGGGACGGCGTGCCCACCAACTGTTCGAGAAACGCAAGAGAGGCTTTCTTCATTAGGGACCTCCTGGGTTTTTCCTCACCAAGCGCCTTTCGACACCCTATAGCCTGACACCTTCCGTGCGTTTGCAGAGCAGAATCGAGGGCTTTTTGAGGCGGCTTCTGTTGGCTTGGGCGCGTATGGAGCGCGCGGTCAACGTCAGAACATACCTTGAGCAACTTTTGATTGTTATTTGCGCGACCAAGGATTGATTCATGATAGGCTTTTGGATACTATACTTGTGCACCAAGGGATACATGAACCCTCAGACATGAAGACCTTGTGCCAGCAGCGCGATAACTGAATATCAGACACAGCCCAAAGTCCAACTCTGGTGGCTCCGACTAAGGCCCCCCCCGGCCAGGTGTTGAAACCAAGGGCACCCACGGCAGAGCAGGTCGTCAAGCGTTCCTGCTCTTGGGTCCTCATTCGGATTTCCTCCAGATATCTATTCCAAAGCTCACGAGACGTATATACCTTGGTCATCTCGCTCCATGCGGATGCCAGGGGGGCATCATAAGGCATCTGCTTCCAGAATGCCATTAGGAGGAAGAAGCATGTTGAGCAAGTCCGGAACGGGTTTTCCCGCCGCACTAGTGGTGGTGCTGCTAACCGGACTGTGTGCGACCAGCTGGTCGCTGGGCACCAAGTCCGCCAGCAAGATCAGCGGATACGTGTTCACCGACGGGACAGGACCAGGCGCCTACGGCCTCACGAATGGCATGTGGGATGCGGGCGAGCAGGGGTTTCAGGGGGTCGCCGTGGGCTTGCGGCTACATTTCCTGAACGGGCCCAACGGCAACACGCCTTCCGTCTTAGAGCTGAAAAGCACCACGACGGACGCCAACGGCTACTATGAGTTCAATGCTCTGAACACGGCAGCCCAGTGGGCGGCCCTTGGGCGCAATGAAGCACGTTACGAAGTGTATATCAAGGTCAACGAATGGCCTGAGGCGGCCTATGGTCCGTTCTCAGCCCTTACCTGCACGACCGGTCACGACGATCCGGCTGGCGAGATCCTCAGCAAGCATGAAACTAATGCCCTGAAGGCATCGTACGGCAATATCGTTCTGGCCTATCCGCAAGTGCCCGGACAAGTCTTCAACTGGCCGACAGGCACGTTCCCTGGTTACCGCGGCTTCATGACCAAGAACAACGCCGTATGGCCGGAGCCGCCGTATGATTGGTCAACCGGCGAGCTGACCGAGTATTCCCAGGTTGCCAACGATATCGCCGGCTTCAAGGGTGACCATCGCAAGCATGTGGACTTCGGCTATACCATCGACACGCCTGACCTTCCGCCTGCGTCCATTGGTGACTTCGTCTGGCTGGACAAGAACAGGGACAACGTTCAGGACCCGGGCGAGCCGGGGGTGGCCGGGGCAATCGTCACCCTCTACGACGACAATGATGAGGTTATCGCCACGCAGACCACCGGCTCTGATGGCAAGTACCTGTTCCAGGGCCTGAAGCCCGGCAGCTACTATGTCTCATTCCAGCCGCCTGCCGGCTATGGCTTCGTTACCCCGAACGCCGGTGGAGATCGGGCACTCGACTCCGACGCGGATCAGGAACTCAGCAGCCCGAGTGTCCGCCGCACTGTGGCAACCGATCTCGCACCCAGTGAGCAGGACCTGACCTGGGACTGCGGTCTCTACCAGCTCCCTGCGGCCATCGGCGACCGGGTCTGGTTCGATCTGGACCGCGACGGCCTTCAGGACTCCAGCGAGCTTCCCGTACCCGGTATCACGGTGCTCCTGTGCGACGGGAACGGCGACCCGCTGGGGCCGACTGAAACCACTGATGAGAACGGCCTTTATCTCTTCGACGGCCTGGAGCCTGGCGATTACTCCATCACCTTTGTCAATCCCAACGCTTCCTTCGGGTTCACGAAGCAGAACGCTGGTGACGACGCGATCGACTCCGATGCCAACGTGGACGGGAAGACCGTGTCGACCACGCTCGACCCCGGCGAGACCGACCTCACCTGGGATGCCGGGCTGGTTGTCCTTCCGGCGGCTATCGGTGACTATGTCTGGCTCGATGCCAACGAGAACGGCATCCAGGACGATGATGAAGATGGCGTGTCCGGGGTGCTGGTCAAGCTGCTTGACGGCAATGGCGCCGAAGTAGACAGCATGCTGACCGATGAGGATGGGTTCTACCTGTTCGACGAACTGGAGCCGGGAGCATACTCGGTGAGCTTTGAGCTGCCATCCGGCTACAGCTTCACCACCCAGGACGCCGGTGACAACGCGGCAGATTCAGATGCGGCGTCTGACGGGACCACGGTCGGCACCATCCTGTTCCCCGGTATCACGGATCTTACCTGGGACGCCGGCCTGGTTCGCGAAGATGAGGACGAGATCACGATCGAGAAGACCGGCGGCAAGATGGTGGGCGAGTGCCACACCATTGGCTTCTGGAAGAACAACGCTCAGAAGATCCGAGACTGCAAGAGCGGCACGCAGGTTACCCGGACGCAGTACATCACGTGGCTGAACCTGGTGCGGGATTTCTACCTGGACAACCCCTACAAGAACCTGATCCCGGCAGCCATCCCTGGCGACAAGGCATCTGAAGACGCTGCTCTGACCGCGGCATTCAACATTATGTCCAGCAACAGCAATGACTGGACCTCCAAGACCCTGAAGCAGCTGCTGGCCTGCGAGCTCAACTACGTGTCCGGCGTCTTCGCAATGGCCGACGGCGCGGCACACTCTGCCTTCCTGCGGATGGCCGAAGAAGCCCTGAACACTCCAGGGGCCGATCTCGAGACTATCCACAACCTCGCGGATACCATCAACAATCTGGGCAACGCCAGCAGCGATCCTACCCCGGTAATTGGCAGCTACATGGCCTTCACCATCACGGTGCGCGCAGAACTCAGCGCTGCCCGGCAGGTTGAAGTGCGCGACTACCTGGACAGCTGCCTGAGCTTCGTGACCGCCAGCGCCGGCGGGCAGTTCGTGTCGGCCGGTGGCTATGTCAAGTGGACCGTTCCGCTGCCAGCCGGCCCAAGCGTCACCAACCTGGTGCTCGTCGCGAAGATCACCAAGCTCCCGGCCGGCGATGCCGGGGCTCCGAGCGGCACCGAATGGGTTGTAAGCAACGAGGTGGAGTTCGAGGTCTGGGACCAGCTTAGCGCGTCTGTTCCCAACTTCCAGCTCGTTCCGGCATCCTGGACTGGCAGCAGTATGGGCTCCATATCCTTCGCCTGCCATCCCGGCACCATCAAACTGACCAACATCGCCTACGCGAAGCTCGGTGACGAAGTGACGCCGCCAGCGAATCCCGAGAACCCGGGCAACCCCACCCCGGACAACTCCGGCGCCACTCCCGACCCAGTGGTGACGATCACCAAGGCCGTGTCCGATGATGAGGTCGTGGTGGGCGACACCATCATCTACGCTCTGAAGGTGACTGTGGAAAACGGGCCCGCAACGGTTACAATCTGGGACAAGCTCCCGACCGGACTGAAGCTGGTCGGCGCGACACCGAGTGCACAGTACATCAGCTCCAAGCGCACGGTGGTCTGGAAGGACGTTACATTGGAGACCGGCGACCATTACTTCCTGATCAAGGTCAAGGTGGAGGACTGGCGCGAGAGCCGGCAATGCTCCGTCGAGGCTGACAGCGAAGCCCGCATTGACTTCACCTGCGGCAGCGGTGGGTACAATTGCGGAAAAGAGAAGGTCTGCACTCTGTCCAACACCGCTTACGTCGGGATCGACGGCGAGGTTACCAAGAGCAACACTGTCAAGGTGGATGTGTACCGCCAGAAGAGCTCCAAGCGGACTCGCGACCGGCATCGCTGGGGGTGCTAATGGTCGCCCGCCTTGTTCCCGGGCTCCCTTCACCGCTTTCAAGGCGGTCGAACGGTCCTTCCTCTGAGGGAGCCCCCGGGGGGGGGCCTGGGACCGAATTGCGCGAAGTGAGGTCGAACGGCAGGACTCGCTTACGAACTCGCTGAACGCCGGCCGCCTTGAACATCTGCGCACCTGACTGGCTCCGCCCCAAGCGGAGCCAGTTCAGTTCTGGGCCCTGGGTATCCATGCAGGTAGAGAGTGGATGGAGGGCGAAAGGCCTCCAAGTGGCATCCGGCCCGGAGCATCAGCCTGATCCCGGCCGCTCTTGCGAATGCTTTGGAGTGGTGTTCTTGACCGCCGCCATCCCCCTCTTGACGTTCGTGCTTTCTTCTCTGGTCCTTCCGTCAGTCACCTTCGCAATAGACGACTACGGGGCCGAAGTGTCCCGCCTGGAAGACGCAGGTGAGATCGAATCGGCCTTCCAGGCTGCCCGCAAATGGATGGAGAATGAGCCAGACAACCGACACGCCCTCCAGGCCTGCGGACGTCTTGCCATGCGCTGTGGTGCATTTTCAACCGCTGCGGACTGCTACGAAGCTCTCCTGTTCCTCCAGCCCGACCCGGACGTCAGCGTTCGTCTCGCATCGGCACTTCACGAGATCGGTCGGGCGGATGAAGCCCTGTCCATCTACCAGGACGCTCTTGCCATGGACCGCGCCAACGTCGCTGCCCACGTGGGCATCGGACGCATTCTACTGGATGACCCCGAGCGTCGCTTCGAGGCACGCCTTTCGGTAGATTTTGCTCTCGCCGCAGCGCCCGAGATGGCCGACGCGCTGACCGCCAGAGCGGAAGTGGATCTTGCGGAGTATGACACATCAGGAGCCCTGCAGCGCCTTCTGGATGTGATCGCACGTCACCCGGATGCTGCCCGCGCTCGATTGTTGGCCGGGAAAATCCTGGCGCAACGGGGCCAGACAGCGCAGGCCCGGGAGCACTGGCTGGCCTTCACCCGCCTGGAGCCCTGCCGGCCCGAGACGTGGGTCCTGCGCAACAACCTCTACCCGCTTTACGAAAGCTCCCTGGAGATTCGCGGGAACTATTTCCTGTTCTCCCCCGACGGAACACAGATCGCGTACACAGGTGCCGGTGCCACCGCCAATAGACAGCTCCTGGTCTGCTCGGCCGCGGCACCCCAGGATGCCAGGCCGCTCCTCACCGTGGACGGCTACCCTTCGGGCATCGGCTGGTCACCGGACGGGACGCGTCTGGCATTGCGGTCGTACCACGAGGTAGAGAAGGATGGAAAAAAGACCTGGGAATACGAGCTTCGCACCGTCAACGCAGACGGCACCGACGTGCGGCTCGTACACTCGGGGCAGTCTGTTGGCATCCCATGCTGGCACCCTGACGGAAAGCGCCTGTGCTTCGACGGATACGTGCCCCGCAGGGGTCGCGGCATTCTAATCGCCCAGGACGCGGTGAACGCGCCGCAGGAGGTGCTGGTCTCTCCTCCACCCGGTTACAGCTTCCAGCATATCACATGGAGTCCGACGGGGACCGGCTTCGTGACGCTCTCTGTCACATACACTCCCGAGCGCCTTTGGCGGCTCTCTTTCCATCCCGCCGACAAACCCGACAAGACCAACGTGCTCGTGGAGGACCCGGAGATCATCTACTACCCCAGCTTCATGCCCGACGGCAAGTCGATCCTGTTCCTCATGCGCAATGCCCGCAAGACCTACGACGTCTACGCCACGCCGGTTGATGGCTCTCTACCACGCCCAGCGTGTGCTTTCAAGGGGACGTACTACGCATCCCCTCCCTCCGCTGGTCCGGATGCCCGGCGCATCCTGGTGTATTCGGCCGCCGGAGCAACGCTGGTCACGGTCTCCGGTCTGAACTGATCGCAACTCAACCGTCCCGGTTGTTTGCGGAGGAATTCCAACTTTCCCCGTCGAAAGCCATCCGGCTCCCACGGAACGCAGCGTCTGCGCTCCGTTGGCTGCCCTACCCAACAGCATTCGAGGTGCACCATGTCTGTTCGCGCCTGGCAGAACAAGATCGGCATCCCCACCTACCCCCTTGGCCCCGAAGACCCCAATCCGCCATTTCAGCGGCAGAATAGCTCGTGGGCGGTCTACCCGTACCCGCTCCAGGATGATGTGCTGGAAGGGCCGCCATCAGTGCGTAAGTGGGTGGCGCTGCACCTTGAGAATGACTTCCTCCATTGCATTGTTCTTCCCGAACTGGGCGGGCATCTGTACTCGTTGTACGACAAAGTCTGCAAGAGAGAGGTTTTCTACCGCAACAATGTGATCAAATACGGTCTCGTCGCTACCCGCGGTGCCTGGATCTCCGGAGGGATCGAGTTCAACTTTCCCATGGGGCACACGTATACCACCGTCGACGCGGTGAGTTGGAGCTTGGAACAGTGGAAAGACAGCGCGCAAATCAGTATCGAAAATACGTGCCGAGTGAGCCGAATGGAATGGGTGGTTGACCTTCTCCTGTATGAAGGCGAACGCGCCCTGCACGAGCAGGTGACGCTGACCAATCCCATGCCCTACAAACAGCGGTACTGGTTCTGGAACAATTCCGCTGTGCCGGCCAGGGATGACCTGCGGCTCGTGTATCCGGCACGCAAGGCCAGGGTCTCCGGCGGCATTGTTGACTACCCCGTCAAGGCCGACGGAACCGACATTTCCCGCTACACTGCTCATGATCATGCCGATGACATCTTCACCCTGGACGTTCGTGAAGATTACTTCGGCTGTCACTATGATGACATCGACTTCGGCATGGTGCACGTGGCCGACCGTCACGAGATGCAGGGGAAGAAGTACTTCACCTGGGGCACCGGCGATGATGGCATGATCTGGGTGGATCTGCTCACGGACGAGGATGGGCAATACGTCGAAATCCAGTCCGGCCGTTACGAAACCCAGAGCATTTGGGAGTTCATCCAGCCGAACGAGACGGTGCGACTTGACAGTGTGTGGATGCCCGAACACGGCATGGGTGGCTGGGTCTGCGCCGACGAGGGCGGAATTCTCAATTTCCAGCTCATTGGGGACCAGATTCGTGTCGGCGCGCTAACGACCACGGAGTTCGAGGGCGCTGTACTGGCGCTCACGCACAACGACGTCACCGTCTGGTCAGCTGAGTTGTTGGTCGGGCCCAGAGCGCCCTTTGCCGCGACCATCCCGCTTCCCGAGGGGGCCGGTCCGGACAGCCGATACAGGCTGGAGCTTACCCACCACGAGATCGACGGCCCGATCATCGCCTACAAGCACCCACCTTGGCACATGTGTCAGCCGAAAGTTGCGGAGACCGGCGAAGACAAACCCCGGCAGCCGCCGTCAGAGGAGCACGCGAACTGCGAAGAGCTGTGCGTTCTCGCCAACTCCGCCCTCAAGCGTTTGGAGCACTCTCGGGCGCGCGATCTTTTCACCCGTGTCCTGAGCATCGACCCCGGGTTCTCACAGGCGCATATCGGCCTGGGCCTTCTCGATATCCGCTCCGCAAAGTACGAAGACGCAATCGCCCACCTCGAGGAGGCTACCTTCCGCAACCCCGATTGCGCCGAGGGTTGGCATCTCCTTGGCGTGGCGCGCCGACGGGCGGGAGATCTACTCGGAGCCGAGGACGCCCTGGCCCGCAGCATGCGAACCATGGAAGGCCACGTATACTCATTCCCCGAGCTAATGGCCACCATCAGAGATCAGGAAGGGCCCGGGGAGATGCTGGATCCCGGCGTTCTGCCGTATGGGATTGCGTCGGGACACGCCTTGCTCACTGGCGACCTGTTCCTCCCACCGCCTGGAATCACGCCGGAACAGGGGCTGCGAGGGTTCATCAAACGTTGTCGCGGCGATGTCGAACGATGGCTTGAGTACGCGGTCCGCCAAGAGCCCCGTGTTGCAGTGAGAGTCATGGAGCTCGCCCTCGAACACTGTCCCGGCGCTTCCAACTACCCCATGACCCAGTATGTCCTCGCCTGGTTTTACGAGAAGCTGGGGGAAAAGGATCGGGCAGACCGGGCCTTCGAGCGCGCGGCGGCCTGCCCCGTGGATTTCTGCTTCCCCAGCCGCCTGGAAGAGGTGCCGGTCCTCGCTCGCGCGATCGAGGCTAATCCTTCCGACTGGAAAGCCCGGTACCTCTACGGCAACCTTCTTGCTTCCCTCGACCGTGGCGAGGATGCCATGGCACAGTGGCGCGCAGCGCTGGAGATTGATGACTCTTTCGCCGTGTTGCATCGCAACCTGGCCTACGGCAGTCTGGCCTGGGAGGACAATGCGGAGGCATCGGCGACCCATTACCGGAACGCCATCGCCCGCAATCCCCAGGACTACCGCTACTACCTGAGCCTGATCCAGGTCATGGGCGACAAGCTTGGGGCCAGTGATGATGAACTGTGGCAAGTGCTTGCGAGCAGTCCCCCTGAGGTCAGGAGCAAATGGCAGATAGCCGGGCGTGAGGCCGAACTTCTCGTCCGCCTGGAACGGTTCGATGAGGCTCTCGCGCTGCTCACCTCCCACCGCTACTTCCCGTGGGAAGGCGCCCATCACATGCGGGGCCTTTGGACTGACTGTCTCTCTGGCCGCGCCCGGAAGCACGCGGAATCCGGCGACCACAGAGCTGCCCTCGCCGATCTCGAGCTTGCCCTGACCTACCCCCGCAATCTCGGCGTGGGCAAGCGTTCCCGAGACTCTGACGCCCTTCTCTACTGGCTTGCTGCGGAGCAGGCAGGGGCCGTCGGGGATGCAGGGCGCCGCTCTCAACTGCTGGAGGCAGCGGCGGCCGAGCCCCACGGACACAACCGCGACGCCGACTGGTGGCAGCTTCTGGCTCTGCGGGAGCTCGGCCGCACTGACGAGGCCTCCGCGCTTGAGGCCGAACTACGGGCCTGGGCCGAGGAACATCGCGATCACCCGCGCGCGGGCGCGACTGCACGAACGATTCTGGACCGTTTGGCGGAATAATCAGACGTCAGAATGATGCATTGCGAAGTTGAAGACCGGAGGCCGCGACTATGACAGGCAATACCGTGAAGATCGCCCAGGTGGGCTACGGGATGTTCGGCAGCGACGTGGTGGCCGGTTCCATGTGGGACCTGCAACGCAACGGCATCTCGCCGTATCTCGACCGCATTGGGCTTGACGACCGCGCCGCCGACTACCGGGACCTGCGCTTCGAGATGGTCGCCATTGGTACCCGGTCCGAGAAGTCGGCCCGCAAGGGCTGCGCACTCAACCGCAGGAACGCGGGCATCAAGCCGATGGCTTACCACGGTGACGCGCCCTGGGAGCAGATCATCGCCGACCACCCGGACCTGGACGTGCTCATCGTCGCCACCCCGGACCACCTGCACACTGAGCCGATTCTGTGCGCGCTTGAGGCCGGGGTACACGTCATCGCCGAAAAGCCCCTGTGCCTGAGCCTGGACGAGGCCGACCGGATAATCGAGAGCGCCCGCGCGAAGAACCTGATCGTCGGTGTGGACATGCACAAGCGTTACGACCCGGACCACCTGAAGATCTTCCGGGAACTTGCGCCGCAGATGGGCCTGCCGATCCACGCACGCGGGGTCCTGGAAGAGCCCCTTGAGGTCTCCACTTCTATCTTCAAGTGGGCCGAAGACAGCGACCCCTTCACCTATGTGGGCATCCACTGGGTCGACCTCTTCTGCCACTATCTCAAACTCGTGCCCATGAGTCTCTTCGCGTTCGGCGAGAAGCAGCGCCTGCGCAGTGAATTCGGCAAGGACGCCTTCGACGCCGTTCAGGTCTTCGTGACCCACACCAACGGCATGGCCATCAGCTACGAGAATACGTGGCTCACCCCGAAAGATTTCGAGGGTCCGGTCAATCAGGAGAGCCATTTCATCGGCGGCAACGGGAAGATCGAATCCGACTCACAATATCGCGGCCTGCGCTACTGGATCGAGCGGAAGGGTTCGCGCACGAGCAATACCCACTTCTTCCGCTGGGTGCCCCGACCCGACGGCTCTTTCGGCTGCACGGGCTACGGCAAGGACAGCCTGATCGACTGTATGGAGCGCATCGTCCGCTGCCTCACCGGGCGCGCAACAGCGTCCGAACTCGAGGGGAGCTACCCGGATGCTGCATCCCAGCGCATTCCGGTGGCGATTATCCACGCGGCCCGAGAGGTCATGCAGCGCAACAGCGCTTACTTCGACCAGGGCAAGCCGCCGGTGGTGAGCGCGGGCTTCGGCCCGGACGGGATCACCATCTACGACGGACATGCGGGGAAGAAGCGCATCTATACAAAGCCGGTAGTCTGAGCCGTGATCGGCGGGAGCCCACATGGACTACATCACGGACAATGCGGATGTCCTGATTATCGGCGGCGGGACTGCCGGGCATATCGCTGCCATTCAGGCGGCGAAGCTCGGAGCGCGCACGGCGATCATCGAGGCCGGACCGCAACTGGGTGGCACCATGACCACCGGCGGCGTCTCGTTCCCGGGACTGTTCCACGCCTGGGGCAGGCAGGTCATCGCGGGCATCGGCTGGGAGCTTGTCCTGAAGGCGGTGGACCTGGATTCCGGGACCCTGCCGGACTTCAGCGTCGTGCCTCCGCGCCACTCGCAGCATCACGTCAGGATCAATGGGCCGGTCTACGCGGCGCTCGCCGAGGAGACCTGCCTGGACGCCGGGGTCGTCCTGCACTACTACGAGACCGCAATCGACGCGGAACCGGAGAACCCCGGTTGGCGCGTCGAGACTGCGGGGCGAGGAGTGCGCCGGGCTGTGACCTGCCGGCAGGTCATCGACTGCACCGGCGGCGCGGACATCGTGGGCATGCTGGGCTTTGAGCGCCGTCGCGACGAGGTGATCCAGCCAGGAACGCTGATCATGGTGCTCGGGGGGTATGATCCCGACGCCCTGGACCCGGAACTGATCCAATCCCGCTACCGCGCTGCCCTGGAGTCCGGCGCACTGCGGCGCAGCGATTTCTCCAGCCCCGACGGGCAGTTCATCCACTTCCTGAAGGGCCGGGGCATCAATGCCAACCACATCCCGGACGCCGACTCCTCCACCTCGGTCGCCTACACGAACACCAACATCGCAGGGCGCGCGTCGATGCTGCGCCTACTGCGCTTCATCCGCTCGCTTCCCGGCTGCGAAGATGCCCGGGTCATCCAGTGTCAGGCGGAAGTCGGGGTGCGCGAGACCTACCGAATTGTGGGCGAAACGACGATCACCGTCGAGGACTACATGTCGGGGCGCACGTTCGAAGACGCTGTGTGCAATGCCTTCTACCCCATCGACGTGCATGACGAACACGGCGTAACGCCTCAACCCCTCAGCCCGGGGACGGTCCCCACTGTTCCCCTGCGAGCGCTTGTGCCGAAAGGCAGCGAAAACTTACTGGTGGCGGGGAGGTCGGTGAGCAGCGATCGCCTGGCCAACTCGGCGCTGCGTGTCCAGGCAACCTGCATGGCCATCGGGCAGGCGGCCGGTGCCTGCGCTGCCCTGGCTTGCCGGGCCGCAGTGACGCCGCTGCAGGTGCCGCACAGCGAGCTTGTGGCGGTATTGCGGGAGCATGGGGCAATCGTACCGTAGGGGATAGCCTCATCCCGGCGCGTCGTGCCCGCGCGCGTCTGGTCTCTCCCCCGCGGAGCATGCAGCCGGTCGGTGGGTTTCGGGATGAGGGGCGAAAACGGCGATAGCCGCTAGACCCGCGGCAGCCAGTAGCGCTTCGCGATCTCCAGCGGAACCAACGGCGTGATGTTCCCCCAGACAATTCCACCCCAGAAGAACTGTCCCAGGGCAATTCCCACGAAACACGGAATCAGCTGCCGATACAGGCGCACCCCACCAAGCCGCAGAATCAGGGATTTCACCAGCCAGATCAAGAAGATGTCGCCCCAGATCGGGCACTCGTTCTGGTACGAGGTGGCGATCAGATAGCCCAGCGGGTGTAGCGGGAAGCGCAGGAACAGGAAGCGCAGGGAGGCGAGGGCCAGGGTCACCGCTCCGCCGCCGATGGCGAAGCCCATGCGGGTCACGTCGGGCATCACGCGCCCCGCCATCAACTGCTCCATGCTGGTGAAAGTGTTCACCGCCACCTTTGCCCGGTGATCGCCCAGACCGGTGGCGCCGTCCACGATATTCTGCCCGTACTGGTAGTAGGCGCTCAGATGCGCCCAGGCCGCACCAGCGAAGCCGAGCGCCATGGCGATGAAAAGCGCGCCGGTCATTTCGCCGCGGCGAATATGAGCGTCATCAGCCAGACGGAAGCCGTCGAGCTGGTAGGCGGCCATGAAATGCGAGTAGTAGTGATACGACAGCCACCCCAGGCTGCCCAGCGCCACCATGCTGCTGTCAGGTCCGAGCGCCTTCAGCCCCCTCGAACCCAGGAATATCTGCATATTCAGCAGAGGGAAATCCGTGGGATAGACCTGACTGTACGGGATCCCTGCTTCGGCGCGGATGCGAGCATAGACCAGCGAATATGACAGCACGACCCCGAAGAAAATGAGCGCCAGTACCACGCTCATCCCGGTGAGATTGCACCAGATGACGGCAAAAGCAAGCCCGCCCAGGAAAGCCAGCACGGCACCCCACGCAGGCAGCGGTTCATTGTGCTGCTCATTGCCCCGCACAGCCACGAAGGCCCGCCGGAACACATCTGCGATCTCCTTCCGCGCGAGGAAGGCGAGGATCAGCGCCATTACCGGATAGCCGCCGGAACACTGCTCGGCCATGAAGGGCATCGCCGGATTGTCGTAACCGAAGGCCCGGGCGCCTACGGCCAGACCTTTGTTGAGCAGGAAGAAGAACCATACAGACTGGAGGACTTCAAGATTCACCAGGTAGCCCAGGCCAAAAACCTGGGGGAAATGATGCCAGCGGAAGGGCCGCACCGCATCCCAGGGCGATTCGGTGAAGATGTTCCCAAGTTCGGTGACCGTGCCCATGGCCGGGAACCCGGGGTTGAAGGCACGCAGGACATTGCCCAGGTTCACCACGAATGCGGCAATGAACCCGATGTAGAATATGGGGTTTGAAAACAGGCTCAGACCCTCGCCCGTCGCCGGCAGTATCTGGGTGGGGAGGTAGAGGATCGGGAACTGCAACCGGTCCCCATCCACCCAGCGGCGGCGAAAGAAGCTGAGCATGCCGCTGACGCACAGGAAGATGGCCGCGAAGAGCAGGAACCAGCGGCCAAGAACCGGCATCCAGAAGGCCCACGGCACACGTTCATTGGGCGAGGCCTCGAAACACTGCCGGATAATCTCCTCGTCTCGCACGACCTGCCAGTCCGGGAGCATCGACCACATCTTGGCAAACTCATTGGTGGGTTCGGCGAAGTAGGACAGGACGGTGAGATGGGGCAGGAAGGCCCGCATGATACCGTAGCTGGACATGGGCACGGCCAGGGCCAGGCAGGCGTAGATGACCAGAAGCTCGGGGCGCGACAGGCGCAGGGGCCTCCACAGCCGCCCGAAAGTGACGGCGATCCCCAGCAGCAGGAGCAGCCACCCAACAGCAATGGCAGGCGGAGTGCCTCCAGTGGCGTAGCTCCCGGTGAGAAGCTCCGTGCGCAGAACCCACAGATTGCTGAGGGCGAGGATCGCGGCGAAGACCAGCATCGACCGGAGAGTCAGGCCGCGTTCGAATGGCCTCGGCTGTTCGCTCATCTGTCCTGTTTCCCGTGCGGGCAATTGGGGCTGAGACTCACCCCACGCGGCTCGCACTATCTTAACCAACGGGGACGGGCTCGGCAAGGAGGCCCTTCGACCGGCCGCGTGCCTTGCCTCCACACCCAGAATATGGCAATATGGCTCCTGCCAGGCTCCGGCGCGAGCCTGGCTGTCCGTTGCCCGGTTATCTCCGCCCTGCCATGGTACCAGTCATGCTGGAGCAGTACGCCACCACACTCCCCACTCTCCTGGGAATCGTATTCGTTGGCTCCATCATCCAGGGAGCCAGCGGGTTCGGATTCGGGCTGTTCGCCGTGGCGGCCCTTTCACTCTTTCTCCAGCTCACCGTCTCCAGTCCACTCCTGGCCCTGC
Organism: Armatimonadota bacterium; assembly: GCA_013314775.1. Lineage (NCBI taxonomy): Bacteria > Bacillati > Armatimonadota > Armatimonadota bacterium. Next base: position 20,019 of record JABUFB010000008.1, on the reverse strand, counting down.
TGAACACACCGGTGGTTGTCTACGTACTCTGGGTCCTGCGCCGACACGTGAAATGGGACCACGTTTGGCCCATCGCAGTCACGATGGTGCTGGGGGTGCCTCTGGGCGCGTATTTCCTGATCAAGTGCCCCCAGGAAATCCTCCTGCGGGTGCTGGCGGTCGTGCTCGTGTTAGCCTCGGTGCGCTCGTTCCGGGCCCGGAATGGCAATGGGAACGCAAACGACAGCACCGACCCTCCCGCGGAAGAAACCTGCTCCGGGACGCGCCACCGGGCGAATACCGGGATTATCGGACTGGTCACCGGCGCCCTCGCGGGGGCATACGGTGCAGGTGGTCCGCCGGTGATTGCTTACGTGTACTGCCGCCCATGGACCAAAGAGGAACGGACCGCGACGCTTCAGGCGATCTTCGCGATCAGCCTGGCAACGAGAATCGTGACGTACGGCGCGTCAGGTCTTTACGACATGACGATTGTGCTGGTGTCGCTTCTCTGTATCCCCGCCGGCGCGCTGGGGATGGTGCTGGGACAAGCGATCTTCCGGCGATTTCCACCCCGAGCAATGGAACTGTTCGTTGCGGTCTTCCTGCTACTGGTCGCGATCAAGCTCTTCATCTGGCCGGGAGCGATCTAGGATGATGCCTCGTTGAGCCCCGGACCGCAGATCATCAAAGCGCTGCTCGTTGTCTTTGCCGCCGCTGCAGTGCAGGGCGCATCGGGCTTCGGGTTCGCACTGACCGCTGTCGGCCCGCTCTCGCTGATGACCGAACTGACCAGCGTGACCCCGCTGATTGCCCTGTTGAACGCGCCGGTGACCGGGTATGTACTTCTCCGTCTGCGGCGGCACGTATCCGCGCGCCGCGTGCTTCCACTTGTGAGCGGAGTGGCAATCGGGACGCCCTTCGGGGTGCACGTGCTGGTGAACTGGCCTCGGGAGGTGCTCTTGCGGGGGCTTGCGGTGGTGCTCGTCATCGCCGCTGTCCGTGCTGGGCGCGCGGGCCTGCGAAACGGTCCCAGTGACGGGGCTCCGCATCACGAACCGCGCCACGGCACCGCTCTGGCGCTACTCGCCGGGGTCGCGTCGGGTGCTCTCGGCGGAGCGTTCGGCACCAGTGGCCCGCCGCTAATCGCCTACGTCTACTCGATGCCCTGGTCCAAGGAGCAGCGGACTGCTACGCTGCAGGCCTGCTTCACCGCGAGCGTGGTGCTTGGCATGGTGATGTTCGCGGCACGGGGGCTGTACACGGCCGAACTACTCACCACCGCCGCCTGGTGCATGCCCGGCTCCCTGATCGGCATGCTCGTGGGCTACGCGGCCTTCAAACGCATCCCGGCGCGGGGTCTGGAGTTGTTCGTGTCGGTGTTCCTGGTGGTCATTGCCGTGCGCCTCTTCATCAGCGGTTGAAGCCGGCGCTCTGCGCAAATCTCCAATCCTGTGAGGCGATCCATGGACACCCCTTCATCGCGGCATTCCTCGGGTTCGACCCCGCCTTGGCTGCTCCCCGCAGTAGTCGCCGGCATGCTCGCGGGAGCGCTGCTGGGAGGCTTCTCCCCCGAAGCGGGCCTTGCAGTCTCGGTCCTTGGCGACCTGTTCCTGAATGCGCTGCTGATGATCGTCGCGCCGCTGGTCATGCTCTCGATGATCACCGGGGTCACAGGCATGGGCGACATCCGCACGCTTGGGTCCCTCGGCCGGCACACGATCCTGTACTACCTGTTCACCACCGGCCTCGCCGTCCTGTGGGGAATCCTGCTGGTCAATGTGGTGCGCCCCGGCGCGGGGATCAGCCACGGCGAGAGCATTCCGGGAGCCGAGTATTCCCTGACCGGCCCCCGAGTGACCTTCTCCGATGGCCTGCAGCGCGCAGACTACGACAGCCGTTTCGTGGTCACTCTAGTCGATCAGGGTCTGACCGCGCCCATCGAAGAGGTGGGGACCGGCTGGATCCAAACCGGGCCCTGGACGGATGCCGAGGGGAATCCCGCAGAGCCGCGAGCCTCCGGGAAGGGCATCGAGATCGGGCTGCCCATCGCCGAGAAGATCAAGGGCAAACCAAAGACAGTGCGCGAGACCACAGAAGAGGTCCTGCGGGGATTGCTTCCTCGGAACCTGTTCGCGGCGATGGCGGATAACCAGGTACTGCCGCTCATCGTCTTCTCCCTGCTCCTGGGGGGCGTGCTGACCACCCTTGGCGACCGGGGCCGCCCTGCTATCGCGCTCTTCGATTCCCTGAACGCCGCGGTCATGGGCATCGTGCATCTGGTCATGCGCGCGGCGCCGATCGGGATTTTCGGTCTTGTTGCCGGACGCATCGCCCAGGCGGGCGGCTTCGAGGGCTTTGTCCCCGAACTCGTGGGTCTTGCACGGTATTTCGTCACGGTGGTTGCGGGCCTGTCGCTGCACGGCATAGTGGTACTGCCTTTCATCCTGTGGGCGGTGGGCAGGCGCAATCCTTTCCGTTTTGCTGCAAACATGGCGACGGCGCTGCTCAATGCCTTCTGCACTGCGTCGAGTTCGGCGACGATCCCCCTCACCCTGCAGGGCACGGAGGAGCGAAATGGAGTGTCGCCAAGAGTCGCCGGGTTCGTGGTTCCCCTGGGAGCCACCATCAATATGGACGGCACCGCGCTGTATGAGGCCGTGGCGGCGATCTTCATCGCGCAGGCGTACGGAATCGAACTTCACGCGGCAGCCATGGTCATCGTCTTCCTCACCGCCACCCTTGCTTCCATCGGCGCAGCGGGGATCCCCGAAGCCGGTCTCGTCACCATGCTGATGGTTCTTACCGCGGTCGGCCTGCCTCACGAGGGAGTGGCGCTGTTGCTCACCATCGACTGGCTCCTCGACCGCTTCCGCACTACGATCAATGTCTGGGGAGACGCCGTGGGAAGCGCTGTGGTAGAAACCCTCGAGAAGCGGTCCAATGCCTGGGTGGAAGGCTTCGCTTCCCCCGCCGGCGAATAGACCGGTGCCGTGAAGATCCATCTGGCAGCCCTTCCCGGAGGCCACGAATGCATCGTCTGACCAACCCTGATCGCCCCGGCCTCGCAAGTGCGCGTCTTCTGCCGAAGGTGCTCTACTGCTGCTGCGCTCTTGCCGTATCCATTGCGCACTGCGAGACCGCCAATTTCGGCGGAGTGGAGTACACCCGGGAGCCCTGGGGCATTGAGCGGCCATTTCCGACGCCGTCTGTTGAAGACAAGGAGCGCGGCTGGATCGCTTTTGTGCCCTCCATCACCGACGGGATCGGACCGGATTACCGACCGGTGAGGGCCGAGATCGGCGCGCCGATGCAGGTCTTCAGCGCGCCGGGAGAGTTCGAACCCGCCACCTTCGCGGTATACGCTCTGCGCGACACAGGGCCGCTGGACATCACATCGGGCCCACTGATCAGCACTCACGGAAGGACACTCAAGGAGTACCGCGTCGACGTCAGGGCGGTCACGGTATGGCCTCAGCGCACCTCGTGGCGCAGTTCTTCCTACTACGTCATCCCCGAGCTTCTGGAAAGCGCCAAGCGCCTGTCGGTGTCAGCCGGGAAAGTCCAGCAGTTCTGGGTCAGCGTCTATGTACCGCCGGGCACCCAGCCCGATCTGTATCAGGGCTATGTGCGGGTCGCGGAGGGTCTGCGCACGGCGGTCGTCCCCATCAGTTTGCGCGTTGTGCCTTTTGTGCTCAAGGAGCCCAAGAACCGCTTCTGGGGGCTCTGGCCGGACACCGGGCGTTGGCGAGGCCGGTCGGACGACCGCATCCTGGACGAGATGGTGGACTGGCGCATCAATGGCGTGACCCGCTGCATTCTGTACCCGCTGACACATGGAGCTTTCACGTGGGAAGATGGGCGCGTCAAAGCCGATCTGACCGAGTTCCAGCGCCACGTGGACCTGTATCTGGACGCCAACCTCTCCGAGCCGATCGTCATCAGCCTGCAGGGAATTGCCAGTCTCGTTCGCCGACTGCGGGGGCTGCAAGCGGACGATTACGGTCCGCAGTTCGCCGAGACGCTACTGCAGATCGCGGGTGCTGTGGAAGACCTGCGGGTGCGCAAGGCCTGGCCCAGGTTCGTCTACCACACCGTTGACGAACCCGGAGGGCACCCTGCGGTGCGGCAGGAGGCCCTGGAGACCCTGCGGATTCTGCACGATGCGGGCTACCGGACTTTCACCACTGCCGACATTGACTTTGCCAACAATGTGCTGGACCCGTACCTCGATGTGCGCTGCTATGGTGTCGGCTTTTGTGCAGGGAACGCCGAGCAGGCGCAGGCCCGGAAAGATGAGTGCGAGGCTGCCGGTGACGACTACTGGTGGTATGGGATCGGCTGCTACACCGGGCAGGAGGGTTCCGTCGCGGTGAACCGGCATCTCGGCGGGTTCCTGTTCCACAAAACCGGCGCCCAGGCGTGCTGGGCATGGACATTCCAGCGCCCCAACGGCGACCCTTTCAACGACTTCGACGGAACAGGGGCCGAAGCGAAGGACGCCTGCATCACCTACCCGGGCCGATCCGGGGGATCCGCGAACATCCCGACGCTTCAGTGGGAGGGAATTCGCGAGGCTGTCGACGACGTGCGCTATTTGGACTTACTCGACCGGGCTCTGTCGGAACTCGATGCGTCTGAATCACCCGCTGCCGCCGTCGTGGCCCGGTCAACGAGGGCAGAGCTGGCCCGGATCCTCAATGACGTGCCGTGGCTGGACGACGGGCAGTTGCCCTCGGACTCGGCCCAGGTTCTGCGCTGGCGGGTCTGCGAACTGCTCTTCGACTGCGCCCAGGCGCTGGGTGGCGCACTCGCTCGCCCGAACGCTCCAGGTGAGAAACGGCAAGGCAAGCCGGTTTTCGAGTCCGGAGCGCTGCCGGACATCCGGCCGGAGTTCGAGCCGGCGGTCCCAGCGGCCTGTGCTCCCCTCGTCTCTACTCCCCCCGTGCTTGACGGCGACCTCGGCGACTGGTCCCCCGTCTACGAGGTCGCGGTGCTCACCGATGAACACGGGCATTCCGCGCCGCGCTCAACGAAGGTCTTCGCAATGCGCGACCGATCGCGGCTCTACGTGGCGTTCCAATGCGAGGAGGACCAGATGGACCTTGTGCGCGCGGATGTGACAGAGGACGACGGACCAGTGTGGTCGGACGATTCCGTGGAGGTGTTCCTCGGCGCATCGCCCGACCCGCGCAACTACTGCCATTTCGTCGCCAACAGCCGGGGGACGCGCTACGACGCGCGGGTACGCGTTCAGGGCGCATTGGGCAATCAGGCTCCCAGGGGCTCTGCAATCCGTTCAGACGCATCCTGGAACGCGGACTGGACTGTGAGCGCCGCCGCGTGTCCCGGCGGATGGTGCGTGGAGATGTCGATCCCGCTTGTGGCACTGGGATGGGACGGGGCCCGCTCGCTCTACGCAAACTTCACCCGCACCCGCCGCGTTCCCGGGGGCTCCGAATACGCCTGCTGGTCGCCGACCTTCGGCGGCTACCACAGCCCGGCCCGATTCGGCCGGCTGATCATGCATACCGGCGCGCTGTCGATAGACAGTGTGCAGTGCTCGCCCGCTTTGTGGGGGGCAAACCGGATCACACTGGACATCTCGAACCCTGACGGACTGGCAGAAGTGGACCTCACTGTTACGATTTCCGGTGCTCCGCCCGAGCGCATCCGGACCGTGCTCCTACCCGGCGCGGACCGGCTCACAGTGCCCTTCGAACTGAATGCGCGCGACCTGAACACAGTGGCGATTCAGCTTCAGCCCATTAGCATGTGGGCGAAGCCCTCGGACGCGCCGCAGGGACCGCTGGATGAACGAGCGCGCCTGCGTCTGGCCCGGGACCTGGCGCCCTCTCAGGTCCGACCAACGCGGAGCACGGCGCTGACCGTGGTCTCGGCGCGCTGGCTGGACCAACCCCTGACGATCACTCCGCAACGCACCATGCTCCTGGCAGGCCAGCCGGGAATTGACATAACCGCTGATCGCAATCTGGACCGCGGCCTGCTTCGGCGCTCGGTGCTGAATGTGATCTTCACCGGCCCCGAGTGCAATGAGCGAACCACATTGGAACCGGGGCCGACCGGACGCACCTATCTGCACCTGGGGACTGCTTCGCTAAAGCCCGGGAGGTACGAGCTTGGGGTGAGGCTGACGGCCGAGGGCAAGCAGCTGGATCAGGCGCGGGTGCCTCTGTGGATCAACGCCGGCCCATGGAACTGAGATGCTGGGGTACCGCACCGCTACTCTTCGACCACCACCGCCCGGCAGGGCGCGGCGCATGACTCTTCGAGCTTCATGGGCAGTGCGCACAGTTTCACGCGGTCCGCGCCGATGTTCATCAGGTTGACCGCAGGAGCAAGAAGCAGCGTGCCTTGCCCGAAGAACCGATCCCAGAAGCCCTGGGGATCCGCCCAGGAGTCAAATCGCGGCACGTCGCCGCAGAGGATCACCGGTTCGTGGTCCAGAATCCAGTGCATCGCTTCCGCGCTGAACCATGGGCAGTTGGTGACGAAATCCGGCTCGCGCCAGTGGGCGTCCCATCCGGTGGCCACGATCACGGCGTCGCCTCGCTGCACAGGGACATTGCAGTCTATGAGGTCCCGCGCGGTGATCATCCCGTCCGGCTCCTTCGGGACCCGCAGCACCGCACAGTCCACCATCCAGAGGTCTTCGAGGGCAATGTCAATGAGCGCCGGGCCATTGCGGTCCACGTGCAGCGAGGTCTCAAGATAGGTCCCAGACTGCACACTCATGGCCATTCGCCAGGAGTAAGTCACGTGCTCCACAGCCTCGAGCTGGGGCACTTCAGCGATCTGAACTTCACCGTAAGTGCCGCCGTAGGTCCACATGCCTGAGTAGATCGGGCCGCTGATGTCAACGATTTTCATTATAGCAACCTCCGGAAGAGCGGACGGTATCCGCCAGTGAGAGCGGCAACTGAAGAGCTCCGCCTGATTGTACAGGACCCCCGCATGCCGGTGAAGTCCCGCAATGGCACGCAGGGAGACGGCCCCATGTTGTCGAACTGCCCGCGGGTGACCTTCATGAACCGCGCACACATTTTCGCGTTGGGGGCGGCCCTCGCGATGGCTCTCTTGCCCGGATGCACGAGGGAGAGGGAGCCTGACGACGGGAAAGTCCACGTCACCTATTGGGAGAAATGGACCGGGTTTGAGGGCGACGCCATGCGCGATACCGTGGACGCCTTCAACGCCTCCCAGGACCGCATTTTCGTGGAGCTTCTCACGGTCAGCCAGATCGATCAGAAGACCCTCATGGCCGCCGCAGGTGGCATCCCGCCGGACATTGCGGGCCTGTGGTCCAATGATGTAGTTTCGTACGCCCAGAAGCGTGCAGCCCTGCCCCTGGACAAATACTGCGAGAAGCATGGGATCACAAGGAGCTTGTTCATTCCCCAGTTCTGGGACATGTGCGTCTACCGCGGCAGTCTGTATGCCATCCCGACAACGCCCGCGACCACGGCCTTGCACTGGAACAAGGGACTTTTCCGCGAGGCCGGGCTCGACCCTGACAGGCCCCCTCGCACCATCGAGGAACTGGACGAGATGGCGGCGCGGCTCACGAAACGCGAGAATGGCAAGATCATTCAGATGGGGTTCATCCCGGCCGAGCCCGGCTGGTGGAACTGGGCGTGGGGCTACTTCTTCGGCGGTCAGCTGTGGGATGGCGAGTCGAAGATCACCTGCGACTCACCCGAGAACGTCCAGGCATTCGAATGGGTGCAGAAGTACGCGCGGGAGTATGGCGTCGAGGCGCTACAGACCTTCCAGAGCGGCTTCGGGAACTTCTCATCCCCGCAGAACGCCTTCATGGCCGGCAAGGTGGCCATGGAAATGCAGGGCGTGTGGATGTATAACTTCCTGGACAAGTACGCACCTGGGGTCGAATGGGGCGCAGCGCCCTTCCCGCACCCGAAGGACCGCCCCGACCTGGCGAACACTACAGTGGCCGAGGAGGATGTGGTCATCATCCCTCGCGGAGCGAAACACCCGGACGAGGCATTCGAGTTCCTTGCCTTCCTTGCCACCCACAAGGGTTCGGAGTTGCTCAATCTCGGCCAACGCAAGTTCACGCCGCTGCTGAATCCCACCCCCGAGTTCTTCCGACAGCACCCGAACCCGGAGATCGAGGTTTTCACCGACCTCGCCGGCAGCCCAAACGCTGTGAGCAGCCCGCATCTGTCTATCTCCCGCGAATTCACGGGCGAAATGGCCAACGCCTTTGACGAAATCTGGCTCTGCCGGAAGACGCCGAAACAGGCTCTGAGTGAGGTGCGCGTGCGCATGCAGAAGCGGCTGGACTGGGAGTTGTCACGCGCGGAGCGGTTTGACTGAGGGGCTTCGTTGGCCGTCCGCCTGCGCCGTCCACTACCGCGCGGAGCGCGGGTTCGTACCATGCAGCGTCGTCTACCATCTTTCTGATTACCAAGACACCATGCAGAGGACCCCATGACATCACCCATCACGAACTCACAACCGATGAACCTCTGGCCCGGCGAAGTACCCGGAATCCACACTGGCGAGCCCCGTCACGTCCCGACCCTGGTTCCCTTCCTGGTCGACACCCCGAAACCGCGAGGCGCTGTGGTGGTCTGCCCAGGTGGCGGCTATGCGGGCCGGGCCGATCACGAAGGCGAGCCCATCGCACGCATGCTCAACCAGGCCGGCATCCACGCCTTCGTTTGCCATTACCGGGTCGCGTCGTACCGGCACCCGTACCCGCTCATGGACGCCCAGCGCGCCATTCGTACGGTTCGAGTGAACGCTCAATGCTGGGGCATTCTGCCCGACAGGATCGGGATTTTGGGCTTCTCGGCCGGTGGGCACCTGGCAAGCACCGCGGGGACGCATTACGACGCCGGAGATCCAAACTCGGCCGACCCCGTTGCCCGGGTCTCCTGCCGTCCGGATGCGCTTGTGCTCTGCTACCCGGTCATCAGCTTCGGACAATTCGGGCACCTCGGCTCGCTGCGCAACCTGTTGGGCGAGAACGCGCCGGCAGAGCTGATCTCTTCGCTATCCAATGAGACCCAGGTGACCGGAGACACCCCTCCGACTTTCCTGTGGCACACCGCTGATGACGCCGGAGTGCCGGTGGAGAACAGCATCCTGTTCGCGAGCGCTCTGCGCAAGTGCGGGGTGCCCTTCGAACTGCATATCTACCAATCGGGCCGGCACGGCCTTGGTCTCGCGCCCGAAGACCCCCACGTCGCGAGCTGGGCCAAGCTCTGCTGTGAGTGGCTCGCCGGGCTCGGGTTCTGAGTTTGTTCCGTCGCCCAATAATGCGGGAGGCCGCGCGATGCGCTGGGCAAGTTCGCTGGTTCTCGTCGCCCTTGTGGCTTCGCACACGTGGGGCTATCAGCCACGGAGCAATGTCACCCGAGGCATCTACTGCAATCCGTCCGCTGCAATCGCTACTGCGGTCTGGGCGCAATTCCGCGGTGCTCCGCAGTATGTGACCGACGTGAAGTTCAGCGGCGCCGGTGCGCTGCTGTGCGACAACACCGGCGGCGGTCGCGGCTCCGGATCCGGAGTGCGCCAGACCGTCTCCCTGAACCAGGCCGAGCCGAAGCCCATCAAGATCGCGGGCTGGAGCAAGGCCCAGGACGTGGCCCCGGGAACCGGTTACGAATACTCGCTGTATGTGGACATGGTGCTGGCTGACGGCACCCCCTGGCATATGCAAATCGCGGCGTTCCGGCCGGGCACCCACGACTGGGAGTATGCGGAGTCAGTCGTGACGCCGGAGAAGCCCGTGAAGAGTGCCAGTTTCCACGCCTTCATCCGCGAGAAGTCCGGCAAGGTCTGGTTCGACGACCTGTTCCTGGGCGAAGTTGACGGCGGGAATCTCCTGCGTAATCCCGGCTTCGAGCCCGACGACCGCGTGGATACGGAAGCTCGAGACAAACTGGTCGCAGAGTACCTGGACCTGAACGCGAATGCCATGCACATTTACCTGTCTCCGAGCGCTCCATGCTGGGAGTCGGATCTTCTCGGCAGGCACTATGACGGCCCCAGTCCGCTGGCCGAGTTCCTGGAGTTCCTCAAGCAGCGAGGTATCGGCGTCTGGGTGACCATGGGCTCCCTGCCACAACCCTTCGACGGCGTGGATGATCCGCGCTTTCCGGCCTACTACTGTCCGAACGAGAAGTGGGGCGAGAACTGGGTCGCAGTCATGGGCGACATAGCGCGCCAGGACATTGCGGGCATCAGTCTTGTGCCCGATGAGTACAATTACGACAACCGCGGCCTCAAACGGGACTTCGCCAATCACCGGGACGACGCGGTGCGCGCGTATTATGAGCGGATGCCGCCATACTGCGACGGTCCCGGTTGTCGCGCCATTTACCGGGCGAGATTCGGGACCGACATGCCTGATCTGTCCACGGTCCAGCAGACCAACGCCTGGCGCGACTACATTCGCTTCCGTTATCAGACCACCACCGAATGGCTGCGCAAGAGCGCCGAAGCTGTGAAGCAGGCGAACCCGGACTGCCGTGCGGATTCACTGCTGTGTGTGACCCCGGTCTGCTCCGATCGCTGGTGGACCGTGGGCGTGGCGTGGGACCAGGTGGGGTACGGCACCAAGATCGACTTCCTTACGACAGACCCCTACATCCTGCTGCACAATTACCTGGGGGACTCTACCCACTGGTATGTCACCGAGACTTGCGAGCGGCTATCCGGCGCACATCCCCTGCGCCAGTGCGGGTCGGTTCTGGAGGCTTCGCGGCTGCGTCCCGAGCATCGCGAGCTCGAGCCGGTGGAAGTCTACGGCGCCGCGTTTAGCTCGGTGTTTCACGGCGCGAGAGAGCTTGCCTGGTGGCACCACTCACACATTACAGGCCAGACGGCCACCGCGTCGGACCCAGCTTTCACATACGCCACGGTAAAGGCTGCCTATCAGGCGCTCAAAGAGGCCGATCCGTGGTTCGAGGGTTTGACCCCAATCAAGCGCATCGCCCTTCTACACAGCCGCGCTTCGGAAGACTGGTGGCGGTTCAACACCGAACCCGAGCCACAGCCGGTTCTGACCCACTCCGGCAAGGATGCGCGCTACGCATCCCGGGCACAAGTGGAGCCGCTGATGCACCTCCTTCGGTCGGCGGTGCCTGTGGACCTGTATTACCTGGAATCCGTCACCGCCGAGCAGCTCTCGGACTATCCGATAGCGGTCGTTCCCTTCGCCTTCGCGATCTCCGATCGGCAAGCGGAAGTCCTGCGTCAGTATGCGGCCTCGGGCGGCCGACTCGTGGTCATTTCCGAAGTCGGAACGCTGGATGAGGATGGTAAGCTCAGGGACCGACCAGCGCTGCTTGAGCTTCTCGGCCTTGCGCGCGCACCCTCTGGTGAACAGATGGGTCCGCTGACCGTGGAGCCAGGTACCGGCGTGGAGTGGCTCAGTCCGACGGAGGAGTTCAGCGTGTTCGCGTCGGTTGCCCTGGACAAGTCGGCGCGCGCACTGGCTAGCGCAGGAGATGTCCCGGTCATTACCTACCGCGCCATCGGGGACGGCGCCGTCGTCTATCTTGCCGGCGAATTTGGCGCGGGGCTGCCCGTGGACTATAGCAATGAGAAGCGGACGAGGACCGAGCGCATCTACCCGCCGAAATTCAGGCCCGCCGCCTCCGAATTGCTGCTGCGCATCTACAAGGCGCTCTTCGAGGGCAGCCCGTTGCGGGAGAACTTCGAGTCCCTGAGCGTGGTCGACCATGTCCAGATCGCCTACCCGGGCGCAGAGCCTCCCTATCCAGACGACCTGGAAGCAGTCGCGGCTCGAAATGCCCGGGGCGAGCTTATCTGCCTGGTCACCAATTGGACGTCCGGGACTGCCCGGTTCACTCTTGATCCGGGAGGTCTCAGACCAACCGGCGCGGAATTACGCGATGGCATCCTGGTCTCACCCGACGCCACGGTGCGGAAGCTCGACGCTCTGCCTCGTGAACTGGCACCGCAGCAGAGCTGTATCCTTCGCCTGGAGTACCCGCGTCCATGATGCCCTGCAGGGGGGGAACGCTGTAACACGGGACCGTGCCACGCTGCCGGCCCAGAGCTCCTTTGAGGTGCACTGATGAATGAGATTCTCTGCAAGGAAGAAATCGCGCCGAGCACTTTTCGTTACAGAATCTATCAGCCGAAAATCGCCCGTAAGCGCAAGGCGGGGCAGTTCGTTATCGTCCGTTCCCATGAGGGCGGCGAGCGCGTGCCCCTCACGCTGGTGGGCTCCGACCTAGATGAGGGCTCAATTACCCTCATCTTCCAGGCCGTCGGGCATTCCACCAGGGAACTGGCGCTTCTCGAGGAAGGCGACAGTCTCCTGGACGTTGCCGGTCCCCTCGGCCAGCCGACGCACATTGAGAACTACGGCACCGCCTGCGTCATCGGCGGCGGCTACGGAACCGCGCCGGTTCTTCCCATCGCCCAGGCACTCAAGGATGTCGGCAATGACATGATCGGAATCATCGGCGCCCGAACCCAGGACCTGGTGATCCTGGAGAAAGAGCTCGGCGAGATCTGCCCATCATTGTACGTGGCCACCGATGACGGCAGCTACGGACACAAGGGCTTCGTCACCGATGTGCTCAAGGAGATCCTCGACGAGGGCCGAGAGATCAACTTCGTGCTGGCAGTCGGCCCGACCCCGATGATGCGCGCGGTGGCCAACCTGACCCGAGAGCGCGGCATCCCGACAATGGTCAGCCTCAATCCACTCATGATCGACGGAACGGGGATGTGTGGAGGGTGCCGTGTTGAGGTCGGCGGCGAGACCAAATTCGCCTGCGTTGACGGCCCGGAATTCGACGCGCACCAGGTCAATTTCGACCTGCTGATGAAGCGGCAGGCCACATACAAGGAGCAGGAAGCCGAAGCGCGAGACTGGGGCGCCCACTGCAAGCTTGACCTGCCCGAATCCAAGTAGCGTCTGTATTGAGCGACCTTTCACCTGGAGGAATGTCTCCTCATGGCAAGTGCATCCAAACTGCCGCGTCAGCCGATGGCCGAACAGCCTCCACAGCAGCGGATATACAACTTCGATGAAGTTCCTCTGGGCTACACCGCGGAACAGGCGATTGCCGAGGCCAGTCGTTGCCTGCAATGCAAGAAGTCCCCGTGCGTTTCGGGGTGTCCGGTTGAGGTGGACATCCCCGGGTTCATCGCCCTCGTACGCGAGGGGAAGTTCGCCGAAGCTGCGCGAAAGATAAAGGAAACCAACGTCCTCCCGGCCGTCTGCGGACGGGTCTGCCCGCAAGAGGACCAGTGCGAGAAGCTCTGCGTTCTGGGGATCAAAGGGGAGCCGGTTGCCATCGGCCGCTTGGAGCGTTTCGTGGCCGATTACGAACGCGAGAACAACCTGATGGAGCGGCCTGATCGCCAACCTGACACCGGCAAGCGGGTGGCCATTGTGGGCTCCGGCCCTGCCGGGCTCACTTGCGCTGCCGAACTCGCCAAACGCGGGCACCAGGTGACGATCTTCGAAGCCCTGCACGAGATGGGTGGCGTGCTGGTGTACGGAATCCCCGAGTTTCGCCTGCCCAAGCGCATTCTGAAGGTGGAGATCGACGCATTGCGAGACCTGGGCGTTGAACTCGTGACCAGCGCTGTCGTGGGTAAGCTGGACACGATCCATGAACTCCTCGATGATGAAGGCTATGACGCCGTGTTTGTTGGTACCGGCGCGGGCCTGCCCACTTTCATGGGCATCGAGGGCGAGAACCTCATCGGCGTATATTCCGCCAACGAGTTTCTGACTCGATCCAACCTCATGCGCGCCTACGAGTTCGGGGAGAGTGACACCCCAATCGCCCGGGGCAAGAGCGTCATGGTGGTGGGCGGGGGTAATGTGGCGATGGATGCCGCTCGGACCGCGAAACGCCTGGGTGCGGACAAGGTGATCCTGGCCTATCGGCGCTCCCGCGATGAGATGCCCGCGCGCGCCGAGGAGATACATCACGCCGAGGAGGAGGGCATCGAGTTCCACCTGCTCACGGTACCGCTGGAGTTCCGCGGAGACGATCAGGGCAGGCTAACGTCGGCCTGGATGCAGAGAATGGAGCTCGGCGAGCCCGATGACAGTGGCCGGCGAAGGCCTGTTCCCGTCGAAGGTTCGGAGTATGAGGAAGCTATCGACGTTGCGGTTATTGCCATCGGCGCGGGTGCAAACCCGCTGATCAGCAGCACCACGCCAGACCTGGAGATCAATCGCAAGGGTTACATCGTGGCGGACGAAGAGACCGGCGCCACCAGCATTCCGGGGGTCTATGCGGGCGGGGACATCGTCACCGGTGCGGCCACGGTTATCGAAGCCATGGGGGCCGGTCGCAGAGCCGCAGCAGCGATTGACGAGTACCTCAGGAACAAGTGATCCTGCGCCATGCCAACCATACAAACAGCTGACGCCTGCCTCGATCAGATGCAGGCGTCAGTTGTCTCCGAGACCTACCCGGAATCACAGGTCTCCGTAAGCCGGCAGGATTCCTCCGCTGAATATGCCGCCCTGTTCCGAGCACAGCCAAACGATGGCTTCTGCCAGAGCATGGGGCGTCACCCACTTTGATGGGTCCGACTTTGGCATGCCTTCGCGGTTGGCCGGCGTGTCAATGGTGCCCGGGGCGATCGCCACTGCCGTGACTCCGGTGCCACGCAGTTCCTCGCGCAGGACCTCTGTGAACTTCGCCACAGCGGCTTTAGAGACCGCGTAGCTTCCGGTCCCGGCCTTCACCGTGAAGGCGCCGCGCGAGGCGATATTCACCACCCGCCCATACCCGGCCTCAAGCATGACTGGGATGAAAGCCCGGCAGCTGAGAAACGTGGTGGTCAGGTTCAGGTCCATCAACCTGCGCCACTCGTCCGGCTCGATCTCCCAGAGCTTGGGACCGTACGCAAACCCGCCGACGATGTTGGCGAGTGCGTCCACGCCGCCCATGAACCCCAGGGTCTCCCCTCTGAGCCGCTCTACGTCGTCCGCAATCGTCAGGTCTGCCTGGACGGGATGGCAGCGATTCGCTTCGTTACCGGCGGTCCCCACGATCTCTTGAAGTGCGTGCTCGCTGTGGCCCACGGCTACCACCTGCGCTCCGTGGTCCAGAAACGCGCGCAGGACAGCGCTGCCCAGGGCTCCTGCCGCACCCGTGACTACCGCTCGTTTCCCGTCGAGAAGCATGGCAGACCCTCCACTCTCTCAGATCGAGTCACCGGGTCGCCAGGACCTGCTCGATGAAGGAATACGCTTCTTCCCGCACCTCGGGCGGGAAGTCGTGTCCGCACACCGGATGCGCGGCCCGAAGGTTGCCCGGAACTCCCAGTAGTCCAAACAGGGGTGCGGCCGCTTCGATGCAGTCTCGCACGCCCTGAAGGTCGAAGTTGCTGTCCCCGGTGGGCGAGTTCGTGAACACCACCCGGGGAGCGATAGCGGCCAGCACATCGCTGAAGTCGAAGGGCATCCGCTCTGGACTGGCGCCGTAGAGCTCCCTAATTCGCGGCATGTATCCCGCATGCGACCAGCCCGTGAGGTCTCCCTTCATGTACCGGTAGAACGAGCAGAACCCGCAACTGGTCACCGCTACCTTGATGCGCAGATCAAAGGCCGTGACGAATAGAGTGTTGTGACCGCCCAGGGAGTGCCCGATGCAGGCGATGCGCTCCGGGTCTACAGTGGGCAGCGACTGGAGCACATCCACCCCGCGCATATGGTTGACGATACCTTTCATGGTGGCGCTGACATATCCCAGCGCGTACGCATCTGTCTGGTTCTCGCCGAACCGCGGGTAATCAGGCGCGAGGGTTATGAATCCGCGCCGGGCCAGTTCAAGCGCGTACTGCAGGTTCTCGCTTCCGCCAAGCCCCGCCGGCTCACCTTTGCCGATGGGTATCGTCTGGTGCAGACAAAGCGCCGCGGGCATGTCCGGGCGCTGGTCCACGGGGATGAACAGGTATGCGGGAACACGGTCGCCATCCCGGGTGTCGTATCGAATCTTCAGTCGTGTGACCCCGGGCAGGTCTTCGCGCTCATCCACGATGAAACTCGGAGGGGTCGAATCCGGACCGGGAAAAGGCCCCATCACCTGCTGCATGCGCGCGAGAGCGATCTCTCGCCGCTTCTCTGCGTCTTCAGCGCCTGCGACCGGGCGCCGGTTACCTTGGGCATCCCACCATGACATGCAGTCAAACTTCTCTTCGCGGGTGGGCGCGGAACCGTCAGCGAAAGCGGCGACACACATGAGGGAGATCACCAGGACTGTTGGTATTGGGCTCATGGGTTGCTCCGGGGCCTGCCTTGCCCCAGTCGGGGATCCGGCCGTGCTTTTCCTACACGATTGGCGGAATGCCTGTGTACTCGATGGGATGGGTTGGCAACTTCGCCCACTGGCAGTCCGCATCCGCCGGCCCGTTCTCGTGTTCGTAGAGTCGTCGCCAACGCGACTTGAACTCCTGCCAGTTTTTCATGGTCGTGTACTTGAACTTCACATCCACGGAACCGTCGGTGGTCACGTTCTCGAAATGGTACATCTCGGCGCCCGGTTCATACAGCACGCGCCAGCCCTTCTCGCGGGCACGGTAGCACAGGTCGAAATCCTCGAACTGAGCAGGGTTGAAGACCTCGTCCATGCCGCCCAGCGTATCCGTGATCTCCTTACGCATGAGCCAACAGGCGCTGATGAGACACTGGACTTCGCAGGGATGGTTGAACTCCGGGGCGTCAATGGGTTCTCCCCTGCCTCGGTACTGAACGCGACCGTGAGGAGAGATCGCGACCCCCGCGCACTCGATATTGTAAGGCGCGAAGGGATACACGAGTTTCGGCCCGACGAAACCGTTCCGTGGGGCGGCCTCCAGAGCTTCCTGCAGGACCGCAAGCCAGTTGCGGCTGCGGACTGCCAGATCGTTGTCGCAGAAGGCAATGAGCGGCTGGGTGGCCAGTTCAAGCCCCTGATTGCGGGCAGTGATCGCGCCCGCGTTGCATTCGTTGGTGATGAGGGCGTAGTCCACCCCGGCGCCCTGTGCAAGCCCGGGGAGCTCTTCGGACAGATACTCTCGTGTGCCGTCTGCTGATCCGTTGTCAATGCAGACGATCTGCGCGGGCAGAGGGTCGGATTGCAGGATGCTCTCCAGGCACAGGCGCGAGTATGGGAGCTTGTTGTAGTTCACGATAATGGCACAGACGGGCGCGTGCACGGCAGTCTCTCCTCGGGCGGCGCATGGCCGCGTCATATCCAGAAGATCATGTTGCCGGTTCCACCGGCGAACTGATCGATAATGAGCCAGAAGCCGTTGGCGCAGAACTGGCCCAGGATCAGGCCCAGAAAAAAGGCGCGGGCGCGACGGTACATCTTCACACCGCCATAGCGCATGATGGTGGTCTTGAGGGTCCAGCTGAGGAGAATCGTCATCCACTGCTGATCCATGATCCAGACCGGGGCCAGAGCAAATCCCAGGGGGTGGAAGGGCCACCAGAGAAACCGCTGGCGCATTCCTGCGAGGAATGCCATGAGCGCCGCTCCGCCGGCAGTCAGAACAAGTCCGGGGATGTTTGGCCCCTTCGGGCTCATGAAATGAACCTGCACCCACTTCAGCGGCGCGAGGGGCCCGCCCGCGAAAAACCAGCTGTTCATGGTCACGCCGCCGGTCTGGTACGCCCAGCGCATGGTCAGGTAGATGCTGATCGGCGCGCTGGCAAGCAGGGCCAGGATCATCAGCCAGAAAAGCCTCTTTCGGTTGCCCGTGGTGTTCTCGGCCAGCTTCAGCCCGTTCGCGGCGGAGGCCATGACGAAGGTACGCATGTCGGAACACCAGACGTAGCTCATGGCCAGGGACATCAGGCCCTTCTCCCCCACCGCAGGGGCCCCAAGAGCCGAGACGATCACGCCCGGCGCGATTGTCGGCGCAACGGCTTCGGCCATCCCGCTCTCGGCAACGATCCGCGTGAGGCCCACGAACAACACCATCGCGGTAATAAGAAATATCACCGCCACGTAAAGCGGCATGCCGGACCAGTTCAGCCACACAGTCATGAAGACAAGCCCGACCAGTAGTCCCCAGAACGCCGCGCGGTAGGAGAGAATCTCTCCGCGATCCGCTCCGGGCTCACCGCGGCCAATCGCGCCGGCGACAACTTCTGACAGGTGCCCCCGCGCTGTACGCAGGCCCCCGAAGACAAGGACCAGGAACGCGCCCATGCCCAGGTGTGCGAAGACAGGTGACGGGGCGCCGTAGACGCCCAGGTTCTCGGTCATCCCGACCTTCAGGACGTTCAGAATACCGCGGATGATGAAAAAGAGTACATTGAAGAACCACAGGCTGAAAGCGGTCTGCTGTTCCACGAGGTAGAAGAAGCCAACCATCGGAAAGCTGACGCGAAAGTGCATGGTCTGGGTCTGACGGAACATGGAGATCTGCCAGTGGGTCGTGGGCGAGGGCACGGTGGGATAGTAATGGTGCAATCCCTGGAGGGTCGCAAAGGCCAGTGGCACCGCGAAGCCCAGCCACATGACGGGGTTACGGTACAGCGGCGCCGTGCGCGTTCCCTCACCCTCAGCTACCATCTCCAGAGGCAGGACGGTGAGCGGGTAGATGAGCCGTTCGCGTTCCACCCACTGCCGGCGCAGGATCACCATTGTGCAGATCATCACGAAGTAGAGAACCATCAGGAACGGTCCCCAGGCGGACAGAGGGCGGATCCAGGCCGACCAGGGCGCGAGACGCCCGGCAGGCAGGCCTTCGTAGAAGAACCGAATGGCCTCTTCAGATTCCGGCGCGAGCCAGGGGTTCAGGTGAGGTTGAAGCAGCTTGTCCCAGTCGTTCTCCGGCGTGGCGTAATAGTACGGGGCGGTGATGATCGACATGAGCTGCCCGCTTAGCCCCATGGTTTGCACAGCGCAGGCCACGATCATCATGATGTAGACGGTGGTGCATTCGCCGGGTGTCAACGCCCAGCTTCGGCGCACGCGGGCGACGGCATTGTTCGCGAAAGCCGTGAGAATGAACAGCAGGAACAGGGCGGCCGCAGTGGAGAAGTCGTAATCCATCGAGGAGCCCTTGAGCACCAGCGTGGAGTACGGGGCGCCGAACCCCACCAGGAGACAGGCAATGGCGCCCACCACCGCCGCCCGTGCCGAGAAGGAAGACGGGCGGGGTCTCGCATCAGGGCCGGGGGCATCTTGCGGAACCATCATGGGTTCGCTCAAGGCTTTCCTCGCGCGGCAGGGAGTATTCCGTGGATGCAAGAGCGAAAGGCTATTCGCCAGACGTGGCGCCTGTCCCTCCCCGGCACGAAAAAGGCCGCCGAAGCCGTGGCCCCGGCGGCCCTGCTACACAAGTCCCTGGCGATCACAGCCAGCGTGGGCTTAGTCAGCGTCCCACATGTCGGTGACGTTCACGGCGTCGTCCTTCATCCACTTGCAGTGGCCGTCGACGAAGGCATAGTTGTCGCCGTCATTGTGGCGGCGGGGATGATAGGTGGCAGATTGGTAGAGATAGTACCGCTGCCAGGAAGCAGTGGGTGCTCCACTGTCACCGAGCATAAAGGTTTCGGACGGTCCCGGGCTGTTGTAGATGGCCAGCGAGCAGCCCTCGTAGATGGCGCCGGTGCGTGCCGGGCTCCACTGCGTGCCCGGAGCGTATCCGCAACCCGAGTAGTTCCAGCCGTAACCCGGGAAGACACCGGGATCTGACGGGCAGTAGAACATCTGTACGTTCTTGACGTACGGCTGTATGACAGAAGTCCAGTATTGCCCCCCGCAGGAAGCGAAGGGGAGCTTTTCGTCGTAGTCCTGGGCGTACATCAAGGCGGCGAGAGCCAACTGCTTGCAATTGGACAAGCAGCTGGACTGGCGCGCCTTCTCCCGTGCCCTTGCGAACACAGGGAACAGTATTGCTGCGAGGATCGCGATGATCTAATCGCTGAACAACCCCATTGGCGGGGTGTTACGCGTCGCTCTGGCCGTCTTTTTTGAAGGCCCGGGCCCTTTTCTCTCAACGTGAGCCGTTTACAGGCGCTCTGAAGGCCATTCTGTTGCGGTC